>CADECY010000073.1 GCA_902825945.1 uncultured Acidobacteriota bacterium
GACGTCAAGGCGATGGGGATCGACATGGCTTCCTGCGCCATGTACAAGTGGCTGCAGGGCGAGCATGGCTTCGGGTTCCTCTACATCCGCGAAGACCTGATCGGATCGCGCGTGAAGCCAACCCAATTCACCGGCCACCCGGAGTTCAACTACGAGCCTTGGGTCCCCGCGCCGAAAGCGGGACAGCCTGAGTTGATCAATCACTCCAATCAGGGGATCGGCGCGTTCGAGCCGGGCACGCCGTCGGTGATCACCTACGCGGCGCAACTCGAATCGCTGAAGTACATCGACCGGATCGGCATCCCGAACATCCGCACGCATGCACGCTCGCTCACGGATCGATTCCAGAAGGAAATGCCCGCGCTCGGATTCGCATCGATCACGCCAAAGGGCACGGAAACGCCGATCGTGACGTTTCTTGCGAGAGACTCGGATCTCGTGCGCCGCAAGATTCGCGCGGCGGCCGACGCGCGCAAGGCGAAGATCTCGATCACCGGTTCGAACTCGGCTCTCACCGTCGGCCGCTTCGGCAACCACTTGCGCATCTCGGTCTCGGTCTTCAACAATCAGGAAGACGTAACCAAACTCCTCGAGGTGCTTTCATGAGAGCCACGTTGACGCTCGCGCTACTCGGCGCCGGACTCTGCAGCGGACAAGTCTTCCGCTGGACCCGCGAACAGATGATCCACTACACCGCGCAGAATCCGTTCGACCGCTTCCCGGACGGACGGCCGAAGGTGCCGGATGAACTGCTCGAGGAAGTGAAGAAGCTGAGCGTCGAGGAAGCGTGGGGATTGCTGCGTTCGAAGGGTTACCACTTCCAATACGCGGGCAGCGGATTCAAGATCCTGCATCCGGGCAAGAAGCTCGTGGGACGCGCCGTCACCGCGCAGTATCTGCCGTTGCGGCCCGATTTGCACGAGGTGATCGAAGCCGACGCGAAGAAGGCCGGAGCGCCCTCGAGCACGAATCAGAAGGTGATCGATCTTCTGCAGTTGAACGATGTCCCCGTCGTCGACCTGATGAGCACCGCGCCCGGACACAACTTCGGCGGCGACAACCTGCATGCTGCGATCTACGGTGCCACCAAGACCGGCGCGGTTGTCGATGGAACCGTGCGCGATATCGAAGGACTGTTCGAGATGCCGACGCAGGTCTACTATCGCGACGGTCATCCTGCCGCTGTGGCGGGTGTCGATGTCGCGGGCATCAACATCCCGGTCCGCATCGGCGAGGCGGTGGTGATGCCGGGGGATGTCGTGCTCGGCGATCGCACCGGAATCATCTTCATTCCGCCGCAGTTCGTCAAGCAGATCGTCGACCAGGCGGTGATGACGCACATTCACGACGAGTGGACGAAGGAGAAGTTCCTCACGGGGAAGTATAGGTCGAGCGAGTTGTATGGTGGTCCGCTGTCGCCGGAGATGAAGAAGGAATACGACGAGTACGTCAAGAAGCGGTTGGCGGAGCGGAAGAGGTAGGTCAGCTCTACAACAGCAACCTCGCGGGCGACTCGATCCCGCGGACGATCGCGTTCAGGAATTTCGCGGCGGCGACACCATCGACCACTCGATGATCTACCGAGACCGAAATCGCGACCGTGGGCCGGACGACGAGCGCGTCGCCATCCACGAATGGCCGCTTGGCGATCCGGCCCACCGCCACGATCGCACTTTGCGGTGGATTCAGAATCGCCTGGAAGCGGTCGACACCGAACGGGCCGAGGTTGGAAAGCGTCACGCTTCCGCCTTTGAGATCGGCGGGTGCGATGCTGCCCTTGGTGCAGCGTTCCACCAGCGATTGCCGCGCGGCGGCGATCGCGGCGAGCGGCAAGCGGCTGGCATCGCGAATCACCGGAGTGAGCAGCGTCTGCTGAGTTTGTACCGCGAGCCCGATATCGATGGAGCCGAGCGCGGCGATCGACTCCCCGCGCCACTGAGCGTTCACCGCGGGGTTATCGCGCAGCGCGAGAGCGATCGCCTTGATGAGCAGATCATTGTAGGTGAGCCGAACGCCGTGCAAGCGCTCGAACTCGGGCACGAGATCTTCGCGGGTGCGCACGAAGAATGACGCGTCCGCCTCGGCATGCACGTAGAAGTGCGGGGCACGGAAACTCTCTTCGAGCCGATCGGCAATGATCTGCCGCGCCCGTGGCGCAGGCACCGCCACAACCGGCTTCGGCGCCACGGCACTCGCCACGCGCAGAACATCGGCCTCGACGATCCGCTTCGCCCCGGCCGCCGGTTCCACCTTCGAAAGGTCGATCTCCATGGCCTTCGCGCGAGCTCGCGCCCTGGGACTCGCGGGCATTCGACGCGGGGGCTCCGGACTCGTTGCTATCTGTTCGCCGGCGGCGAGCACGTATCCGAGCACTTGGCCCACTTGCACGACAGTGCCGGATTCCGGTCCGCCGGGCAAGATCCGTAGCGTGCCCTTGTCGAGCGACTCGACCTCCATCGTCACCTTGTCGCTCTCGAGCGCGAACAGCGGCTCGCCGCTCACTACCGGGTCGCCGTCTTTCTTCAGCCAGCCAGCGAATACGCCTTCTTCCGACGACCACCCGAGACGCGGAACCGTGATTTCGATCGGCATCTCGCGTTACTCCCGCGCCAGCCGGCGGATCGCCTCCGCGATCGAGTCAACGTTCGGAATTACCGCCGCTTCGAGGGTGGGGCTGTAGGGCGTCGGCGCAAACGCGCCGTTGATCCGAACGATCGGCGCGTCGAGCGAGTCGAATCCATCGGCCGCGGCATGCGCCGCGATCTCGGAGGCAATGCTGCAAGGCCCGAACGTTTCTTCGACGATCAGCAGTCGTCCAGTTTTGGCCACTGATCCGAGAATCATCGCGGTGTCGAGAGGCGATACTGTTCGCGGGTCGATCACCTCCACCGAAAGCCCTTCGGTTGCGAGTTGCCTGGCAGCCGCGAGTGCTCGTTGCGCCATCAGCGCGACTCCCACCACGGTCACCTGATTGCCGGTCTGGAGCACCCGTGCCTTTCCGAATTCGATCTCATAGGACTCCGCGGGAACGAGCCCTTTCACCGACATCAACTCACGAGGCTCGAGGAACAGCACCGGATCGTCGCAACGCAACGCCCGCGTGAACAGGCCCTTGGCGTCATAAGGCGTCGATGGCACCACCACACGGAGCCCCGGGATGTGGCTGTAGATCGAGTAGTAGCTTCCCGAATGATGCGTGGCGGCGGAGTGTCCAATGCCGATGCAGCCGCGCATCAACACGGGCATCTTCAGACGCCCGCTGCTCATGTACTGCATTTTCGCGATCTGGTTGATGATCTCGCCGAACGCGTCGTTCAGAAAGTCGATGAACATGAAGTCGACAATCGGTCGAGCGCCCGTCATCGCGGCGCCGCATGCAAGCCCCGTGAATCCGCGTTCGCAGATCGGCGTATCGCGCAGCCGTTGCGCGCCGTACTTAGCGAACAACCCCGCGGTGGTTCCGAAGTTGCCGCCACGGATGCCGATGCCCTCGCCCATGACGAAGATGTTCGGGTTCGATTCCATCTCGCGATCGAGCACTTCGAGTGTTGCGGCGGCGAACGAGATTTCGCGGCCCGCACCAGATTCGGGTCCAGGTTCGGTGGACGTGGATCGGGTGGCGATCGCATAGACGTGCGCTGTTGCGTCTTCGGGCGCTGGCCACGCAGCGCCTTCGGCGGCGCGGCTCGCGTGTTCGACCTCCGCGGCCACTTCAGCGTCGATCGCGTCGAGTTCGGCCTCGGTTGCAGCGCCGTTCGCGAGCAGCGCGGTGCGATATCGTTTGATGGGACAGCGTTCTCGCCAGGCCGCGACATCCTCGCGAGTGCGATAGGTGTAGTCGCCCATGCCCTCGGCGTGAGGACGCGTGCGATAGGTCCGGCATTCGATCAGTGTGGGACCACCGCCGGAGCGGGCGCGCTCGACGGCGACCCGCGCGGCTTCGGCAACAGCCTCGACATCGTTGCCATCCACTTGAACTCCGGGCATTCCATACGACGCGGCTCGCGAGGCCACATCCGGATTCGCGGCCGCGTACGCAAACGGAACCTCGGTGGCGAACTGGTTGTTCTCGCAGATGAACAGCGCGGGCAGCTTCCAGATGCCAGCAAGATTCAGTCCTTCGTGAAACGCGCCGTTGTTCGCGGCGCCGTCACCGAAAAACGCGACGCCGATGTTGGCCGATTTCGCCAACTGGAACGCATACCCGGCGCCCGCCGCCTGCAGGATGCACGGCGCCACGATGCCGCTCGTGCCCATCATGCCAATCTCGGGCGAAAACAGGTGCATCGATCCGCCGCGACCACGAGAACAACCGGTGGACCGTCCGAATAGTTCGCCGAACAATTCGAGCGGCGGCACACCTTTCGCGAGCGCGTGACCATGACCGCGGTGCGTCGAAAAGATCGCGTCTTCGGGATGCAGATGCAGGCACACGCCGGTCGCGATCGCCTCTTCACCCACGTAGGTGTGGCAGGCGCCGTGAATCAGCTTCTTGGCAAAGCATCGCGCGAGTTGTTCTTCGCTCTGGCGAATGATCTGCATCGAGCGATAGAGAAACTTTGCTTCGTTCGTCATCCGCGCTGCCTCGCCGGACCCACGGATCCGCCCGCGTTCACCGCAAGATTGCCACCGTCCATCGGAATCAACGCGCCGGTGATCCAGCGCGACGAGTCGGAGGCGAGAAAGACAGCCAGTCCCTTCACGTCGGAAGGGTCGCCCATGCGTCCGGCTGGAATTCCGGAGAGGAACTTGTCCTTCAGCGTAGGTGATTCGGCGATGCGGCGTTCGAGCCCGGGGTTCAGGACCTGCGCCGGCAGGATCGCATTAACGCGCACGCCACGGCCCGACCATTCGGTGGAGAGTTCGCGTGTCATTTGCACGACGGCTCCCATCGCCATGCTGTAGGCGACGTGTCCGCGGCCGAGCGCGGTGATGCTGGCGAGCGATCCGATGTTGACGATGCTTCCGCCGCCGGCCGCGAGCATGCGGCGTCCGGCTTCCTGGCACGAACAGAAGCGGCCGAAGACGAGGTTGCGCCAGCCCTTCTCGACATCCTCTAGCGAGATCGATTCCGGCGGACCGATCGGCGACTCACCGGCGACGTTGCCGAGGAAGTCGATGCGGCCGAACTCGCGATCGACACGCTGGAACATGGCGCGGATGGCCGCGATATCGGAGACATCAAGCACCTCCACTTCCGCGCGGCGGCCAAGAGCGCGGATGGTCTCCGCTGTCTTCGCGGCGCCATCGCCATTGCGGTCAACAAGCATCAGGTCGGCTCCATGTTCGGCGAGTGCGATCGCCATGGCTTGGCCGATTCCTTGCGCCGCGCCCGAGACGACGGCGGCTTTTCCGGTGAGATCAAACAGGGATGAGGGCATAGGTTTCAAACAGTGGTGGCGAGAGCCGCTGGCTGGCGGCGAGTTCGGACGAGACTCACGATGATACCTCCGAGACAGTACCATCCGGCAAGGAAGAGCAGACACTCACGGTCCGTCGCGCCGTTGTGCCGCATCCAGCCCATCAGGTGATTGCCGAAGTATCCGGCGATGTTGGCGAAGATGTTGATGAAGCCGATGCTCACCGCCGCGGCGGATGCGGTCAGGCTGATCGTCGGAAGCGCCCAGAAGGGTGGCGGCCAAGCGTAGGCCGCGAGTCCGGTGAAGCACAGCCACATCATGACCAGCGGAAACGGCTGGCCCGGAATCGAGGAGATGGCAAGCAACGTCGCGGCGAGCACCATCGCTCCCGCACTGTGCCACTTGTGATGGCCGGTGCGATCAGACGACCAGCCGGAGAGCGTCACGCCCACGATGCCAGACAGATAATAGAGGCCACTGTAGAAGAGGGCAGCCTGGTCGGATCCGCCCGAGAGGCTGCGCACGGTGGTCGGCATCCAGAATCCGAGCGCGTAGCCGCCGGTGTTGGTGGCGAAGATTCCGAGTGCGAGCAGCCAGACATCACGCATCTTCAGCGCGTCCCAGATGGAAATTTTCTTCGCCGAATCCTTCGCTTGGGCTTCGGAGGCGAGTTCGGCTTCGAGATGATCGCGCTCTTCCTGCGCGAGCCATTTCGCTTGACGCGGACGGTCTGTCATGACGAACAGCGTCACGACGCCCAACACCACCGCGGGCAGCCCTTCGAGGATAAAGAGCCACTGCCACCCATGGAGGCCTCTCCAGTCCACGTCGAGCAGCAGCGCGGAGATGGGCGCGCCGAGCGCAAGGCTGAACGGAACCGCGACGATCAGCCCCGACATCGCTCGCGCGCGCACGGAATATGGAAACCAGTGCGTGAAGTAGACGATGATGCCAGGGAAGAATCCGGCTTCAGCAACGCCGAGCATGAATCGCGCGAAATTGAACTCAAACGCCGTGGTGACGAACGCCGTGGCCGCTGAGATGAATCCCCACGTGATCAGGATGCGCGAGAACCACTTGCGCGCCGACCAGCGCTCGACGAGCAGCGCGCCCGGAATTTCGAGCGTGAGGTAGCCGATGAAGAAGATGCCGATGCCAAGGCCGAAGACTTCCTCGGAGAAGCCGAGGTCGCGAGCCATGCGAAGCTTCGCGAATCCGACATTGGCGCGGTCGAGGTAGGCAACCAGGTACAGCAGAATGACGAGCGGAAGGATGCGCCAAGCGACCTTCCGCCGCAGCGTCGATACTTGGTCCGCCGTCAGCGCCATTCCTGTGATGGTAGTTCACCGAACGGCGCTGATGTCAACGCTCAGTCCTTGGCTCGCGGTACCGGATAGAATCCGACCCACGTGATGTCAGTCTTGCCGGCCGTGAACCTTCGTTGTCCGACAGGCTCTTGGCCGGCCTTGGCGCCGGCGATCCCGGCATCTTCGAGGGGGCGGCTCGAACGTTCCGGCCGCGCCTCCTCGCGACGGCCGGGCGAATCCTCGGCGATCCGAAGAGGCGAACGACGCGGGACAGGATTCTCTGCTCTCCGCGTGGAGGTCGATGCCGTCGTTCGAAGGCACATCCCTACCGTGGCTTCACAGGATCTCCGTGAATGAGTACCTCAACCGGTTGCGAGCGACGCAGGCTCACCCGAAGTCATCGCTGCCGAGTCCTGATGGCGGCGTTTCCGTTGAGCTGCAGGGAATACCGGCGGCATGGTCCGAGCCGGGACCGAGTCTTGAGAAGCGGCGCTCCCTCGAGCGCGCGCTGTCGGCCATACCAACGGATTTCCCGCCAGCGGCCAGGACACGCCACACATGCTCTGGCGTGGAGTGGATCGACCCAGCCGCTCTCCATCAGGATCCGTAGATGCCGCGAGATCGCGAGCCGCGTGACGGGGAATCGTTCAGCGATCTCGGCGGGCGAGAGCGCCGACTCTCGCAATCTGGCGAGGATTGCACGGCGGACAGGATTGCCGAGGGCGTCGAGTGCGTGCATCGCGCTCGATCGTTACAATCAGGTTACCGGACCTGGATTGAACGGCGCCAGCGCGTTGTGCAAGCCCCAGTGTTCGGCCCACGTCTTCTTGCGTCCACTCGCGACGTCGAGCAGGAACCGGAAAAGCTCCCAACCGACATCTTCAATGGTTGCGTGGCCAGTCGCGATCTTGCCCGCATCGACGTCGATCAGGTCCGGCCACTTTTCAGCGAGCGCCGTCCGCGACGAAACCTTCGCCACTGGAACCATCGCGAGACCGTAGGGACTTCCTTCGCCGGTGGTGAACACGTGCAGGTTCATGGAGGCCAGTTGCTGCGTGCCGCAGATGAAGTCGCTCGCGGGAGTGGCCGCGAAGACTAACCCCTTGGCAGTCACACGCTCGCCGTGGCTCGCAACCGCAGCCAGCGCCGACGTTCCCGCCTTTGCCACCGATCCCAGTGCCTTTTCGACCACGTTCGAAAGTCCACCGCGCTTGTTGCCAGGCGTCGGATTCGCACTGCGATCAGCCGAGCCGCGGCTCAGATAATCGTCGTACCATTTCATTTCCCGGATGAGATCGCGTGCCACCTGTTCGTTCGCGCATCGTGGGGTCAACAGGTGCACCGCATCTCGGACTTCGGTCACTTCGGAGAACATCACGGTCGAGCCCGCGCGCACGAGCAAGTCGGCCGCGTAGCCCACCGCCGGATTACACGTCACGCCCGAGAAGGCATCACTGCCGCCGCACTGGAGTCCGACGTTCAATTCCGAGGCCGGAACAGTGACGCGGCGCCGGCGGTTCAGTTCTTCCAGCCGTTTCTCCGCGTATCGCAGGATCGCGGCGACCGTGTCGCCGAAGCCGCGCTGATCCTGCAGCCGGACCACTTGCGGCTGCTCGTCGAAGATCTTCAGGCCGGACGGAAACAGCCGAGCGGGCTGCATCTTTTCGCATCCCAGGCTCACCACGAGCGGGGCCCCACCGAAGTTCGCGTGGCGGCTGATATGCCGCAGCGTCGCGATCGGAACCGTGGCGCCCGGTGCGTCGATCGCCACGCCGCATCCATAGGTGTGCGTCACAGCGACCACGTCATCGACATTCGGGAATCGCGGCAGAAGTTCCGCCCGGATCCGGCGCACCGCATAGTCGACCGTCGGCGCCACGCACTGCACGGTCGTCGTGATGCCGAGAATGTTCTTGGTTCCGGCCGATCCATCGGGATTCCGAAATCCTTCGAACGTGTAGCCTTCGAGCGCCGGGAGCGGCGCTGGCACCGCGGTCGCGAGGGGCAACGAATCGAGCGCCGGTGCGGAGGGCAGATCGAGCATATCCTCGCGGACCCAACCGCCCGCGGCAATGTCGCGATTGGCGAGCCCGATCATCTGCCCGTAGCGCGTGATGGGTTCACCCCTGCCGATCGGGCTGAGCGCCACCTTGTGCGATTGAGGAATCGGTTCGGCGGCGCGAAGTCCGCCGGCGAACTCCAATCCCGCGCCGACACCATCGGGATTGACCACGATGGCGACATTGTCGTTCGAGTGAACCTTGACGAAAAGCGGATCCATACGAAAAAACCATGGTCGCACGGCCGTCAATGTTAGACTGGCGAATATAAAGCGAAACTGTTTTGACGAACCACGAACTGATCGAGGCACTCCGGCAGCGGATGGCGGACGCGGCGGCAGCCGCGGACCGGATGGTGACCGAGCGCCCGAAGCCTGAACTCGAGCGCGTGGAGGATCACGTTCCAGGCGAACAGGTGGACACGCCCCACGGTCAGCACTTCGAAACCTCGAAGTTCTATGACGGCAAGAAGCGCCACGGAACGGTGGACATCGGCAGCCTCTGCGAACTCCCGCACGACCTGCTCGATGGCATCACCAACGGCGAATTCCCCTCCGTGCCGCCGGAGCGCTGGGCGTTCCTCGACACCGAAACCACCGGGCTCGCGGGTGGCTCCGGCACCTGCGCCTTTCTGATCGGGATCGGCCGCATCACACGCGGCGGCTTCGAGGTCCGGCAGTTCTTCATGCGCGACTACGCCGAGGAGCCGAGCCAGTTGTTCGCCCTCAGCGCTGCGCTCGAAGACGTGGACGTGCTGGTCACCTATAACGGCAAGACGTTCGACGTGCCCCTGCTCGAGACGCGATACCGGATGACGCGCCGCCTTCCGCCGTTTTCTTCTCTGCGCCACCTCGACCTGCTGCATGGCGCACGCCGCTTGTGGCGGCTCCGATTCGAGAGCTGCAAGCTGACCGAACTCGAGACTCGAATTCTCGGCCACTCGCGCGAGGACGATGTGCCGGGCGAGATGATTCCGTATCTCTATTTCGACTACCTGCGCACGCGCCGCGCGGCGCGCCTCGCGCCGATCTTCCTGCACAATGTGCTCGATATCGTGACGCTCGCCTGTCTCACCGGGATCGTACCATGGGCCTTCCGCGATCCCTCGTCCTGCAACCTTCGGCACGGCGCCGAGATGGTGTCGCTCGCGCGTTGGCTGCGCAATGAAGGCCGCCTCGAGGAGGCCCGCAAGCTCTTTCGCGCCGGAATCTCACGTCCGCTCTCCGACTCGCTGATGTTCCGGGCGATGTGGGATCTGGCGGGAATCGAGAAGAAGCTCGCCTGCTACGATGCCGCGGCCGGAGTCTTCAGCGATCTCGCCTCATGCCGGAATCCGCACCGCGTGGACGCGCTGCAGGAGTTGGCCAAGCACTACGAACGCCGCGAGAAGAATTACCGGATGGCACTCGAGTTCACCGAGGCGGCGTTGGCGATCGAGGACCGGGAGGAGCTACGGAAGCGGCGCCAGCGGCTGGTGAAGTACGCGAGCGCGCCGGCGATGGCCCGGTTGTTGTAGCACAACTGAACGCTGGAGCAGCGCTCCGCCCTTGCTCTTTCGAACGGTATTCTCCCGGCCCGCGATTCTGCTTACGGGATCACCGGCAGCAACACATGAGACGCCTTCTCCGCCGAGTGGTGAATCGTCTGCCGCGCCTTGCGGATCTCCGCGCCCATGCCGAACGGAGCGCCGGTGTTCGGATTCCGGTCGAACTGCGGGAAGTGGCTGCTGGTCACATCGACGCGAATCCGGTGGCCAGGGAGGAAGACGTTGCTCGTGCCCACGAGATCGATGCCGAGCTCGTAGCTCTTCCCGGGCTCGAGAAGCCTCGGGCGGCTGGTGCCCTCACGATAGCGGGCTCGCAGGATTCCTTCGCAGAGTGCGATCGCGCGGCCATCGGGAAAGACATCGATCAGCTTGGCGACGAAGTCCGTATCCGGCGCATCGGAGGCCGCGTGAAGCACCACCTTCACCGGGCCGGTCACCTCGAGTTCTCGCGTCAATACCTTCGATGTGTAGACCAGCACGTCCTGCCGGTTGTCGATCGGGCGCTGGTCGCGTGGTCCGGACAGTGTCGGTACGCCGCAGCAGTTGTTGCCACCGGTGCTCGGGACCGGATTCGCGGGATCGTAGGTATAGCGATCGTCCGGTGATGCCGCCGCGGGCACGTCCCATGAAAGCGCGCCATCGCCCGCCGAGGTATTCGCGTGGCCGCCGCTCGTGAGATAAAGCTTGCGGTACTGCGTGCGGGCCAGCGGATACTCGGTCTCGGCGCGCCACTGATTCCGGCCCATGACGAAGAGCTTCACCGGCGGATCAGAAGCGAGCCCGTTATCGATACCCTTCAGCCAATAGTCGTACCAGCGGAGTTCGAATACCTCACGCTCGACGAGGGCATCGGGTCCGAAGTCGAGATCGCCGGTCTTGCGCGAGACGCCGTGCTCCCAAGGACCCACGACGAGATGAGCGCGGCGCGGCCCCGCGCGCTTGGCGATTCCGGTGTAGCCGTTGAGCGTACCTTGCAGGAAGAGGTCGAACCAGCCACCGTGCGTGTGGACCGGTATCTCGATCTGGTCGAACACTTCTTCGACATCGATCGCCTTCCAATACTCGTCGTAGTCCGGGTGGCGGACCCAGTCCGTGTAAAAGCGCGCATGCCGCCCGAGCAGTTCCTGCATGGCGATCAAGGGTAGAGAGCGGACTACCGGCCCGTAGCGCTGGCTCTCGGGAGCTTCCTTGCCGCCGTGGATCCCGGTGTTCTGCATGATGCGCGATTCCTGGCGGACGGGTCCCCAGCCGAAGTTGAACGCCAACCGCCATGCGCCATTGAGCGTGATCCAGTTGTGATAGAGGCTGGTGGAGGCGACGAGCGGAAAAATCGTGGTGAGGTGTGGCGGCTTGGCCATCGCCGCGCGCCACTGCACGTGTCCGCCGTAGGAATGCCCCTGCATTCCGACCTTGCCCGTGGACCACGGCTGCTTCGCTGCCCACTCGACGGTATCGTACCCATCGTTGATGTCGTCGCGGAACGGCTCCCACTTACCCTCGGATTCGTGGCGTCCGCGCACATCCTGATAGACGAAGGCGTATCCACGTTGCGCAAAGAAGAGCGGCTCGTCATAGGCTTTCGGGAAACGCTCGGTTCCGTATGGCGTGCGCGAGACGAGCACCGGATACTTGCCTTCCTTCGCGGGGCGATAGACGTCGGCGTACAGCGTGACGCCGTCGCGCATGGGGACCGGTACCAGGTGATCCACCTTGACGTCATTCCGTGGCGGATACACGGCGGGAAATCGCGGCGCGGCAGAGAAAGCGATCGCGCCGGCGGCGAAGAGCGCGGCGGCGCGAGTGCGGGTGTTCATGATGAGGTAGATTATATAGGACCGAAGGGAGGATCCGATGTTGCTGCGCCGGATGTTTTTGCGGGCCAAATTGAGCCTGCCGTTCTTCGCCAGTCAGTTGGGGACCAGCCGCGCGGCCACCAAGCCCCGGCGTGATTTCTTCCACGAACTCGGCGTGGGCCAGTTCATCAACGCCGCCGAGCCCTTCACCGCGTTGAGTGGCGCGCCGCTATCCGCCGAGGTAGCCGAGGCCTGGCAGTACGCGGCCGGACGTTCCGTGCGTTTGGATCAGGTGCATGACGCTGTGGGCAAACGGATCGCCGGGTTGATTGGCAGCGAGGCGGCGATGGTGACCGCGGGCGCGGCATCCGCGTTGACGCTGGGGACCGCGGCTTGCCTCACCGGCATGGATCGCGACAAGGTCCGCCGGTTGCCGGACACTTCTGGCATGAAAAGCGAAGTGATCATTCAGCGGTCGCATCGCTACGGCTACGACCACGCGGTGCGGAACTGCGGTATCCGCTACGTGGAAGTGGAGACAGTGGAGGAGTTGGAGCGCGCGATCGGGCCGGGGACCGCGATGCTGCACTTCTTCAACACGAACGAGCCGCTGGGCCACATCAAGCTCCCCGAGTTCGCGAAGCTCGGCAACAAACATGGTATTCCAGTGCTCAACGATATCGCCGCCGACGTTCCTCCACTCTCGAACTTCTCGCGGTCTCTGAAGCTCGGCTGCGATCTTGTTGCCGTGTCGGGCGGCAAGGGACTGATGGGTCCGCAGAGCTGCGGCCTTCTCTATGGGAAGGCCGGACTGATCAAAGCGGCGCGCCTCAACGGACCTCCGAACAGTGACGCCATCGGTCGCGGCCAGAAGGTGAACAAGGAAGAACTGCTCGCGATGATGGTGACGCTCGAATCGTATTTCCAGCGCGATCACGACACCGATTGGCGCGAGTGGGAGCGGCGCGTGAACGCCGTCCGCAAAGCCGTTTCGGCGATCGCCGGCGTGACGAGCGAGATATTCGTGCCGGAGATCCACTACCGGTGTCCGCATGTGCGGATCAAGTGGAGCGAAGAGAAGCTCGGGCTCAGCGTAGCCGGGGCGATCAAGAAACTGCGCGAAGGCGAACCGTCGATCGAGGTCCGGCCGAACACTTCCGAGGGGCTGGAACTCGGCGTGTGGATGCTGCGGCCGGGAGAGGTGGAGATCGTGGCGCGGCGGCTGACGGAAGTTCTGCGGAAAGGATGACGTCGTGAAAAGAAGAGCGATGTACTTGCTGGGAGCGCTGCCTGCGTTCATGGCCAATGTTCGAGCCGCGGTGAAGACCGACAAGCGTGTAGTCTCGTCGAAGGATTTCCCGAAACCACTGGGTCCGTATTCTCACGCCGTGGTGGCGGGCGGATTCGTTTTCGTCGCGGGCCAAGCGCCCATCAACGCGGCAACTCAGAAGCTGGAACTAGGCGACATCAAGTCCGAGACGCGGCTCGAGCTTCAGAATATCTCCACGATCCTGAAGGCATCGGGGACCAGCATCGAGAACGTGGTCAAGGTGTCGATTCACTTGGTGGACCTTGCCGATTTCGACGCGATGAACGAGGTCTACCGCGAGTTCTTCGCTGGCGATCATCCGGCGCGCACCACCACGCAAGCGGTGCTGCGGAGCGGGCGGAAGATCGAGATCGACTGCATTGCCCGGATGCCGCGCTAGTTCGCTTCAGCTAGCGCTAGCGGCTTGGACCGAGATTGGGGAAAAACCTCAGCCCGGTCCGCCTCTCGAGTTCGGCAACGGTCGCAATGGACGATTCCGGTGAGGGGCCTCCGGACTACGCGTTCGGCAATCATCACGGCGATCAGCTGGGAACGACCGGACTCGCTTACGAGAATGACCTAGTAGGGTCACTGAAAAACGCGTCCGCCGCTAGTTTTCGCGCTCCGTTCTCCAGCCTTTCGCCACGAAAAGGCGGTTCATCACCACGTACTGTGTGCCGTGTTCGACAACGGGAAGGAATCGCGTAGCGTCTGCTCGCCGTAAGAAACGTCGCACGCAGGAACGAGGTGTCCGCAACTCGCCCCGGTCATCCGGTAGCCGGCAAAGGAGGCGCCGGGCATCGACAATGCACGGGCGCGGCGGAAGTAGGCGCACCGCGTGGAGACGGGGAGAGCAGACTGGAGAGCCAGTTCGCGGTCCGGCGCGGAGCAGCGGAGGGCGGCGGCTCGCGCGAAGCGCTACCGCAGATCTGCGACTTCGGCCCGGATTTTGGGAATCAATTCCCCGTACTCCGCCACCGGTGCTTTCGCGAGGAAGGCCTCGAATCTCTCCCGAGCGCGCTGCCGATCGCCCCCGATCTTGTAGATGCGTCCGAGGTTCAATTGCGCCTCGAGGAGGCCGGGATCCAAGGACACCGCTTTCTCGAAGTGGCCTCGCGCCGCGGCTAGGTCCTGTTTTTCGATGGCCACCAGGCCAAGTCCGTTGTGAGTGAGCGCGAAGTCCGCGCCACCCGCAGCCAGGCTCCACTTGAAGATTCGTTCGGCGTCGTTCGGCTTGCCAGATTCGAGGTAGGCCAGCCCAAGATCGCTCATGCTTTCACTGTCGGCTGGATTCAGTTGCGCCGCCTTCTCGAACGACGCGATCGCTTCGTCGCGTCTGCCTTGCCGCAGCAGGATGCCCGCCATTCGCGAATAGAGCCAAGCCGTCTTGACGCCCTTCCTCAGTCCCGCACGATAGAGATCGAGAGCACGGGCCGCATTGCCCGCGTGAGAATACTCGAGGCCGAGTTGATAGTAGATCGCGGGATTCGCCGGATCGAGTTGGAGCGCTTGGCCCAGGAGAGGGATTCGCTCGGCGGCGGGTACGCCGGAGTCCGCCGACGCTCCAAACAAGAGTCGCAACACCTCGACCCGGTCTTTCGGATCGATTCCCGTGCCGGTCAGCTTCCGCGCGCCCGGCGAGGCACCGCCGAGGTACCCGAGCGACCGCAGTTGGGCCATCGTCTTCGGATCGACCGCCGATGTCTCGACCTTCTCCTGACTCGAGCCTAGCCGCGATTCCAGTTCGCGGCCTTCGGAGGGATGTGCCGCGATCACGTTGTTCGTCTCGCCGGGATCCTCGCGGAGGTCGTACAACTCGGGTTTCGGCGCCCGAACATATTTCCAGCGGTCCGTGCGGATCGACCGCAACTCCGCCCATCCCATGTTGAGATTGGAGTAGAGGGTCTCGCCGTAGGAATCCGGCGCGGCGGCCTCGCGCCCCGCGAGAGCGGGAACCAGACTCGCGCCTCGCATCGGCTCCGGCGCCGGCACACCTGTCAATTCGAGCAAAGTTCGAGGGAGGTCCATCGCGCGTGCCTGTTGCTTGACGCGGAGTCCTTTCGATACTCCGGGCCCGGAGAGCAGGAAGGCGATGCGCAGGGTCGAATCGTAAAGGAACACACCGTGCGTGTGCTCCCCATGGTCACCGAGGCTCTCGCCGTGATCGGACAGCACCGCGATCAGCGTGTTGCCTGGTACGCTCTGGAGCAGGCGGCCCAATTGGTGATCGGTGTAGGCCACTTCGCCATCGTAGGGGCGGCCTGAATGCTTCTCGCGAAACGGCAGCGGCGGATCGTAGGGCCCGTGAGGATCGAACAAGTGGACCCACAGAAAGAAGCGCTTCTCCGTCCCGCGCCCATTCAGCCATTGCGAAGCGCGATCGACCACTTCTGCAGCGCGCCGCTCCGGGAATTCAGTGCCGCCAGCGCCCGGGGCGGACTTGGGCATCTGATCGTCGTAGACCGAAAACCCTTGCGCGAAGCCGAAGCTCTTCTTCAAGACCGACGCACCCACGAAGGCCGCGGTGTCCCATCCTTGTTCCGACAGCGCCTCGGCGACGGTCGTATGGCGTGAGTCGAGCACGAAGCCACCCGTATCGCGGACCCCATGCTGGACCGGTGTCAGTCCCGTGAACATGCTCGCATGCGACGGCGCCGTGAGCGGTGCCTGCGTGACGGCGTTCTCGAATAACGCGCCGTTCGCGGCAAGGCGGTCGAGATTCGGGGTCTCGGCTTTGGAGTAGCCGTAGCAGCCCAATCGATCGGCCCGCAACGTATCGATGGTGACGAGGACAAGGTTCAACCGGCCCGCCGGCACTGGCGCCGGTTTCGGTGAAGAACCGCAGGAAGCCAGCACCAGCGAGGCGGCAAGAGCCGCGAATCTCATCCCTTCATCGTAGCCGGCAGGCGACCGACTACCAGGTGAACCGTCCCGTCAACTGCAACACACGCGGGGCCACGCCGGAGTTCCGCGTGCTGAGGATTCCCGTGCTCGCGATGCCACTAGGATTGCCCGGGTGGTTGAACACATTGAAGAAGTCCACGTTGAAGCGCAGGAACATGCTTTCCCGAATCGGAATCGCTTTGAAAATCGAGGCGTCGACATTCCATTGCAGCGAACTCGGGATGTACTGGAGGCGCCACGGATGGAGGTTGTCGTTGAACGCCGTGCGTTGCACGGTACCGTTCGAAAGCGGGATCCACACGTTGTTGGTATCCCAAAATCCCTGGAGCGCGGTACCGGCCGGAGCGTTCGCCGGAAGCTGGGTTTGTCCCCACGGGATTAGCGGCGCCGCGGCCGGCTTGTAGTCCTGCGGAACTCCCATGATGCCGTTCGGACGGCCGTTGGCATCCACGCTGTTGATCCGGTTGGACGGAATGTAGCCGTTGTACCAGAGATAGCCCGGGTAGCAGGTGCCGGCGGTGCAATCCTGGATCGGGTACTTGTATCCGTAGGTTTCGAGCTTGTTACCGGTCGGGTAGATGTTGGTCGGAAGCGCGACATAGGTGCTGTTCAGGTTTCCGATCCCTGCCACCTGCCAGCCGCCGATCAGCTTGTTGAGCTTGCCCCCCGCATTGCCGCCGAGCGGCTTGCCTTTGCCGAAGGGTAGGTCCACAATCCAGTTCCAGCGCACGCGGTGCTTGGGAATCGAAGTGTCGCGCTGGTAGTTGAGCAGGCGGTTGCGCGAATCGTAGTCACCCGGAACCGCGCCCGGCAGGTACTCGTTGGTTTCGCCGATGATCGAGGTACCGCCGAAGCCTTGTCCGCCGGCCGCGAGATTGTTCCCGACCACGTAGAAGAGCTGGTAGCCGAAGCCCTTCGCATAGCGGCGCTCGATCTCGAGTTGCGCGCCGTGATAGCGGCCACAGCCGGTCATCCGGTATTCCTCGATCGTGCCGTAAACGGTCTGATCGAAGTTGTTCCGCGCGACCGCGGCAAATTCGCCAGTCGGCAGAGGCTGCTGGCGGGTGGTGAACCAGATGAAGTCGGACGGCGCGTTGTTGTAGCGATAGAACTGCTCGAGGTTGCTACTGCGGTTGCCGACATAGCCCGCCCGGACCACGGTGTTCGCCATGATCTCCTTTTCCAGCGTGAAGTTCCAATCGGCCACGCGAGCATCCGGCTGATTCTGGGCAAAGTAGCTGACGAAGGCCGACCCGCGATTCAATCCCGCCGCCGTGTTGAGCGTCACCGCGTTCTGGCTGTTCTGGCCCGCGATGATGGTGGGGACCGAGCGGAAACCGTAGTTTCCGATTCCGTCGGGGGTGAGAGACGCATCCGTCACGCTGGTGCGGAAGCGCGCGGTGAGTGGAGCGTTGGAGCGCATGCGGGCGACCCACGGCCGCGTCGGAATGTGGAAGTAGGCGATGCGGAATCCGCTGCGAATGACGAATTGCCTGGAGCCGTCGCCCACCTTGTAGGCCATGCCCAGACGCGGCCCGAAGTCGTTCTTCGGGCTCGTCATCATGGTGCGCGGCAACCCCGCCTGATCCCACGTGGTGAACTTCGCCCCCAATGACTGGAAGCGGTTGACGATCGCCGGAAGCGTGGCGCCCAAGCGGTACATCTCCTCGAGCGTATTGCCGAGTACGATCGACTTCGTCTTCGGATCGAAGCTCGTGAGCATGTTGTTCTTTTCGGTGAATGCCGGCCAGTACTCCCAGCGCAATCCCATGTTGACGGTGAGCCGCGAGTTGACTTTGAAATTGTCCTGGAAGTAGAGCGCATACTCCCGGCTTCGAGCGTAAAAATAGCCTTTCACGAACTGGTTCGAGTAGTTCATGATGCCGAGGTACATGTTCGCCAGATTGTCGCCCGTGAGCGGCTGGGCGAGCGGATTGGTGCGCGACGAGTTCGGATCCCACCTCGCGGTGGCGCCGGTGGCCCAACTGTGATTGCCCTGATTCTGCTGCTGATCGGGAAGCAGGTTCAACTGATCGTAGCGGAAGCGGAAGCCGAACTGGAGCTCGTGCCTACCGGCGATCTTGGTCGAGTTGTTTTCGAGAATCGCGTAGAAGTTGGGCGAGGACTGCGTGTTGTTCGTTTCGAAATAGTAGCGGCCTTGGAGTCCGCCGTCGTACAGACCAGGCCAGCCGGCCACATCCAGGGGGTTGGGCATACCGAGTTCGTTCGAGTACTTGGTATTCGGGTCACCGGTTCCCGCAAACCACCGCTGGCGGGAGCCGCTGACCAGCATTTCATTGAAGAACGTTGGCCCGAAGGTATGCACCCACGAGAGCGCCAACGCCTTGTTCGGCGCGAGCGTCTGATTAGTGCCGGCAACGTTGTTGAGCATCGGCTGACTGTAGAACTGCGAGAAGTTCCGGAAGTTGCCCTGGGTGTAGCGGCCGTAGAACTGGTCCCTCGAACTGAACCGCTGATCGACTCGCGTGGTGGCCGTCCAGCTTCGCTGGAAGCCGGGAACGGGGCCAATCCAGTTGAAATCGACGTTCGGGTTGATGTTGGGAAGAGTGGGTTGCGGCGTGATGGCGAACAGCGCCTTCGCCAAGGGACTCTGCCGCTGACTCGGGATGGTGTTCGCCGGATACGGCACGCGATTCCACGTCACCGCATCGGTGGACCAGGGATCGTAGAGCACCGAGAGCTGTCCCTGCGTGTTCACCAACTGGCGGAAGTCTCCATTGCGCATCGCCTCGGAGGGAACGTTCCACTGCTGCGATTGCGGCGCGATATTGCGCAGTCCCTCGTAGGCGAAGAACCAGAAGGTCTTATCCTTGCCGTTGTAAACCTTGGGAATGTACACAGGACCGCCGACACTCGCCCCGAACTCGTTGCGATTGAGGAACGGAGCCTTGATATAGGTATCCTGACGCGACCGCGCCTTGCCGATCGCGTTGTTACGATTGGTCTCGAACAGCGATCCGTGCAACTGATTGGTGCCACTCTTGGTGGTGAGCACGAGACTGGTGGGGCGCGTGAATTTCGCTGATGAGGAATTGTTCTCGACAACGAATTCCTGGATCGAATCGAGCCCGGGCTGACGATTGAAGACGCCGCCGTAGTTGCGGTCGATCAGCGAAGAGCCGTCGAGCGAGATCTCGTAGGAGCCCTCGCGAAGCCCGAAGGCGCGCGTGCCTTCCATGCCGGGTACGGTTTGCAGAAGCGACGTCACATTTCGGCCGTTGATGGGCAACTGTTCGATGCGGGTCCGCTCGAGCACGTGTCCGAGAGTCGCATTGCCGGTCTGCACGAGCGGCGTCACTTCCTGAACCGTTACTTCGGTGGCAGTCTGTCCGACCTTCAGCACCACGTCGACCGAGATGCTCTTCTGAACCTGCACCTGCAGATTGCCCTCGAACTTCTGGAGTCCGGGATGTTCAACGGTCAGGTTGTAGGGACCGGGCAGCGTTCCCGGAAACGCGAAGAAACCCACTTCGTTGGTGGATGTCTTCGACGAGACGTTGGTGTTTCGGTTGGTGAGCGTGACGGCGGCCGACGGCACCGCGGCACCTGTCTGGTCACGCGCGGTTCCCGTCACCGTGGCGGTGCTGGCCTGCGGCCACGCGCTGGTGACGCATCCGAACGACAATAGGACACACAAGGACGCGTTGATCGTGGCTCTGAAGCTGGAGCTTGATTGCATTGTTCCCTCCCGGATCGACCCGAGGCCGCCTTCGCGGCTTAGCGAGGCCATTATATATCAACTACCCGGGGCGATTCAGGAAAGCAGGGAGCCTCGGGATTCAAAGGGGCCTGGAGGTCAACGCGTTGATCCGGGGAGTCTGAACGCCGGTGTATTCGAATGCTCCGAGATCCGGAAGCCCGTTCGTCACACGGCCCCGGCGGAAGGTGAGGGGAACGTATTCCCTGGAGGCCGCGAAGGCGGAGCCCAGCACGGGGTTGAGGGCGATGGCGCGATCCAGACACGGCGACCCGGGGATGAGCCGGTAGTCAGCCTCGGTCGATGCCACGGCATTCACGAAGCCCGGATTGGTCCCGGTGATATTGCCGCCGAGGTCATTGAGCAACGACGGCCAGGAGGACAGATATTTCACCTTCCAGCCCGTCTTCAACCAGTTGCCCTGGAGGTTGACGGTACCCGCGTCCGACATGATATGCAGCGGCCCGTTCGGAGCGTGGATGATATTGTTGCGTACGTCGGCACGCCCGTTGGCGTGGCCGATGCGAATGAGCTGCGCGTCGTCGGAGCGGTAGGAGACGACCGTATTGTTGTAGAAGTACAACGTACCCTGATGCCAGAGGGTCCTGTCGGGACTGTCGCCGCCGAAATTCACGAGCTGGGAGTTGTCGTAGCCCTGGTAGTCGATCAGCACGTTTCCGTACGCGTAACTGTCGTGATAGCCGGGCGCAGTGGCAACGGCGGTTGGGGCGTCCACCAGATCCAACTGGCGGTTGCCGGATTCGATCCAATTGTACCGGTAGATGGCATTCGCTGACCGGTCCTTCAGATTGTTCCCCGAGACCCCCGCCGGCATCGTCATCCGGTTGTACTGGTAGACGATATTGATCGCGCTCGTGTAGGTGTTGTGGTGCTGGTCGCTGCCCGCATAGCCATTGTCGTGGATGTGGTTGCGTTCGATCAGGATGTCACGCGCCTGATAGGAATTGCCGCTCCCCACGAATATGCCGTCGCCGTTGTCGTGGATTTTGCACCGGCGAATGGTGATCCCATAGCCGCGCTCGACGAAGATTCCCGCCGCATTGCTGCTGTAGGGGGCCTGGGCTCCACTACTGCCGGTATAGGAGACTCCGGATTTTGCGTTCTTGATTTCCATCTGTTCGATCGTGATGTTCTGGGGAATCTCCACGCCGTCCCCTCCCCCGATCTTGATTGCACCCCGGTCTTCGTTCCAGCAGTATTGGTTGGTCACCGTCACCGCACCCTGCGCATCGATGACCGGCAGCGCGCCAGACGAGCCCGGAATCCCCCTGACCACGATCGGCGCCGAGGCGGTGCCCGACCGGTTGATGCACCATTTTTCCTTGTAGGCCGTGGCACGCCAATAGATGTCCACCCGGTCTCCGGGGTTCAGGGCAGACCAGGGAACGTCCGCGATCCTGGAGAAGTTCTTGCCCGGCCCCACCTCGTAGACGGCGGCAGTCATCGGAATCGACATCGCGAGCAGCGCGAGTAGAGGTCGAACACTCATGCCCCTCTATCGGCTCACGAATGCCGGGACTGCACCCCAACAGGTGAGTGTGCCCCGCCAGCTTGCGGGGCACAGGTCAATTCCGGAGAGTACTAAGGACGGTTTCCGAATTCCATGCGGACCGCGCTCGGCCCATCCTCCACCCGATAATCCGCCGGCACCTGGAAGAGACTCTTGGCGGGTTCGGTCCGATTGATGTTGGTCAGCCGGAAGGAGGTGTCGCCGAACTCGGGATCGTGCGAGGTGCTGCGAATCACCGTCCTCAGCTCGGTCGACTCCCAACGCTCGTCGGTCGACACGAGTGGACGGTCGTTCCCGTTTTCCCCGGCGGGCACGGTGCGCGTGACCCGCGTACCTTGAACCTGTAGTCCTTCCATCATCTGGGCTCCGAGCGGCTCAGTCCGTGCTTCTCCGCGCCGCATGAGAACATCGGAGGAAAAGCTCGGCATGGCGAGGCTGCCGCCAACGCCCACTGATCCACCTTGAACCACCTGCACCCGGCGTTCCACGCGAACCTCCCGGGTGACACTACCGCCGGGCGAGTTGGAACTGCTGGAGGAGCTACTCGAGGTGCTCGTCGAAGTCGAGACAGGGCCCGAGGTCTTGATCCGTTGGGCGGTCTTTTCCTTTTCGTTCAGGATGTAGACCTCCTTGGCGACGGGATCGAAGATCGTCACCAGCTTGACTCCGTCGCCAGAGGCCCAGGGCCCGAGGCCGGGCACGTTCTGTTCGTCACGAGTGCGGCCCTGCGAGTCGCGGGCAAATTTCGCGCTGGTGCGGCGCGTGATTCGGGTGCCGTCGGCGAGAGTCCGGACATATTCCGTCATCGACTCCGCAGAATACGGCGCTCCCAGGATCGCCTTCCCGGCACCGGGGCCGGCCGCCATGAAGTGAAACGTCCCTCCTCCAGCGACGGTCCCTGGAGCCGCGAAAGTTTCGAAGGCCGGAGTCCGCACCTCGCGGCGAGCCGGTTCCTGTGCCTGGGCGGCGATCGTCAGCCCGAGCAAGAGCGCCACATTGAATATACGCATTTTGTCCATGCTCCTCATTGAGTGATATAGCTTTCCCTGTTTCGTACGAGGCGGACGGCTTTGGCGACGCCGTCGCGGCCAACCAATACATCTACTTCCAAACTCGCCGTGCCGGCGTCCGCCGAGCCCCACGCCGCCAATCCGATTCGCTGGAGCTCACGGCGTGGCAGCCGCATCCGGACCACCGGCGCGAATCCGTCCACCTCGATGGCGGAGCCGGGCGCGATGACATAGAAGGGTCCGGCTGGCGGAGCAGAGGCCGCGTAGCGCGGCGGCACGGCTTTTCGGCTCCGGTAAACGGCAATGCCGACGCAAATCAGTACCGCGGCGGCAAGAGCGATCCGGGCGAACCGGAACCGACGGGGCCGCCCGCGCCGGAACGCCTCGAGAACCCGCCGTTCCACCGCCGGCGGCGCACCGGCATCGCGCTCCGCGTGAGCCAGATCGGCCAAGGCAGCCGAGAGCTGACGTTCGCGTGCGAGTGACTGCATACACCCCGCGCAAGCGGCGGAATGCCTTTCCGCATCTTCGGGAGGACCACCTTGACGAATCCAATCCCTGGTCTGTTGTTGAAATTCCTTACAGTTCATGCGGGACACCCTTTTCCGACCATCCGTTCCGTGAGCATTTGGCGGGCCCGGTGCAAGCGAGACCGGACCGTGCCTACCGGGCAACTCAACGCCGAGGCCGCCTCTTCGTAGCTCATCTCCTGGATCTCGCACAGTACCAAGACAGCCCGATATGGTTCCGGAAGCGCCAGGATCAGCTTCCGGAGAGCCTCTCCCAGTTGCCGGCCCGACGCTTCCCGGAAAGGATCCGAGTCACCGGCCAGTTCCACCTGGTAGTCCGCCGGCGCCTCGCGCCAGCGTTTCGCCGCCAAGCGGAGCGTGTGGTTGCGTGCGATTCCGGTGAGGTAGGCGAGCAGCGACCCATGAGAGGGGTCGAAGTGGGGAGCGCGCGCCAGGAAGGCCACGAAAGTCTCCTGGACGGCCTCTTCCGCCACCTCCCTCGAGCCGGTCATGTGGAGCGCGAACCGAAAAACCGGCCCCTGATACTTCCGGTACAGGATTACCCAGCTCTCCTCGGAGCCCTCGAGCAGCCTTTGTACTAGAGGCCCATCTTCCAGACGTTCGGTCTCCATTGCCTTAACCATTGTTGCCGGATGACGGGCCGGAAGTTCCAAAGTTTTCGTACGGGCGGCGACGCGCGGGCCGCGCCTCTTGGAATCAACGACTTGCGAGCGACGGTTCAGACTCAGGACCGAGCGTACTAGCACTCGATCAGCGGACGCAGGACCAAAATGAACCGAATTTACCTACGCAATCTAAGCCTTTCGGCGTACCCTTTCTAATAGGAACATGAACCCGCAAAACGCACAGTCCGCTAGGGGCGCCGAGATCCGCTCGGTGATTGGCGGCCGGTTTCACATTGTCGTGCTCGCTCTCGGTCTCGCGTTCATGGCTTGGAATTCGAAGGATCTGTACCAACTTCTCGCCGACCCTCTTCCGTCGCCACGCTCCGCCGAGGTACACGCGGGGCTGGACACCCTCTACTCGAGCCTGGTCACCGAAATGGAGCGCCAGCGGAGCGACACCCAGCATTCGGCGGCGGCCGCATCGAAGAGGATAGAGACCTTGCTGAAGATGCTCGAAACCAATTTGGCGGATCTCCACCTCAGCGCGGAGGGCATGGGGGACGTGCGGCCCTATCTCGGCAATGCCTCGCAATACATCTCGATGGCTGAGTTGGCCAGTTGGGAATTGCGCCGGATGACTCGCGAAGACAACGTGCATGGCATGGAATTGGAGGCGCGCGCCAACATCACGATGGCAATGGCGGAAATCCGGGCGGCGCTGCAGAGCGTCGGCGCGCCCACGTGGGACTTAGTGCAGAGCGAAAGGGACAATCGGATCCGCCACATCGCGGCCAACCTCGGTTTCGGCCTGCTGGCGATCGGAATGCTCATCTACCTGTTCCTCGACAAGCGGCTCAAGGATCTGAGCGAGGCTGAAAACGCGGCCGCTTACTGGGCGGCCAATCCGCCGCCATGGGCCGTGGGGGCCAGTGCCAAGCCACGCACCTCGGACATGGTGATCAACCTCGATGACACGATGGTCGTTCGCGCCGAAGTTCCGGGAACGGAGCCGCGCGCCACTGCGGGTCAACCTCCGGTAGTACAAGAGGAAGCCGAGCCGCTCGAAGAATCGGTTGCCACCAACCTCGAAGGTGCGCGGCTGCTGGCGGGAGCAGCCGCGCGCAGCCTCCATCACGATTTAACGGTGATCAACGGCTATTCCGATTTGCTGCTGGAGTCGTTACCCGGTGACAACCCGGTTCGCCCGGACGTACAGGCCATCCGCCGGGCGGGCGAACGGGCGAACGTACTCGCGGGACAACTGCAGGCGTTCTCCGATTCCAAGCCCGAACGCTGGGAAAGCTTCGAGATCAACAACTGGCTTGAAGAGATGCGTCCGCGCGTCGAAGCCCTGATTCCTCCGGGCGTCCAACTGCGGTACAGCCTGAACCCGGCTGCCGGAGTGGCACGGGGAGATCCAGATCGCCTCGAGCAGGCGATCAAGAGCCTGGTCCTGAACGCGACTGACGCTATGCCTTCGGGCGGCGAGTTGTCGGTCGAAACAGCGGTTACGGAACCATCGGCGGGAGAGTTCTGGTCCACGATCACGGTTCGCGACACGGGACGGGGCATCGACAACACCGCGCTCCGGCACCTGTTCGACGCCAAGACGAGCGGCATCGGCGCTGGCAGTACCGGTATCGGCCTGCCCGCGGTGGCGTCGATTCTCGAAGAGCATCGGGGTCACGTGGAGGTGGAAAGCGTCCCCGGGAAGGGGTCGTCGTTCCATCTGCTGATCCCCAAACTCGTTGCCGCGCGTCCGCGGCAGACGGCATCGGCGACGCGGCTATCACGATAGCCCGCGGGTACTCGCGCACGCTGGGGAGCAGTACCACGCATTCGAGTACGCCGCGCCCATTGGCACCATCGGCCATCACCGCAACAATGGACTATCGCAACCACCATGAAAGTAATGAACCTGTTCAAGCGATCCCGCGGCGGGCCGCTGCCTCTCGTGCTCGCCGGCGCGGGAGTGTTGGCGCTGTGGGCCGGAGGCAACCTGATGATGGTGTTCTCAAAGCCCATCCAGGATGCGCGGGCTCCGCATCTTCAGGAGAAGCTCGAAACCGCGGGCTTCTACATGCTCGAGGAAATCGAGGATCAGGGAGCGCGTCCCGATCGTGCATTCGACCCCATCAGCACCCGGGCGCGTGCTGATCGCTTCTACGAGATCTACCGCAAGGCGATTCCCGCCATTAACGCCGCCGCGGCGGGTCTGCCAGAAGCCGAAGAAGCGCTCGTGCGCGCACACGAATGGATGGAACGCGCCGACAAGCTCAGGAAAGGGATCCTGCCCGGGAGTACGGACCAGGACTGCAAGACAGCGGAAGCTGGGTGGCGCGCCAACGGCTCGCAAGCGGTGGTGGAGTTCCGGCTAGCCGCGCTGGGCCTGCGCAGCATTCCAGCCGATGCCTTGACCAACGAGCGCAAGAAACGAATCACCGGACTCTTCGTGGTACTCGCGATGGCGGGCGCCATGGCGGTCACCGCGGGCTCGGCGTTTCTGGTGAAGGAGAACCAGAAAGTCGCGGAGTCGCGGCCACAGCGCCAGCCCGCCAACGCGGCGATGCCCTCGCTGGTGGACTCGGCGGCCACGATTGCCCTCGAACTCACCCGGGAATCGATTCTCACCCTCGACCCGAGCCTTCGGATTCTCTCGATCAATCCGGCGGCCGAGCAGTTTTTCGGCTATCGATCGGAGGAACTGATGGGCGTCAATCTTCACGCGCTGATGCCCACGCTCGCGCTGCGGGGTGAGCTTCCCGAGAACGCCAGCATCGAGCCTTCGTTCGAAGGGGCGCGCCATCAGTCCGGAAGGGCGATGCAGGTGGAGCTTTCGCTTCACATGGTGAACCGGCAGGGCCGGCGGATGGTCATCGGGATCGTGCGTGAATCCGCGAAGGCGGTTGCCAGCGATGCTGGCGAGATTCCGGAAGCGAGCGTGGTTGCCGACATGGCCAAGTATTGCCCCGCTCCGCTGGTGATTTACGACACGGACGGCTGCATCGTCCACGTCAACGACGCGTTTTCGGAAACGATGGCGGCGGAATTCGATCAGGTCCACAGCCGGCCATACTGGCGCATCTTCCTCGAAGGCGAGACAGCGGAGAAAGCCCGGCGCGAGTGGCTGCTGCTGGCCGCGCTCAATTTGCCGGATTCGATCGAACAGGACTGGCGGACCCTCGATGGGCGCACCGCATCGATGACGTGGGCGCGGTCGGCACTGCGAGACGATCAGGGGCGGGTCCGATTCGTGGTGGCGATCGGCGCGGTGAACCAGGTCCAGCCGAGAGTCCGTTCGAAAGCTGCGTGACCGCTTGTCCGCGCTGAAGTATACTCGTTAGCAACGCGGGTCTCCTCTGTTTGGTTCTCCGCTGGAAAGACCCCGGGGTCTGAGACTGTTCGAAGGAGGCTGAAATGCCGATTCGCTTTCGCACGTTTCTTTCCGCCATGCTGTTACTGGCCGCGACGACTTCTCTGACGGCTCAGTTCACCACGGCAAGTTTGGGCGGCACGATTTCCGACTCGTCGGGCGCCGCCGTGCCCGAAGCAACGGTCACCGTCCGCAATACCGGGACCGGATTCACACAATCCGCGCAGAGCGGAGTGACTGGGTCCTACCTGTTCTCGCGGCTGCCGCTCGGCACCTATGAGCTTCGGGTGGAGAAGACGGGCTTCGGCTCGCAAACACAGTCGGGCATCCGGCTGACGGTGGATCAGATGGCGACGCAGAACATCGTGCTGTCCGTGGGGCAGGTGTCCGAACAGGTGACCGTTCAAGCTGAGCCGGAGTTGATCGCCACGCGCACCGCCACGGGCGGGCAATTGGTGGATCAGCGCCAGATCAAGGAACTGCCGCTGCAAGGCCGCAGGCCAGAACGCCTGATCTATCTCGCGGCGGGAACAGTCGATCTCGGACGCAATGCCTGCCGCATCTGCGGACACGGCGGAATCTATCCGGGCCAGGAAACCGCCGGTGTCAACGGCGCTGGGCTGTATCAGGTCAACTTTCAGCTCGACGGTACCTCGCACAACGACACCTACGTCAATTCCGGATTGCCGTTCCCGAATCCGGACTCGGTGCAGGAGTTCAATCTCCAGTCGTCGAACTTCTCGGCCGAGTACGGCAATGCCGCAGGCGGCGTGGTGAACATCGTGACACGCGCGGGCACGAACGAATTTCACGGCTCGTGGTTCCACTTCATCCGCAACGGCGCCATGAACGCACGCCAGTTCTTCGCACCCGTGAAGGATTCGCTCAAGCGCAACCAGTTCGGAGGCGCGCTCGGCGGGCCGATTCTCAAACAGAAGCTGTTCTTCTTCGGGACGTTCCAAGGCACCCGCCTTCGGAACACGCCGGCCGGACTAATCCGTTTCGTGCCAACGGCCGAACAGCGCCGCGGCGACTTCTCGAACCTGCTGCCGCGCCAGTTGGTTGATCCGGTGTCACGCCAACCGGTGCCGGGCAACATCATTCCGGCGTCGCGCCTGAATCCGGTTTCGCGATATTTCCTCGACTTCATCCCGCTGCCGAACGGCCCGGGCGGACAGGTGACTTTCCCCGGATTCCCGGTGCAGCAGACCGAGAACCAATTCATGCCCAAGGTGGACTACACGAGCGGGCGGCATCAGTTGAGCGGGCGCTACTACTTCACCGATTTCGACTTTCCGGCGGGCATTGACAAGGTAAACATTCTCGCGGCGCGCAGCGGCAACGCCGTGCGGCTGCAGAATATTTCGATCAATCACGTCTTCACGCTGTCGCCCACGTTCCTATTGACATCGACCTTCGGTTTGAACCGGCAACGCGGCGGGTCGCTCTCGGGCGCGCCGTTCAGCTTCCGCGACGCCGGGTCGAAGCTGCTCGGACCGCAGGATTCCGAACTGAAGTTTCCACCCTCGCTCAATTTGAGCGTCACCGATGGATTTTCGATCGGAACCAGCCACAAGGGCGACTTCGACCGTGGCGATTTCACGATCCGCGAAGTGGCAACCAAGATCAAGGGCAACCACGAGCTCCGTTTCGGCGGCGAGGCGGTGCGTGTCACCAACCACATCACCAACAGTTTCCAGATGATGGGGAACTTCACCTTCAACGGCCAGCTTTCGGGCAACGGACTTTCCGATTACATGTTCGGGCGCGCATCGTCGTTCGTCCAGGGCGGTGGCGAGTTCAAGGATCTCAAGGGAGTCCGGTGGAGCTTCTTCGTGCAGGACAACTGGCGCGTAACCAAGCGCCTCGCGGTAAATCTCGGCGTACGCTGGGATCCCTATTGGGCGCCGTACGATCGCCAGGGCCGCGTGGTTTGCTTCCAGCCGGGCGGCGGACAGAAGTCAGCGCGATATCCGAACGCACCGGCGGGGATGTTGTACGGTGGCGACAACGGCTGTCCGTTGGCGGGGCACGACAACAACACTTGGAACATTGGCCCGCGGCTCGGCATGGCCTACCGGCTGACCGAGGACGGCAAGACCAGCCTGCGAGCAGGCTTCGGTCTCTACTACACCCCGATTCAGACAAGCAATTTCAACCCGTATACGAACATCGCGCCTTTCGCCGGAACGTTCTCGCTGCAGGATCTCGCATTCGAAGATCCGTACGGAAGCAAGGGGCAGACGAACCCGTTCCCGCAGAACTTCGGGCCGAGGGTGCCGGGGCCCGAGTTCGCGTTCGCGCCAATCAACGACATCCGGGCCTACTTCACCCGGGACTATCGCATTCCGCAATTGGCGACCTGGAGCATCCGCCTGGAACGCCAGTTTGGAAAGGACTGGGTGGGCAGCTTGGCCTATCTCGGCAACAAGGGGACGTTCCTGCAGGTGACGCTCGACGAGAATCCCGCGATCTACGGACCCACGGCAACGGTCGGAAACACGCAGCAACGGCGTGTTTATCCGAACTTCGGGCGGGTGAGCCGTACCGAAGCCGGAGCGAATTCGTCGTTCCAATCGGTACAGTGGAACCTCGAGAAGCGCTTCGCTGCGGGCTACTCGATTCTCACCAACTACGCGTGGTCACGAACGCTCGACGACGTCAACAACATCAATCCGTTCAACCGCCGCGCCTACCACAGCCTCGCGGTGGAGGACATCAAGAGCAACTTCAAGTTCTCGAACGTCTGGGATGTCCCGCGCATGAAGGTGAACTCGGCCGCGGCCAAGCATCTGTTGCACGGCTGGCAGTTGAACGGCATCGTCACCTGGCAAAGCGGGTTCCCGTTCTCGGTGGCGAGCGGACGCGACAATTCGTTCTCGGGCGTCAACGGCGATCTCGCCGATTTCCGGGGCGGCAATCCGAGTCTTTCCGGCGGCCGCTCGCGCAACGATCAACTGTTCCAGTGGTTCGACACCTCGCTGTTCACTGCGAATGCGCTGGGCACGTTCGGCAATTCCGGGCGCAACATCATCCGCGGGCCGAAGTTCTTCAACACCGACTTCGGACTGCTGAAGGACACTGCGATCACCGAGCGGATGGGATTGCAGTTCCGCGCGGAGTTCTTCAACGTGTTCAACAATCCGAACTTCCGGCTGCCGAACTCGAACGCTTCGTCGGCGCAGTTCGGCCGGATCACGGCGGTGGTCGACGACAACCAGCGAATTGTTCAGCTCGCGCTGAAGCTGTCGTTTTAATCTCGGGACCAGACCGGGGGGCTACAGCGTGTCGAGCCCCTCGGTCAGTTCCACGTAGGTTCCCCACGGATCGGTGAAGAAGGCCAGCTTCAACCCAATCGCCGGCACGTCGCGATAGGGAACATCGAACTTCACGCCCGCGGCTTCGAGCTTCTTGCAGAAGGCTTCGAGGCCGCGCACTTCGAAGCCGATGTGATCGACGCTGCGGGATTTCGAGGGCGCAACCGGCGTCTTCGACACACCCCAACTCAGATCGACGCCGGGAAGATCGGCTTTTTCGAACTTGCCACGGCGGCCCGGAATCGCGCCGAAGTGTTTGACGTACCAGGCGCGCATCTCCTCGACGTGTTGCGAGTAAAAGTGGATGTGGTGATGCGCGATCGGAACCTTCATCTCCGGCACTTCGGTGAACTCCACCTTGATCGCGTCCGGAAACATGATGAACATCTGCTTGGTTTCGGGCATTTCGCGGACCACCTTGCAGCCCGCCGCCACCAGCTTCTCCTTCACGGGTGCGAGTTTCGGCACGATGAAGCCGAGATGGTTGACGATCGACTCCTCGGTTCCGCCCGTGGGGTCGCCCTTGCGGAACGCGAGCACGCCGTCGGGCAGTACCAGCACGTCGAGTTGGCCGCGTTTGACCTGCTTGATCCCGAGGACGTCACGCCAGATCTTGCGGTGCACCTCCGGATCTGGCACCAGCATGTGAAGGTGGCCCATCGTGACGCCTTCCTTGTTGTGAGGGGGCAGTTGGGCGAATAGGCTCGGCGTGAGCGCGAGCAGGGTGAAAATGGCCGGGGTCCGCATGCAATCGCTATTATAAGAGTTCGCCAACAGCATGAAGAAGATCTCCTATAGCGACGCGGGTGTCAGCATCGACGAGGCCGATCGCGCGGTCAGCCGTATCAAGAGCCTCGCGCAAGCCACTTTCAACCAGAACGTTCTCACCGGAATCGGCAGTTTTGGCGCCGCCTACCAGCTTCGCGGCTGGAAGAAGCCTGTGCTGATCAGCTCCGCGGATGGCGTGGGGACCAAACTCAAGGTCGCGTTCATGACCGGGATCCACAACACCGTGGGCGAGGATCTGGTGAACCACTGTGTCAACGACATCATGGTGCAGGGTGCCGATCCGCTGTTCTTTCTCGACTACTTCGCGACCGGCAAGCTCTCCGCGCCCGTGACGGCACAGGTGATCGAAGGGATCGCGCGCGGATGCTCGCTCAATGGCTGCGCGCTCATCGGCGGCGAGACCGCGGAAATGCCTGGACTCTACGCCGATGGCGAGTACGATCTCGCCGGATTCATCGTGGGCGCGATCGAGCGGAAGAGCCTGATCACCGGAGCGAAGATCCGCAAGGGTGACGTGTTGCTCGCCATGCCTTCGACGGGACTGCACACGAACGGCTACTCGCTTGCGCGGAAACTGCTGTTCGAGGTGGCGGGATACAAGCCGGAGTCGAAGGTGGACGAACTCGGCTGCACGGTGGGCGAGGAGCTGCTGAAGGTCCACCGGAGCTATGCACCGGCAGTCCGCGCGTTACGGGACGCGGGCATTCTGAGAGGTGCCGCGCATATCACCGGCGGCGGCATCACTGAAAACACGCCACGCATGCTGCCTGCGGGACTCGCCGCGGAGATCCATACCAAGACCTGGACCATTCCGCCGGTTTTCGAACTCCTGCGCAAGACCGGCAACGTTCCCGTCGATGACTGGCGCCGCACGTTCAATCTGGGCGTGGGAATGATTCTCGCCGTGAGTGAGCGGAAGGCCGCCAAGGCCGAGGCGCTCCTCAAGAAGGCCAAGATGCCGAACTGGCGGATCGGCCGCGTGGTGGAGGCGAAGGCGAAGAAGCGCGTGGTGTACGCCTGATGCGCCGGGTCGGCATTCTGCTGTCGGGACGCGGATCGAACTTCGAAGCGATCGCACGCAACGTTCGCGCGGGCCGGCTCGACGCCGAAATTGCAGTGGTGATCTCGAATCGCGCCGAAGCTCCGGGAGTCGAAACCGCCCGTTCGCTCGGGCTGACAGCTCTCGCGATTCCGTCGCGCGGGCTCGAACGCGAGGCGTACGACCAGAAGCTGATCGAGGCATTGAAGCAGCACGGAGTGGAACTGGTGGTGCTCGCCGGATACATGCGGCTGCTGAGTCCGGCGTTCATCCGCGAGTTTCCGATGCGTATCGTGAACATCCATCCGTCGCTGCTGCCCGCGTTTCCAGGTCTCGACGCCCAACATCAGGCGTTCGACTACGGCGTGCGCGTCAGCGGCTGCACGGTTCATTTCGTCGATGAGCATCTCGATCACGGCCCGATCATCCTGCAATCGGCGGTCGAGGTGGCGGCGGATGACACGGCAGAGACGCTGTCGGCCCGGATCCTCGCCGAAGAACACAAGATATATAGTGAAGCAATCGGGATCGTCCTCTCGGGCGCATTCCGGATCGACGGCAGACGAGTCAAATTGGAGAATCGAAATCATGCTTCGTAGAACCTTCGTAGCGACAACCGCTCTCTCTTATTCCCGGATTCTCGGCGCAAACAAGCGAATCAAGACCGGCTGGATCGGCGCGGGTGGGCGCGGCAAGTACCTGGCGGGCGAATTCAAGGAGATCGGCGCGGAAGTGCTCGGCGTATGCGATGTCTACCAGCCGAATCTCGAAGCCGGGCTGAAGATCGCCAACACGGGTGCACAGTCCTACACCAACTACAAGAAGCTGCTCGAGGACAAGAGCTACGACGCCGTGATCATCTCGACGCCCGATCACTGGCACGCACAGATGACGATCGACGCGGTGGAAGCGGGCAAAGACGTCTACGTCGAAAAGCCGATGGCGCATCGAATCGATGAGGGCTTCAAGATGATCGAGGCGACGCGCCGCACCAAGCGGATCGTGCAGGTGGGCACGCAGCGCCGCAGCTACGACGTGTTTCTGGAAGGCAAGAAGGTGATGGAGTCGGGCGCGGTGGGCAATGTTCACCTCGTCAATTCCTGGTGGTTGAACTACACCGGCGACGCGAAGCCGCAGCAGATCGACACCTCCAAACTCGACTGGAAACAGTGGCTTGGGTCGGCACCGAAGCGCGATTTCGATCCGCTGCGCTTCCGCAACTGGTATTGGTATTTCGACTACTCGGGCGGACTCACCGTGGGCCAAGGGGCGCACATCATGGACGCGATCCACTGGTACATGGGTTCGAGCCATCCGAGCGCGGTGACCTGCACGGCGGGCCGGGCGAACGTTTCGGGCGTCGAGATTCCCGAGACCACGTGTCTGACGGCCGAATATCCGGAGAATTATCTGGCGGTGTTCACGCTCGGATACAAGTCGATGCGGTACAACGCCTACAACGATCAGATGAAGCAGTTCCACGGGACCAAGGCGCGATTCGACGTGGGCCGCGAGGGCTGGCAACTGTTCCCCTCGTCGAACGATATCGACATGAAGCCCACCAAGGAGCTGAAGAAGCCGGGCACGTTCATGTCGGCCGCGCGCCAGCACATTCGCAATTTCCTCGAATGCTGCGAATCGCGCAAGGAGCCGAACGCTCCGGTCGAAGCGGGCCAAGCGGCCAACATCGTGCTTTGCCTGGCGATGGACTCGCTGCGCAGCGGCAAGCGGCTCCGCTGGAATCACGCCGCGCGCAAAGTGGAAGGATAAGACCCGAATGACGAACCAACCGGCCAAGATTCATCTGGCCAACACGCCGGACTACCGCGAGAACTATGCCAACAGCGTGCAGGTCCGCGTGAACCTCTGGGATTTTTTCCTGATGTTCGGGACGATCAACCAAACGGCGCCCGACGCGGTGCAGATCGCCAACTTCCAGGGAGTCTACCTGAGTCCGCAGCAGGCGAAGGCGCTCGCGAATCTGCTGAACCAGAACATCTCGCAGTATGAGAGCGCGTTCGGCGAGATCAAGCTCGAGCCCGCGCAGCAGGAGCCGGGGCAGGAGCGAATCATCCAATGAGAATCGATTCTCATCACCACTTCTGGAAGTACACGGCCAAGGAATACGACTGGATCTCGAACGAGATGTCGGTGATCCGGCGCGACTTCCTGCCCGCCGATCTCGCGGCCGAGATCAAGCAGGCGGGCATCGACGGAGTGGTGAGTGTCCAGGCGCGGCAGACGGTGGAGGAAACGAAGTTCCTGCTCGATTTCGCGGCGAAAAACGCCTTCATCAAGGGCGTGGTGGGCTGGGTGCCGTTCGTCGAGAAGGGCGTGGCCAAACAGATCGAGTCGTTCAAGGGGAATCCGAAACTCAAGGGATTCCGGCACGTGGTGCAAGGCGAGCCCGACGACAACTTCATCCTGCGGCCCGATTTCAACGAAGGCATCAAGGCGCTTCATCATTGGGGCTACACCTACGACGTCCTGATCTTCGAGAAGCATCTGCCGCCGTCCATCAAGTTCGTCGACCGCCATCCGCAACAGGTGTTCATCGTCGATCACATCGCGAAACCGGTGATCAAGACGAATTCGTTCGACGCCTGGGCGAAGAACATGCGCGAGATGGCCAAACGCCCGAACGTGTTTTGTAAGGTGTCGGGCATGGTGACCGAGGCGGACTGGAAGAAGTGGACGCCCGCCCAACTGCAGCGCTACTTCGACACGGTGCTCGAGGCATTCGGACCGAAGCGGCTGATGTTCGGGTCGGACTGGCCCGTGTCGCTGGTGGCGTGCGGATACACGAAATGGGTGCGGACCGTGGAGGCGGCTTATGGCAAGCTGTCGGCGGACGAGAAGGCTTGGATTTTCGGGCTGACGGCAGAGCGGGCCTATTCGTTGCGTTAGATTCGGCTACGTCCGTACCATTGCCGCAGTCGCCGGACTTCGCCGTTTCGAAACCGACCCGGCATCGATAGCGAGTGAAGTGCACCGCCAAACTCGCGAGAACCGGTTTCCGGCCTCCTTGCGTTCCCGCTTTCATCGGAGAAGTACGAGGACCTCCGTCCCAGGGTCCTCAACATGATTCCGCCGAGAGCGGGAGGTATGAGGCTGGTCATCGAGGACGGCAAGCGAGTACCGAATGGCCGCAGCGCGCAACGTTACCTCGATTGAACTCACGGTGTTCCTGGCGCACCCCGAACGTTATGATTTCGCGGTCAGTCGCGACCGATGGCGTCGCGTGAAGTCTTCTCACCACTTCTGATCCAAACGCCGCCGGAGCGGGAATTCCGGCAGGAAGGCGCGCCGACGAATCCCGCCGCAGCACTACCCGCCGGTGGCGCTCTATCAACCATCCTGCCTTTGGGTGCCTTGCTCGATCGTGGGGAGCGGCCCCGCCCGCCGATACCCCGGGGCGGTGGGGCTCCTGGCGGAGATTCCCAAAACCGACAGCGGCAGTTCATGCGGCGCAAGCCGCGCGACTGATCTGGCTCGCCCGGTCCTTTCGACCAGTGCCCGGCGGCACGAAGCGCCCGAGACCCCGGCCGAAGACAACATGGTCATTTCGCACTCGCATCCAGGCCGGCAAAGCTCGCGACCAACCCCAGCCAGAGTCCGCTATCGATCCGCACCTCGCTCCAGGCGGAGAAACTCACCGCCAAGCACAGCCGGGCCCGCTGAACCGGCTTACCGGTCCTCGATCAGCCACAGCGCGCCGCGGTACTCCGCCACGCCAATCGCCAGTTTGTCCACCGCGACCGCCAGGCCGGTATCGCGGGGACGCATCTCCTGAATCGAAAGCGACGCTTTCGGAAACTCGAGAATGGCCTTCGCCTTGCCCCCAGTCCGCCCCTCGGCAACGGGCAGCGCCCAGACCGCGACTCGTCCTGACCGATCCGACAGGAAGTAGAGCCATCGCCCGTCCGGCGACCATTCCGGTTGTGACGCATTGCTGTCCTCCGGCGTGAGCCACGTCCATGCGCTTTCGGACTCGATTGGATTTCCGCCTACGCGCGCCACGGCCAAGCGCGACCGCCCGGCGGGGAGCGGCACCGGAAACGCGATCCAGCGCTCGTCCGGCGAAAGCCGCGCGTCGGCAAGCGACAGGTTGAACTTCGAATGGCGGAGCAACGGCGTCCGCGCGCGCGTATCCAGCCGGATCAGACCCACGCTTCCGGGCGCCCCGCGATGGAAGTACAGCAGCGCATCGGCCTTCGCCGACCATTGGAACGACCCCTGCCCGACATTCTCCTCGATCACGCGGACCGAGCGCGCCCCATCGAAGTCCGCTTCGATGACCGTGACCTTTTCGCCGTCGTGCGAATCGTAGGCGATGCGCGAACCGTCGCGCGAGATCGCGGGCATGTGCTCGCGCAGGGGACCGTTCGTCAGTTCGATCTCCCGCCCGGAAACCAGATCCTTCGCGCGCACCTCGAAATTGCCGCCCCGGCTCGTCTCCCAAGCGATGCGCTTGCCATCCACCGAGAGGCTCGGACGCTGGTCGATCGCCGGGTGTGTCGTCAGCCGCGCAAGTACGCCCTTTGCCTTGGCGCGATTGGCGTCGAGCGGCATCATCCAGACGTCGATGTTCTCCGAGCGGCTGACGAACGCGATCTTCCCACCGGGCCCGAGCGCCGGCCAGCGCTCGTCGCGATCGGCCTGTGTGAACCGCTTCGGCTCAGCAACGGGGAGCCCGGTGGTCCACAGCCGCGTCTTCTCGCCAACCGTCGCGGTGAACAGAATCGTGTTCGCATCGAGCCAATGATCGGGTGAGGGAACGCCCGCGAAATGCGCCTTACGCGCGATTGCCGCCAACCCCGCCGGACTCGCGGCGCCTCCGTCCGCCGGCGCGATCCACCAGTCGCATGCATCTCCCTTGCAGCCGTGGAAGAGTAGCCGCGCGCCGTCCGGCGACCAGACCGGATCGCGCCCGCTCGACAATTCCGGAGCCAGAATCCGTGCCTCGCGTTTGTCGAGATCCATGACCATCGCGCCGCGCTTGGTCCAGAAGGCGATCCGCTTCCCATCGGGCGAATAACGCGGCCGGTGTCCGCCGGCGACGAGCAGCTTCGGCGCGCCGCCCGTGTACGGCATCGTGAAAATGCCGCCGCCACGGGCTTCCCAGCGGAACGCGATCGTACGGCCATCGGGCGAAAAAGCAGGCTCGAGAGCATCGTGTCGGCCCCGCGTGAGCTGGATCTCAGCGCCTCGATCCTGCGACCGCAGCCACAAGTGCGACACGCCGCTCGGATCGCGAGAGGCGGAGAAGGCGACCCAACGGCCGTCGGGCGAGATGGACGGCGTCGCGACGAAGGAGGGTTCGGGGGAAAGGGCGACCGGCGACTGCGCGAGCAGCACGCCACCGGCCAGAAGCACGAGAAACGAAAAGAGCATGAATCGCGATTCTATCCTAATCTCCTTGCTGATTCGCCGGCGAATCCGTTTCCTTTGGACAGAGGCGCGATGAGAGCAACCACAACCAGCGCGGACGATAAGCATGCCAGGGCGTCGGCGGATGTAGAATGAGTGCGGAGACATCGCATGCCCATCCCCCGCCGCCAATTCCTCGGATCCGCAGCCGCCACCGGACTCGCCGCCGCATTGCCCGAAGCTCCGAGCTTCGATGAACTGCGCAAGGCCTTTCCGCGCGCCACCCAACAGGTCTACCTCGACGCCGCCGCGCACATGCCGCTTTCCACTTACACCGCGGAAGGCATGCGCCGCTACATGGATTTCCACATGTACGGTCCGGGAGAAGGGCGCGGCGAGTATCAGTCCGAGTCGATCAAACAATCGCGGAACCTGTTCGCCAAACTGATCGGCGCCAAGCCGAACGAGATCGGGTTCGTCATCTGCACGAAAGCCGGCGAGGCCGCGGTGGTCAACGGGCTCAGCATCCAGGAATCGGGCGGCAACCTCGTGACGAACGATCTCCACTACGCCGGGTCGGTCCACGACTATCTCGGACGCAAAAAGGCCGGCATGGATGTCCGCATCGTCAAGCATCGCGACTGGCACATCGACATGCGCGACATGGAGCGCGTGGTGGATCGCAAGACCAAACTCATCTCGATCACGCTCGTGTCGAACGTGAATGGCTGGGTGGAAGATGCCAAGGCGATCAGCGAACTCGCGCACTCGCACGGCGCCTACGTCTACGCCGACATCATTCAAGCCGCGGGCTCAGTTCCGATGGACGTCAAGGCTCTCGGCATCGACTTTGCCGCATGCTCGAACTACAAGTGGCTCCAGGGCGAACGCGGCGCCGGGTTCCTCTATGTCCGCGAGGATCTGCAAGGATCGGCCGTGCGCGATCTCAGTTTTCCCGGCTACGTCTACTACAACTACTCGCCCTGGGTACCCGAGAAGAACGGCACGCTCGACGATATGCCGTTCATCGCTGCCAAGGCCGCGAACCGGTACGAGCCGGGCAACGTGAATCTCGCGGGATACGCCGGCCAGTACGAATCGTTGAAGCGAATTCTCGCCGTGGGTCCGCAACGGATCTACGAACACGCCAAGCCGATGTGTGACCGGCTGAAGAAGGAACTTCCCTCGCTCGGATTCCGGCTGATCACGCCCGTGGACGCGAAGAGTTCCGTGATCACGGTGCAGGCCAAAGATCTCAAAGGTACGATCGCCAAGTTGGCCAAGGCCAACGTCCAGGTGACCTCCGCCGGTATGAACCGGATGCGCATCTCGCCGGCTGTCTACAACAACATGAGCGACATCGACAAGCTGCTCGCCGCTCTCGGATAAATCGAATTAGCATAGGCGGCATCCGGTCGCGGCGTTGGTTCCCAGCGCAAAAGGCCGAGTATCGATCCACTCGAGCCGATTCGCCGGTAGCAGAACGGCTAGGCGGTCTTCTTGGACGGCTGGCCTCGATCCGGATCCAGCCGTCGCGGATCGAACAGATGCTGGGGTTTGAAGTCTTTCTGCGACCAGCGGGCCGTGGAATCGAACTTCACACCCAGGAAGTAGCCGATCTCCTTATAGACGCAGTATTTCACTTCGCCGTCGAATTCACCGCCCGAATGGGTGATCCGCACGCGGGACCGCAGCGGGATCGCGTTCTCCAACTGCAGACACGCTCCCGACAGGGAAATGTCCTCGAGGTTAGCTACGGCGCGCCGCGTGCGTCCAGACTTGTCCTGCCAGTGGATTTCCACCAAGTCTGCGCACAGGAGACGCGGTTCCGAGCGTCGTTCTTGCATACCCATAGTATCGGCGAGCCCTCGAAAAAGGATTAGCGGCTTTCGGATCAACACTTTCCCTAGGGTAAGGGCTAAGCGTTCCACCGTACCCGCACTATGCCTAAATGCGGTTGAACATCTCCACTGCCTTGCCCAAGGTTCGATACTGCCGGATCAGCGGCACCATCTTCGACTCGCGCTCGTCGATCTCCTGGGCACGCTTTAACACATCCGCCGCGCGCTCCTGCGGCACCGCGACCACTCCATCCTCGGCCGCGATAATGATGTCGCCGGGTTTCACGTCAACCCCCGCGCACTTGACCGGAATCCCGTTCGCCACTGTCGCGTATCGCCCTACCGAACTCGAGGGTACGACACTGCGCGCATATACGGGTAGCCCAAGCGCGCGGACTTCCGGGACGTCGCGCACCCCTCCGTCGATCAGGATGCCCGCCATGCCGCGGGCCTTGGCGGCGGTGCCCATCAGCCCGCCGAGTCCGGCGACATCGAGCCCGTTCTCGATCACGATCACGCCAACTTCGCCGGGCTTCGAGTTGTCGATCATCCCGACCGAGTGTTTGGCGCTCAGCGCGGCCGTGGCCTGCTCGGGCGCCGCTTGGCGCATCAGCGCTGTAATGGCGCGGCCCACCACGCGGCCCTCGACGCGTGGACGCATGTCGTGCGACATGAAGCCGCGGCGGCCCAACACCTGATCCATCGCGTCGGCCACCGAGGCTACGGTCGTCTTCTGGAAGCCCGCGATCAGCGGATCGGCGGGCGTGGCCGGCTTGCGGGCCGCCTGGAATCCGAGCGTAAACACGGCGGCGGTCAGCGCGCAAATGGCGATTCGGGTTCGAAACGAGCAACAGGCGAACATTCTTCGATTCTACGTTATAGTGGGACTTCCAGCTTCGCTCATGACAATCGTCTCCAAGTCCCCGTGCCGCGTCGATATGGCGGGTGGTACCCTCGACATCTGGCCGATCTGCCTCTATCACGAAAACGCGATGACGGTGAACTTCGCCGTCGACCGCTATACGAGCGCGATCATCCAGACCCGCGCCGACAGCCGCATCATCCTGCGATCTCGCGATCAAAAGGTGGAAGAGCAGTTCGACTCGCTCGCCGCCCTGCTCGCCGCGCCCAAAGTGAAGCTTTCGCTCTTGCGGTGGATCCTCAAATTTTTCCAGCCGCCGATGGGACTCGAGATCGAGGTGAACTCGGAAGCGCCGGCCGGAGCCGGCATCTCCGGCTCATCGTCGCTGATGATCACCTGCGGCCAGGCGTTCAACAAATTACTGAAGCGCGGCTATCCGATCGAAAAGCTGCGCGAGATCGTGCAGAATATCGAGTCGCAGATCATCCGCGTCCCCACGGGTCCGCAGGACTACTATCCGGCGATGTACGGCGGCGTGAGCGCGCTCGAACTCTCCCCAGCGGGCATCCACCGCGCCGGACTCGCCGTCGATCTGGCCGACTTCAACTCGCGCGTCGTCCTCGCCTATACTGGCATTCCGCGCAATTCCGGCATCAACAACTGGGAAGTGATGAAGGCGCACATCAACGGCGACAGGAAGGTCCACAAGAACTTCGAGAAGATCGCCGAAATCGCCCAGGCGATGCGGAAAGCGGTCGAGAAGGCCGACTGGAAGGAAGCCGGCCGCCTTCTGAAAGAGGAGTGGAACCACCGCCGCAAGAACATCCCGACCATCACCACGCCGCTCATCGACAAACTGGTCGCGACAACGGCGAGGGCGGGCGCGCGCGGCGCCAAGGTGTGCGGAGCCGGCGGCGGCGGGTGCGTCTTCTTCCTGGTAGAGCCCGATGCGAAGGCCCGCGTGAGCGACATCATTCGGAAGGAAGGCGCCGAAGTACTCGATGTGAAGGTGGCGGAGAAGGGTGTGACGGTAAAGGTCACGGGCGAATAAAGTTACAACCGTCGCGTTTCGGCTTGCGTAGCGTGCCTCAGGGTCCGAGCGCCGCCGAAAGGCCGTTCGCGGATCTCGAGCGACTCGGAGGTTGCCAGCTCATGAGCTTGGTGAGCTCCCCGGACGATCGCGCGGCCGAGTAGGCGGTGGGCCTTTGTGGTTCCGGTGACGGATGCCGGGCGCCGGAACAACCGCCGGATCACCGCCCATCTCCAAGACCTGGAGGTGGCTCCCCACGATCTGGAGGTTTGCGATGAACTCGCCCATCGCGACGAATCCGAGTAACAATCTGTCCGAGCAACTCCGTCAACTCGGGCTGCGTGCCATCCCGGTGGGGCTGGACGACTTCTTGGCCCGTGCGGCGAAATCGCGCTGGCGCCACGTCAACTGTTCCTCGAATTCTTGGTGCGGGAGGAGTCCGGCGACCGCGCGCGGCGCAGCCTGGAACGCCGGCTGCAGGTGTGCGGCGCCAAGAGATTCAAGCCCATCGCCGACTTCGATTGGACATGGCCGAAGAAGATCGAACGCGATGTCATCGAGCGGGCTCTGACGCTGGTGGCCAAAAATCTCTGCCACACTGCCGTGCTGGCGGGCCATTCGGTTCTGCTTCGCTCCGCCTCCGCAAGCTGGAAGATCTGCATCGCCAGAGCCCCGAGGGACGGCGCCGGCGGCTCCGCACCTACGCCAATGGGGACCTGCTGTGCATCGACGAAGCCGGCTACCTCTCCTCGATGACAAAGCCGCCGACATGCTCTACGAAGTCATCAGCCGGCGCTATGAACGAAAGCCGGTGATCGTGACAACGATCGTCCCTTCAAAGAGTGGAACACGGTGTTTCCCAATGCCGCTTGCATCGCGACGCTGTTGGACCGTCTGGTCCATCATGCTGACGTCACCGTCATTGATGGCGACAGCTATCGCTTGCGCGAAAGCGAGGAGGAAACCACGGCGCGGCGGAGACGCAAATGACTCCCTTTCTGTCCCTGCTGGAGCCAGACAACAACTCGGGGATTTACATCTCCACCGTGTTGATGCTCTACGCCGATCTGCCCGACACTCCTGTCCGCGCCAACAGTCAAGATCAGCGCCAAGCCCGCTCCTGTTCGAACGTAGTGTCCCTTTGGTCACGGTGGAAACGGCGCGTCTGTTGGCCTGTCTCCGCCGCGCCAGTCGGCCAGCGAATGTGCCGCCCCTGCCCAAAATCCGCTCCCTGGCCTACTTCCAACCCGTCATCGAAGAACTGCTCGACAGTCAGGCCCTCAAGGGCTACCTCGAATACCTGCGCGTCAAGCTTCGGAGCCTGGCTGACAATGCCATGCCGGCCAATGTTCAGAAAAATACGTTTCCAGATGATCGCCAACAGACAGATCCGCCCCCCGTGCTCGTGATCGCCAGCAAGCTTGCCCCGCGATTGGCCACCGAGACCGACATGCGCCGGGTCCCCGATATCCTCGACGCCGGTGACCGGAATCAAACCCATGCGCGACCACAATTCGGCGGCCTCGAAGTCTTCCAGAGGGTCGCCGCAAGGTGACCCATGAACAGTGTTTCCCGCAGCCTCGAGCCGATCGGCGCGATCGCCGAACGAGAGCATCCCGAACTGGCGGTTTCGAAGTATCGCCTGCGGCGGCAGGAATTCATCTGGTGGGCCAACGGCGCGAGCAAGTTAATCAGATCCTCGGGTTCCACTCGCGTCCGTTTGTGTTGTGCGGACTTCCGTTGCGGCGTCCGCCCAAGGATTAACTTCTCCACGAGCGGCGGAACGCAAGCTTCGTGTTGCAGATGACCGGACACCCTGAGTTCGGACTACCCTTCGGCCAGGACCGTCTCGTGCCCATCTTCCTCGCGACACTCGCGGTTAGACAACAGTCGAGATTCGGGATGGCGAATGGTGGCCGCCTTCGAACGGATCTTAGGCGCGGCGATGTTCTTCGGAACCGAGCGGACGACCGCGTCCGCCCGTGTGGTTCATCGAGCGCGGTTCAACTTCTCGAGCGAAGCAAGGAGCTGGTATCAACGCGGTGAAGACGACGGCGTCGGCGAGGCCGCGATTACGCTGAACGAGGAGTTCTTCGCCGAGGTCATGGCGCATCCGATACCGGCGGATCTCGAGCGGTCAAAGGGTTGGTCGCCGCGCCCGGAGTGATCGATCTGTTCAAGGGCTTTCGTATCGATGCTTCACGGCGAAAGAGGAGGAGTCGATTCCACTGTTCGGGCCGCTGGGGCTGGCCCATCAGATTGGTTGCGTCGACTACTCTCGGCCGCGCCGGTTCCGGGCGATGCTCGAGCAGTGGTTGTCGGTGATCCGAGCGGTATGGCCGGAGCGTCCCGCGCGGATTAGTAGCCAGTGCGGTCACGGGCTGCTCGTGGATCGTAGACTCGCAATCCAGTCAATGCGCTCAAGTCAGCGGCTCGCCGGAAGGCATCCCATGGGCTTTCCAAATCCCGTCGCGACCAACGGATTCCCATTGTTCGTGGATCGGCCCGCGAGGGGAGCCTGTTTCGCACGGCATCCGCTAAATTCGAGAATTGGTGCCGCTACCGCAGATCGGCCTGTTCCGGACGGTCAAGGTAACGAGTCTCGAGAGTCGGACGTACATGCCGGTCGTGCCCTGCGGTGAAACCGACGGTAGAGTTCCGCATGGTAATGGCCTATTCCCGGTCGATCCGGATCCGCTCCGTCGCGTACCCGAGCTCCAGCCATGGCTCGCCACGTTGACGAACGTCCTGTTCGGCAACCGCAGGTCTCTGGCAATAGCGGCCAACGAGCCAATAATCACGACCACGCCGCTGGCTTCTCGGCCAACGAATTGTGCAACCAAGCCTTGGCAAACCGAAGTTCCCGCTGGACAGTAGCCTCCGAGATTCCAATGGCCGCGCCGGCTTCAACTTGACTCATCCCACCAAAGAACACCATCTCTACCAAGTCGGCCTTTCGTTTGTCGACAGCGGCCAGACGGTCGAGCGCCTCGTTGAGGTCGACCAGTTGATCCCCGGGATCACTCGAAACGACAACCACGTCGTCGAGTGAAATCTTGGCCGCATTACCCCCGCGCTGGGCACGGCGCTTCGACTTCGCATGGTCCACGAGAACGTGGCGCATCACCCTCGCGGCGACCGCGAAGAAGTGCACGCGGTCCTCCCAGGCGACATCGGATCCGAGCATCTTCATGTAGGCCTCATGGACCAACGCGGTCGCGCTCAGCGTGTGTCCGCTATTTTCGCCGCTCATGTAGCGCGCCGCGAGCGACCTCAACTGCGGATAGACGACCGCGATCAACTTCTCTCTCGCGACGCCATCTCCACCCCGCCAATCGCGAAGCAGGGTATTGATGTTTGCGGTGTCTTGCGTAACCTCATCGTCTTCCACTCGAGTTCTCCCTTCCACCAGCACATGAGGCCAACTCCGCCGTGGCGGCTTTCCGTTGCCAAACGGCCGGGGGCAGTACGCTAGCAATGTCGACGGCTTGCCTCAGCACCATCGCCCCTTCCGGGTTCCCGGACTGGCATAGAACCTTGCCTAAGCCCGTTAGCACGGGCACGAGACGCGTGCTTCGACGCGGCAGCTTCGCGCGCATGGACTAAAGGCTGCTGCGGTACAAGGCCTCAGCTTCCGTCAAGCGGGACCGAGCGGCCTCGAGAGACGCTTGGCTAGCCGTCGCGCGGGCCGCGCCCAGACTGTCGGGCGGAAGGGAGGCCAGCACGACCCTCACACCCTCGGTGATCTCATGTTCTGCTTCCGCGATTCTTCCCTGCGCGAGCAGAACGCGCCCCAAGCCGGCGCGCGCGGGGCCATAACCGTGATGGTTGCGCCGCTCGACCTTGCCCAGACGCTCGACTTGGGCCCGGTAGAGCCGCTCAGCATCCTTGAACTTGCCTCTTTGTTCTTCGAGCGCCGCGGCGGCTCCCGCTGGATCGACGCCGCCACGTTGACGATACACGTCCGCCGCGCGGCGGATCCACTCCTCGGCGCCATCGAAATCGCCCCTTTCCATGCGAATTTCCGCCAGCGTCACATAGGACTGGTTCACCTCGGGATTCGAATGGCCGTAAAGTTTGATGTACATGGCGGCTGAATCGCGTGCCATGGTTTCCGCTTCATCCAGACGGCCGGCCCCATGAAGCACGGCGGCGAGGCGGCCCATCACCAGGGCGATCCGGGTATGGGTGTCGCCAAGCGTCTTGCGGCGGATCTCGAGACACTCGCGGAAGTAGCGCTCCGCTTTGTCGAAGTCACCCATGGTGGCATTGACACCGCCGAGGTTGCTCAGAATGGCTGTCTCCAAATGAGGCATGGATCCCAGCCGGTCGCGCGTCGTCAGCGCGCTAGCGAAAAGGGCCTCTGCCTCCTTGAGTTTTCCCTGTTCGTGGAGGACGAGTGCATACGTGTTTCTCGCTTCGGCCAGCTTCGGATGTCCGGGAGCGAGGATCCGCTCCCGCAAGCCGATCAGCTGGGCCCCGAGCTTCGCGGCACTCTCGGTGTTTCCCAGCCTGCGCTCCAATTCTGTCATCCGTTTGAGCGCGTCCCCGAACAGCGGATCTGTTTCACCGTGGAGAGTCCGGCGTATGTCGAGCGCCCGCCTGAGAAGATCGCCCGACAACTTCCACTCTCCGATGCGCTCATAGACCTCGCCAAACGATTCGAGGAGGCGGACTTGAACGGCCGGCCGGTTCGCCAGCTTACCCGCGCCGCGAACGCCCTGGTCAATGATCTCGCGCGCCGTGGGCGGCTTTTTGCCGGCAACCTTGTCGGGATCGGCTTGTTCGAACGCGCCGATCATGAATGCGAGCACTTCTTCGGCCTGATCGCGCTGTTCGCCAGCATGCCGCGCCAGCACGGCCATTCCGATTCCGAAAGAGACGATCAGCCCCGCCGCCACGCCCGCCAACGTCAGCGGCCAGCGGTTCCGGCGAATGAATTTGCGAGCCCGATACGGCCAGTCGTCGCCGCGCGCGAGCACCGGATAGCCCCGGAGATGGCGGCCCACATCTTCGGCCATCTCATGGGCGCTCGGGTACCGCCGCGAAGAGTCCTTGTGGATCGCTTTCAGAACAATGTTGTCGAGATCGCCGTCGATGTCGCGCCGCAACGCCGCGTTCTCCGCCACGCCGCTCGGCTTGGGCGGTTCCGACTCGCAAATCAACCGTTCGATGTCGGACGCCGACTTCTTCGTGATCCGGAAGGCTCGTCTTCCGGTCAGCAACTCGTAGAGGACGACACCCAAGCTGTACACGTCATTAGCGGTGGTGACGGCCTCTCCGCGAATTTGCTCGGGACTCGCGTACTCCGGCGTCATCAGGCGCTCCGTGTAGGCTGTCAGTGCCTCCTGCTCTCCCGTTACGGGCTCGGGAGAAAGCATCTTCGCGATGCCGAAGTCGAGAAGCTTCGGCGTACCATCCGCGGCGACCAGAATATTGGCCGGCTTGATG
>CADECY010000074.1 GCA_902825945.1 uncultured Acidobacteriota bacterium
TGCCGCGCGAGGCCAATACCTCGAGAACATCGGTCGATCCGGTGAAGTCGTCGCCGTACCAGGCGATGACGCGATCGGGCAATGTCACTGGCCGAACATCTCCATCGCTTGCCGCAGTTCAATGTGGCGCTGCGCGGCATCTTCCGCCGCAACGCCCGAGGCCGCCGACTCCCACGCCAAGCGGACGCTGCGAACACCCGCTGCGATTCCACCCGGATGCGCGACGATGCCGCCGCCGCAGGCATAGATCAGATCCATCGACGCGATCCGGGCATAGGTGTCCCACGCCTGTCCGGCCCATTGGCCGGAGGAAAACACCGGCATGATCTCGCAGCCGCGCCCTTCTCCCTCGAACATCGGAGTGAGGCACTCGCGCGCGGACGCGATCACGGAATCGTCGCTCTCGCAGAACTTGTTTCGTAGTCCGTTGACGTGCATGTGATCGACACCGGCAAGGCGCCAGAACTTCTGATAGGCGAGGTAGCTCATGCCGATCGCGGGAGAGCGGTCGAACATGCCCCAACCGTTCCGGTGCGCGTGAATCGGGAGCTGGGAGTGTCGTCTCAGTTCCACCATTCCAGGCAGTCCCACGCTGTTCATGCTTGCCATGACGCACGTCCCGCCTGCGCGCAGTACCGTGTCATGGCGGCGGCGCATCTCATCCACTTCGCCCGTCAGGTTGAACGCGAACATCACCTTCTTCCCCGTGCGATCGGCGTGCGCGTTGATCACTTTCATCACCGCCTCGACCCGGCCGTCGAACGGGCAATGCGGACCGTCGCATTGCAACTCGTCGTCCTTGATGAAATCGATGCCGCCCTCGGCGAGTTGCTTCACCATCGCGGCCGTCGTCTCCGGATCCATGCCGACGCTCGGCTTGATGATGGTGCCGACGAGCGGAAGCCGTTCCACGCCGGCCAGCCGCCGAGTGCCCGAAACACCGAACTGCGGTCCCAGGTACTTGTCTCGGAACGCCCCTGGCAGTTTCACGTCCAGTAATTTCAGCCCCGAGAACTGTTGGAGCTCGAAGAGATTCCCCGCGACCGTCGCGAGCAGATTCGGCAGCGACGGCCCGAGATTCGAAAGCGGCCAGGACACCTCCACTTCCGCACGCCGATAGACGGGAGCGGATGTCCCCTTCGGAATCCGCGCACCGGGCAGCGACGGCGCGGAAGCTGGCTCGAGTTCGCGAATGCTCTCCACGCGTGCCGCCGAGCGGTTCTTCAACTCCTCGGTCTCGCCAGGAACTCTGACGAACGTTCCTGACGACTGTTCGCCGGCCATCACCTCGGCGGCTTGCGCAAACGGAAACGCGGATTCGATCCAATATCGGGCAAAGATTCGCGAAGAGTCTGACATGAGGCCGATCGCCTATTGTAGCGGGCTGGTATTGAGAATCGGCTTGGTGGGATCGATTCGTGTGAACAATGCGGCGGCGATCAGCAGCATCACCGCGATCACTCGCAGCGGCAGATCGTAGTCGTTATATTGACCCACGAGGAATCCGAACAGCACCGTGCAAAGGAAGCCGCCGAACTGGCCTGACGAGTTCATCGCTCCGCTCACGGCACCCGCGTGCTTGCCGCCGATGTCGAGACAGATGGCCCAAGCGGAAGGCAGCATCAGGTCCATCACCCCGAATCCCAGTGTGAGCAGGATCACCGCCACGTTCTTGTCCTTGGTGAAGGATGTGACGATCAACAGCAGCGCCCCCGCTGTCAGGCATGTCGACCCGAGAATCGTGCCGCCGAGACGCTGTCCGAGTCGCAGCACGGCGAAATCGCAGAGGTAGCCGCCAATCACGTTCGACACGGCGCCAACGGCGAAGGGCAGGGCCGCGAATACGGCCATTTCGCCGGAAGTGAATCCACGCCCCTTGACCAGATAGGTGTGCAGCCAGGAGAAGTAGAACCAGGATCCCCAAGCGTAGGATCCGTACATCGCGACGATCAGCCACATTTGCCGGCTCGAGAAGAGTTCGCGCCACGGCGTCGCCGGGTGCGATTCCGTGGAGGTCGCCAGCGGAGCGTTCGCGTCGCGATACCAGGTCCACCACACCGCGCACCAGACGAGTCCGATCGCACCGAAGACGTAGAACGCGGCGCGCCATCCGAATGCCGATTGCACCGGAACCACCACGAGCGGCGCCAATGCTCCGCCCGCGCGGCTCGCGCCCCACACGAAACCCTGTGCGCGTGCCCGCTCTCCCACCGGGAACCAGCGCGAGATCACGCCGGCCATATTCGGATAGGCGCCAGCCTCTCCCGCGCCGAACAGGAATCGTACGATCACCAGCGGCATGAAGCTCGACATCGTCCCCGTGAGCATCGTGAAGCCCGACCACCACAGCACGATCCGCGTCAACGTGGACCGGTGCCCGAAGCGATCGCCCATCACGCCCGTGGGAATCTCGAAGAGTCCGTAAGCCAATACGAAGGCACCGAGCACGAGCCCCCACTTCTCCGGCGGAATCTTCAGTTCGTCCTGCATCAACGGACCTGCTGCGGCGATGCAAAGCCGGTCGAGAAATGTGATGATCGACAGCAACACCAGCAGGGCAAGAACCCAGTGGCGCCGCTCCATTACGCGCCAGCCCGCAAGATTTCGGCCACTTGCCGCACTGCCAGAGCCGGGCTGGTCAAAAACGGGCATGAACGATCGGATTCCGGAATCTGCTGCAAGACACGGGCCATCGATGCCTGCGCCAATACCACGACATCCACTCCGCGCTGGATCGAAAGCAGCCCCTCGCGCACCATTCGGTCGTGCGTCTCCGTATCGCCCGCGATCACTGCTTGGAACGCACCTTCGCACAGGTGTGTCGTGAGCTCGACCGGAACGCCGAGCCGCGCGGCCGTATCGCGAATCACGCCTGCCGTCGGTTCGAGAGTCGTCGAAAGAGTCGCGATGACGCCCACTCGCGGCCCAGTCCGCACCGCCGTTTCCGCCATGCTCTCATCAATGCGAACCACCGGGACGTCGAACAACTGACGTGCGACATTGACCGCGGGTCCGATCGAGGAGCAGGTGACGAGGACGGTATCCGCTCCGGCTTCGATCGCCGATTCGACCATCGAACACAATCGCCGGACCGTCTTCTTCTCGAGGTATCCGGAGCGGATCGTGTTCTTGATCAGGCTCTCGTCCACCATGTGAAAAAACGTGACGCCCGGAAGATGTTCTTTCACGAGCGCTTCGAACGCGGGCACGAGCACGGGGCTCGTATGAATGAGTCCAAGAGTCTTCAATGCTTCTCTCCAAAAGCTCTAGCGTCGCACGACCGCGATGAACATTCCGGCATAGAACAGCGCGCAGGCGAATAATCCGGCCTGCCGCCAGAGCGGAGGCCGCAACTCGACCGGCAACAGTTTCGTGTTGACGCGCCAGACCTGCAGAGCGGCCAAGCACAGGATCGGGCCCGCGATTACGCCGAGCGCCTTGAACAGCGTCATCGCCGATCCCCATTGAACCGTGATCGCGCCCCACACGGTGAATCCGAGCAGCAGCCCGGTGTAGAGCTTGCTCACGTCCGAGTTTGGACGCTTGCCTACGCCAGCGCTCCAGAAGATATCGGTCACCAGACGCACGAGTGTATCGGTGTTGCCGAGGTGAGTCGAGAACAGAATCCAGAAGCCGTTGAGCAGCGCGAGAAACCAGAACCCGGGCCACAGCTTTTCCGCCATGTACTTGGCCTGAAATGCACCGGCGCCGATATCGGTCAGGTCGGCTCCGGGCGGTGCGATCGCGGTGGCGAGATTCACGTTGAGGAACATACCGAGGAAACAGCCGCCCGCCCACAGTACCACTTGATCGAGCAGCACGTACCGGGTCCAAATGCGCCAACGGGACAGGTTCGTGGGGTTGATGTCGAACACCTTTCCTGTTGGCGACAGGCGGATCTCACGTCCGCCGATCGCACTCGGAATCGCGCCCACCACGGAGCCCATGGCGTAACCTTTGTCGCGAACCCAGTTGGTGATCGCGAGATTGCCCACGCCGCCGGAACCAGCGGTCGCGGCGAGAGTCGCAAGCAACACCACGTCGGTGTTCGCGGGCCAGTATCCGAACTCGAAGAATCCCTTGGCGGTGACGATCCAATGTGAGAGCGGCACGAAGAGGACATTCGCGACGAGGAGGAAGAGAAAGATGAACGTGACCATCGCCCACGATGCCTTTTCGAGCATGCGCTCCACGGTGCCGCCCATCGACAGAACTAGCGTGGTGACGGCCATCACGCCATAGGTGACCCACATCAGTGTGCCCTGATCGGGAGCGCCCGGAAGGCGTCCCGCGAACGCGGCGAACATGACGGACGCGCAGGCAGCGCCGAGCGCCGGCATTCCGAGTTGCGCGACGGTGAGGATGGCGTAGAGTGCTCCCCAGAATCCGGAAACCGGTTTCAGGCGCATGAATCCCGAAACGATCGGTTCACCCGTGTAGAGCGTGTAGCGGATGGCTTCGAGGTTCAGGATCATCTGCAGCAGAATCGCGAGCGTCGCGATCCAGAAGATGCTCATGCCATGCTTCACCGCGAGCGCTGGTCCAACCAGCCACTCGCCGCCGCCGATCGAGCCCGCTAGCAGGATAGCGCCAGGTCCGATGGTGCGGAGCGCGTTGCGGGCGTTGAACGGAAGGGGTTCGGGGAGTTCCGCCTTGCCCCAAGCATCGAGTTCATCGCGGAACATCGCGTTTGCCATGAGCCCTATATGATAACCCGTCGCGCTTTTGCGTCCGCGTTGTGGCCCTTTATCGCGAGCAAGCTCGCTTAGGAGGGTGAAAGCGAGATCGACAACATGATTGCCCACACCGCCCACACCAGTCCGTTGACCTGCCGTTTGGCGTCAACACCCCGCGACCTCCAGCAGGTTTTTGAAATTCGGCACGAATGCTACTTGCGTACCGGCGCTATCGAACCGCGGGATGGCGCGCGGTTCAGCGATGCTTACGATGAACTGCCGAATCACTTCAGCTTCCTCGTCGACTCCGCCGAGGAGGGTCCGATCGCGACGATTCGCATCAGTGTCCTGTCGCAGCGCCGGGGCTGGACCCGCGTACCCGCCGCCACCGTCTTCGGAGATCACCCCGCCTTTCAACAGATGGCCGCCGAGTCGCTCGTCGAGGCGAACCGCCTTTGCTTCCGGAAACAAGCGCATCGCGACATCTTCTACCGGCTGGGCGCCCACCTCGCCGCGCTCGCCGATCTCCATGACACGCCCTGGATCGTTGCCTGTCCGAGGGTGGAGCACTCGGCCACCTATCGGCGGGTGTTCGGGATGCGCCGCCTCGGCGAACCCCGCAAGTACTTCGGCGTGAACTTCGAGACGGAACTTCTCGGCCTTCGGCGCGACGAACTGCGTGACACAGCCAATCGCGCCGGGAAAATGAAGCTCGCGTGGGCCGAAGCCTCCGCCAGGACTAGCGGTACAATCCGCGAAGCTGGTTTCGCCGCACTCGCAACAGATCGAGGAACATATCGATGCTGTCTTTGAACATGCTCACCTTCGTGCCGTCGGCGTGATTCCATCGCACTGGCACCTCCACCGTCTTGAAGCCGTGAAGCTTGGCGATGAATAGCGCCTCGGCATCGAATCCGAAGCGTTCCATCCGCACGCGCTTGAAGACCTCGCGGGCGGCATCGGCGCGAAACAGCTTGAAGCCGCACTGCGTATCCCAGAACGGCAGACCGACGGTAACGCGCATGACGAGGTTGAAGAAGCGGCCCGCTGCCTCCCGCAGTTGCGATTGATGCACGCCGATCAGTTCGCGATTGAGTGCCCGCGATCCGATCGCCACCGCGGCGTTGCCGTTCGCCACCGCCTTCTCGAGGTGGATGAATTCCTCGATCGGCGCGGACAGGTCGGCATCACTGAACAGTGCCCACTCGCCTTTCGCCTCGAGCATTCCGTGCCGCACGGAATAGCCCTTGCCGTGGTTGCCCGGATTACGGAGCAGCTTCACTTCAGGCCACCGCTTGGCTGCCTGTTCAGCAACCTTGGCCGTGCCATCGCGCGACCCATCATCCACCACCAGGACCTCGGCGAATTCGAATTTCCGGGTTCCCACATAATCCATCACCTGTTCGAGAGTCCGCGGAAGGCGTTTTTCCTCGTTGTAGGCGGGGATGACGATGGAGAGGGAGCGCAACCATCAATTATAATCGAGAGATTGGCCAACCGGCACTTCGAGCTCTTCGTCGCGCTTCGCTACCTTACCGCGAAGCGGAAACAGGCCGTGATTTCGGTGATCACCTCGATCTCTGTTATCGGCGCGGCATTCGGAGTGATGGCGCTGGTGGTGGCTCTCGCCATCAATACGGGCTTCCGGAATACGCTGCAGCGGAACCTGATCGGCGCCACGGCGCAAGTCATGGTGATGGAGCGGGAAACCGCCGAGGGCATCAAGGACTGGCGCGCGCTCGTGCCGAAGTTCCGCGCCTTGCCCGGCGTCACGCAAGCCACGGCGTCTCTTTACGGTAACGTGATCTACTACGGCAGCCAGCCCGTGGGCGGAGTGCTCAAGGGAATCCTGCCGCCGAACGAGGCCGCGCCCCCAGAGGCGTTGCGCAGACTGAAGAGCGGCAGCTTCGAGGATTGGAAACCCGACGCCGAAGGCCGGATGCCGATCATCCTCGGATCGCGGCTGGCGAATCAGCTCGGCGTCGCGACCGGCGCACCATTGAAGATCGTGACTCCGCAGATGAGCGGATACGGGCAGCGGCTCGACGAGTTTCCCTTCCGCGTCACCGGCATCTTCGAATCGGGGTTCTTCGAGATCGACAATGCCTGGGCGTTCACCTCGCTCGGGTCTTGTCAGACCGTGCTCGGATTGCCTGATGTCGTCAACGCCGTGGAACTGCAACTCGAGGATGTGATGGCGGCGGACAAGGTCTCCGCCGAGGCGGAGAAGATCGCGGGCCCCAAACTGACAGCCACCAACTGGCGCGAGATGAACAAGGCGCTTCTCACCGCGCTCGAGGGGGAGAAAGCCGTGATGGTGCTCGTGATCGGATTGATCCAGGGCGTGGCCGCCTTGAACATCCTGATTTCGCTGATCATGATGGTGATGGAAAAGCATCGCGACATCGCGCTGCTGATGTCGATGGGCGCGCGCAAGGAACAGATCTCGCGAATCTTCATCGCGCAGGGGTTGCTCATCGGAGTGGTGGGAACGGTGCTCGGGCTCGCGGGCGGATATCTCGTCTGTTATCTGGGCAACCGGTTCCGGCTGATCGAATTGAATGAAGCGATCTATTCGCTGAGCTATGTGCCCTTCGAGCCGAAGCCTCTCGACGCCTTGAAGATCGCGGCGGGCGCGCTTTTCGTCAGCTTCATCGCCACGATCTATCCTGCGCGGAACGCCGCGCGCATCGCGCCCGCCGAGGCGCTGAGGTACGAATAGGCGATGTGCGGAATCGCGGGGTTCACCCGCAAGGGCGGCGCGGCCGCGGAGCCGATTCACGCCGCTTTGAGATCGATTCACCATCGCGGACCCGACCAGAACGGCGTGTTCGTGTCGGACCACGTGGCGCTTGGCGCCGTTCGCCTGAAGATTCTCGACCTCACCGGCGGTGATCAGCCGATCCGTTCCGATCATGGCGGCACGGTGATCGTGTTCAACGGCGAGATCTACAACTTCGCTGAACTGCGCGCCGAGCTCGAAGCTCGCGGCCATCGCTTTCACTCGCACTGCGACACCGAAGTGGTGCTCCACGCCTGGCTCGAATGGAAACACGCCTGCTTCGAGCGTTTGCATGGCATGTTCGCAGTGGCCATTTGGACTGAACCCGAACGCCGGCTGGTGCTCGCGCGCGATCGCATGGGAATCAAGCCGCTCTATTGGTACCGGCGCGGCGAGGATCTGCACTTCGGCTCGGAATTGAAAGCGATCCTCACCCATCCGGAGGTCGATCGCCGCATCGATCATCGCGGGCTCAGCTATTTCCTTTCGCTGAACTATGTTCCCCAACCCCACACTTTGCTCGAGGGTATCGACAAGCTGCGGCCGGGCACGTGGCTCGAATGGCACGACGGAAGCATTCGTGCCGAGCCCTACTGGCGGCTCCGGTTCGAGCCGCGGGCCTGGACACTGGAGGACGCGAAGTCCGAACTCGAGCGGCTGCTCGCCCGATCCGTCAAGGAACACCTCGTCTCCAACGTTCCACTCGGCGTTTGGCTGAGCGGTGGAGTCGATTCGTCGGCGATCACCCATTACGCCGCGCAGGTCATTCCGGGAAAGCTGAAGACCTTCTCCATTTCGTTCCGAGGGCGATCGTTCGACGAGAGCCCGTACTTTCGCGAAGTCTCGCGCGCCTATTCCACCGATCATCACGAACTCGATCTCGCACCGGATCTCGACATCCCGGACGCAGTCGAGCGGATGAGCTACTTCTCCGACGAACCCAGTGCCGACGCGGGGGCGTTGCCCGTCTTCTTTCTCTCGGAGATGACGCGCAAACATGTGACCGTCGCGCTCAGCGGAGAAGGCGCGGATGAGTTGTTCGGCGGCTACTACACCTACCTCGCCGATCACTACGCGCGTTGGCTGCGCATGGTGCCCGCGCCGCTTCGCTCGGTTGGGCTCGAGCTCGCGCGCGCGATCCTCCCCGTGTCGGACAACAAGATCGGCTTCGAATACAAGGTGAAGCGATTCCTCGAAGGATCATTATTACCGGAAACCGAAGCGCACCTGTTCTGGAACGGTGTTTGCTCACAGCGCCAGAAGCTCGACCTGGTGCGGCACCAGGCGAACGCAAGTCCGGCGGCGTTGTTCGCGGACTTGCCCGGGGGAATGGGCGCGATCAACCGCTTCCTCTACCTCGATCAGTTGCTCTACCTCCCCGAGGACATCCTGAACAAGTGCGACCGGATGAGCATGGCACACTCGATCGAGATCCGGCCGCCATTCCTCGATCACCGCATCGTCGAGTTTGCCGGGACGCTGCCGGAGAATTTCAAGGTCAACGGATCGAAGTTGAAGTTCCTGCTCAAGGCGCTCATGCGCGGCAAGCTCCCTCAATCAGTCCTCACGCGAAAAAAGGAAGGCTTCGACATTCCGGCGCATGACTGGTTCCGGACGCGATTGAAGCCGATGCTGCTCGACGTTGTTTCGCGGCAAGCTGTCGAGGCGAGCGGGTTGTTCCACTGGCCCGCCGTCGAACGTTTGATGGACGATCACTTCAACCGCCGCATCAACGCCGGGTATCACATGTGGGGTCTGCTAACCTTGTTTCTTTGGATCAAGCGATGGGGAGTGCAACCGGCACGCGCGCCGGCTACGAACGAATCGTTCACTACGAACTGATCGTCATCCTCGTCGCGGCGTTGATCTTCGGCGGCGGCGCCATCAGCCCGCCATCGCTCATGGATGATGTGGACGCCGTACAGGCGCAGATCGCGCGCAACATGCTCGACTCGGGCGACTGGGTCACGGCGCGTCTCAACGGAATCGCCTATCTCGAAAAGGCGCCGCTCAAGTATTGGATGATCGCGATCTCCTATGCGATTTTCGGCGTCTCCGACTGGGCAGCGCGCATTCCGATCGTGATCGGTACGGTCGCTCTCTGTTGGCTCACCGCGCGGATGGGCGCATGGGCATTCTCGGCGCGCGCGGGACTCTACGCCGGCCTCGCGCTTTCGACCTGTGTGGGCCTGTTCCTGTTCACGCGCATTCTGATTCCGGACGTGATTCTCACCGCCACGATCGCGCTCTCCATGTGGGCCTTTCTTCGCTTGCTCGAGGAAGACGGATGGCAGTGGCCGGTAGTCTTCTGGGCGAGCCAAGGCGTTGGATTTCTTCTGAAGGGCCTGATCGCGATGCTGTTCCCGATCGGTGCGGTGATTGTCTACTTCACGATCTCGCACGGTTGGGCGCAATGGAAGCGAATGCGTCCGGCCACGGGAGCGCTGCTTACGCTCGCGATCACCCTGCCGTGGGTCGCGCTCGCGACACTCCGCAACCCGCCGCACTTCGACTTCACGATGCGATCCGCACCGGGTGAGTATCACGGCTTCTTCTGGTTCTTCTTCCTCAACGAACACCTTTTCCGTTTCCTGAACATGCGCCATCCGCGGGACTACAACACGGTCCCGCGCGTCCTTTTCTGGGCATTTCACCTGTTGTGGCTGTTTCCCTGGAGCGGGTTCCTTCCCGGGATCTTCCGCGCCGATGGCCTCTCCGAACGCGGGCGCAGGATGCGGTTGCTCGCCCTTTGCTGGACCGGATTTCTGCTGACGTTCTTCACGTTCTCAACGACGCAGGAGTACTATTCGATGCCCTGCTATCCGGCGCTTGCATTGTTGTTGGGCAGCGCGATGGATCGGGATGGAGCTTGGATGCGAGCAGGCGCGAGAATCGCCGGTTCGATCGCGGCCGTCGCGGCCATGGTGTTGTTTGCGCTCTTCGTGATGGTTCGCAACGAACCCACGCCCGGCGACATCTCCTCGGCTCTCACCTCCAATCCGGACGCCTACACCCTCTCCCTCGGACACATGCAGGACCTCACTCTGCCTGCCCTCGCCTATCTCCGCACCGAAGTGCTCCTGGCCGCAATCGCGTTTTCGATCGGCGCGACCGGCGTCTGGTTCTGGCGCCCGGTCCCGTCGGTCACCGCGATGATGGTGCTGTTTCTGCACGCCGCGCGCATGGCGATGGTGACCTTCGATCCCTATCTTGCGTCGCGCCCCCTCGCCGAAGCGTTGAAGCAGCAGCCTCCGGGCGAGATCGTCTTCGACAATCAGTACTACACCTTCTCATCCGTCTTCTTTTATGCGAACGCGCGCGGATGGCTATGGAATGGCCGCGTGAACAACCTGGAGTACGGCTCGTACGCTCCGGGCGCGCCGAACTTATTCCTCGACGATCGCGGCTTCGCGGAACTCTGGCGATCGGACAAGAAGTGCTACCTGTTGATCGAAGGGCCTTCCGTCGCTCGAGCGGAGAATCTCGTGGGCAAGGGTTCGCTTCGCACGGTTCGCTCGAGTGGTGGCAAGTTCCTCTTCACCAATCACTGAGGAGCTTGGAGCCGCTGCCGAACCTTGCTCGCCAGCGCCGTGGCGCTAAATGGCTTGGGCAGGTAAGAGTCGGCGGCCCGCATCAGCGCCACCTCGGGATCGTCAAGTTCGGTCAACGCCGACATGAACAGGACCTTCAGCGAGCGCCGGGCCTTGATGAGCTCGGCAAGCTGGCGGCCGTTCACCTCAGGCATCGACAGATCGGTGAGCAGAAGGTCGATCGCGCCAGGACTAGTCTGCTCGACGCGCAAGGCCTCTTGTGCTCCATCCGCCTCGAGCACGTGATAACCCACTCGAGTCAACACACCGGCGATGAGATGCCGCACGGTCGCGTCGTCGTCCACGACCAGCACCGTTTCCCCGGAGCCCCGTTCGATCGAGTCGAGCGTGTGGTTCGCTTCGCCGGCTCCGGTCCGTTTCGAGCGGGGCAAGAAAATCCGGAACGCGGCGCCTTTGCCAGGCTCGCTCGCCACCGCGATCTGGCCGCCGCTTTGCCGGATCACGCCATACACGGTGGCCAGTCCGAGTCCCGTCCCTTCGCCAGCGGCTTTCGTCGTGAAGAACGGGTCGAAAATCCGCTCGCGAGTATCGGCGTCCATGCCGCACCCGGTATCGATCGCCTCGATCATCACCCAGTTCCCCTCGGCGGGAGTGCCTTCCGGAGCCGACGGCGAGGCGACGGCGTTCGCGGTCCGGAGCGTGAATGAGCCGGAGGCTTTCATCGCGTGGCGAGCATTGAGCGCGAGATTCACGATGACCTGCTCCATCTGGGTCGGGTCCACCCGCACCGGCCACAACCGCGGATCCCGTTCGATCCTGACTTGTACCGCCGCCCCCATCAGGCTGCGCAGCATTCCATCCATTTCCGCGACGAGAGCATTGAAGTCGATCACCTTCGGTTTCAGCACTTGTTTGCGGCCGAAGGCGAGCAGTTGCCGGGTGAGCGCCGCCGCGCGTTCGGCGGCATGGCGGATTCCGTTGATGCTCTCCGCCACCGGCTCACCATCGGGTTCGATCAACTGCCCCGAATAGAGCATGATCACCGTGAGCCAGTTGTTGAACTCGTGGGCAAGGCCTCCGGCCAGCCGGCCGACGCTTTCGAGCTTCTTCGATTCGAACAGTTCCTGCTGCGTCCGGCGATGCTCCTCGATTTCGCACTGAAGCTTGCCGTTGGCGGCAGCGAGTTCCGCGGTCCGGTGGACCACGCGTGCCTCGAGTTCTCCGTGCAGCTGCCGCAGTTCCCGTTCGGCACGATCGCGCTCGATCGCGATCTTGGCCAGATCGGCGCACCACTCGATCATCTCCTGGTCGGCTGGTGATGGCCTGCGGGGCGTATGATAGTAAGTCGCGATGGCCCCCAAGGGGCTCGAATCGCCGGAGAGGATCGGGCTCGACCAGCAAGCCCGCAAACCGAGAGGACGAATGATCTCCCCGAACCGCTGCCACTCGGGTTCGGCCTCGACGTCACCAACCATAACCGGGCGCTTGTGATGAACCGCGCTCATACACGGGCCCAGTTCCGGCGAGATGGACAAGCCATTCACGTGCTCGGCGAAAGCAGATGGCATGCTGGGTGCGGCGCCGAAGTAGAACTTGCCGTCACGCTGAAGCAGGATCGTGCAGACAGCCCCATCTCCCATCCCTTCCAGATTCCCGCAGATTCCGTTCAAGGTCTCCGAGAGCGGAGCCCCGCGAGCGATCATCTCGAGGGCCGAGCGCTGCAATCGCGCCAGGCTGTTGCGCCGGAATTGGCGGCTGATGTCCCGCGCGACACAGTGAAAGCCGGAACGCTCCCCGTTCTCCATCAGCATCCGCACGTTCTGCGCGATCCAGACGGTCTTCCCGTCAGCCGCCACCGCTGGGAATTCCCGATAGGTGAGGGGAACCTTCTTCAGCCACTGGCGGCCATAGAATCGCCGCATCGATTCCCGGTGGTCGGACCGCACCAAGTCGAGATAGTGGCGCCCCAGCAGTTCCTCGCGGTGGTATCCCAACAACTCGTGGGCGACCGGATTCCACATCCGGAACCGGCCCTCGGCGTCGGTGGAATAAATGATATCGGCCGCGTCCTCCACCAGACGCTGATAGGGAGCCTGGCTCTCCTTCTTACTTTGGTTCGCCCGCTCCTTCATGCTTGTCTACGAAAGAACACCATTGATGATTTGTGCCGGATACTGGTCGGTCAGCCGCTCCTGCAAGCTATGGCGCTCGAACGACAGCTTGCGGAAGTTCAATCCCAGTAAGTGTAGCATCGTCGCGTGCAGGTCATGAACACTCACTCGATTCTCGACGGCTCGATGTCCTATCTCGTCCGTCGCGCCGTAACTCATTCCCGGCTTGATTCCACCGCCCGCCATCCACGCCGTAAATCCAGCCGGACCATGATCGCGCCCCGCCGCGCCTCCGGCCCGGAGCTGCGAAATCGGCATCCGGCCAAACTCACCGCCCCAGATGAGCAGCGTCGAATCCAGCAATCCGCGATCTTTGAGGTCGCCGATCAGCGCGCCGATCGGCTTATCCGTCTTACCGCAGCAATATTTGAGATCCCGCTCGAGATCGGAATGATTGTCCCAGATCTGGCGTTCGATGAAAATCTGCACGAAGCGCACGCCGCGTTCCACCAGGCGCCGGGCCATGAGACAGCGGCGGCCGTAGGAACTGGTGAGGTCGTCATTGAGCCCGTACCTCTCCTTGGTCGAGTCGCTTTCCTTCGACAGGTCGAGCGCATCCGTCGCCGAGAGCTGCATTCGGGCGGCCAATTCGTAGCCCGCGATACGTGCATCGAAATCGCCGTAGCCGGGCCGCTTCGAGCGGTGCTGCTCATCGATACTCCGCAGCAGGTCGCGCTGGGCCTCCACGAGCGGCGTGGGCAGGTCCTCGGGTGGCTTTAGGTTTAGCAACGGCAGACCTTCCGAGCGAAATCGCGTGCCCTGAAACACCGGAGGCAGCCAGCCCGACTGCCAGTTCTGAATTCCATTGACGGGAAGCTGCTTCGGATCGTCGAGCACCACATATGCCGGCAGGTTCTGATTCTCGGACCCGAGCCCGTACGTCACCCACGCGCCGAGCGACGGGCGCCCAGGGAGCGTGCGCCCAGTCTGCATCAGGTAGATCGAAGGCTCGTGATTGAAATGCTCGCCGTACATCGACCGGATGAAGGCGACGTCGTCAGCCACCGATCCGAGATGCGGCATCAACTCCGTCATCTCCATGCCGCACTTGCCGTAGCGCTTGAACTCGAACGGCGCGGGCATCATCACGCCGATCTGGTCGGCGAACTCGATCTGGTTGACGATGTCGCGGCTGGGGGCCGTGCCAGCGAACTTCTTCAGCGCGGGTTTCGGATCGAAGAGATCCACCTGGCTCGGGCCGCCGTTCATGAACAGATGGATCACCGCCTTCGCCTTCGGGGTGAAGTGTGACGGTTTCGGCTTCAGGTCGTAGGTACGCTCACCGTAGCCGCGATCGGCCATGAAGAGAGATCCGAGCGCGGCGGCCTGAACGCCGCCGATCATGCGGTGGAAGAAGTCGCGGCGGGACGAGTGATCAGTCGGCATAGATGAACTCCGCGGAACTGAGCAGTGCGTGGACGAGATCGCCCAAAGCGTACCATTGTGCCGTAGCGCCATAGGGAGCGGTCGATTTCTGGGCGCCGAGATGCGACTTCCATTCGGCGGTGAGCTTGCCGATCGAGGAGAGAGCCTTTGCGATCTCGGGTTCGGACGCCTCTCGCGACAACACCCTCCGGTACGCGACGCGAATACGCTCTCGTGGGTCCGCGAGTTCGTCCAGCAGCCGGGCGGCCAAGTAGCGCGCGTGTTCGATCACCACGGGCGAGTTGCGCAATTCGAGCGCCTGTGTCGGAACCGTCGAGTGGGCTCGTTCATTGCAGTTGGGCGACATCGGCGGCAGGTCGAAGACCTCGAGCAGCGTCACGGGCGTCGTTCGGCGTTGCAGCAAGTAGATCGAGCGGCGCCACTCATCCTTCGCCGCCAGCTCCACCACTTCCCCGCCCGGTTTGGTCTCGACGGGCACAGGCGGGCCGAACTGCTTCGCGGAAAGCCGTCCCGTCGCCCGCAAGACCGAATCATGCAACTGCTCGGCATCCATGCGGCGCACGGTCATGCGTCCGAGCAGGTAGTTGTCGGGATCGGGCGACCCGGCGGTGATCGCCGACGACTGCCGATACGCGGCGGACTTCATCATCAGCTCATGCATCGCCTTGACGTCCCAGCCGGAGCGCACGAACTCGGTGACGAGCCAGTCGAGCAGGTCGGGATGCGCCGGAGCGGACCCCGTACGGCCGAAGTTCGAGACCGTCGAGACGATGCCCCGCCCGAAATGCTGTTTCCAAAGCCGGTTCACGAAGACGCGCGCGGTTAGCGGATGATCGGGCTGCGTGAGCCACTTCGCGAGAGCAAGCCGGCGTCCACTGGTTCCATCGAAGGGCGCCGGCGCGGAATAGGGCTTCAGAGCCGCCGCCTTCAGTATCGACGGAACGTCTGGATCGACCGGCTCGCCGAGTTGTTGCGCCTCGCCGCGCTTCAATAAATAGACGGGCGAGGGATCTCCACCCATATCGTACAGCGCCCGGACTCGCGGTTTCTTGACCAGTTTTTTTTCGAGATCCGCGATCGCCTTCTTGTTCTTCTCGGCATCAGCATCTTTGAGCTTCTTGATCTCGGCTTCGATCGGTCCGTTGTGTCTCTGAGCTTCTTCGATCTCGTGCGGCAGCGCGACATCGAGGTCGCGCTCGGTGGGTTTCACCCAGTCGTAGGGATCGAACGCGGTCTGTAGAATCGCCGAGAAGCGATAATAGTCGCGCTGCGGAATCGGGTCGTACTTATGGTTGTGGCAGCGCGCACATCCGACGGTGAGGCCCATCACGCCGGAAGCAAGCACTTCGATTTCGTCGGCGATTACGTTCATGCGCTCGGCGACCGATCCATTCGCCGGCGAATAGGTGCCGTCCGGAGTCATCCGCAGGAATCCAGTGGACGCAACTCGATCGACGTCCTCCTGGCTCGCGCTCTTGATGGCGCGATAGTCCACCAGTTCGTCCCCCGCGATCTGCTCTTGCAGGAAGCGATCGTACGGTTTGTTGGCATTGAAGGCGCGAATGAGCGCATCGCGATAGCGCCAGGAATGCGGGCGGATCCGATCTTCATCGATGATTCCTTCGGAGTCCGCGTAGCCGGCAATGTCCATCCATATGCGCGCCATCCGCTCGCCGTAGGCGCTCGATTCGAGCAGCCTCGCCACGAGCCGTTCGTAGGCGTCCGGCGCGGTGTCGCGCAGGTACGCACTCGCCTCCCCTTCCGTTGGGATCATTCCCGTCAGGTCGAGGTAAGCCCTGCGCATCAGCGCGACCTTGTCCGCTTCGGGCGAAAGTTTCATCGCCTTCGGCTCGAGCTTGGCGAGCAGAAACGCGTCGATCGGGTTGCGCGCGAGCGTGCTGTTCGCGACCTTCGGGACTTCCGGGCGGCGCGGCGGTTGGAACGCCCACCAGGAGCGATCTTTCTCCGAATGCTGCTCCTCGACAATCCGGCGCGGCGGCGCGGGAGGAGTGCCAGCCGCGATCCAGGCGCGCAGCGTTTCCACCTCTTCGGAATTCGGTGGGCGCACGAATGCCTCGAACAGCTTCTTCGGCGGCGGCATCGCGCCTTCGGCGATCTTTTTCATGAGCAGGCTCTCGTCCGGCTTTCCCGGCACGATCGCGGGGCCGGACTTGCCGCCCTTCAGCCGCGCGACCTGCGTGCGCAGGTCGAGTCCTGCTTCCTGCTTCCGCTTGCCGTGGCAGGTAACGCAACGCATCTGGAAGATCGGCGTCACATCGGCTTCGGTAACACCCGCGCGAAGAGGCTTCTGTTCATCGATCCAGGTTCGAATCGCGGCGATCTGATCCGCCGCGAGTTTCTTGCCGGGCGGCATGGCACCCGAGACGATCTTGGCCACGAGCAGACTCGCTTCGGCCGAACCCAGTTTCACGGCCGCGCCCGTCTTTCCGCCCTTCAGCGCCGAGTCGAGCGTAGCGAGATCGAGCCCGCCCTGCGCCTGCGCGCCCGAGTGACAGCCGAGGCAGTTGGGACGGAATACGGGCAGTAAGGTGGCCGCGTAGTCCGCGCAGAAAGCGGGAATGGCCAAAGAGACGAGGATCGAGGCCGCTCGTTGGATCACTCCAACATCCTACTATCAAAACGCGGTGAAACGCCGGTAGGCTTCCTCCCAGCCGAGTCCCGGACGGGGCTGGAATCCGGTTACCTCGAACGAGGCGCGCACAATCGCTCTCATCTCGTGGAGCCCGCTCACCTCACCCGCGCCCAGCGCCTGCGTGAGCACGTTTCCGGCAGCGGTGGCCTCCGCCGGACCCGCCAGCACGCGGCGCCCCGTCGCATCCGCCACGAACTGATTCAAGAGCGCGTTCTTCGACCCGCCGCCTACGATATGGATCGTGCGGATCGCGCGCCCGGTCAGCCCTTCGAGATCCACGAGCACCTGCCGGTATCGCAGCGCGAGCCCTTCCAGAACCGCCCGGCAGATCGAGCCTTCATCGGTGAGCTTCGCCTGGCCGGTCCTCTCGCAATAGGCGGCGATCCGTTCCGGCATGTGTCCGGGATCGAGAAACGCATCCGGATTCAGCAGGGCCTGGAACGGCGCCGCCTTCGATGCCATCTCGGCCAACTCCTCGTAGCTGAACTCGCGCCCTTGCCGAGCCCACTCGCGGCGGCACTCCTGAAGGACCCAGAGTCCGGCGATATTCTTCAGCAGCCGGATTCGGCCCGCGACGCCCACTTCGTTCGTGTAATTCATCGCAAGCGACGCCTCGTTGATCACCGGCGCCTCCCGCTCGACGCCCATGAGCGACCACGTACCGGAGCTGATATAGCACCAGTCATCACCGGGTTCGGCCGGAACCGCGGCCACGGCCGCCGCGGTGTCGTGCCCGGTTGTCACGTACACCGGAGTGCCAGGTGCGAGTCCGGTCGCATCGGCTACATGTGACAGGATGGATCCGAGCCGGTCGCCCGCGGCAATCAACGGCGCGAGGATGTTCGGATCGAGCGAGAGCCGCGAGAGCATCCCGCGCGCCCAATCGCGCCGCGCCGGATCGTAGAACTGCGACGTGCTCGCGATGGTCACCTCCGCGCGCTTCTCGCCTGTGAGAAAGTAGTTGAACAGATCGGGCATGAAGAAGAGCGTCTTCGCGGAAGCGAGCGCGGGCGATCCGGCCAGCTTCATCGCATACCACTGATACAGTGAGTTGATCTGCATGAACTGGATTCCGCTATGGGCGAAAACATCGGCCTTCGGAACCGTTTCAAACAGCTTCTCCGGAACTCCCGCGTTGCGCGAATCGCGGTAGTGGCGCGGATTGTCGATGAGCGCGCCATCGGCGCCGAGGATCGCAATATCGACACCCCAGGTATCGACGCCGATTCCGCTCACCGAAGTCTTGCGGTCGCGCCCCGCCACCGCGAGCCCATGCTGGATCTCGTGCCAAAGGCGCAGCGTATCCCAGTAGAATCCGGTTGGCAGCCGCACTGGCTGGTTCGGAAAACGATGGAGTTCCTCGAGTGACAGGCGGCCGTTGTCGAGCGTGCCGAGAATGACGCGTCCGCTTTCGGCGCCGAGATCGACGGCGAGATAACGGCTCGACATCGTCAGTTCCCCATTTCGATCACGAGCTTACCCACACCGTCGCGATAATGAGTGACGAGTTCGAAGCCTTCCGGGGTCTGTTCGATTCCCATCACATGCGTGATCATGACGTCGGGAATTTTGCCCGCCGCGATCAGGTCCATCGCCTCGTAGCCTTTGTGATTGCTGCGTTTGATGGTCTGAATACGCAGCTCCTTGTTCATCGCCGTGTGGATATCGATATTGAACACGGTTTCGGAGGGAATTCCGATGAGCACGTACTGTCCGCCCGGACGCGCGGCGTACAGGCCCATCTGAATGGTGTCCGGGTGGCCCGCCGCGTCGTAGACCACATCGGCGCCTCGTCCGTTGGTCCAGTCCATGATTCCATCAACGAGATTTTCCCTGTTGGTGTCGATCGTGCTTTCGATCCCCATCTGTCGTGCGATGCGCAGCCGGTGCGGTACGCGATCGGCGATGAAGACGTGGGACGCTCCGTTGAGCTTGGCCATCAGCGCCATCAGGCAACCGATCGGGCCCGCGCCGAGTACGGCCACGGTGCCACCGATCGGAATGGGCGCCAGTTCGAGGATGTGCACAATCACCGCAACCGGCTCGATCAGAGTTGCCTGCAGATAGGTGAAGGAGCTGGGAAAGTGCTCGGCGTTGCGCGCGGGCACCGTCGCGTATTCGCGGAAGAAGCCGGGATGTTGCGGACCGCCCATGAATACGCACTTGACGCAGTTGTTCGGGCTGCCCGACCGGCAGAACTCGCACTCGCCGCAAACGATGCTCGGCTCGACGGCGACCTTGTCGCCAACCTTGTGTGTCGTGACCCCACGGCCCACGGCCACCACATCTCCAACGGGCTCGTGACCGAGGATGATCGGCGAAGTCACGTGTGTATGGCCGATTCGGAAATCCTGATACCAATGCAGGTCACTGCCGCACAATCCGACGGCGCGCAGCTTGACGAGCACTTCACCGGCGGCTGGATCGGGAGGCAGAGGACGTTCGAAAATCTCGAGCGTGCGGCGGGCAACCAATTCAACGGTTCTCATGGGGCGGAACTTCGTAGTATAGCCGTCCTGAGCGCTACTCCACTTGCTTGCGGTAGAAATCGCGGCCACGCTCGAACAGCGCCAGCACCTCCCGCTTCTTCGCATCGTCCCCGAACCGTCCGCGCTCCGATGTGCGCTGGATCAGCTTCCCGATCCAGTCCACCCAGAATTTGGCGTCCACCGGCGATTTCGGCCCCTTGCCATCGACGATGATCCAAACCGGACTCGTGTGCGCGAAGGCGTAGCCGTCGTTCAGAATCATCCGGTTCCAAGGCCCTTTCACGCGCGCCGCGACCCAGCTTCCGGCCTCGACTGAGACGGCTTCCTTCTTCGGGTCCACCACCCGCCCATTGATGACCAGCTCGGCGGCATCCACTGGGAAGTTGCTCTTCACACTCATCGAGACCTGCAGTCCATGTTTGCCCGCGGGCAGGCGAATTTCCTCTCCGGGGCCGCGCCCATTCACCTTCAGATCGAGGATCGGGCCATTGGACGCGAAGGTGTGCCCGCGCTTGTAGCTCGCGATCCACTTCTCGTACGTCAGCGGTCCCTCGACCTTCGCGTAGACGCGATGACCGCCCGGCACGTAGTGGTCCTGAACATTGGTGAACGAATCCGTTCCGGCGGACATGCCCACCCGGACGCCGCAGTTGAGCAGGCGGTACCACATCTCGAGCGCCACCTCTTCCGGGTTGTTGCTCATCACGTCCATCGCGTCGATCACGCCGAGCGCCGCGTCCACTGGCATTTCCTTCATCGAAGCACCCTCGAACTCCGGGGCGTAACCGGGATGCGCGTAGGTGACCGCGCCGCCCTGGTCCTGCGTGGACTTCGCCTGCGTGAAGTTGGGCGGATAGTCTTCCCAGTTCGCCGTATCGCGGAAGCCGGTGAACACAGGCTCCACCAGCTTCTTCAGGCCGTACAAACACATGTGTCCGTACGATCCCGCGTTCCGCATCTCTTCGTTCCAGTAGAGGAGGTAGGGAGGGCGGCTCAACGCGTTCAGCTTGCCTTCGAACCACGCACGATCGTGCACGAACGCGCCACCGGAGTTCGCCACCATCATGTTCGGAATATGCAGATCTTCCGCAAGCGTGTAGGTGAGCACGTCCTGCTGGGTCACCACCTGATGATGATCCGCCGTGTAGTTGGCGTGGATGTGCGCATCGGAGGAATACCAGCCCGTGGAAGCCATGTCCATCCAGCGTTCGAGCTTCAGTGTGACGCCAGCGGGTGAGCCAGCTTTCAGTTGGACGGTTTGCCGCGCGAGCTTGTATTCGGGGCCTCGTGTCGCTTCCACGATCGTTTCGCCGGCCGGCAGTTCGATTTCGAAATCCTCGCGCGAATGGAAGAACTGCTCGGCGGGCTCCGAGGCGAAACGGTTGACCGAACCCTTCGGGGCGTAACCGATCCCATCGGCCGCGGTGATGTAGACGCGTGCCGCCGTTGGGCGTCCGCGTTCGTCACGAAGCTCCACGCGAAGCTTGACGAGCGGCCGGACATCGAGCGTTACGCCGTGCCCGCCGGCGGTCCGCTTGAAGATGCCGGGCGAGGGCTCGTTGACGTTGTAGAGATGCCCTTTCCCATTCACCACGGCCGGAATCGAGAAGGCGCGCCCAGCGGGAATCACGTATCGCGCGCCGGCTCGAAGCAGGTCCGGCGTGTCGAGCGTCGAAAACTCGCGCGACTTGAAGACGAAGCGGTTGCGCAGCGACATCATCTTCGCGGAATTGGCGCGCCGCCGCATCAACACGCGCGCAAGATCGCCGAAGCCCACTTCCCCTTCGAAGTCGAGCTGTTCGAGTCCGTCATGATTCACCCAGAAGGTGAGATCCTCATGGCCGGGTTTCGGCAGAGACCAGGAGACCGCCGCCTGGCCGCCGAGCAGCCGCCATCCCGCGAACGCGAGCATCGCGCTCGCGCCTATCGCCAATTGTGTTCGCTTCATGACAGTCCTCGTGTGGACTATCAGCTTATCGAAACCAGCTCCGGCGCGGCGTACCGCAGCGCGACGTAGTCGTTGAGGATCGTGATGAACTCCCGTACGATGTGATCGCCGCGCAATGTCGTGCGAAGTTTTCCGTCCACGTAAACCGGCGCGACCGGCTCTTCGAACGTGCCCGGCAGCGAGATTCCGATGTGGGAGTGCTTGCTCTCACCGGGACCATTCACCACGCAGCCCATCACGGCTACCTTCAACTCCTCGACTCCCGGATACTGGCCCTTCCACACCGGCATCTGTGTGCGCAGATAGGTCTGGATCTGATCGGCCATGTCCTGGAAAAACGTCGATGTCGTGCGCCCGCATCCCGGACAGGCGGTCACCTGCGGCGTGAAACTCCGCAAGCCGAGCGACTGCAAGACCTGCTGGCTCACGATCACTTCCTCGGTTCGATCGCCATTCGGCAGCGGCGTCAGCGAAGAGCGGATCGTATCGCCGATGCCTTCCTGGAGCAGAATCGACAGCCCCGCCGTGGTGGCGACGATGCCCTTCGCACCGAGTCCGGCTTCGGTGAGACCCACGTGAAGGGCATAGTTGCCCTGAATCGCGAGGTCGCGATAAACGGTGACGAGATCCTGGACGTTCGAGACCTTCGCGGAAAGAATGATGCGATCGGCCGGAAGGCCGTAGCTTTCCGCGGCGCGAGCGGAGAGAATCGCGCTCGCCACGATCGCCTTCATGGTCACGGCTTGGGCGTCGAGTGGCTCAGGCGAAAGATTATTCTCGTCCATCATGCGCGTCAGAAGGGCTCCGTCAAGCGAGCCCCAGTTTACACCGATGCGGACGGGCTTGCCATACTCGATCGCGCATTCGACCATCGTGCGGAAGTTGTCGTCGTGCTTCTTGCCGATATTGACGTTGCCCGGATTGATCCGATACTTGGCAAGCGCGCGGGCACAATCCGGATACTTCTTCAGTAGAAGATGCCCGTTGTAATGGAAGTCTCCGATGACCGGAACCTTGCAACCGAACATCGAGAGCGTATCGAAGATCTTCGGAACGGCCCGTGCCGCGTCTTCGGTGTTCACCGTCACACGCACCAGTTCCGAACCGGCGTTGGCGAGCGCCATCACCTGATTCACCGTCGCGGTCACATCCGCCGTGTCGGTGTTGGTCATCGACTGGACCACGATCGGATTCGGCCCGCCGACCGGAACACCACCGACATTGCACACGAGCGACTTTCGCCGCTGACTTGCAGCCATCGAGCCTCCCTGAAGCTCCTAGTTTATCAGGGGGAGACCGCGCTACTCCGGCGCTACGTCAAAACGTTTGCGGTTCAACTCCTCGGCGAGGATAATCGCTTCGGCCAAGTCCTTCATCGGGCGCCGCATCCGGCGGGATTCGTTGCGAAGCCGCAGATAGGCCTCCTCCTCCGTGAGCCCATGATTGCGTTGCAGGATGCCCTTCGCGCGTTCCACTACCTTACGCGTCTCGAGCTCACGCTTGAGCTCAGCGGTTTCTTCCTGGAGCCGGGCATTCTCCTCCTCGAGCTTGGCGCGCGACATCGCGCCGCCCATTTGTTCGCCGATGAACGCGAGCAGGGACAGTTCGTCGGGACTGTGCTTCCGGGACTTGCGGTGGTGGACGTTGATGATGCCGATCAGTTCGCCGCCACTGGTCAACGGCACCGAGACGAAAGCTTCGTAGGTGTCTTCGATCAGCACTGGGAAGCGCTTGAAACGCTCGTCCTGCGATGCCTTCGACGATAGCGCCACGACGGACTTGTGCTCCGCGACCCAGCCGGTCACGCCTTCGCCGACCTTCATGCGAAGCACACCGAGTTCGGATGCGTGAGGCAACTGCGATGCCCGCAGAACGATCTCTCCTGTTTCCGGCTCGAAGATGTAGACGAGGCAGGCGTCGCAGGATGTCACCTGCACCGTCAGCCCGAGCACCTCTCCGAGCATCTCATCCATGTTCAGTTCCGAAGCGACGATGCTGCTCACTCGGTGCAGCAGATCTACTTGGGACGTGTCGGTTTCCATTTCAGCAACCATTGATTCCAGCCTACGGTCAATCCGTCGCCGGGTCCAATCCAAAATATCTATCAGGGCTATAGTGGATTCAATCAACTGAAATGAAGATGCACATTCTTGCAGCCACACTGACGCTCCCCCTGTTGGCGCAAACGCTCGAGGGAGTCGTCGACATCCACATGCATGCCGGGCCCGACATCGTGCCTCGCTCGATCGACGCCCTTTCCGCCGCCAAACTGGCCAAATCGCGGGGGCTGCGCGGAGTAGTACTGAAGAATCACTACGAGCCGACAGCGTCGCTGGCAACGCTCGCCCGCAAGGAGAGTCCCGGTCTCGAAGTCTTCGGCGGAATCGCGCTCAATCGCGCCGTCGGCGGAGTCAATCTCGCCGCGGTCGAGCGAATGGCGAAAGTCGACGGACGCTTCGGCCGCGTTGTTTGGATGCCGACGTTCGATTCCGAGAATCAGGTCAAGGCGAACCGCGAAAACCGGCCTTTCGTCAGCGTGTCTCGCAACGGCGAACTGCTCCCGGAGGTCATCGCGGTGATCGAGTTCATCGCCAAGAACGGATTGGTGCTCGCCACCGGACACTCGACGCCCGCCGAGGATCTGGCGATGGTCCGGGAGGCGAAGAAGCGCGGGGTCAAGGGCATCGTCGTGACGCACGCCATGCTCGCACCGGTGTCGATGAGCGTGGAACAGGCACGGCAGGCCACGGCTGATGGCGCGTTCATCGAATTCGTCGGGAATGCGATGATCGGCACCACCCGCTCGGTCGGTTTTGCTGACTACGCCGAGGCAATGCGCGCAGTGGGAATCGATCGTGCGATCCTTTCGAGCGATCTCGGACAGGCGAACAATCCCCTCCATCCCGATGGCCTAGAGACGATTTTCGCGGGGTTGCGCGCAGCCGGTATGACCGTGGAAGAAATTGACCGCGTGGCCAAGAGGAACCCCGCGCGGCTGCTCGGACTCGAGTGAGCCTCACGCGCGCCATCGCCGTGGCTCTGGTCGCGACCCTTCCGGCCGCGGCGGCATGGTTGCGCCTGACGTCGCCCAATTTCGAGTTACTCACCGACGCTGGGGAAAAGCAGGGCCGCGACGCCCTAATCCGGCTCGAGCGGATTCGAAGCGTTTTCGGCGGAGCGGCCGGCGCCAAGCCTGTGCCCCTTCCCGTTCGGGTGTTCGTCTTCCGCTCCGAGAGGGCCTTCCGCGCGTTTCGCCCGAACGAGTCCACCACCGGATTTTTCCAGGGTGGGCCGGAGCGGAACTACATCGCCATGCACGGCGGCTCGGGGGAGACGTTGCGCGTGATCCACCACGAGTACGTGCACATGGTGCTCAACCACTCCGCCGCCTCGCTGCCACAGTGGTTCGAAGAGGGGCTCGCCGAGTTCTATTCGACGATCGACAAACGCGGCGACAACGTCGTGATCGGCGTGCCAGTAGAAAATCACATTCGCACGCTCCTGCTCGCGCCCTGGATCGATGCGGCACCATTCGGCGCCGTGAACAAGCGCTCGCCCCTCTATAACGAACGCGACACGGCGGGATTGTTCTACGCGCAGAGTTGGGCGATGGTCCACATGCTGAACATGTCCCCGCCCTACCGGCGCGTGTTGCCTCGATTCGCGGAACTCCTCGAGAAGGGCTATCCGGCGGAACTGGCGTTTCAGGAGGCATTCGGAGTCAGTTGGGAGAACGCGCTCACCGACTGCAAGTCATACGTGCGGGCCCGGCGGTTTACGGTTGCACAGGTTTTTCACGGATCGGATGCTCCGGTGGAAACCGAAGTAACGCCGCTGCCCGAAGCGGACGCGGCGCTGGCGCAGGTGGAACTGCTACTGGCGTTGGGGCGTGACGAACCCGCGGAGAAGATGATCGGCGATTTGCGCAAGTCCGGCGGTCTGGATTCGGCGGATGGACTTCTGGCGCAAGGGCTGCTCGCTCTGCACCGCAAGAGGAGCGCCGAAGCCGAGAACCTGCTCCGACAGGCACGCGAAAAGGGGTCGCGACGAGCGGACGCGTGGTTCGAATCCGCCACGCTCGCCCGCGAGCGGGGAGCGCCCCGTGACGAGGTGCGGGTCCTGTTGCGCGAAACCGTAGGGCGGAATCCGAAGCACGCCGAGGCACAGTTCTTGCTGGGTCTCATGGAGTCGCAGGACGGGCGGGTTCGCGAGTCGATCGGGCCGCTCGAACAGGCGGTGAGGATCCTGCCGCGGCAATCGTACTTCTGGCACGCTTTGGCCCTCGCCTACCATCAGCTGCGGCGGACAGACGATGCGCGCCTCGCGGCGCGGCGGGCCGCGGAATCGGCGGCGACACAGGAGCAACTCGACATGGCGCGTGCGGCGCTACGAATGGTGGGCGAGGCTTCGGGGCCTGCGGCGAGGCCCGCGCGTCCGAAACAGGACGTGATCGTGCCGCCCGCCTGGACGAACCGCCAGGGCGACTCGCTCGTCACGGGCGTTCTCGAACATATCGACTGCATGGGGACATCGGCCCGGTTCCAGATCCGCGTCAACGGACAACGCATGATGCTCTTCATCGACAAACCGGGCGAGGTGCTGCTGAAAACGGCCTCGGCGGTGACGTTCGACTTCGCCTGTGGAACGCAGCGGCCGCGCCGGGTGTCGATCGATTACTCCAAGCGCGCGGATGCGGCGCGGAAGACGGAAGGCGATATCCGGGCCATCGAGTTCTTGGATTGATTGGCGGCCTCAAGCCTGCCCGCCACGAACGTGGGATGCACCCGGTTCAACGATACCGCGATGGGCTACGATGAAAGAAGCCGGATGCCCAAGCTGCTCGACCGGCTCCTGAAGTCACTCGCCGTAGATGATCCGCGAGCCCTTTACCATCTGCTGTCCGAGCCGTTACCGCCCGAGGATGCAGAGATCGAACCGATGGTCCAGGAGATCATCACGAAACTGTCCGCACTCGACTATTGGTGCGTGTTCCGCGTTGGAAAGCGGGAACGAGCCGATGTGTTCGAATTCAAAGGGAAGTACGAAGGTGGCATGCACCGGCAGTTGTTGCGCTACGCGATGGCGGCTTGCGTAACGACCGGGTTCTCCGTGCGAGCCACAGCGATTGTCGTGAGTTCCAAGGGCCTTCCGTGGGACTACGAAGACATCGAGCCATTCGAACGCGCGGGACTGCGGCTCGAGTTCCGGACGGTTCGCTTGTGGGAAGTCGATGCCCAAATGGCGCTTGATCTCGAACGCCATTCGCTGTTGTCACTGGTGCCCTTCATGAAGCATACATGGACACAACTGGCGCAGGCGCTCCGGAGGATTCCGAACGCGGCGGCAGGTGCGCTCGACATGTTCTGGCACGCGCTACTGCTGCGGTATTCTAAGGAAGAAGCCGAACGATTGCAGGCGGAGGTTGGAATGAACAGCGCCATCATGGAACGGATATGGAACGAACTGCTGCCGGACTCGCCGTGGGCGGAAGAGATCCGGAAGGAGGCGCGGGAGTCGGCGCTGGCCGAAGGCAGGCGAGAGGGCGAACTCCGTTACGCTCGCCAGCAAGTCGTGCGGTTGCTCCGGAACCGTTTCCCTGACGTTTCGAGCACTGGTATCGAGGCCGCGGCCGATCTGGCCGGAATCGACAGGGCGATCGATGAACTCTTTCAGGCCCAGTCAGCCGATCAGGCTCGCACGATCATGTCCGCGCTCTTGAACCGCGGTCAGTAGCCGCGGTCCTTGTCGATCACATTCAACAGCGGACGCCCATCGGCAAACCGCTGAATGTTCTCCCGCAGGATCTCCATCCGCCGGACCGTCACCTGATCGGACTTCGTCGCCACATGCGGCGTAATGATCGCATTGTCGAACTTCCACAGCGGGTGGCCCTTCGGCAATGGCTCCGGATCGGTCACATCCACTCCAGCTCCCGCCAGGCGTTTGCTGTCGAGCGCTTTTACGAGCGCCGGCATGTCGTAGAGCTTCCCACGCGACACCGCGATAAAGTAGGAGTTCTTTTTCAATAGCTCGAACTGGCGCGGACCCACCATGCCTTGGCTCTCGGCCGTGTGCGGCGCCGAGATGAACAAGACATCGGCGAGCGGCAGAACTTCGTCGAGTTGATCGGGCCTCACCACACGTTCGAGCACGGTCATGAAGGGAATGTCCTTCGGATCGACGCCGATCACCTTCATGCCGAACCCGTGAGCCCGAGTGGCGATCTGGGTACCGATTCCGCCGACTCCGATGACCACCGCGGTCTTGCCGCGGAGCTCGATCGCTTCGTAGGTCTTGGGGTCCCACTCTTCCTTTGCCCGGTTGGCGACGATGCGATTCAGGCCTCGCGTGAGCGTCAGGAGCATGGCGAGCGCATGATCGGCGATTTCTGGCCCCTGGATGATCTTGCAGTTGGTGACCGTGATTCCCGATCGCTTCAAATCGGGCTCGGAAAGCAGCAGGTACGGCTCGACACCCGCGCTATAAGTCTGGAACCACTTCAGATTTTTGCCCGCGCGCACCCACTCGGGCTTGATGGTGCCGAGAATCGCATCTGCGTCGCCGATCTCGGCCGCGGCGGTCACTTCGGTCACCGCGACCACCTTCGCCTTCGGCGAGGCTGACTGGAGTTCGCGAACCGCGTCCGGCGCGAGTCCGGTCACCAGGATCTTTTTCTGTTGCGCCAGCAACGGCAGGCCGGCGGCCAAGGCCAGTACGAAGCGAATCTTCAACATGCGAATCAGTCTACAGCATGTTGGCTTCGGTCAGTGGCTTGTGGCGGATCTCCATGCACCCGCGGCCCGTCGGCAGCACCTTTCCTGGATTCAAACGGCATTCCGGATCGAACAGGTTCTTGAAGGCTTTGATCATGTCGAGCGAGTCCGGTGAGAACAGATTCTCCATCAGTTCCATCTTCTCCATGCCCACGCCATGCTCACCCGTGATCGACCCGCCGACTGAAATACAGAAGTTCAGGATCTCGTCACCAGCGGCCTTCGCGCGATCGGTGTCGCCGGGCTTCCGCGCGTCAAACAAAATGATCGGGTGGAGATTGCCGTCACCCGCGTGGAAGATGTTCGAAATCGACAGGCCGTAGCGCTCGGAAACGCCTTTGATGAATTCGAGTGTCGGCGCGATCTTGGTGCGTGGCACCACGCCATCCTGCACGTAGTAGAACGGACTCACCCGCCCCACCGCGCCGAACGCGTTCTTGCGGCCTTTCCAAAGCAGGTCGCGTTCCTCGGCCGATTTCGCCACGCGGAACTCGCGCGCGTTGCAGGCGGCGCATGCCTCGCGGATCTGCTCCACCTGCTCTTCCACCTGTTCGTTCAGCCCCTCGAGTTCGATGAGCAGCACCGCCTCGGCATCCATCGGATACCCGGCGTGCGTCGCTTCCTCCACCATCCGGAGCATCACGCCGTCGAGCATCTCGACCGCGGCCGGCGTAATCGCGCGCGCCGTGATCTCGGCGACGGTGCGTCCGCAATCGAGCGCCGTGTCGTAGATCGCAAGGCACGTCTTCACCGCCTCCGGAGCGCGCATCAAACGCACCGTGATCTCGGTGACGAAGCCCATGGTCCCTTCCGAACCCGTGAACAGACCCACGAGATCGAGCCCCGGGAGATCCGTCTCCTTGCCGCCGATTCGAACGATCGAGCCGTCGAGCAGCACCAGTTCGAGACCGAGAACGTGATTGGTGGTCACGCCGTAGGCGAGCGTGTGCGGACCACCCGCGTTCTCGGCGACATTGCCGCCGATGGTGCACGCACGCTGACTCGAGGGATCGGGCGCGTAGAAATACTTGTCGCCTTGCACCGCGAGCGTGATATCGAGGTTCACCACGCCGGGCTGCAACACCGCGCGCTCGTTCTTCAGGTCGAGTTCGAGGATCCTGTTCATCCGCGAAAACGAAACGGTCATGCCGCCCGCCCGCGGAATCGCACCGCCACTCAGGCCCGTGCCGGCACCCCGTCCCACGATCGGAATCCCATGCTTGGCCGTCAACTTGACGATCGCCGAAACCTCGGCTGTCGTCCGCGGAAAGACCACCATCTCGGGCCGGTGCTTATCGACGCCACCGTCGTACTCGTAGAGCACGAGATCTTCCGGTGCGTCGAGCAGGTTGCGCGGCCCCAGCAGGCGGACGAGTTCTTCCCTGACCTCACGCGCGATCATCTAAATCTGCGCCTTCAGCATTCGGATGAGATCTTCGGCCTTCCAGTCGAACCCGATGATCTTCTGGATGACCTTGCCTTCCTTGTTGATCACGTAGGTTTCCGGGATGCGGTAGGTTCCGAACGAGTCCGAGATGGCGGCCGCTGGATCGCGCATGGTGAGGTAGCTGAGGTTGAAGCGCTTGACGAAGGCCTTGTACTTTTCGTCCTTCTTGTCGATGCTCACGCCCACCACGACGACGCCCTTGTCTTTGAGCTCGCGGTGGATCGCCTCGAGTTCCGGCGCCTCACGAACGCACGGCGCGCACCAGGTGGCCCAAAAATTCAGGACGAGCACCTTGCCGAGAAAGTTCTCCCGCGTCAGCGTCATGCCGTTGTCGGCTTTGATCGAAAAGGGCGGAGCCGTATCCCCCACCTGCACAACGTGATCCCGGGTGACATCCCAAAGAACCACGCCGAGCACGCCCAGAGCCGCAGCCATCAGGCCTTGCAACAGCTTGTCTGTGTTCATGAGAGGCTAAAGACGTATTCTAGCGTACAGCGCCCGGAATGCTGGAATCCGGAGCGAGGTTTGACGCATCTGAAAGGGGGCTCATGCTCATTACGCGAAAAGCGGAGTTTTCGGCGTCGCACGCCTGCTATCGGAACGACTGGACGCCAGAAAAAAACCGTGAGATCTACGGCGAGAGCGCCAATCCGCGCGGGCACGGCCACAACTATATCGTCGAGGTGACGCTCGACGGCGAACCCGATCCAGTCACCGGCATGATCTTCGACCTGAAAACGTTGAAGGACATCATCAACATCGAGGTTGTACAACCGTTCGACCACCGGTTCCTGAACCATGAGGTACCCCCGTTCGACAGGGTAGTACCTACCACCGAGAATATCGCCGCGGAGATCTGGCGCCGAGTGTCCGCGAAGTTCCCCAACCCCGCCGGGCCGAAACTCGCCAACGTCCGGCTGTTCGAGACCGACGACCTGTATGTAGACTACGCGGGGCCTTCCCGATGACGAAGCTGACACGCCAGTACCGGTTCGCGGCGTCACACAGGCTCCACTCGGAGCAGTTGAGCGAGGCCGAGAATCAGGAGATTTTCGGAAAGTGCAACAACCCGTTCGGGCACGGCCATGACTACGTTCTGCGCGTCACTGCGGCGGGAGAACCGGACAAAGAAACCGGCCTGCTCTGCCACCTCGGCACGCTCGACGGCTTGGTCGAAGAAATTGTGCTCCGCCACACCCGTGACCGGAATCTCAATGACTGGGACGTTTTCGCCGGCACGGGCATGGTTCCCACCACCGAGAATCTCGCGGCGGTAGTCTCTGCCCGGTTGACGAAGGCTTGGTCTGGAGCGTTTCCGTCAGGCCCGAGCCTGTCGGCGGTGACGATACTCGAAACCCGCAGAAATACCGTCGAACTGAGAGTCGGACAATGAAGAACAAGGCTGCCGCCAAAGTAATGGAAATCTCGAGAAAGAAGGACTCGACCGCGTCGCTCGTCGAGCAGATGTTGCGGAACCTCGGCGAGGATCCGGACCGGGACGGCTTGCTCCGTACTCCGGAACGCGCCGACAAGGCCATGCAGTTTCTCACGAGCGGCTACACCGTAGACCTGAAGAAAATCGTCAACGGAGCCCTTTTCGACGTCAAGCATGACGAGATGGTGCTCGTGAAGGATGTCGAGTTCTACAGCCTGTGCGAGCACCACATGCTGCCCTTTTTCGGAAAGATGCACGTCGCCTACCTTCCCAAGGATCGCGTGATCGGATTGTCGAAGATCCCTCGCATCATCGATGCCTTCGCGCGCCGCCTGCAAGTTCAGGAGCGATTGACCACGCAGGTGGCGGAAGCAATCCAGGAGATGGTGAATCCGCTGGGCGTCGGCGTAATCTGCGAGGCCCGCCACTTCTGCATGATGATGCGCGGCGTCGAAAAGCAGGAATCGTCCACGGTGACGAGCGCGATGCTCGGCGCGTTCCGGACGCAACGCGAAACACGCGAGGAACTGCTCGCGCTGCTCCGCCACAGTTCGCTGAAGTAAAATGGAGTTCAGATGGCTCTGAACTTTCGTGAATTCTCGGCTACCGACCCGTTCGGCAGAAACTGTCAGGTCACTTTCGTCTGGTTGCAGACAGCGATTTCGATTCGCCATGCCGACGCGGTGGACGTGAAGTTCACCATTCACGACGGTGACTACCGTGACGAAAAGGTGATCGCCCTTCCCCATCCGCGCCTGTGCCAGATGGCGGAAAGCGCTGGACATCCTCTCAGCGATGCCTGGGTGAGCCGCCTGGCGGCCTCTCACCTGAAGCGCATGATCGAGACGGGCGAGGACATGGAAAAGCCCATGGTCACGATGACGCCCGCCGATCTCGACCGCGCCAACGCGCAGGCTTCGTCCGCCGCGGCCGCATAGGCCGCTATCGATCGTCCTCCGGAAGCACGAACGCGAACGTTGCGGTCTTGGTACAGATGGCGACGTATTGGCGTCCGTCAACGGCGTAGCTCATCGGTGAGGCGCGAATCGTGCCCCCGGTGTTGAAGTTCCAGAGGTGCTTTCCATCGCGGCCATCGAGAGCAATGAACTGCCCGTCGCGTCCCGCCACGAAAACCACTCCGCCCGCGGTCGCGAGTGTCCCCGCGTGCGCGACCAGTTCCTGGTTGCCGAGAAACGGATACTCCCATCGCACTTGGCCCGTTCGAACATCGATCGCCTTCACCGATTGCTTCGGCTCGGTCTTCTCGTTGTCGTTGCTGAATCCAGTTGGATAGAAGTAGCCGCAGGCATCGCGCGCGACCAAATAGAAGAGTCCAGTGACGGGATTCCACGAAGGAGACTGCCAGTTCGTGCCACCGTGGACATCGGGGCAGACGTAGTTGCCTTTCGTCGTGGGCGTGGTGCCGGGCAACCGGTCCGGCCGGCCATTGGGCAGGATGCCGCGAGCCCACGTTTGTTTGGCGAACGGCTCACCGAGCAGGAACTCACCACTTGCGCGATCGAGCGCATAGAAAAAGGCGTTGCGGTTGGCGTGGAGCAGCAGCTTTCGCGGGCGGCCTTTCCAGACCGTATCCACGAGCATCGGCGTTTCGTTCGCGTCCCAGTCATTCACGTCGTGCGGCGTGAACTGATAGTGCCACCGGAGCTTTCCCGTGCTCGCCTCGAGCGCGAGCACCGAGCAACTGTACAGGTTGTCGCCCGTGCGATTCGATCCGTCGTAGTCCTCTGGACCGGGATTCCCTGTCGTCCAATAGATGAGGCCGAGTTCCGGATCGTAGGTTCCCGTCGTCCACGTGGCCGCGCCCCCCGCCCTCCACGCGTCGCCATCGGCAGGCCACGTCTCGTGGCCCTTCTCACCCGGACCCGGAACCGTATCGAATCGCCACGCACGCTTCCCTGTCTCGACGTCATAGGCATCGAGAAATCCGCGGACGGTCCCGGTATCGCCTCCACGAACGCCGAGCAGTACGAGATTCTTCACCACCAGCGGCGCGGCGGTGGTTCCGTACGACAATCCTGGATCGCCGAGTTGCACGCGCCACAGCAGGCTGCCGTTCCGCGCATCGAGGGCGATCAGAGAGCAATCGCTCGTCGCCATGAACAGCCGGTTTCCCGAAAGCGCGAAACCGCGATTCCAGTTCGTGCGGCGGATTCCGCGCGCTGGTGCGGGCGGGCCATGTGGTGTCTCCACCGGATATTGAAAACTCCAGATCACGCGGCCCGTGCGCGCGTCGAGGGCATGCGCCTCCTCACCTCCCACCGTCACGTACATGATTCCTCCGCGCACCAGCGGGGTCGTCTCGCTGCGAGCAGGCAACCGCGGAGTCTGGAACGCCCACGCCGCCACGAGCCTCTTTACGTTGGAGGTGTCGATCTGCCGCAGCGGACTGTGGCGTTGCCCGGTATTGTCGCGATCGTGGCTCAGCCAATCGGCTGGGTTCGCGAAAACCGGATCGAGCAATTGCGCGGGCGAGGCGATGGCGGCGAAAAGCAGCGGAAGGAATCGCATGGATCAGTAGTTCTGAAAACCGGTTTCGGACCGCGCGGAGGGCGCGCGCTGGCGGTCGAGGAACGCGAGCAGATTCTGGAGTTGCTGAGACGAAAGCCGGTTCGACAGGCCGGCGGGCATCAGCGAAGACCGGCTCCGTACCGCTGCCCCCTTCGCGCGCGCAAACGCACGCAGTTCGCCATCCGATGTCATCAACTGGATCGAGAAGTTGTCCTCGTTCTTCAGCACTCCTTCGACCGCCTGGCCCTCGGCGAACTCGACGGCCACGGCTCGATATCCGGGCGCGACACGTACCGCCGGTTCAGTGATCGATTCACGAATCGCGGTACTTGAACTCTGCCGCGCGATACTCGCGAGATCCGGCCCGAGCACTCCTCCCCGCCCTTCCACGATGTGGCATCGGACACAGCCTGCTTCTTGAAACACCGCGCGGCCCGCGTTGGGATCGCCGGGAACCGGAAGGCCCATTCCGGGCTTCGCGATGCTGTGAACATAGGCAACCACTTCCCAGATCATCGAATCGGAACCAGCGAGGGGAGGCATGCCAACTCCCGGCAGGCCCTCTTTCACCACCTGAAAGAATCGTTGATCGGGGGAAAGCACCACGATGCGGCTCTTGTGAAGGCTCGGGGCTTCGCCGCCCTTGCCGTCGCGGCCATGACATCCGGCACAACGCTGGGCGTACGTCTTCTCACCACGCGTGATCGCCTCCCGGTCTCCGGCCGCTGGATTCGCGCCACCCCGGCCCTGCGCCGCGAGAATCGCACTACACAGCACCCCGAACGCTCCCTTAGAAAGCAAACCGCGCTCCCAACTGAATCTGCCTCGGGGTGTTGCCCTGCGAATTGATCACACCGAACGCCGGCACTCCGAACACGACACCCGGCGCGCCGAAGATCGGGGTATTGGTGAAATTGAACGCCTCGGCGCGGATCTGCAGGATCACGCTTTCCCGCACCCGGAAATTCTTGAACAACGAAAGATCCAGGTTCACCGTGCGCGGCTGCCGCACATCGGGCAGCGTGCGTGGTGCATTGCCGTGAGTGAAGGCCACGGGCTGGCTGAACGCCGCCGTATTGAAGTAACGCGTGAGCCGGTCCGAAACCGGACCCTCGAGGCGCGCGCTCGTTCCATTGTTGTTCGGACGCTGCGTCCCGTTCACCGGAGCACCCGCGCCGATCAACTGTCCGAGGGAATTCGAAGTGTTCGCGCTGGTCAGCGGAACCAGCGGAATTCCCGAAGCGAGCGTGGTGATTCCGTTCACTTGCCATCCGCCGAGCGCGAGGTCGAGAGTGCGATCCTTGACGGACGGAAGCTGCCAGGTCCCGCTCATCACCAGCCGGTGCCGCACGTCGTAAGTGGCCAGGGCGCGTTCGGCGCGGCGATTGTGCCAATCCTGAATGTAGGCGTACGGAGGCGCAAGACCAGTACCCGACGTCGATACATCGTCGATCAGCTTGCCGAACGTGTAGGCCCCGAGGAACGAGACCCCCTTGGAGAACCTGCGATCCACGCGAAGCTGCATCGAGTGATAGATCGAGTTGCCGATCGAGGCCTTCTCATACGCGACGATATTGAACTGCGGATACGGGCGCAGCAACTGCGCGCGTGTCACCATGGGCCGGCTGAGCGCGGAAGCAGGATCGCGGATCACGGCGGCGAACGGATTCGGTACCTGTTGTAGCAGCGCATTGCCTTGCGACAGTGCTTCGGCGGTCAATTGATTCGCCGCGCCGAAGACCGATGGCAGCCGCGTCCCCTTCGATCCTGCATAGCTCACCTCGAACAATGTCCCGGGAAGAAGTTCGCGCTGTACATTGAAGTTCCACTGTTGCACGTAGGGAGTTCGGTCATTCAGATCGGGTGTCTGGAAGTCGAGCCCGGCAAACGATCGCAGGCCGAGCGAACTTCCAGTCGGGAGCGAGAAGCCATTCGGATACGGATTCGACAGGCGATTGGCCGGAGTAAGGCCACCATCGAGCGTCGTCAGCATCGGCGACGACGAAGCGAATCCGGCATTACCGCCACCACCCAGCGTTCCGGCGGCGGTCGCGCTCGACGCCGAAAAGAACGTCGCGTATCCTCCGCGGAACACCATGCTCGCCGGACCGCGCCACGCAAAGCCGAACCGCGGACCGAAGTTGTTCCGGTCCGTCGAGAACTGCTTGTCGCGGTCAGCGCCGTTGAACCGAAGTCCTCCCCGCAAACGGTCGCGTCCCGGCAGTGCCACCGCCAACGGACTCTCGGCCTCCGGATCGAACACGCTCAGCCGGTTGAATCGCTCGCTGCGCGGAATCTCGATCTCGTACCGCAAACCGAAGTTGAGCGTTAGCGTCTTCGTCGCCTTCCAATCGTCCTGAATGAAAATGCCGTAGTACGGGCTCTGCGTCGAAAGATGCGTATCGTGCGTGACGGTTCCGCTCACGGGCGTGCCCAGCAGGAACGACGCCATCGGATTCCCGGCGATTTGCGATGCGGCCGTCGGGTTCGGACCTTGCGTGAATGCCTGATTGAAAGTGAACTGTCCCGCAGGGAAGTTGCCTTGATAGAAGTTGGTCCGGTTCACGCGCGACTGCACGCCGAACTTGATCGATTGCGCGCCGCGGAACCACGAGAAGTTCTGCTGCGCCGTGTACGATTCGAGGCTGAAGCGCGCGTTGAACGATTCGCCGATCGAGCCGAATCCCGTGACGTTGATCGCAGGGAATCCACGCTTGTCCGAGATCGCCGTGAGCTCGCGCGGCAGGCCGAGATCCTGCGTGATGTCGGTGCCGAACGAAAACGACTGACGGTTGGTGAAAAGCCGCGAATAGCCGAGAGTCGTCTCCGCCAACAGGTTCGGACGCATCGCGAACGAGTAGTTGAGCGACGCGCTGTGGCCGGGCCGCGGAATCGCGCGAGGTCCCGGCTGGCCGATCGTGCCGTAGAAGTTCGGATTCACCTGCCGGAAGTCGCGATAGCTGAGCCGCCCGTAGATGTTCTGCCTCGAAGAGATGACGTGATCGCCGCGGACATCGAAATTGTCATCGTCTGTCGCGCCCGGGGCGCTCACGATGTAGTTGTTCAGATTCGCGGGCCCAGTGCCCGAAGTGTTCGGAGCAGGATAGAAGGTCAACAGGCGCGACGCGACAGGATCGATTCGCTGCGCCGGAATCCGGTTGCCGGGAAACGGCGTTCGCACGAATCCGCCACCCGCCGCGGCCGTTGTCGTCACCGGATCGAAGATCGTCACCGCCCCTCCAGCCGCATTGAGCGTCGTCGAAAAGTCGCCCGTCATCTGAGCGCGCGACGGAATCGTCGTGATCGACGTCTGTTGCGCCCGCTGGCGCAGCCCTTCGAATCCACCGAAGAAGAACGTGCGATTGCGGCCGTTGTAGATCTTCGGCAACAGCACCGGACCGCCGAGCGTGAGTCCGTACTGATTGCGTTGGAACGTGCCGAGCTTCTGTCCTGCGCGATTGAGGAACCACTGATTCGAATCCAGCCGGCTGTTTCGCAGGAACTCGTAAGCGCTGCCATGAAGGTTGTTCGTGCCGGACTTGATCACCAGATTGATCACGCCGCCCGTCGTGCGTCCGAACTCGGCCGAAAACGAGTTCGTCTGCACCTTGAACTCCTGCACTCGTTCCACCGAAGGCAAGGTTGCCGTCGCGAACGTGCCCGGACTGTTCTCGGGCACCGTCACCGGCGCGCCGTCTTGCAGGATCTCGGTCGCTCCGCCCCGGCTTCCGTTCACGCTGAGGTTGGCCAACTGCAGCGGATTGTCGCTGAACGCCGGCCCCGGAACCACGCCCGCCGTGAGGCCCGCGAGCCCGATCGGATTGCGGCCATTGAGCGGCAGGTCGATGATCTGCCGGTTCCCGATCACTTGCCCGAGTTCGCCCCGCTCGGTCTGCAACAGCGGCGCGGCGCCCGCCACCTCGACTGTCTCACTCACCGAACCGAGTTCCATCGTGAGCGTGAGCGAAACGGACTCGGCGACATTGACCACCAGTCCGCTCTTGACCGCGCGTTTGAATCCCGAAGCTTCAGCCGATACCGTGTAACGGCTGGGTTTCACCGATACGAAGCGGACGAGTCCCGCGGGATCAGTGGTTTGCACTGTCGCGACGCGCGTCGCCTCTTCGGTGATTTTCACCGAAGCGGCGGCGACCGCTGCCGCGGATGGATCTTGCACCGACACCACCACCAGGCCGGATGAAGTCTGGGCGGAAACGGCACCTTGGCAAATCAGGGCCAACAACACCAATCGACGGGGATGATTCATGGGACCTCGCGCGATCCGCCATTATCACTCATTTCGCGCGGGGCACGGAACGCGAAGCGGTCAGCGCCCTCGCAGCGCTTCGGCGATCGCCTTCTCCGCCAACGGAGCCATCAGCGCATAGCCGGCATCGTTCGGCACCAATCCGTCATCGGTCACCTCGCGCTTCATCGAGCGCCCTTGCTTCAACACCGGATCGAAGTCGAGAAACACCGCACCGGCCCGCGCCGCGTATTCCTTGATCCACTCGTTGAGGCCCATGATGCGCCCCGGCGGCCGCCGCAGCGTGTGCTTCGGCCCGCCGCAATCGCACACCGGCGTTACCGACGCCAACACCACCCGGATTCCGTGCAGCTTGGCGAGTTCCGTCATTGTCGTCAGATTCTCCGCAATCGTCCGCTCGGTCGCCGGACCCGCGAATCCCGCCAGATCGTTCGATCCGCCCTGGATCACCACCGCCGCGGGCTTCAGATTGATCACATCCTGCCGGAACCGAACGAGCATCTGCGGCGTCGCCTGTTTGCTCATGCCGCGATTGAGGTATGGCTTGCCCGGAAAAAACGGACTCTTACCTTCACCCCAGCGCTCGACCACATCGTCACCGAAGAAGATCACGCGGTTCCGATCGGGCTTCAGTTCCGTGTTATCGGAACCGTACCGCGTCAGCCCGCCCCAATCGGTGAGCAACCGGATGTAGCCGAGTGACTCACGCTCGAGCTCTTCGATGCGCTTCTCAGCCTCGGTCGATTGCGCCACCAGCAAGGGAGCAATCAAAAGCGCACAGGCCGCGAAGGCGCTGCGCGGAACCTTCGGGAACACGCCGTGGGACGGGCACCGGAGCGAGTCCGTTGTGCGAGTGTTCCTGAAGAGCGCCGCAAGCCAAGGAACAACCGAGAGGCTATTCTCTGCGTCCCTCTGCGTGTCTCTGCGTGAGATCAGAATCGCTACTGGCGAATGCCGAAGCAATAGACGGTTCCGTCGTAGTCGTTGATGTAGACGCGGCCGTTGGCGACGGCGAGTCCGCCCCAGTGCAGCCATGTTTCGATCTGTTTCCCGCTCGACCACAGTTCCTTGCCCGTCCGCGCGTCGAGCGCATACAGTACCGCATGGGTCGATTTCGGTGTGCGGCGCTCCATGCGGAAGTCGAGACCGACATCCGGGAACGCCTGAGCCGTGTTCTCGCCGCTGCCGTAGGCGAAGATCACACCATTGGCGATGACTGGCGGCTCGGCCTGATCCATGTCGCGCGAGATCCAAGCCGGCACCAACTCCACTTTGCCTTTGACCGTTTCCACGGTGAAAGCCGCGATCGCGCCCTTTTTCACCACCCCGTGTTCGACCGGCGCCTTGAACTTCGAATGCTTCGGCCCCCAGAACGGAGTCAGCACCCAGCGTTTGCCGTTCGACTCTTCCCACGAGGCGAGCGAACCCCAGATCCCCGCCTCCGCGAAATCGACGATCTCGTTGCAGATGAGTGGAGTGCGATAAGTGGGCGTACGATGGTCGTCTCCGCCGATCGACTCGGTGTCCATGAAATAGAGGCGGCACTCCTTGCTCGCATCCACCATGTACTCCTTGCCCTTGTAATCGAAAATGACGGGGGTCACCTGCATATCCAAATCGCGCTTCCACAGCCATTCGGCGTTCGACGGGCCGTAGTAGTCGACCAGTTCCACGGCCTTGGTTTGCGGATTCTGCTTCACGCCGATGATGCCGTTGCCGTAGACTCCGTTTTCCGGATCCCATTTGCCGTCGCCGGTTCCGGTGTACATCACCTTGTCCTTGCTGATCGCCGGACCCGAGCGTCCCCACATGCCGCCGCCCGCCGGACCCCAACTTCCCACCTTCTCGGTCGCCAGGTCGTACGTGTACACAGTGTTCGGATTTCCGCCGCAGCCCTGCGCGCTGTGCGTGTAAATCACGTTATCGAGATAGCTGAACGCGTACGGCTTCCCGTTCGGCGGCATGAACTTGCGGGGCGGAACGAGATCGTTGCCGGTCGCGGCGTCGATGGTGCGAAGGCGCCCGTCCCATGAGGCTCCATAGATCGTGTACTTGCCCGCGCCGTCTCCAGGGACGATCACCACGTTCGCCGTCATCCCGCCCGGACACAACACGCTCGGCCCGCGCCCGCCCGGTGCATCCTGGAACGTGCTGTCGAACTGCTTCTTCCACACGAGTTCGCCCGTCACGACGTCGATCGCGTACAGGTTGTCGGAAACGCCCACCTGGATCACCAACGACTTGTTGCCGCCCGCCGTCGCCACGTTCCCGATCACCAGCGGAGGCAGCAGCGAATGCATTTGCCGCGGCTTGTTGTCCAGCTTGATCTTCCACAGAAGCTTCATGTCCTTGACGGTGGAAGGCGAGAGAATCTTCTCATCCTTTTGCCAGTTCGTCCGCCGGATATCGCCGCCGTCGGTCAGCCAGTCCGCCGCGAAAAGCATGGAACTGGCAAGCCAGAGGGCTGCGATCGAAAACCTATTCATGTTTGGCCTTTCCAACGCGGAGGCTTCGCTCGACGTTGCACTCTTCCTGAAGCTCGAATATACAACACTCGAACCAGCCTCCGGTACCGGGCCGAACGTCACCGATGGCGCCGGAACGTGACCATGCGGAGCGGTTCGCGGTCTCATGAGGTTCGGGACCGTCTTGTGGGTGATAAACTGGCGAAGTGCGATCGAAGTCATTCGGCGTCCTGATCTTACTCCTGCTCGGCATCCAGGCGCCTTGCCAGCAGATCATCTCCGAACACGTCTTTGACGTCAGCCAGAGCCGCAACAGTCCGACCGCCGCCAACGCGGCCTTGGACGTGCCGTTCCGGTTTCAGGAGCTATTTCCAACGGCCTGGAAGACCCGTAACATTTCCGCGGACCCGCTAACTCCCAATTCGCAGGACGTGCTCGGCACCATCTACTTGACGGAGAGCGGCAGTTTTAATCCAGGCTTCACGGCCTTGAACGGACTCTCGACCGCAGGACTCGCGGATACCGGGACGCGTTTCCTGCTGCGGTTCTCGGGCGTTCCGCAAGGTATCCGGATTCTCGCGCCGGTGCGGCTGAATCTGACCCCGCGAATCCCCATCCAGACGACGGCGGGCTCGGTGATCCGGATCGCGGCCGATGCGGAGGGCAAGGGACCGTATTCGCCGGTCGCGGCCTCGGTGACGATCGGCTCCATACCGTTCGCGCCGGTGGTGGTGGACGCGTCGGGCAACGGGCACGCGGTCTGGGAATTGGTGAGGACTCCCGTGGAGAACTTCGTGATGGAGGAACTCGTATCGGGCGTCATCTTCTCCTATGATGCTGGTGCGGGCTCGGGGTCGATCTGGATCTCGGGCGGAATGGCACCCACGAGCGACCCGCTACAGAACCCCGTGTCGCGCCCGGCCTTCGCGCCGCCTTCCGCCTCGAGAGTTCGCGTCGCCCATTTTCGAAACGGGCAACGCTACATCGACAGGAGTCCGCTTCCTCCGGGCCGGACCGGACTCATCTACTCGGCAATCATCGCGGGCAGTCTCGGGTCTCCAGGCTTCTATGTCGGCCAGCCAGTCTTCGAACTCCTGTCGGGCCAGCTACCCCCGGGCCTGACACTCTCGCAGACCGGCGTCGTGTCCGGCACTCCGCAATCCGCCGGATCGTACGATTTCCGGGTGCGGATTCGAAGCCTGGGCGATGGAGTGACCGTGGAGTCACCGGTGCTCAATATTTCCGTCGTTGATCCGGTACGCGTGAATCCTTTCCCGGACGCGGTGGAGGACTTGCCGTACTCGGCGCCGTTCCAGGTCAGCGGCGGGCGCCCACCGTACCAGATCGATTTCCATGGAACGATCGGCCCCGCACCGTCAATGGTTCCCGCCAACGTTGCCAACACGATCCCGCGGATCGCTGGCTTTGCGGCTCCTGCCGGTTCCTATGTCTACGATGTCACCGTCACAGACGCGGACGGAAAGAGTTTGCGCACTACCGTGCCGCTGAGAATCCTGCCCGCTTCGGGGCGGCCAACTTTCCGCCAGCCAGCGCCAAACCAGGTGATTGGAGTCCCCGGCGCCACCGTCTCCTGGAATCCGGCCGTTGGCGCGGTTTCGCACGAGGTCGAGGTGGTGGAACCCACAGCGGCGTCTGACATCTTCGGCGGCTTCGTCACGGTCGGCCGCAATCCCACCGACCGAGTGGCCTTCTCGATGAACATACCCGCCACAGCGGGAAATTCAGTTTTTCGTCGGCTTACCTCACCCACGAGGGTCAGCCGGCTCCGCTCCCCGGTGGATACCCGCCTGCGAGGCTCGTGTGCGCGGGTGCTTCGATACGGCGCGCGCCAACTGCACACCGTGGTCGTTCCGGCGATTCGAGACGAGGCCTCCGGCTCCCTCCGCTGATCCGGTCCTGCTCTCACCATCGAGTTTCGCCACTCAAACGTCCACAACCGTTCAGTTCCGCTGGCAACCGGTGGCGGACGCGACTCACTATGAAGTGGAAGCCGGCAACCGTGCCCGTGCCAGCTTTCCCGATCATGTGCAGCCCTCGACTTACAGCTTGGCGGGCGGAAGCCGCTACAGCATCACCGTCACCGGAACCAGTACGATTGCCACGCTGCCGGCCGGGAACCTCAGTTGGTCGGTCCGGGCGTGCTCGGTGCGCTGCCGCGACACGATCTCCAAAGGCGATTTCGACATCTCGGAGAATCAGTCAGTTCGATGGCCGCCGTCGAATCTCCAGGCTCGGGCTGCCGGTCCTGGATCCGTATCGGTATCGTGGCAGGCCGTGGACGGCATGGATTTCTACGAAATTGCGCTGGTGCAGCCCAACAGCGGTCCCGGCGGCGGCGCCTTGACCGTGGCTAGCGCGCGAACCTCTGCGACGTCGGCTACTTTTCCAGCACCGTCGGGCGCGGCTTCGGTTGTGGTTCGGTCATGTTCATCGTTCTGTGGCCCGTGGACAGCAGCGGTGGCCGTCAACGTTCCCGGTCCGAATCCCGCCGTTCCCGTGATCGCCGCGCCGTTACCTGCGGAGACTATCTGGAACAATCCCGCTTTCTTCGCATGGTCGCGCATCCCGGGCGATAACGGTTCGAACACATTGTACCGGTTGTTCGTGCAGGACATGTTCCGCCGTGCTCCGGCCCTCGACGTTCTGACCCGCAACAATTTTTTCGCCGCGGCACTCTCCGCGGGAGGCACGCGGTATGACGCGGTGGTGATTGCCAATCCAGGCACGGCTTCCGAAGCGGCGAGCACCTCCGTCGGATTTCAGGCGTATGGAGAGTTCGTGCAGGCGCCGACTCTGGTCGCGCCAACTCACCAGTCGTCGGTCCGCCAGGGCGTGGTCGAACTCGGTTGGAGTCCGACACTCTATTCCTCGGCGTACGAGTTTTATCTCGCACCACCCTCCGGGCCGCCGATTCGCGGAGTCGCGTCGGGCAACGTCGTTCAAGTTCCCCTCAGCGTGCAAGGCGCAACGCCGGCCCGCTACAACGTCATCATGCGGTCGTGCCTTTCGCAATGCCAGCCTGACTCGGATGAGGGGTGGGGACCTTGGTCCGACCGCACGGGTACCGGGACCCTCAGCTTCGAGTTGTTGCCTTAGCAGCGCACAGGCCGCGAAGACGCGGCACCAGATGTCCAGGAACACGCCGCGGGCCGGGCGCCGGAGCGAGTCCGTTGTGCGCGTATTCCGGAAAGCCGGGCGGTCGAGCGCTTCTCCCTATCCGGGCTCTCGGGCCACGCCGCGCGCCTTTGGGATATGATCGAGAGTTCGGCCCCTGCCGGAAGGAGATTCGAAAACAGTGATTGGAAAGTTGACCCGTGCCTCCGTCGCCGTGGGATGCGTCCTCGGAACGGCGGGATTGCTTCACGCCCAACGCGGAAGCGGTGACTGGATGACGGCGGGCTACGACGCGCAGCGGTCATCCTGGGTGCGCGGCGACGGCAAGATCTCTCCGGAAACGATGGCGAAACCCGGCTTCCAGTTCCTGTGGAAGATGAAATTGAAGAACACGCCCCGGCAGATGAGCTCGATCACTTCGCCCGCGTTGATCGACTTCTACATCGGCTACCGTGGCTTCCGCACGCTCGGCTTTTTCGGCGGCAGCGCCAACAGCGTTACCGGAATCGATACCGACATCGCGGTACGCGAGTGGGAAAAAACGATCGCCCCAAATCCGCCCGCGGCGGGCACGGGACCATGCCCCGGCGGCATGACCTCCACCGTCACGCGCCCCACTAACACCGGATATCCGCCCGCTACGTTCGGGCGCGGCGGACGAGGAACTCCCGCCAAGTCCGGCGTCGGCGAACCCGGGCAGGGCGCGGTCACGCTCCGCAACACTCCGCCGCCTCCGCCGGTCGCGGCGGCTCCGGCGCCCGCCAACCGGCGCGTCGCTCCCGCTCCGAATCCCTTCGCGCGAACCCCGCAATATGTTTTGGCGCTCGATTCGGAAGGCAAGCTCCACTCGATGTACCTGTCGAACGGCGATGAACCGAATGCCGCTGTCGCGTTCCTTCCCGCCAACGCCAACGCGCAGGGACTGATCGCGTTCGACAATCACGCCTACGCCGCGACCGTGAACAACTGCGGCGGCACGCCCGATGGCATCTGGTCGCTCGACCTCAAGGAGGGCAAGGTGACCAGTTGGAAAGCGCCCACGCCCATCGCGGGCACGATGGGCCCAGCCGCGAGTCCCGAAGGTGTGCTCTATGTCGCAAGCGGCGACAAGCTCATCTCCGTCGATGCCACCGGACTCACCCAAACCGGCGCCTATTCGGCTGGTGCGAAATTCGCGACGTCGGCGCTCGTCTTCGAACATAAGGGCAAGGATCTCGTCGCCGCCGCGACCGCCGACGGACGCATCCACGTTGCTGATGCCGTGTTGAGCAAGGCAGTCGCGGTCAGCTCGGGCGGATCGCCGCTGGCCAGCGGCGCCTTGGCGAGTTGGCAGGACGCCGCCGGAACCCGATGGTTTCTGCTGCCCGTCAACGGACCTGTGTCCGGATTCAAGAACACCAACGGCACGGTCACCTCGGGCGCGGTCACTGCCTGGAAAATGGTGGACCAGGGCGGATCGCTCTCGATCGAACCCGGCTGGGTCTCGCGCGACATGGTGTCACCCACGACGCCAATCATCGTGAACGGTGTCGTCTTCGCGCTCTCGAGCGGAAAAAGCAAGCGAGCACCGGCGGTGCTCTACGCGATCGATAGCCTGACCGGCCGCACCATCTGGAATAGCGGTGCCGCGATCACCTCGTTCGTCAGCACCGGCGGATTGGCCTCGGGCGGCGGTCGTGTCTACGTCGGCGCGCATGACGGGACGCAGTATCAGTTCGGCTTCCCGATGGAGCACTGAACCGCGCGGCACTTCCATCGCATCGGACCGTGCCCCGGTGCGTAAGGTCACCACACGGTCCTGCCGCATCGCGTGTCTGAAACTCGGTGGAGATCCAGCTGCTTTCCGCTCCGCCTCGGGATATGGCGGCGGCTTCAGCAGAACCGTGTTCGCACTGACTGCGAGTGCCGCCGTCAGGAAGCAGCCCGGACGCTGCCGGGCTTGGGGCACGGCGGGCCATCGCGGAGGTCCACGAACTCAAGACGGAGAACGCGAGACGCGGTTCCCGCGAAAAGCAATTCACCGAGCGCCCATGACTACCCGGCCGTGCCGCCCACCGTCATGCGGTCCACTCGGATTGTCGGCAGGCCGACGCCCACCGGCACGCTCTGTCCGTCTTTGCCGCAGATCCCCATGCCTTCGTCAAGCTTCAGGTCGTGGCCGACGCGACTCACGTACTTTAGCGCCTCTGGGCCGTTGCCGATCAAAGTCGCACCACGGACGGGCCGTGTGATTCTGCCGTCCTCGATCAGATAACTCTCGGTCGCGGAAAAGACGAAGTTGCCGTTGGTGATGTCGACCTGTCCGCCGCCGAAGTTCTTGCAGTAGATTCCGCGCGGGACCGACTTCAGGATGTCCTCCGGGTCGTCCTCTCCGGCGAGCATGAAGGTGTTGGTCATCCGCGGCATGGGCACATGTTGGAAGCCTTCGCGGCGCCCATTGCCGGTGGGCGCGGAGCCGGTGATCCGGCTCGAGAGGCGGTCCTGGAGGTACCCGCGCAGGATTCCGTTCTCGATGAGCACGTTGCGTTGCGTCACGTTGCCCTCGTCATCCACGTTGAGCGACGCGCCGCGCGAGGGCAACGGGCCGTCATCGACCACGGTCC
>CADECY010000075.1:0-36290 GCA_902825945.1 uncultured Acidobacteriota bacterium
GCAGGCCTAGCCGCTTATGGCGGCCTTTGGCTCTCCATAGTGGAGGACGTGAACGACGGCCCCAACGGCCCACACCGTTGGGAATCCCGGTTCATCGTGCAGTCAGGTCCGACCCTCCTGAAGAACTCGTTTCCACAGGGAGCCCGGGCCGTTTCCCTCAGCGCGGGCAAGAAATACTGGTTCGTTGCCCAGGGTTATGCGAACATCGCCCAATCCGTCTACAAGAACTGCGACTTCGACTGGTTGCGGGGGCCACTCAATAAGATGGGTACTTACAAGCTGCGAGCGTTGGGGGACCAAATGTGGTTTCCGTCACCCGCTGGGGTGACGCTCCCGGCGCTCGCGATCATCGGTTATCGCCGTGATTTGCTATGTTCATCGGCGGTGCTCTGTGGCTAAGCGCTACCGATGGCTGCTTACAATCGCGGCACTGCCTGCCGTGGCGGCGGATGTCGTCCTGTACACCAACACGGGGAACTCAGCGTGCGCGATCCAGATCGCGGAGGGGCAGACAGTGTCACACTTCAATGGACCGTTGGCTATCGCCGTCCCTTTCACTACACCCGCCCAGACCCTGGGCACTGTACGGGCTCGAGTCTTCCTGACCACGGGTCCTGGCGGCGATTCGCTTCCGTATGACGGCTTCAACACCCGAATCGAATTCGCTATCGCCTCGGACGAGAACGGCAAGCCCGGGGCGACTCTGACGGGCACCGCGGGCTGGATACCTGCGGGGCACGGCTGGAATGGCGAATCCACGCTGACGCTCCAGGCTGGTGGCTTGGCCCCGAAAACCAAGTATTGGCTCGTCGTCGGGCTGCTTTCGCCAGACCAGGACGACTCCTTTGACGCATTCACGTGGCGATCGAATGTGACCGGTGCCCAAACAGAATTCTACGGATTGGCCTTGGGCGGCCAGATGTGGTACCCGATTCCGGGGTTGACACCCGCGGTTGAGATCATCGGCACGGAGCCTCGGCAAGTGTTTCTGTTTCCGCGCTGACAGAGTCCGCGGAAGCCGGGCCGGATGAGCGATCACCTCGGCCCGGTCCGCTCGACTCGAAACAGATGAATTCAGGGAGGCGGAGTGGCAAACGACGGAGGCTTCGGGCCAGTTCCTGGCCCGGCCCGGAGAAGGTAATGGGATGATGTCGTGCCTGACTCGAAATCAGTAGACCGGCCAATCGGCAGGTGTCCCGCTTGCGGGAGCATTCGTCCGGCGGGCCCAATCCTCCCACTTCCGGCTCAGCCGCGCCACCACCTTCTTCTCGCGGCCCGCCAGATCGCGCGTCTCGGTGCGATCCTCGTCCATGTCGTAGAGCTCCCATCGGAAGCCCGTCGCTCCCCACACGGCCTTCCAGCGCCCTTCGCGAAACGCGCGGCTCCCATAGAGGAACCACCCGATCTCGCGGCCCGGGACAGCGCGGCCGCCCATCAGCGCACCAGCGAGACTGTGGCCCTCCGCCGCGATCGACCCTTCGTATCTTCCGCCCGCGAGTTCGGCGAACGTTGGCATCAGATCGACAACGTGCGCTGGTTCGTGCCGCCAGACATTCACCGGAATCCGGCCCGGCCAGCGCGCGATGAGCGGTGTCGCGATTCCGCCCTCATACGTCCACGTCTTGTACCGCCGGAACGGAGTGGACTGCGCCATCGCCCACCCGGGTCCGCACAGCAGGTAGCTGTCGCGGCCGCCTGCCTGCTTCCCGCGATTGTGCGCGTCATAAGCCGACATCTCCGAGGGGAGCGGCATACTCGCGCAGCCGCCGTTGTCCGACAAGAACAGAACCACTGTGTTCTGTTCGATCCCGGTTTCGCGCAGCGCCGCCAACACCTCGCCCACGCCGCGATCCATGCGCTCCACCATCGCGGCATAGATCTCCATCAGCCGCTCTTGCTCGAGTGATCCCTTCCACTCCTCCGCCGCGAGATCATAGCGGAAATCGCCCAGCTTGCGGTCCGGCTCCGGCAGCTTCCACTTGCTCCGGATCACGCTCATCCGGCACATTCGCTCGAACCGTTCGCGGCGCAGCGCGAAGTAGCCGCTCCGGTACCGTCCCTCGTATGCCGCCACGTCATCGGCGGGCGCGTGCAGCGGAAAGTGCGGCGCGGTGTAGGCAAGGTGCAGGAAGAACGGCTTGCTGCCCGCGGCCCGCTTGCGGATTTCTCCAACCGCATGGCGGGTGAAAGCATCGGTCGTGTAGTAGCCTTCCGGAAAATCAGAAACCGCGCGACCGTTGTGCGCGATCGGCGAGCCGGACCGTGCGCCCCCGAGTGGGCTTGGACGCGACGGGTCGAAGTAGTTGCAAGCGCCGCCCAGCAGGCCGTAGTATTCGTCGAACCCGCGGTCGATCGGCCGGTACGGTGCCTTCGCGCCGAGATGCCACTTGCCCGACATCACGGTAACGTAGCCCGCCCGGCGCAACATTTCCGGGATCGTCTGCATTCCAGACAGCAACCGTTCGGGCTGCTGGAACCGCGGATAGAGTCCGGTCATCAGGGCCGAACGCGTCGTCACGCAAACCGCGCAATTGTAGAACTGCGAGTAGCGTGTGCCCTCGGCGGCCATGCGGTCGAGGTTCGGTGTCCGGATCTCACCGCCGTACGAGCCCAAGTCCGAAAAGCCCAGATCATCGGCAACGATGAGAACGATATTGGGACGCGATGGCGCGGCTTGCGCACCGGCAGCGCCCGCGAGGAACTGGCGGCGGTTCACGCCTTCTCCGTAACGCCTACACCAACTCCCGGACCGGTTCTCCCGTCGAATCCTCGAACGAATTCGCGATCTTGATCGGCCGCCCGATCGGGGTCATCAGTTCCGACTTCCAGTCAATGCCCATGGCCTTGTAGACGGTCGCGAACAGGTCGCCGATCGAAGTCTTCCGATCGAGCACGGTCGCCGCCTGTTCGTCGGTCTTGCCCACCGCGAGTCCGGTCTTCAATCCGCCGCCGCCGAGCATCAGCGACCAGCAACGCGGCCAGTGATCGCGGCCGAGACCCGGATTGATATGCGGCGTGCGCCCGAATTCGCCCATCGCGATGATGATCGTTTCGTCGTAGAGTCCGCGCGCAACCAAGTCATCGACCAAGGCCGAAAATCCGCGATCGAGCGGCGGCGTCAGGCGGTCGCGATGGCCCTTGTCGTTATCCGAATGCGTGTCCCAGGAATTGCTGTGATACCCGGCCGCGGTGACGAAGCGCGTACCTGCTTCGACCAGGCGCCGCGCAAGAAGCAGGCTTTGGCCGACCGAGTCACGCCCGTAGCCATCACGGGTCTTGTCGCTCTCCTTCGACAGGTCGAACGCGTTGCGAACGCCGGGCGCGAGCAGCATCTCCATGGCCTTCTTCTGAAACGAGTCGAGCTTGGCGTGCTCGGCGTTTTCGACGCGAGCCCGATACTGCTGGTCGATCACGTCGCGAAACGCGCGCCGGTTGTCGATCGCGGCTTCCGACAGCGATTTCGGCAGACTCATGTCGGCCACCGCGAAATCGCCCTTCGACGGATCGGGGATCAACATCGGGTCATAGTCAGGCCCGAGAAAGGCGGAACGGAAGTAGTCTTGATACTGGCGGCCGGACTCCCAACGCGGCGCGATCACGTACGGCGGCATCGCGTTCTTCGATCCGAGCTCCTTTCCCACGATCGCTCCGAGGCTCGGAAACTGCATAGCCGGATTGTGCAGGTGTCCGGTGGCTGCGTAGTGAACCGCCTGCGGATGATCGTCGCCGAACGAGCTCATCGACCGGATGATCGCGAGCTTGTCCATGCGCTTCGCCAGATTGGGCAACAACTCGGAGACTTGAATGCCGGGAACGTTGGTCGCGATCGGGCGGAAGTTGCTGTTGGTCTTCGGGTCCCATGTGTCCATCTGCGCGGGCCCGCCTTCGAGCCACAGCAGTATGCACGACTTCGCCTTGCCCTTCGCCGGGGAGCCTTCCTTCGCGGCCGCCGCTTCCAACCGGAGCGTGGTGGCGAGATTCATGCCGAGGAATCCGAGCGAGCCGGCGCGCAAGAAATCGCGGCGAGCCCACTGGGCTTCGGTCTGGGTCAAGCATCCGAACTTTCGAATCATGCCATCGTCTCCTCTAATGATTTTCGGCGAATTCACGTGAACTGATCACGGCCCACACGAGATCCTGCACGGCCTGCTCGCGAGTGGGCGTGGCAGCCATCAGCTTTTCGAGTGCGGCGGCTTCGCTCGAAGAAGGTCCTCGCGCAAAGGCCGCATGGTAGAACTCTTCGATGATCTCGCGATTCGACGCCTGCTTTTCGAGCAGCGCGGCGGCACGCGAACCCTTGCCCACCAGCCGCTCGGTGTAGGTGTTGCCCGCGAGTTGGTGAAGCGCCTGGGCGAGTTTCGGCGACATGTCGCGCTCGGGCACCGAGTAGCGATTCGGCCGCCCGTAGGCGTCGAAGAAATTGTTGGCGTAAACGTCGCCTTCCTTCAACTCCACCGCGCGCGTTCCGAGCGGAGTCTTGCCGCCGCGCCACTCGCCGCGATTGGTGCCGACGGCGAACCTTTCGTGCACGCCGGTCACGTCGCTGATCGCATCGAGCAGGATTTCGGCGTCGAGCGGGTGGGGCAGGGCGTGCGAGTAGTTGATCTTGTCGGCGCCATTCGAGGGAGTCGTCGCGCTTTCGAGCTGATAGGCGCGCGAGTTGGCGATTACGCGGATGATGTTCTTGAAGCGATATCCGCCGCGCTGGAACTCCGCGGCGAGCTTGGCAAGCAGCTCCGGATGACTCGGCGGATTGGTGGAGCGGAAATCGTCCACGGGATTCACAATGCCGCGGCCGAAGAAGTGGCTCCAGATGCGGTTCACGGACGCTTCGGCGAAATAGGGGTGCGAAGTCATCCAGGCGGCCAGTTCGCGCCTCGGGAAGCCGGTCTTGTCGTAGGGGAACGTCTTGCCGTCGAGCAGCGCCGGCTGAACAGGCACCTTGGTGCGCGGATGGAAAACACCGAGCGGCGTGGGCGGCGGAACATCCGGCGCGACCTCTTTACCACCCGGGAAATCGAAGATCACCGAATCGGGATTGCCGCCGAGCTTGAACATCGGCCCGAAGAAAGCGGTGAGGCCCCAGAACTGGTCCTGAGTCCATTCTTCATACGGATGATCGTGGCACTGCGCGCAATCGAGCCGGCGGCCCATGAACACGCGCACCTGTTCGCCCATCATGTTCTCGGGCGGCGGAATCACGAGATAGGGAAGGTAATGGCGCGATGCTGGACTGTATCCTTGCGCCGCGATTCGTTCGCTCGCGAGTTCGCTGTAGGGGCGGTCGCGCTCGATCCCATCGCGGATCCACTCGGAGTAATCTTGTGTCCACTTCGGGTTGATGCCCACCGGGAAGACCGACACACGGAAGAGATCGGAGAGGCGGAAGGTCCAGTAGTCGACGTACTCCGGCGATTCGAGCAGAGCATCGATCACCTCGGCTCGCTTGTTCGGGTTCCTGCTCGCGACAAACTGCTTCACGCGTTCGGGTGGAGGAATTCGCCCGGTTATGTCGAGGCAGACGCGGCGGAGGAACTCGGCGTCGCTGCTGAGCCCGGAAGGAACGATGTTGAAGCGCCGGAGCTTGGCGAAGACCTCGTCATCGATGAAGTTCTTCGAAATGGTCTTCGGATAATCGGCCACTGGAGCGCCGATCACTCCCACGCCGATGCGCGCGTTGCGGCCAGCGGCCTTGATGAGGATCGCGGTTTCGCCGGGCTTCACTGTCTCGATCTCGCCCCCGCCGGAGACTGTCGCGATTTCGCGATCGTTCGAGGTGTACAGGACTCGATGCGTGAAGTCTTCCGCGCGGCCATCGGAGTAGCGCGCGGTCACGAGGACGCGGACCTTCTGTCCGGGCGAGAGGACAACATCCTTGGGAAAGGTCTCGAGCTTGACGACGCGAGCCGTGTTCGCTGAAGCTGCTTCGCCGAAGGGTGCGCCTGTGCGAATCCAGTCGAGGATCGCGCGATAGTCGTCGGAATCCTTGGTGAAGCGGCGGCCCCCGCCGTGCGGAGCGTCCATCACGGCCTTGCGAAGCAACAGGCTCTGTTCCGGATTCGCTTTGTCGATGCGCGGAACCTTGGGCCCCTTCGATTCGGCCGAGAGCACCTGGAACGTACCGCCTTCGACGATCCATTGATAGTCGTCGCGGGGATGGATACCGTTGCTCGATAGCTTGAATCCCGCCTGGCCTTTTACGCCCCCGTGGCAGCGGCTTCCTTCGCAGCCCCGGCGCGTGAAAATCTCGCCGATATCGCGCGCGAAACTGAACGGCTTCGCTTCGCTCGATTTTTCCACGCGGACCGTAGCCGTTCCGCGAACTCCGTCCGCGCGCGCTTCGATCACCGTCTGACCATCGCTCGCCGCGAAGACGCGGCCCGTGTCGCGTGGTGTGAGCATCGCGGGGTTCTTGATCGTGAACGTGGCGCGCGAAGTGACGTCGGACTCCGAACCGTCACTCATCTTCGCGATCACCGCGAATTGTTGCGAAGCGCCTTTACCCGACAAGGTGACTTCACCCGGCACCAGGCGCACACTCACCACTCGCGCATCTGCCGCGAGTGCGGCGCCGGTCAACGACAGACATGCGATGAGAATCCTCATGACGCTGCTTTCACCACCATTACCGGAATCTCCTTGACGAGGAATCGAGTCCCCAATTCGCCCTTCACCACCGGCTGCGCGTAGATGCGCCCCATCACCGGCATGCGCGTGGCCGGAGCCGATGCTTCAGGAGCGAGCACGAGCGTCGCCTTCTGACTCTTCGTCGTGAAGCGCTCGCGCTTGCCCATCGGGGGTTGCGGCGGACTGTCGGGGTCCACCTCGGTCGCGGGCACCACTCGAACGCCCTCGGGCAATCCTTCCATCGATACGATCACGTAGCCGTCGAAGCCTTCCTCCTGATCGGTGATGATGCTCACCTTCTGCGCCTTGCCGGCTTCGAGGTTCAGGCAATCGACCTGCACCTTCACCTCGCCCAAGTGCGGAACCTGCGGCCGCACGAGCACCCTGTACTTCATGCGGGCGTCGCCATACGCCGAAGTGATGTCGCGAATCTCGAGCGTGAAGTCGCCGCCGCGCGGAAAGGTGTACTGGGTCTTGGGATGGATCTGCTTCGAGAGGTTGGTGTTCGAGTTGATGAACGAGAGCACGTTCGTGAAAGCCTCGACACCTTCCGAGTCGACGACTCGCAGGTAGGGATTGAGCAGCGGGATCGTCTTTTCTGGCGTTTCGATCTCGAGTGCGATTCGATCACCCTCCTTCACGGAGAAACGCACGCGATCGATGTCGCCCGGCCGCTCGATCGTGCCGATGACCATCGACGGCAACTGGATCTTCGGCGGCTCGACCGGAACGGCGGTAGGTTCGGCATCGGCATCCACCGTGGGGATCGGCTTTGCGGCCGCGGCGAGCGACGGCAGCGCACGCGCGGACAGGTCGCGCATCCGGTCCGTTGAAAGGCCACGGGTCCACTTGCGCTCGGTCCAGCGCGATTCGCCGGGTTCGTCTTCGTGTTTCGGAGCAGGTCCGCGAATCACGCGCAGCACGTATTCTTGTCCCGCTCCGCCGTGGCCCCAGAATCCGTTGACGCGGACGAAGTATTCTCCCGCGTCCTTGAAGCGATACGTGAGCACTGCTTCGGTGCTGAGATTCGGATAGGAGACCGGCTCGTCGGTGAACGCGAGGCGAGTGGGCCGATCAGGATCGAACCAGCTTCCACCGGGCTTGTAGATCGCAACTCCCGGATCGAGCGCGTCGCTCGAGGTCGTGATGAACGTGAACTCTTCGCCGGCAGCAGCGCGGAACGAATAGAAATCGACTTCGCCCACCTGCGCGATCTTGCCTTGTACGGCGACGGGCAGGTTCGGTAAGGGTTGTGCCTGCTTGGGAAGATCGTGCGGCTTTCCGTCTTCGAGCAGCGATGGTTCGGAATGCAGATAGATGCGGAGCGAATTCGAGACACCGCCGGGAGTTAGCACGCGAAATGCCCGCGAGGAACCCTGGACTGCCGCGTCCAGATGCACTTCGATGCGAAGCAGGTCGGCTGGCTTGCGCTTCGCGCCGGCTGGTCCAGGCTCCGCATCCACCGAGATCACATTCGCGCTCGCGCCGGATTGCTCGAACCAGATCGCGTAGGCACCTTTCAGCGCGGTACCGCGAATGACAGCTTCGAACTTGGCGCCGGGATTGGCGCCAAGCGGGAAGATCGACTCGGTTTTCGGAGGCGTGGGCGGAGCGGCGCACAAAGCCATGCAGCAGGCGAACGCGAGCGAACGCCCCAGGATCGATGTCATTGGGTTTTACGACCTGACAATATCATACTGATTCGCGCCCGCTGACGGGCGGAGGTGTCGAGGCGGCATGGGATTTATTTTCGGTGTTTTCCCGTCTTTCGCGCTTACCAATGTCAGGAGACACATGAAAACCCAACGAGCATCCAACGAGAATGACCGTGTTCGAATCGAAGAGTGGCTTGACAGCCAAGTGTTCGAGGAGATCGCCCATCGCTTCCATCTGTGCGGCATCGGCATGGGCCGCAAGGAAACCGGAGGCCGAACGACGGACTTCCTCTCGATCCGCTTCTACGTCGACAAGAAGGCGGACAGTCACGCAAGAGCCATCGGCGACGAGATTCCACGCTACATCGAGTCGCGTTCGCCGTCGGGGTCCGTGACTCTCCCCACCGACGTCATCGAATTGCCCCCCGCCGAGCCGCAGGCGGACCCGCGAGGCGTGCTCCGGCCCGTACCTGGCGGAGCGAACATCGGCGCTGGCGGAGCAAGTGGCACGCTCGGCGGCACGGTGATCGACGAAACCGACCGGACCACCGTGATGCTTTCCGTCGAGCACCTTTTCGGTTCGATTCCGGGAACTCCGATCATTCAGCCGAGCCTGCGTCACGGTGGGACTTCGTCCCACAGGATCGGTGCTGTCAAACGGGCAGTCAGCATGGCGGCCTCTGGAGGGACGGTCGATGCGGCTATCGGAGCGCCAGACTCGCCGAACCTTGTCTCCGACGAAGTGCTCGACATCGTGCCCAGAGTCAATTTCGTTGGCCGCGCGACAGAGCAGATGCGCGTTCAGAAGTTCGGCCAAGCCACCCGGTTTACTCGCGGCGTCATTGTCGATACGCGCTTGACGAGGTCCTATCGCGACGGAGTGATGAGGGACGCGATCTTGATCAGTGGCGAGGAGGACTGGTCCTCCGATGGCGACTCGGGCGCGTTCGTTCTGACAGACGGCGATAGTCCGGTACTTGTCGGCCTGCATTTCGCTGGTGGATACGGGTGGGGCTACGCTTGCAAGGCCGAGAATGTCTTCCCTGCTCTGCGTATCCTCACGGTGTGCCTCCAGGGAACCTCCAACATGATCTCGGGAGTTCTACGATTCAACGATGGACTGGGCGAGGGCCCCTTCGCTTCTGCTCTGCAAGCCAATGCGGAGCTGCTCGGCAGATCGCGGCAGAGGTTGGCCCGCATCAAGAGGCAGGGCCGGTCCGCGGAGCCCGCCCAGTCAGTGGTGGCACAGCGGGTCCGGTGGATGGAGCATCTCCTTGCCGACAGCGAAGCCCGCTCCCGCTGTCTCCGCGCGCTGTCACCCCTGGCGGCTGGAGCACCCGATCCCATTGCGGTCCTCACCCGTCCGATCGGTGCTGAAGGGCTTCACCATCTGCGGAGGCTTGCCGCCGCGGACCCGTTGGCTGGCGAGTTCCTGGGTAGTCTCGATTCGTGGACGCCGGAGCACTCGCTCGGCTCCATTTTGGGGCTCGAGGACGAACTGCGGTTCGGCCGCCGCGGGCGTCCCGCTCAGGGTGAAGCTGGAGCGTCTGAATCGGCGCCGGCACTTTCGCGTTAGCCCGAGGACTCCCTGCTTGGCTGAGCGCCGCACCGGAACGCCGGGCGGCGCTCAGTTGCTCACGATCGAACCGTTGGAGAAACGCTTCGGTCCGAAGTTGCCGTCCTCGAGCGATGCCGGATGGCGCGCGGCGGCCTTCTCATCGAGATCGACACCGAATCCCGGAGCCTCATTGAGGAACAGGTATCCTTCCTTGACAACGGGCGTTCCCGGGAAGATCTCGCGGAGCGCGTCGCTCGCCACGAAGGCGCCTTCCTGAATTCCGAAGTTCGGAGAAGCGAGGTCCAAGTGCCCATTGGCGGCGTGGCCCACCGGAGAGAGATCGCCGGGCGCGTGCCACGCGGTCCGCACGTTGAACCACTCGCCCAAGGCCGCCACCTTGTAGGCCATCGTGAATCCGCCGATCGCCGGAATGTGGATGCGAATGAAATCGATCAGGCGATCCGTGATGAGCGACGCGTACTCGTTACGATTCACGAATTTTTCGCCGAGAGCGATCGGCACGCTGCATTGCGGCCGCAGGATCTTCAAATATCCAACGTCTTCGGGATAGAACGGATCCTCGAAAAAGTACGGTCGATACGGCTCGAGCCGTTTGATCATCTGGATCGTTTGCATGGGCGGCAGTTGCCCGTGCAGATGCTGCATCAGTTCGATCTCGCCGCCCGAGACCTTGCGTACGTGCTCCCAGATCGCGGGAATCGCGCGGGACCACTCGTCCGGATCGATCACTGGACCCGAGCCGAGCGGCGCGCCGAGCTCCATGTTGCCCACGCCGTGCCCCGGTTTCACTGCACGTCCGCGATAGTTCAAGCGGACATGGCGGAATCCGCGCGATACCGCCTTCGCGATGCTCTCCGCCATTTCCGCGCCGGTATTGCCGGACGCGTCGCCGTAGCACTGCACGGCGCCGCGGGTCCTTCCTCCCAGCAACTGGTAGACCGGCATGTTGGCGCGCTTTCCCTTGATGTCCCACAGCGCCATCTCGACTCCGCTGATCGCGTAGTTCTCCACCGGACCACCGCGCCACAATCCGGCCGCGTTCATCGAGTGATAGAGATCCTCCACCTGATCGGGATCCTTGCCCATCACGAACGGCTTCAGATAACGATCGACGAAGGCCATCACCGCGCCGGGCCGAAAGACGAACGACGCGCAGCCGAGCCCGTACAGTCCGGCTTCACTCGTCTCCACCTTGACGATTACCAGACGCTGCATCGTGGACTTCGATCCATCGGCGTAGGGAGGATTGGTGACGATCACGCGCACTCCGGTAATCGTCAGCGGCTTCTGAGCTCGCGTGGTCTGGGCGTACGCCTGCGCCATCGCCGCGGTCGGCAGGGCGAACATCTCACGGCGCCGCATCAGTTGGCCACCACCCCGCCTTCGCGGCGCCGTTTCGGTCCGAAATTGCCCGGATCATCAGGCAACGGGAACCTCGCCGCGAGTTTCTCGTCGATATCGATTCCGAGTCCCGGCTTGTCGTTGCCGTACATGAAGCCGTTGCGGATCTTCGGCGCGCCGGGAAAAATCTCTTCCACCGTGTCTCCGAACACGATTCGCTCCTGAATACCGAAGTTGGGAATTGCGAGATCGAGATGGAGGTTCGCCGCGTGTCCAATGGGCGACGTGTCCCGCGGACCGTGCCACGCGCTCCGCACGCCATGCCACTCGCACAATACCGCCAGGCGCCGCGCGCGCGTGATGCCGCCGATGTAGGACTGGTGGATGCGGATGAAGTCGATCAGGCGATCCTTGATGAGCCCAACGTACTCATGGTTGTTCACGAACTTCTCGCCGATGGCGATCGGAGCGGTGGTCGCTTGACGAAGCCGCGGCATGAAGCCGATGTCTTCCGGATAAAACGGATCTTCGATGAAGTACGGCCGGAATGGTTCGATCCGCTTGATCATATCGATGCACTCGGCCGGATGCAGTTCACCGTGGATATCGTGCAGCAGTTCGATCTCGTCTCCGAAGCGCTTCCGCATTGCCTCGAAGAGCTTCGGAGTTTCGCGAACGTAGCGCGATCCGTTTTGGACGTGCGACACGGGCATGCCCTGATTCGCCGGGGTCATCGCCGCGGCTGACGCGGGAACCGTCGTGTCGGTGAGTTCGATGCGGATATGGCGGAAACCTTCGGCGATCAACCGCTGAACGCTGTCGCCGCATTCGATCGCGTCGCGTCCACCCGCGTGCGCATAACATTCCGCCGCGGCGCGCATCTTGCCGCCGAGCAATTGATAAACCGGCATTCCGGCGCGCTTGCCCTTGATGTCCCACAGAGCCATGTCGATGCCGCTGATGGCGTTGTGCAGCACGGGTCCGCTGCGCCACAGCGAACTCGCGTTCATCGCGCCCCACAGATCCTCGATGTTGTCCGCGTTCTTGCCGATGACGAAGGGCCGGAGCGATTCCTGGATCGCGCGCGCGACGGATTCGGGGCGGAACGTGAAAGTCGCGCAGCCCACGCCGTACAATCCCGGTTCCGATGTTTCGACCTTGGTGACCACGAGCCGCTGCTGGGCCTTGTTCTGAAATCCGGGGAACGGCGGACACGTCATGATCACGCGCGCGTTCGTGATCTTCAGGGGCGGGAGTCCGCGAGTGGCCTGCGCGTAGGCCGCCGTGCCAGTGCCAGTGCCGATGCTGGCCGCTGTCGCGGCTCGCAGCGTGTCGCGTCGAGTGATCATGCTCTTCATCTCCGGCCTATCCAGCGTACTCCAACCGGGTGAACTTGGCGTGATTCGGGATTTCTTAAGTTGCTTTGCACTATTTTCGTCGCGTTCCCGCTATACAATTTCGTAGGGCGAAACCTGCCCACCAAAGGAGCACCCATGGCACAGCCTGATTTCACCAACCTCGCGGCGGCGACACTCGACTCACGCACCGCCGCGCTCGACACCGATCCGGGGCCCGCTGACCCGACGGACTTCGACAACCTGCGGGGCCGCTTGGCCGCCGTTCGCGACAAGCTGCCACCGCTCTACCGGACCACCTTCCACGATCCTTACGTGAACACGCTGAACCAACTGGGCCGCGCGGGCTTCACGGACATACTGCTGGACGACCCCACTCGTGAAAGCACCGGCGGACTCTTGATGGATTCCGCGCATGCGATTCTTCAGAATGGTGAGGGCTTCGAATCCAAGGCGATCGACGCCTTCCAGGAGGTCGTTTCGGATCTCTACGACGGCTTTCTGAGCGAAGAGGACCGGCGGGGCGTCGAACCGCCCGACAAGGGCGTGATTCCTCCGCTTGTCAAGTTCGGCGCACCGGATTTCGGTCCATACACGTGGCCGATTGACGCAACCAGTTCCCTGGGATGCGAAGCCGGTATTGTTAGCCTCCCGCCGTCGCATGCCCGCTCAGGACTGCTTGGTTGGGCGACGCTCGGCCATGAGACGGCCGGGCACGACATCCTCGGCGCCGACACCGGGCTCAAGGCCGAATTGGCGGCTGCCGTCCGGGCTGGGGTCATGGCCGCCGTCAACCGTCAAGCGCTGGCACGCTACTGGTCCAGCAGGATCGATGAAACCGCCTCCGATGTGCTCGGCATTCTGAACATGGGGCCGGCGGCAGGCATCGGATTGATCGGCTATTTTCGCGGCTTGGGAAACGGAAAGCTGAGGAGCGACGGTCCGGCGAACGATCCCCACCCCGCGGATATTGTCAGGGGCTTCCTCGCTGCCGAGACGGTGCGGCTGCTCGATTTCTCCGATGCGGGCGCGTGGGCTTCCGCGATCGAAGCGGAGACGATGCGTGATGTCCAAACCATCCGGCTTGCGGGTATCACCGTTACTGTCGCCCAGGCCAAGAGCATGGCGAAAGCGGTTGCGAAGGCAATCGTCGAAACGCCGATGGCGAGCCTGGAGCAGACAGCTCTGGGCGAGATACAGAATTGGCACGACAGCGACGAAGAGACCGTGGCGTCACTTCGCGACAATCTGCGGAATCCCGGGCCGCTTGCGGCCAATCTGAGCGGCGGCTTCTTCGCCGCACACGTGGTGGCCGCGGCGGTCACCTTGTCGATCGCGGAGGGCAATGTGGCCACCGTGCAGACACGCATGATCGGACTGCTCAAGAAGATGCACGACAGCAATCCGGCGTGGGGACCGTTGTTCATCCGTCATCCCGGCAACATCAAACGGCATCGAACCTACGTGCCGCAAGCCGCCGAGGCGCCGGCGCCAGTGGCCAAGAGCCGCGCCGCGCGGGCGGGCCGCTGAGAGGTCAGGCGCGGAGCCGCGCTGCTCCGCGCCCACTCCATTCAGCGCAATACGTCGCTTTTCTCGGCTTCCGCGATCAGAGTCGCCGCGTCCTCCGCCAGCAAGAACCGTTCCCGCACCGCCTTCTCCGCCGCGGCCTTCACTCGCGCGGCATAGCCATCGTGCGAACCATAGCGCTCTTCAAGCGATGGGCGCTGATCTCCGGCCGCGTTACGTTCGGCCTTGGTGCGTGCGAAGGGGATGTAGCCGCCAGTGAGATTGCAAATGCGGCCGGCATTGAAACCCTTCGCGGTCACGTTCCAGCCGAGATAGGTTCCGAGTGGAACGTCAAGCATCACCGAGCGGACTCCCTCGATTTCGTTGCCATCCGAGTCGACTCGCGGTACGAGCATCGGAAAGATGCGCCGGATGACCGGCGGTTGTTTCGCGATCACGCCCGAAACGTCGGCGTAGCGGAAGCGCGGTCCGAAGTCGTAGTCATAGAGCGGATTGATGAGCCCGTCGGGCGAGGGCGCGCCGGGAATCGCCGGGAAACCGATCGCGTCGCGCGACGGCGGCACGAGATCGCCACGATCGAGGCGCGGATAACGGCTTGGCGGCGGCAACGTTCCGTTCACGACCCATTCGGTGAGCGCGACGAGGAGCGCGCGATCGGTGGCACGCTCAGGGTTCGGATTGGCCGCCAACACGCAGACGCCGGCCGGTTTCGCTGGCTTGGTCGAGATGATGCCATTGCCTCCACCGTGACTCGTCGCCGGATGATAGTAGCGGCGCACTTCCGGCGGCAGCGGGATATCGGTATCGGCGTTCTTGCCCACGAATCCCGGCGATCCGCGGAGATTCCAGAATTCGTTCGAGCCGAGCGTTTCGATGATCTTCGGACAAGTTCCGGACGCGCGACAACGGCCGAGAAGGCCCGCGTCGCCACCCCACCAGAGTATGCCGTCGCTGCCCGCTTCAAAAAGGCTCGACGTTCCGCCCGGAACGCCGAAGCGGATGTTCATCGCGAGCAAGCGCGCCGCGATGTGCGGATTCACGCCGTCGAATACGCGCAAGCCCGATTCTGATTGATTGAATCCGAGGTGCAGAAACGCCCGGATGAAGTTGCCCGATTGAGACGAGCCCCAGCCGAGCACGTGGCGAATCGCGCCCGCCGCGGGATTGCCTTGGGTTGCCGAGCGAACGAACGAGATCAGGTCGCGTGTGGCCGCGAATCCGATACCGAGCACGAGCGGGTCTTTCGCGGTGAACTTCAGCTCATAGAGATACGCGGGATCGAAGCCGCCGGCGGCGCAGATCTTGCCGGGATCGGGCTTGCCGGGAAACGGCGCTGTCTCGCAATCGGCGAACGCCCACTGGGAGGGAGCGATCGGAGTGACGGGTCCACCCTCGAACGTGCGGCGTCCAAGAAGCGCTTTCGAAGAATCGAGCGAGGCGGCGCGATGATAAGCATGCGGACCGATCGAGTTCGCCATCGCGAGCGTCTTCGTGCCCGGATCGAAATTGACCCAGCGCGCAAGCACGGGTCCGGTGATGCTCGAGCCATCGCGATGGCGCGCAACCGGGACCGCGATCGTCTCCGAGCGCGGCGACGGCTTCAGGTCGCCCTGCCATCCGCTGGTGAGGATCGTGTAGCCGCGTTCGAGAAACATCGGATCGATCGCCGGAATCCCGCCACGATTCGGCACTTGATAGAAGAGGACACCGTTGCCCTTGGCGCGATCCTTGGGGCGGGTGAGCGTGAAAGTTGCGGTGTACTCGACGAAGCCCGCGGCATTGCGCGGCGCCAATTCAATATCGGTGATGATCGCGTTGAGCGGGTCGCGCGGATCGAGTTCACCATGCGCGCGTCCCTTGATGCGCTCGTGCGTGGCCCCGGCTGGTTCGGTGCTGTCGATTGTCATTTTCACGGTGCGCGCCGGGAGCGGTGCGGCAAGGCAGAACGCAGCGAAGATCGCAAACCTCGTCATGAGAAGCTCAGTGTACTCCAGTCGTGTGGCGATGGTTGAACGGAGAGGATCTGGGGACAAGGGATGGTGGAGCCGCTCGCAGCGGGTGTTGGCCCACGGAGGAAGGCGGGAGATCAGCCGCCTCGAGGAAGCAGCACGTCCGCGACATCCCTCCGGGGAGTCGCCGGCGCGGGCACCGATCCATATCCGATCCGTAGGAGAAGCTGCGGGTATCCACGCACTCCCGCGATCTCGGCGAGATGAAGTCGCAACGAAGGAACTTCGATCGGTTGGTTGAGGAACGACGCGGACAATCCGTTGGCCGCCGCCGTGAGCAAGACCCGTTCGAGCGCCTGCCCGGCGTTCAGCCACGCTCGTGGGGTGTCCTCGTCAGTCCACAAGACAGCAAGAACAGGAGATCCCGAGGCCAATTGGCGATCCTTGGCGGACTGCCCATTTCCCCAATCGAGGGTGCGAAGGATGAAAGGAAAAACGAGCGACGGCAGCGACGGGACTCCGAAACTGCATGCGGGGATTCCGTCTTTGCAGGCCGTGCGGTTCGGGTGAACCCAGGCGGCGAGCTCTCCGCGGAAATGGGGATCGGATGCTTGTGTCCGATCCCCTTCGGCGACCAATGCCGCAATGGCGTCCTTTGACGTATCCGTCACGACAGCGAGATGCGCGTTGAGGGCCTTCGCTGCCTCGATCAACTCCGTGACGCTCGACGCTGGAACTTGCCGGTCTTCGTATGGCCGCCGGTTCGTGCATCGTATGGGAATCGCCGCAAACAGCCGTTCGTCGTCGCGCGTTGGTGGAAGCGGGCCGCCGATTCGAACCCGAGCCAAGAGGTCGTGGTCCTTCGAGGCCACTTCTTCCACCGAAAGCGAATAGCCAGCGTGTCGAAGTGCGATAACCAAATTCAACAGTGCCGCGCCGCAACTCATCGTCAACTCGCGACCGGTCGGATCCACCACCGGTAAGGCCCGCCTCCGGTCGGCGTAAATCTCGACCGCGTCTTCGGTCACTCTGAACAACCATGGTTGGGTGTTATGGCCGGAGGGTGCGAGAATGGCAGCTTCGAGCGTCGGCCTCAGAGCCGCCTCCGCGATGCCACCGTGATAGGTGGCAGTACGCTGCGTGGCGGGTAGACGTGGCGTCATGCCATCGGATGTGCAAGCCGGTAGCCAAGAATCAATCCCTTCGGTTCCTTGCTGTTGCCGCACCTTACGAATAGTGGAATGCGCGGCGATCTGGGGCAATTGACGCACCTGGCGAACATGGCGCGGTCCGCGTAGACGCTACACGAGTAGTCCTACAGGAACGACTTCTCCCAGCCCACTCCGGGAATATCGTGAGGCTGCATGTAGATTCCCTCGGGGCCACGCGTGATGCGCATCTTCTCTTCGAACTCCTGGTAGACAGACTTCGGTCCGCCGGGCGGAGGCAGGAAGAGTTCGCACCAAGGCGCGTTGGTCGTGGCCATCGAGAACGCGACGGTCTCGGGAGTGAGTCCGCCGCCGTGCGGGATCACCGGGATGTCGTAGGCTGCCGCCATCGCGGCGATCTTGCGGAGTTCAGTGATGCCGCCGCACCATTGCGCGTCCGGCTGCCAGATTTCGGCCGATTGATTTTCGAGCAACAGACGGAAGCCGTAGCGTCCGTACTCGTGCTCGCCGGTGACGATTCGCGTCGACTTGATCTTCTCGCGCAAGCGCCCGAAGCCCGCGTAATCGTGCGGCTGCAAGACCTCTTCCATCCAATAGATGCGATAGGGCTCCATCATCTCGGCCATCTCGAGCGTGTAGCGTTCGGTCCAAGCCATCCAGCAATCGAGCATGATGTCGCCCTCCGGGCCCAACGCCTGGCGGGCCCGTTTGACGAGGTCGAGGTTCTTGCGCATGCCGTCACGGCCATCAGCGGGTCCATGGGGAATCGCAAGCTTGAGGCGCTTGAATCCGAACTCGACATGTTGCTCGATGTCGTTGCCGGTGCAGTAGGTGGGGATCCGCTCCTTGGTCGCACCGCCGAGCAGCCTGTAGAGTGGTGCATTGAGCGCCTTGCCCACGATGTCCCAGAGGGCGATGTCGACGCCGCTGATCGCATTCATCGTCACGCCCATGCGGCCGTAGCTCATGGTCGAGCGCCACATCGTGTCCCAGAGGCGTTCGATATCGAAGGGATCTTCGCCCATCAGTAGCTTGACGAGGTGGCCTTCGACGATCGTGGCGCCCGCGCGGCCGCCGTTGCCGTAACCCTTGAGGCCCTTGTCGGTGGCGATCTCGACCGTGAAGTCGTCGAGCTTGCCCGGATCCGGGTTGAACAGCGAACGTTCAGCCTTGTACTTCGGATAGATCGACATCGGATTCGCGACTTCGACGCCTTGCGTGCTCCAGGCGCCCGGGCTCGGCTTGTAGGCGGGCCGGTAGAGCCGATCACGCGTCTTGACGATCTTGACACTGGTGATCTTCAGCTTGCTCTTGCCGAAGTCCGGACATTGGGCGGCGGCGGGCGCGGCCGCGGTGACAGCGGCGGCAGGTGCGGCGGCGAGGCCAGTGGAGAGGAACGATCTGCGTTGCACAGGATGAATCTAGCAGATGAACCGGGCCGTCCGCGCAGGAGCACAAGCGGCTCGCGCCGAGCAAGGGTCAAGTAGCGGTGGGGCGTCTCCACCGCCGGAATTTCACGCCAAGCGGAGATCTCGGATAGAATGGCCGCATCCCGATTTCTTCTGGAGGTCAGATGCGTCTCTTCGTTTGTTGCCTTTCGTTTGCCAGCGCCATCTTCGCGCAGGCCACTTTCGGAACGGTGACCGGCACGGTTACCGATTCCACCGGATCGGTTGTTCCCGGCGCTTCCCTCGAGATCCGCAATGAGGGCACCAACATTGCGCGCGCCATCAAGACCGACAGTACCGGAAACTACGAGTTCACACACTTGAACGCCGGCAAGTACGCCGTGACGGCAAAGGCGCAGGGCTTCAAGACCTACATCTCGCGCGGCATCGAAATCGAATCGCTACGCACGGTGCGCGTCGATGTGCGGCTCGAAGTGGGCGAAGTGGGAGTCGAGGTGACCATCGAAGGCGCGGCACCCGTGGTCGAGACCGACGTACCGAGCATCTCCGACGTCAAGAGCCTGCGCGATCTGCGCGACCTGCCGCTCAACATCCGCTCCACCGTTTCCGGAACCGGCGATTCCGGACTCTATCGCTACGTCTTCATGACGCCGACTGGCGGCCAGGGCGGAGGATCGCGCTTCTCTCTCGGCGGTGGACGCGGCAGTCAGAACTACTTCAACGTCGATGGCATCAGCTCGAACTCTCCCGCGTTCGGGAACTCGATCGGGCCCGCCGAGCCGTCGTTCGAATCGATCCAGGAAGTGCGCTTCGAGATCGTCAACAACAAGGCCGAGTTCGGCGAGGTGGCTAACATCACCGCGATCACCCGTGGCGGAACCAATGAGCGTCACGGCGCGCTCTTCTGGTTCCACGAGAACTCGGCGCTCAACGCGCGTCCCTACTTCGCGCCGGTGCGCGGACAGAACATCCGGAACAACTTCGGCGTTTCCACGGGCGGCCCGATCCTGCGCAACAAGGCGTTCTACTTCGGAACGTATGAGGGCGAACGCCAGCGCCAACCCGCGGTCATCACGCCGAACATGCCCACGGTCCTGATGCGGCAGGGTGATTTCTCGCAACTGCTGCAGCAGGCCGCGCCCATCACTGTGCGCGATCCATTGGCAGCGGCGCCATTCGCGGGCAACATCATCCCCGCCTCACGCCTCGATGCCGGCGCGGTGCGATGGCAGAACAAGTTCTTCCCCCTGCCGAACTTCGGCGCGCCGAATCTCACCGTCGCCAACTATCGCGAGAACGTACCGCAACAGATCCGGCACGATCAGTTCGACGTGCGCGCCGACTACAACCTGCGCTCGAACAACACGATCTACGCCCGCGTGAGCTACAAACGGTCCGAGCCGAAAGTCCTCGATAGCGGACTGCCCGCGGAGATCGCCGGATATCGCGTGCAGACGCGGATGGCGCGGCAAGTCGCGATCTCCGACACGTGGACGATCACGCCAACACTGATCAACGAGTTCAAGGCCGGATTCGCGCGCAACTACAATCCGCGGCGCGGAATTCTGGTGGGCCAGGAACTCGTCGATCTGCTCGGCGTGCAAGGCGTGCCTACGGCGCCCGGCGTCTTCAACGTGCCCACGGTTTCGATTCTCGGATTCCATACGGTGGGTCAGCTCGCGATGGCGGCGCCAGCGGAGAACACGTTCCAGTTCGTGGATCAGGTGACGAAGATCCGTGGGCGCCACACGATCAAGGCCGGTGTCGAATACCGTCCGCAACAGTACAACGATTTCGTGCGGCCGCAATTCGGCTCCTACACGTTCAACAACACCTATAGCAGCTACTCCTACGCGGACTTTCTGCTCGGGTTCCCGCAGTCGTCCTCGCGCAACACAGTGCGGCCGCCCCGATACGCGCGCTTCTACTTCCTCTCCGGATTCGCGCAGGACGACTTCAAGATTTCGCAGAGCCTGACGTTGAGCTATGGGGTCCGCTACGAGTACGATCAGCCGGCGCGTGATCGCAACGACGTCATATTCAACGTCGACGCGGCGCAGGGGCGGCTCGTGGTTCCGAACCAATCGATCCTCGACAACTTCGTGAATCCGCTATTCCCTCGCAACATCCCAATCGTGACCGCGCAGGCGGCGGGGTTCCCCACACGCGGGCTTCGCCGGGGAGACTTCAACAACTTCCAGCCCCGGATCGGATTCGCGTGGCGCCCATTCGGCGGCACCAAGTCGGTGATCCGCGGCGGCTACGGATTGTTCTCGGACGACTTCACGGCGGACGTCTTCTCCTCTTTGTATGGTGGACCGTTCGCGGTGACCGAAACGTTCGTGAATGCGTTGGTCAACGGCGCGCCGGAACTGAATCTGCAGCGTCCGTTCCGCGCGGTGGGGGCGACGGGCAACGTGGATGTGACGGGACTCTCGCTCGGCATGCGCAACGCCTACGCGCAGCAGATCAACTTGACGATCGAGCGCGATCTCGGCGCAGGCGCGGGCTTGCGGATCTCCTACGTCGGCACGAAGTCGACGCAACTCGTCTATGGCCGCAACATCAATCAGCCTGCCCCGAGCACGGTACCGTTCGCGCAAGCACGGCGCCCGTTCCCGTTGTTCCGCAATATCGTCATGCGCGAGAACGGTGGCAGCCATACCTACCACGCGCTCTCGACCGAAGTGGAGCGGAAGTGGAAAGCAGGGCTCTCCTATCAGGTAGCCTGGACGTGGGGAAAGACGCTCACCGACGTGGATGAAACCGGTGGCGTCGAAGGCGGCACCACTCTCGAAAACGCGTTCGACCGGCGGCGTGAGCGCGCCGACGCGCAATACAACCCGCGGCACCGATTCATCTCCACCGTGATGTGGGAGCTGCCCTTCGGAAAGGGCAAACGCTTCGCTGCGAATTCGGGAATCGCGAACGCGATCCTCGGCGGCTGGCAACTGACGGGCTCCTACATCGCGCAGACAGGCGAGTACCTGACTCCGAGCTTCGCGGGTGTGGATACGTCGAACACGCAGACGCTCGGCGGCATTCCCGACCGGATCGGCAACGGCAACCTCCCGAGCGGGCAGCGCGACATCGAGCGCTGGTTCGACGCCTCGGCGTTCGCCGTGCCCGCCAACGGCCGCTTCGGCAACTCGGGCCGTGGAGTGCTGATCGGGCCCGGGCGGCAAGCGGCCAGCGCGGGCCTGTTCAAGAGCTTTCCGATTCGCGAGCGGATGTTCTTCCGCGTGCAGGCTTCGTTCACGAACCTGTTCAATCAGGCCAATTTCGATATCCCCGCGCTCAACATCTCGGCACAGGGAGCGGTGGCGAGAATTCGTGCCGTACAGGGCCGCGACCTTGCGGGTCCCAGGAACGGATTGATCGGGGCCCGCTTCGACTTCTAGGCACGGCGCTGTGCATCAGGCGGAGACGGGGACCGCGGCGCATGATGCGAGCAACAGCATGGGATGTCCTCGGTCACGATCCTGAAAGGGCACGCCTCGCTCCACCAATCGCCGTGTCCGGCGTTCTGTCGGGCACGGGCTCGCGCACGAGTGGCGATAAGGCGCGATACTGAAAGCATCCATCGGATGTCAGTACATCGATATGCGCTGGGGGCGGCAGTGTTGATTGCAGCCCTTCGTCTGCCCGTTATGGCGCAGACCACGCAAGGTGTCATCGCGGGCCGGATCGTCGATTCAGTAACGGGCGCGCCCGTTGCCGGCGCGGCGGTGTCGCTGTCGAGCGAGGACACCAACACGCGGATCGTGGTCACGGCGGACTCGCGCGGCTACTACACCGCGGCTTCGATTCCACCAGGCCCCTATCGCGTGCGCGCGACAGCGGAGAAATATCAGGCACAGGAGGCCTTCAACCTCGAACTCGCGGTGGCTGGCCGGCTGGAGGTGAATCTGCGGCTTCGTCCGCTGTCGGACGTGTGGGAGTCCGGCGAGCAACGAAGCGTGTTTCTGCCCGGGTCGCGCGCGCTGGTGACATTCTTCGGACCCGACGTGGACACCAGCCGCACGAGCTTTGTCGAGGCGCCGCGCGGTGCGCAGGGCGCGCTCGAGGCGACTATCTCGGGTGTGATCGATCCGCGTGAGGTCCGCGATCTGCCGCTGGCGGGGCGCGATCTCTATGCAACCCTTTCGACGCAGGGCGGCGTCACCTCGGACGCGACCACGGCACGCAGTCTCGGCCTGTCGGCGAACGGACAGCGGCCCACGTCATCGAGCTTCTACCTCGACGGCGTGCAGAACAACAACTTTCTCGTGACGGGTCCGCTGGCTTCGGTGGCACCGGAGGCGGTGCAAGAGTATCGCGTCTCGACGAACAACTTTTCGGCCGAGTATGGCGGCACCACCGGCTACGTCGCGAATGCCGTGACGCGAGCGGGCGGCAATCAGTGGCATGGGATCGGCTACTTCTATATGAAGGATCGGACGCTTGACGCGAATGGCTTCCAGCAGAACCGGCTTGGATTTGACCGAGCCGGACATCGCGAACGCCAACCCGGATTTCAAATTGGCGGGCCCGTTCGGCGCGACCGGCTTTTCGTCTCGAGCGCGCTAGAAGCGTATCGCGCGCGAACGCAGGGCGACCCCGAGACGTTCGAGTTTCCGACGGCCTCCACGATTCGCGACTTTTCGCCGGATGGCAGCATCGGGCGCAAACTCTTCGAACGTTTCGCGCCACCCGTCAGTTCCGATAGCCGCGCCATCACGGTTGCGGCGACGATGAGACGGCCTTCGACGGTCAACCGGCTGGTGATGCTCGAACGCGGCGACTGGCTGGCGCGCGGCGGCGCGCATCGCGTAAGCGGCCGTGCCGCGATTTCGCGCGTGGACCGGCCCGATTTCATCTGGTCGCCCTATCGCGACTTCATTTCCGGCGCTCGTCACGATGACACGAGCGTGATGGCGGGTATGCAGAACAACTTTCGGCCTGATCTGATCCACGAGGCCCGCGTGGCGCATCATCGCGACGATTTGAACTGGGATCGAGCGCACCCGGAGATCCCCACGCTACAAAGCACCGACGGAGTTCTGCTGCCCGGCAGCCCTTCCGCTTATGTCTATCGATACAAGACTTCGGCGTGGGAACTGCAGGAGCACTGGACGTTCGTGCGGGGGCGGCATATCGCTCGATTCGGTGGAACATGGCTCCGGCGCAACCTCGACGGCTACCTCACGTTCGGCCGCGACGGACGCTACGTGTTCGACACCGTGCTCGACTTTCTGTTCGATAGTCCGTCTCTGTTCCAAGTGACGGTGGACCGGCAGGCCTTCCCCACTCTCCGGTTGCCGGAGAACGCGAGCGCCTATCGCCAATCGCAGGGCGCCTTGTACGCGCAAGACACCTTTCGCGCGAACACGCGGCTCACGCTCAACTTCGGCCTGCGTTACGAGAACTTCGGCGTACCGGTGAACACCAGTTCCGCGCGCGATCTGATCGCGGTGCCTGGCGACACCGGGAGCGCCGCGGCACGGCTGCGGGACGTGCGTTTGGTTTCGAGCGAGACACGCTCCGGGCGGATCTACGATGCCGACAACAACGACTGGGGCGCGAGGTTCGGTTTCTCTTATGCCTTGCCGTCCGGCGCGGTGCTGCGCGGCGCTTACGGCATCTTCTACGACCGCATGTTCGACAACGCTTGGCAGAACGCGCGCAACAACCGCTTCCTCACGCCGCTGATCGAAACCGCTGGACGGACCGTGGACGTGACCGAGCCCGCCGGCAGCGCCATCCGCCGCTACAATCGCGCTGTTGCCGGCAACACGCCGTGGCTCACCTTGATCCAGCCCGGATTCCGGACGGCCTACGCACAAAGCTACTTCATCGGGCTGCAGTCGAGAGTAGGGGAGAGGTGGCGCTTCGACCTTTCCGGAACCGGCGCGTTGGGGCGCAAGCTGATGACCACCGACGTGGTGAACCGCGATGTTTCCGGGCCAACCGCGCTGATGTCGTACCGAGCCAACCAGGGGCTCTCAAACTACCATTCGATGATCGCGGTGGCCCGCTACGCCGCGCCCGGAGCGGCGCTGCACTTCGCCTATACCTGGAGCCACGCGATCGACAATCAAAGCGAGCCGTTCCTCGGCGAAGGCTTCGACCTGGCGCAAACCTCCGGCGGATCACGCCGGGTGGACTATGCGACGTTCATCGCGCAGGGCGACAGCCGCGCTGACCGCGGAAACTCGGCGTTCGATCAACGCCACAACGCCGTCATCTATTCAATCTTCGACTTGCCGGGCCGCTGGCTGCGCGGATGGAAGGTCGCGCAGATGGCCGCCTTCCGGTCCGGGCTCCCGTTCACCGTGATCTCTGGATCGAACCAAGCGCCTGACGGACGAATATTGCTGAACAATACGCTCGACCTCATCACCGCCGATCCGATGACGGAGTCGGACATCCCGGGCGGCAAGCGAATTCTGCAACGCACGGCATTCCGCCGTACCAACGCCCGCGGCAATCTCGGCCGCAATTCGCTCGTGGGTCCGGGATTCTACAACATCGACCTTTCGGTGTCGCGCTCGTTCGGGCTGCGATGGCTGGGTGAGCCGGGCCGCTTGACGGTCCGCGGCGACGCATTCAACTTCTTGAACCATGCGAACCTGGGCCTGCCGTTTCCCTACTGGGACCCCGCCTCCGAGTTCGGAGTTGCGCGGTATGGCCGTCGCGGAGTCTCGAGCGGCCTGCCGTCGGTCGATGCGTGGAGCGAGACGGCGAGGCAGGTGCAATTGATGTTGCGGGTCGAGTTCTGATCGTCGCCGTGCGATGGCAGCTACTCTGAAAGGCGCCCGTTGCTGGAGACAGGCGAGTGGCCGCCACAGCATATTCCAATCGAAGGATGAGCCTGAAGGGCGTTGAGCGAGCCGGAGCCCGGCAGGGCTCCTTTCTATGATTCGGTATCGGTAGTCTCGGTGTTCGGAATTGGGAAGAGAGGGAATCGCGGTCGAGGCTGTGGGAATGTGGAAATCGCTCGGCGGCCTGGCGCGCGGGAGATGATAACCTGAATATTTCCACCTGATGGGCAATATTCTTCAATCTCTCCCTGCCGGCGAAAAGGTCGGTATCGCGTTTTCCGGCGGGCTGGATACATCCGCCGCCATCTATTGGATGCGCCAAAAAGGCGCGATTCCATACTGCTACACGGCGCACCTCGGACAGCCGGACGAAACCGACTATGACGACATTCCGCGCCGCGCGATAGAGTACGGGGCAGGACAGGCGCGGCTGATCGACTGCCGCGAGCAACTGGTGCGCGAAGGAATCGCCGCGCTGCAATGCGGCGCGTTCCATATCTCTACCGCCGGACTTCCGTACTTCAATACCACGCCGATTGGCCGCGCGGTGACGGGCACGATGCTCGTGGGCGCGATGAAGTCCGACGACTGCAACATTTGGGGCGACGGCAGCACCTACAAGGGCAACGATATCGAACGCTTCTATCGATACGGTCTGATGGTGAATCCGAACCTGAAGATCTACAAGCCCTGGCTCGATCAGGCGTTCATCGACGAACTCGGCGGACGCAAGGAAATGTCGGAGCTGCTCGAGAAAGCCGGTCTCCGTTACCGGATGAGCAAGGAGAAGGCCTACTCGACCGACTCCAACATCTGGGGCGCGACCCACGAAGCCAAGGACCTCGAGTTTCTCAACAAGGGAATCAAGATCGTCGAGCCCATCATGGGAGTCGCGTTCTGGCGTGATGACGTGGTGGTGAAGCCAGAGGAAGTCCGGGTCAAGTTCGAAGAAGGTTTCCCGGTGGCGCTCAACGGGAAGTCGTTCGCGAGCGCGGTGGATCTGGTGATGCAGGCCAACGAAATCGGCGGCCGGCACGGGCTCGGGATGAGCGATCAGATCGAGAACCGGATCATCGAGGCCAAGAGCCGCGGCGTCTACGAAGCGCCCGGAATGGCGCTGCTTTTCCTTGCCTATGAACGCCTGATCACGGGAATTCACAACGAAGGCACGATGGAACAGTATCGCGACATGGGCAGACGCCTTGGCCGCCTGCTCTACGAAGGCCGCTGGTTCGATCCGCAATCGATGATGCTGCGCGAGACTTTGCAGCGTTGGGTGGCGAAAGCGGTGACGGGCGAGGTGACCGTAGAACTACGGCGCGGCAACGACTACTCGATCCTGAACACTGACAGCCCGAATCTCACCTACGCACCCGAGCGGTTGACCATGGAGAAGTTCGAGGGTGCGTTCACACCGCAGGATCGAATCGGCCAGCTCACCATGCGCAACCTCGACATCACCGACAGCCGCGCCAAGTTGTTCGTCTATGCCAACGCGGGCCTCATCGGCCCCCAGACCTTCCAGGGCCTCCGGCTGGTGGAAGGCGAAACGGAGAAGAAGTAGCATGCGAAGGATCTTCGCCGAAAAAGGCGCAATGCGCTTGGCGCTGCCGGAGTGCACGCATGGAATCGGCGACGTGATTCGCGCGCCCGATTCCAAGGATCTGATCGAAGGCGTCCGCATGGCGCCGCTCGTGTTGTGGCCCGACGATCGCGGCTACTTCATGGAGTTGCACCGTTTGACGACGGGCCTGGTGGCCGGCTTTCCGCCGGATTCACAAGCCTCGGTGGCGCTCAGTTATCCGGGAACGATCAAGGCCTTCCACTACCACTTCGACCAGCACGATTGCTGGAATCTCGCCATGGGGATGTTCCAGGTGGTCCTCGTGGATCTTCGCCTCGATTCGCCCACCTTCGGTAAGCGCAACACGATTTACACGGGCCAACTCAAGCCTTGGCAGATCCTGATTCCTCCGGGAGTCGGGCACGGATACAAGATCATCGGTGGCGAAAGCGCGATGCTCGTTTACCTGACCGATAAGGTCTACAGCCCGAAAGACGAGGGCCGCATTCCGCACAACGAGCCCTCGATCAATTACGACTGGGAGACACAACACAAGTGAAGTTGATTGTGACCGGCGGCGCGGGCTTCATCGGTTCCGCGTTCGTACGAATGCTGCTGTCGCGCTCTGACGCGCCTTCGGTGACCGTGCTCGATAAGTTGACCTACGCGGGGAATCTCGAGAATCTCGAACCCGTGGCGAAGATGCCGGGTTTCGGCTTCGTTCGCGGTGACATCGCCGATCTAGACGCGGTGAACCAACTGGTGGCGAGCGTGCAGCCGGATGCCATCGTGCATTTCGCGGCCGAATCGCATGTCGACCGGAGCATCGAGTCTCCAGGCGCGTTCTTCGACACCAACCTGCGCGGTACGTTCACGCTGCTCGAAGCCGCGCGCCGGCACAAGGTTCCGCGATTCGTGCATGTGTCGACTGACGAAGTTTACGGCTCGATTGACGAGCCACATGACGCCGACGAAGAATACCCGCTGCACACGTCGAGCCCGTACAGCGCGTCGAAGGCAGGATCGGACTTGCTCGTGAAGTCGTACTTCCACACGTTCCAGGTTCCAGCGCTCATCACGCGGGCCTCGAACAACTACGGTCCGTATCAGTTTCCCGAGAAGCTGATTCCGTTGATGATCTCGAACGCGCTCGAGGGCAAGGAACTGCCGATCTACGGCGACGGCATGCAGATTCGCGACTGGCTCTACGTCGACGATCACTGCCGCGGCATCGAGGCGGTGTTGCGCAAGGGCCGCGAGGGCGAGATCTACAATATCGGCGGAAATTGTTCGTTGCCGAATCGCGAGGTGGTCGACAGGATCATCGCGCAAACCGGAGCGTCACGCGATCAGATCAAGTACGTGAAGGACCGGCCCGGCCACGACCGGCGCTATGCGCTGACGACGGAGAAGCTAATGCGCGAAACCGGATGGGAACCGCAAATGGATTTCGACCGCGGACTTGCCGAGACCGTGAACTGGTATCGCAACAACCGGGCCTGGATCGATCGAGTGCGAAGCGGCGAATACCAGCGATTTTACGATCAGAACTACGCCGGGCGGGGAGTGGCGTCATGAAGGGAATCATCCTAGCGGGAGGCGCGGGAACGCGCCTCTATCCGATCACTGAAGCGGTGAGCAAGCAGTTGCTGCCGGTTTACGACAAGCCGATGATCTACTATCCGCTATCGACACTGATGCTGGGTGGAGTTCGCGACATTCTCGTGATCTCGACGCCGCTGGATCTTCCCGTCTACCAGCGCCTGCTGGGCGACGGATCGAAGTTCGGGATTCGGCTCGAGTACGCCGAACAGCCGAAGCCCGAGGGGCTGGCGCAGGCCTTCATCATCGGGAAGAAGTTCGTGGCGGGCGGGCCTGCCTGTCTGATCCTCGGCGATAACCTCTTCTACGGTCATGGCCTGCCAGACCAGTTGCAGCGCGCATCCGGGCAACAGGACGGCGCCTCGGTGTTCGGCTACTGGGTCCGCGATCCAGAGCGCTATGGCGTTGTCGAGTTCGATTCGACCGGTAAGGCGATTTCGATCGAGGAGAAGCCGCCCAATCCGCGATCACATTATGCGGTGGTCGGGCTCTACTTCTACGACTCCGATATCACGGAAGTCGCGGCGTCGATCAAGCCTTCGGCGCGCGGCGAACTCGAGATCACCGATGTGAACAACGTCTACCTGCAACGAGGCAAGCTGCGGGTGGAACTGCTCGGCCGCGGAATGGCCTGGCTCGACACCGGAACACACGAGTCGCTTCTGCAGGCCGGGAATTTCGTGCAGACGATCGAGCAGAGGCAGGGATTGAAGATCGGGTGTCCGGAAGAAGTCGCCTACAACATGGGGTTCCTGACCGCGGCAGAGGTGGAGCAGCGGGCGCAGCGGTACAAGAACTCTGACTACGGGACGTATCTTCTCGAGTTGGTCAAGAAGGGATAAGCGCGCTACCGGCAGGTCTCGCGGAGATCCTTCAGGTCTCGAATCAGGCCGTTCTGGCCGCTGAATAGCAGGCTCCCCATGCTCATGAACCGGTAGCCTTGGCGATAGCGGTTGCGTGCGTCGTCGCCCGCGCCGGTGGTGACCCCGGCGATCTTGCCTTGGCTCGCCACACGCTTCGGGAACTCCGCCAGGAATGACTGCACGGACTCGTGCCCAGTATTGCCGATCACGCCGAAAGCCGCGCTCAGATCCATCGGGCCGGCAAACACGACATCGATTCCTTCGACCGCCGCGATCGCCTCCAAATTCTCCATGCCCTCGATCGACTCGATCTGCACTACGACGCAGATCTCGCGATTGGCTTGCGGCAAGTAGCCGTCCCAAGAAACGCCGAGATAGAACGTCCAACCGGGAGAGACGCCCCGGGTGCCCTCGGGCGGATACTTACAGTAGCGGACCGCCGCGCGGGCCTCTTCGGCGTTGTTCACCTGCGGGATCATGATGATCGACGCACCTTGGTCGAGCGACTTCTTGATGAGGCTCGAATCGAGTCCGGCGACACGAATCATCGGCGCGCATCCTTGGCGGCGTGCGAGCACGGGAACGATGCCTGTTCCCTCTGGCGTCACGGGTGCGTGCTCGGTGTCGATCCAGAGGAAGTCGATTCCACTGGCGATCGTCAATTGGCACGCGAACGGATCAGCCACTCCGGCCGATGCGCCCCAAACCGCTTCGCCCTTGGCGAGCTTCGTCTTTACGGGATTCAGAAAATCCAAGATCTCTCCTTACCGGCTCTCCGCCGTACCCATGATGGACAGCAACGCCACGAATTCCGCCGTAACGTCGATTCGCGCAACCGCGCTGGCTGGATCGGGCTGGGCATGGTAGACACCTTCGCCGTTCCAGGAGCCATCACCACACTGTAACGCGCCGAGTCCGTTCACCACAGCTTCGACCAGCGCTTCGTCCTCGCGGTGGCCGCTCAGCGCGTGCGTCCACGCGGCACCCCAGCCGATCTTTCCGCTCTGCGGTGTGCTGTATCGATCTTGGTGGCAGTGCGCGCTCGCATGGAGATAGCGGCGTGCCAAAGCGAGCCACTTCCCTTGTCCCGTGCTCCGCGCGAGATCGGAGAGCAGTGCCGCGCTGATGCCGTATTGGAAGTACCATTGGCGCGGTTCCGCGGCGTTCACGCGGAACCAAACCGAACCATCGCCCTCGTCGAGACCGGTGAGGGGGCGCCAGACATGAATCAGTCCGCGGCGCAGATCGGGCTGCGCGCCGAGCACGCGTTCGAGCCATTCGCCTGCCCGCATGGCGATATCGGCTCGACCGTTTCGCAGCATCGCGAGTCCGGCGAGGCTGGTGGTCATGATCTCTTCCGTGCCTTTAGCGTCCGCCCGGAAACCGCCGGACTCCGGGTGCCACCGCGTTTCGAGAAAGCTCGCCAATGCGCAAGCCGTTTCCGGGCGATCGAGTTCCGTCGCAGCCCACAAGAGCCAAGAGTGCGGATAGATGCGGAAGCGATCGTACCAGGCGACCCCGGTTCCATCGAGGTCGCCGTCCGGTTGCAGGAATCGCTGTTCGACGAAACGGAAGACACGCAGCGCATCCTCGCGGTGGCCGGAAAAAGCGAGCGCGCACGGAGCCTTGTAGTAACAATCGAGCGCCGCCTCACCGGGGAACGAACCATCGGGCTGAAGGAGGGCACGAAGCCAGTCCGCACCGCGAGCCGCCATGCTTCGGGCTGATCCGCTCATGCTCAACTTGCCGCCTGTTTGGTGAATTCGTCCGCGCGCTGAGACCACGCGGTCGCCAGTTCACGCGCCTTCTCGGGGTAACGTCGCGCGAGATCATTCGTCTCGCAGCGATCCCTGGCCAGGTCGTAGAGTTCCCATGGTCCGTTGGCGCCCGCGGCCACGAGCTTCATGTCGCCTCGGCGGATCGCGCGATTGCCGATGTGATGGAAGAAGAGGAAGTCGCGCTTCACCACGCGGTCCTTGCGCAAGGCCGGCACGAGGCTTCGTCCCGGAAGCGGTGGGGCATTGGCCGCGAGATCGGGTTTGCCGCCTGCCGCTTCCGTGATCGTCGGCAGCACGTCGATGAAGTGCGCCGGATCCCGGCGCAGCTTGCCGCGATCCTGAATGCCGTTCGGCCAATGCATGATCCACGGCGACGAGATTCCGCCCTCGTGGACCCAGCTTTTGTGATAGCGGAACGGGGAGTTGGCAGCACTCGACCATCCCGGGCCGATGCTCAGGTATGTCTTCGCCGATCCCGGCGGAGCGGACCGATCGTGCATGTCGCCGCGCACGATCATCTCCGCGCTGGCGCCATTATCGGAGATGAACAGGACGAGCGTATCCTCGTACTGTTTCATGGCGCGGATCTGATCGAGCACGCGACCGATCTCGAGATCCATGCGCGTGACCATGGCCGCGTGCACGGCCATCTTGGTTGCTTGGAAGCGCTTCTGCTCTGGCGAAAGGCTCGCCCACGGAACTGCTCGCGTCACCTCGTCCGGGCCCATCAGTTTCAGGAGGCGATCATTGTCGAAGTTCCACGCGGGCCACTGGCCGGCCTGCAACGGTGAGAGCGCGCAATCGACGATTCCGGCCTTTCGGAGATTGAGCCAACGCCTTTCGCGAACCACATCCCATCCCTCGAGATAATGGTCGCGATATCGCACGATGTCTTCCTGCAACGCGTGCAGCGGGAAGTGCGGCGATGTGAAGGCGAGATAGAGCAAGAACGGATCGTTCGCGCGTGACGCCGCGTGATCGCGCAGGAAGCCGATGCCGTGATCGGCGATAGCGGTGGTGGCGTAGAATCCCTCCTTGACCGGAGGCTGCGGCACGTCATCGATCCACGTGGCTCGCGGCGAAAAGAAGCGGTCCTGGTCGTTGAACGCGAAGGACCGGTCGAATCCCGCCACCTTTGCTGGGGGAGTAGGCGTGAGCTGCCACTTGCCGGAGTGATACGTCCGGTAGCCCAGCGCTTTCATGTGGTGCGGCAGGAAGCGCCCCCACGAGGGCAACTTGCCGGGACGTTCGTTCATGCCCACTTGCTGCGAGTAGTAGCCGGTGAGCAACGTTGCGCGCGACGGCACGCAACGGGCAGTCGAGTAGCCCTGTGTGAATCGCAGTCCATTCGACGCAAGCTTGTCGATGTTCGGCGTGGCGATCTCTCCGCCATGGCAGCCGGGATCGGAGAAGCCGAGATCGTCGGCGAGGATGATCAGGATATTCGGCTTCTTGGCCGGAGCCGCTCCGAGAGCCGCGGCTCCGGCCGATTGCAGAAACGATCGCCGGGTCATGGAACTCCCGGGCGCCCCTTCAATGCGGGAATTACTTGCAGCACGTTCTTCCACGCGATCTTCTCACGCTCTTCGTCCGAGATCTCGAGTGCTTCGAGGACTCGCGCGAACGGCGCAGGATGGTAGAGTGGCGCGTCGGTACCGAAGCAGATCCGGTCCGGACCCACGACGCGCAACAGCGCTTCCACCGAACCGGTGAAGAACGCGCGCAGCGTGCCCATGTCGAACCAGACGTTCTCCGCCGGATTTTTCTTCCATGCGTCGATCGCGGCATCGGCGAGCCCCATCAGGCCAACGCCGAGATGCGCGGCGATGAAGCGGATGGTGGGGAACGCACGCGCGAGCGTGAGGTAGCGATCGATCGGCACGTTCGGAGACTCGTTCCCCACGTGACTCAGCACGGGCAGGCCCGACGGTGCGATCACCTCTTCGAAGAGCCGGTACGTGGCAGTCGAAAGGACATCGTAGTTGCCGAGCACCGGGTGGATCTTCACGCCGGCGATCTTCGGATTCGACTTCGCCATCGCGACCCAGCGCTTCGAGGGTTCGATGTGACTCGGGTGTGCCACCACCATCACGCTGATCATTTCTTCGGTCGCCGCTTCCTCGAGAGCAAGCCGGTTGCCGGCGTCGATGCCGCCGTAGCAGGCTTCGATCGAGAACGCGACTCCGTGCGTGATGCCGGCTGTGCGGTAGAGTTGCGCCAGCCGCGCTCCGCCCGCGCTCATCCCGGCGTTCGAATATTGTCCTAGATGCGAATGGACATCGATTAGCGCACGCATGTCAGGCGGGCCCCACGTGTCCGAGTTCGTCCAAGAAGCCACGCAGGCGCTGCCGCGCCAGAATCGCCGGATCGGGAATCAGGATCAGTGGAAAGCCCTTATCGATCCAGAATTGCGCCTTGCCCGGAGTTCCGACCACCATGCCGCACGGTTTGCCCGAGCTCTCTGACCCTTCGCGGACCTTGCAGATCGCGTCGACGACTTCCGGGTGATCCATCTCGCCCCAGCGCGACAGGTTCAGCGAGAGATCGTATGGGCCGAGCATCGCCGCGTCGATCCAATCGTTGTCGGTGAACGACGCAACGCGCTTCACGCCGGCGGGCGATTCGATCTGGATCATGGAGAAGAATCCCTCTTCCACTTCGTCCCAACCGGCGCGATCGAGCGTGCGATTGGCAAAGACGGTGGGGCCACCCGGGCCTCGGCGTCCACGCGGAGGCGAGAACAACGCATCGCGCACGGTATCGACGTGCTGCTGTGTTTCGGTCCACGGAAGCATGACGCCGGCGGCGCCCCAGTCCATGTACTTCTTGATCATGTGATGAACGGCGGCTTCGGGCCGCACGAGTAGCGGAAAGTCGAGCAGACGTGCAGTGCGGAAGAGCTCCTCGGCCTGACTCGGATTGCAGGAGCTGTGCTCGAGGTCGAGCACGGCGTAGTCGAGCTTCTCCGCCTTGTAGATTTCGATGTATCCGGCCCAAAAATCAAACGAGATCAGGACCCCGACCGTGAGCTTTCGCTCGCGGACCTTTTGCTTCAATGCCTTGGCGAACACGACGCCTCCATCAGGATGAGACTTTACCACTATCGGGCGGGCCGCCGCTTCCGGCGTGATCGTGCATTGCCTCTTGACCATTAACTACTTGGTTATATAACATAATTGGAATGGAGAGGCTCGACACCACGTTCGCGGCCCTGAGCGATCCGACTCGGCGCGCGATCCTTGCGCGCCTTGCAACGGGTGAGGCAACGGTGATGGAATTGGCCCGGCCCTTTCCGATGAGCCAGCCAGCCATCTCGCGACACCTCCGCGTACTCCAGGAGGCTGGTCTCATCACGCGGCGGATCGAGGGAGCCACGCGCCCTTGCAGGCTCGTTCCCGGCGGAATCGCCGAGATCGACCAATGGCTAGGGCTGCTGCGGAAGGCGCTGGAGGCGAACTACGACCGCCTCGACAAGATACTGGCGGCGGAAACGAAGGCTCGAAAGAAAGGAAAACGGCGATGAACCAGATGGCTTTGAAGACCGAAGGCGACACACACGTCGTGGTGACCCGGAGATTCGCGGCTCCTCCGGAAGCGGTGTATCGCGCTCACACGGAACCCTCGATCATCCAGAGGTGGATGCTCGGCCCGGATGGCTGGACCATGCCGGTCTGCATCTGTGATGCACGGCCGGGAGGCAAGATCCGCTACGAGTGGGCGGATGGCAAAGGCGGCGGGTTCTCGTTGACGGGTGAGTTCATTACGCTCGAACCTTTCCGGCGGATCGTCCACGTGGAGCGGATGCACCTGCCGGACCCCACTCCGGACAATCACATCGAGACCGTTTTCGCGCCTGATGGCGATGGCACGCTGATGACGATGCGGATGACGGTGCCCGATTCCGATACCCGCACCGCGATGCTTGCCACGGGAATGGAACACGGGATGGAGGCCAGCTACGCCCGGATGGAAAGCGTTCTGGGCCACTGAAGGGGATACCGGCGACTGACTGGCGGAAACCAAAATGATCGATCGCAGGCACTTTCTCGGCGCCGCGGGCGCCAACGTGGCGCTTGGCGCCGGCACACGGGAGCGCCCGAACATTCTCCTGATTCTTTCCGACGATCTCGGCTGCTTCGGCGGCGAGATCTCGACGCCAAATCTCGATCGCCTCGCTTCGGCGGGGTGTCCGGTTCACTCAACTCTACAGCGGCGCCCGCTGCTGTCCGTCGCGCGCCGCGTTGCTCACCGGCCAGCATCCGCATCAGTCCGCATGGGGAATATGGTGGGCGGCCAGACGCGAGAGGTCTTCCGGGGTTTCATCGGCCGGGTGAGCGAGCGCGTGAAATTCCTTCCGGGGGGTGTTACGCGAATCCGGCTACGCGACGCTCATGTGCGGCAAGTGGCACCTCGGCCAGCCGGGACCAATCGCGCGCGGCTTCGACGAATTCCATGGCATGATCCACGGCTTCGACAGTTTCTGGGACTCGTCGAAGTACACGAGACGGCCGCAAGGGCGGCCGTCCGCCAAGGCATGGCAGCCGGTGTTCCATGCCACCGATGCGATCACCGACCACGCACTCGACTTCCTGAACAGCGCTCGCCAATCGCCCGCTAGGCCGTGGTTCCTTTACCTGGCCTACAACGCGCCGCACTTCCCCTTGCACGCACCGGTCGATCTCATCGACAAGTACCAAAGCGTCTACGAGCAAGGCTGGGATTCGATTCGCGAGATGCGGCTCGCCAGGATGAAATCACTTGGCCTCGCCCGCCCGCACTGGAACGTGCCGCCCCGGAGCGTCGTGGGGCCGAATCGAGTCTCGACACCCAATGGGCTGGGCGGTCAAGCAGAGTCCGGCATGGGACGCGGTGCCCGCCGAACGGCGCCCTACGACATCGATGCCGACCGCATGGAGCAGCACGATCTTGCGGCGAAGAAACCCGAGCGAGTGACGAAAATGGCCACGCCGTGGGAAGCGTGGGCGAAGGCGAATCACGTACTTCCGTGGATCTGGACTCCGGCGTATTCAGCGAGCGGAGCGCCCTGAGCCGGGCCCGACATGTGGCGG
>CADECY010000075.1:36390-46242 GCA_902825945.1 uncultured Acidobacteriota bacterium
GCGACGACAAGAAGTAGCAGATCAGGCGGGCCAGGGGAACCGGACCGACTGCGTCGCGTCCGGCGAGCCGTCGAACTTCCGGAGCCGCACGATCATCTCGATCTCGCGCGGGCGGATGCCCTCGACGTGCATCCGGAACTGAATCATCCGAGCATCGTCATCGGAGGGGTCGAAGCTGTAGCCCCAGGGGAACGAGGTCTCGCCACGCGACCCGATTTCGCGCGACTTCAGGCGCATCGCCTCCGGCTCGAGCACCGCTCCCGCCGTCTGCGATCCGCGGATGTAGACGCGCCAGGCGCCGGACTCGCGTTCGGTCTCCTTGTAGGCAACATAGGCGTAATCGATGTTCAGTTTGGCGTCGTAGGCCTCGACGTAACCGAGCGTCTGGTAGGTGCGGACGGTGTCATCGGCTGGTGCGCCGATCAGTTGTTCAGGCATGTCGTGTGGGACCCCACTGAGGAGTGCGTGAAATCGAGGTGAAACCGGTCAGCGCCCGGCGGTTTTCTTTGGCGAGGATCGCGAAGGTCAGGCAATCGCCTTGCGCATCGCCTCGCGGTAGCGATCGAGTTCCCGCCGGCCGGTCTTGGTCAGCCGGTAGAGAGTTTGCGGGATCTTACCCTGAAAGCGCTTCTCGACCTCCACGTATGCAGCCTGCTCGAGCTTGCTCAGATGCGCCGACAGATTCCCTTTGGTGAGCCCGGTTTGGTTCAGGAGCCAGAGAAAATCTGTTTCGCGCGATATGTAAAGAAGCGAGACGATCATGAGCCGTGCTGGCTCGTGAATCGTACGGTCGACATCCGCCAGGGCCTTGAGATCGGCGCTCATTGGCCCGGTGCGTGCGGTGCGTGCAGGAATCGGACGAGCGTCATCGCTCCGGCCGCCATCAGCAGCAGGCCCATCATGCCGAACTGGCGAATGAACGAGGTCTCGAAATCGCCGCCTTGCGCGGCGATCGCCACGGTCGCGGCCGCGATGATCGCGGCCAGGGCGAAATGCCGGCGGAGTCCGGAAGCCGCTCCGATCTTGCACAGGATCACGGCGCTCGCGAATCCTGTCGCGAGAGTCGTGAGAACGGCCCAGTTCGGATGCTTGCGCAGAATGATGACGAGCAACGCTGCTGTCGATACGGCGATGATCGCCACCATCGCGGCTTTTGCCTGGGAATCCGCAACCAGGCGGGGAATCATGATGCCTTCGCGGTAGCCGAACAGCCGGTTTCGTATGCGCGGCAGCAGCCACATCGCGATCCAGACGCCGGGCAGGATCACGATCGTTTGCGCGAAGTTCAGTACGCGCCATGCGGGATCCTGATGGTCGAGTCCCAGTTTCGCCCAGGCGAGCAGGGCGGGCAGGAAGAAGAGGATGCCGGTGGTGATTTCAGCGAGACCATCGGCGGACCAGGCGCGTTGGATGCGCCGGGTGGCGTCAACAATCGGGTCTGTCATGCTTTTTCTCCAGACTGGTTTGTATTACAAACCAGTCTGCACCCAGAATACGCCGCCCCCGGCGTGTTGTCAAGGGCGTTTGTCCGCAAAAACAGCAAGCGGGCCAAGCTCCTCGCTTGGCCCGCTCGGCTCGTTCGCTCGGTGGAAGACCGGTTACGCCGCCATCGCCACTTCATCCTCGAAGAGCACATGGCCGTGCTCATGCCGGCCGCGGCGGTCGGCGTTCTCCTGGCAGCGGACGCACAGCGTCGCCCAGGGAATCGCGGCCAGCCGGCGGGGGCTGATCGGTTCCTCGCAATCGCCGCACATTCCGTACGTACCATCGTTCATACGCTCGATCGCGGCGTCGATGTCGCGCAGCGAGCGCGCGTTGCGGTTGATCTGCATCACCGCGAAGTCGCGGTTGGTTGCGTTGATGATGTCGTCGATCGAATCGGCCTGGCGTTCGATGTAGAGATCTTCACGGTTGTCCAGGACCGCCAGAAGATCCCGCCGCCGCGATTCGAGCTTGGTCCGCACGGTTTGCATCTCTACGTTCGTCATGGTTTGACTCCTCTTTCTCACCGGATCCGGATCGGTTGTCCGTTCCGTTCGTTTTGCCTAACGCTGATAGAGACGCTCGAAGTCCCGGTTTGGAAACAAGGAAAATGCAAAGTTTTTGTAAAGATCCGTAAATGATGGAACCCACGCGCTCAGCGCCCGTGCAGAGTCACCGCAAACGCTTCAGCCTGTTGGAGATGCAGCCGGATCATGGCGCGGCGGGCCGGTGGCTTGGTTCCGCCCCGCCAGGAAATTTCGTGCTCGGCGGAATCTCCCCGGCGGCTCACGGCATCTTCTCCTGAGTACCCTCGGAGGCGAAAGCCCTCCTCGTCGAGTAGTTCCACACGGATCGAGCCCCGGCTCGCGTCCGCGTTCACCGTAATCCGCTCGACTCCCGTCAGGTCGATCGGCCGAAACGTAATCTGGCCTACGTTTTGGAGCGGCGGTTTCAGCGTACGCTGGGCGCTGAGCGGCTCGGAACGGATCCCAGCGAAGCGGTCGACCGGGATCGACGCCATTCCCACGCCGCTCGTCATGCCGCGGTCGTCACCGCTCACGGCGGTTCCACTGTAGGCGCCGTAATAGAAACGCATCTCGTTCCCCGAGATCACCGGAGTCGCGTTCGTGAACATGCTACCGCTATCGAACCCGCCATCGGGATTTCGCGGCAGGAAGTACGGCTTGCGGAACGGACGCTGCCACGCCATGCCGTCGCGGCTCACCATCAGCTCGATATCGATCAGCAGGCCTTCCGCCTTGTTGAGCACCTGATTGAGCGCGAAGTAGCGGTCCTGGTAAAAGAAAACCGGCGATGTGTGAAACTCGGTGTGGGTGTCATCATCGTCGTCCGGCCATACCAGCAACTCGGGTTTCGACCAGTGCAGGAAATCGCGGCTCTCGATCCGGCCGAGACCGTGCTTCCAGGCGAGCCCGCCGGCAGGACCGTCGATCCACATCTTCCCGTAAATCGCAAACACCCGCCGCCGCGGGTCGTACATCACGTCCGCCGCGTCCGACATCACCTGCGGATAGCGCCAGGAGATCGCACGCGGACCCCTGGTGGACCGCTCGTCCACCACCGGGTCATCACCCGAAAACGGCGGTGGATCGCCCATTCCGGCGTACAGCGTCTTGATCATCGGTCCGCCGGGATGCTTCGTCCAGCGGATTCCGTCCGGCGAAAATGCCGCGTGAACGCCGGGATACTCGCGTCCGTCCGGCGCGCGGAACCAGTCGTAGAACGTCATCTTGTAGCGGCGCTTCGGATCGCGCTCGCGCGGATCGACAATGACTGCGTTCGTGTACCGCGACCCGTGTCCGCCATTGCCGATCATCACGATGTTGTTCTCGCGTGACCCGTTGTAGTCGAACAGCCGCAGCACCGGCTTGGTGAACCTTACGCCGTCCATCGACTCGGCGTAGCAAACCACCGATTCGTTCTTCTTCTCTTTCGCCGCTTTGCCCGAATAGCCCTGATACCAGAGCTGGACCTTGCCCGAAGCGGAATCGTGATGGACGCTCATCCAGCCGATCGCGCCCTCCCAGGGATGTTCGGGCTTGATCAGCGGATTCGCCGAGTGGCGTTTCGCCGGATGCAACACGCGGCGCGTACCGGCGCGATAGAGGATATCGGAATCGTCCACCAGCAGGAGTGTTCGATCCGCCGCCATCGCGCAGACCGCGGCCAGCAGAAAGGCTCGAAGCCTCACAGTATCTTGGGCGTGCTCCAGTGCGTGCGGTAGGCGCGCCGCACGTGGAGATTCGCGCCCGGATCGTTCACGATGGTCTCGGTCTCCTGGTCGAACTCGAGATTGCGGCCGGTTCGCGCGACGATGTTCGCGAGGTGGCAGTGAAGCGTCGACAAATGGCCTTCCATGATGTCGGCGTTCGGCAACTGGCGCGACTTGATGCAATCGGTGAAGTTCTTCACGTGCGTGCCATCGCCATCGCCGCCGTCGTCATGGTGGACCATCTTGCCGTCCTTGTCGAACACCTTGAAGCCCCACTTGCGGTTGTACTGCCCGATGTGGATCATCCCCTGCGTGCCGTACACCCCGACGCCGTTTTCGATCTGATCCTGGCCATACGGAGTCCAGATGCGCATCTCCCAAATGAGCATCTTGCCGTCGTCGTAGTCGTAGGTGCAGTTCATGGTGTCAGGCGTCTGCTGGTCGTCCTTGAAGAAGACCTTGCGGCCCATGCCACTCGCGCGCTTCGGATACGACACGCCGAGGGCCCAACGCGCGATGTCGATCTGGTGCGCGCCATCGTTGCCGGCGTCGCCGGTTCCGAAATGCCAATGCCAATGCCACTTGTAATGGAAGCGGTTCGGATTGAACGGAATCCACGGCGCGCAGCCGAGCCAGCCTTCGTAATCCACTCCCGGCGGAACGGGCCCGTCCGGTGCGTGGCCGATATCGGCGCGCAATTGGATATTCCAGGCCTTCGCCGAGAGCACCTGGCCGATCTTGCCGGACCTTGCCCATTCGATGGCACGAATCGTCGATGGACGGGAGCGCGACTGCGTGCCCAACTGCATGATGCGATTGTTGCGGCGCGCGGCGTCGATCATGAGACGGCCTTCCCGGATGTTGTGCGAGGCGGGCTTTTCGACATAGACGTCCTTGCCGGCGTCGCAGGCTAGAATCGCCGCCGGAGCGTGCCAGTGATCGGGCGTGGTGACGATCACCGCGTCGATCTCTTTGTCATCGAGCAGGCGGCGCATGTCGGCCACTTCACCCGGCTTCGTAACGCCCGCTTTCAGCGCGATCGCTTGCGCCTTTTCGAGCGAAGCCTTGTCCACGTCGCAGATGGTCTTGATGTTCGTGCCAGGATTGACGGCGAACGTTCCCAGCAGCGATCGCCCGCGCCCGCCGACGCCGACGATGCCGACATTCACCTTGTCACTGGCCGCCACTGCCTTGCGGCGAAACGTTGTGGCAGCGGCACCCAAACCGGTTCCAATGAAGTAGCGTCTGTTCATGACTCCCTATAATATATGCGACTCATGCCAGTTCGCCCAACCCAGGCAGTTCTCCTGCTCACGCTCATTGGCGTGTGCGGATACTACATCCCGTCGATCCGGAGTTGGGAAGCCCTAGATCCGTTCCTGCTGTGCGGATTCGCGATGCTTGGAGCACTGGTTTCGGGTCCCATGGCGCTCGAACCAGGGACATCGCCGCGGAACGCGATCGGGCTCGGAGCCGCTCTTTCGCTAATCGTGATCGCCTCGGTGATCGCGACCGTGAATCATACGGTGAAACCGCCGAGCCTGCTGCTTCCCGCAACCTCGACGTTGCTGCGCGCGGGCGCCGTCGCGGTCTCCTCGGCGGCCGCTTTTGCCTTGCTTGCCCGGCTGCTCGATCGCACGGCCGGTGCGACGGTGGCCGCGATCGGTCTCCGCATTGGGATGGCCGCGACCGCCTACGCCTGGTGGCAGCTTCCGGCTGAAAGCGTTCTCGAGTGGTTCGCCATCGCGATGCCCGCCGCCGCGGCTGGACTGTTCGCGGCGTCTCGCGTTCTCAACAGGCCGTAATGCCCTCCGGGGTATCCTGGGACGGTAATGCGGAAACTCCTCGTTCTCCCCGCTCTCCTGTGCGCCGTGATGCTCGCGCAGATCGAACAGGCGAATATCACGGGCATCGTCACCGACGCCACCGGCGCGGGCGTGCCGGAAGCGGTGGTCGCCGCCGTCAACACGAACACCAAAGTGCGTGTCGAAACCAAGACCAACTCGACAGGCGCATATCGAATCCCGTTCCTCGGAGCCGGCCAGTACGAACTCGTCGCCGAAAAGGGCGGATTCGACCGCGCGCGTGTCTCCGATATCCGCCTCACCGTGGGCCTTACCGCCACCGTCAACGTCGAACTGAAGACCGGCAGCGTCCAGCAAGAGGTCACGGTCGAAGCCCGGGCGGTGCAACTCGAACAGGAATCGTTTTCGCTCGGCAACACGATCGGGGCGAAACAGATCGTCGAACTTCCGTTGCTCGGCCGGAATCCGTATGCGCTGCTGCAACTCACGCCGGGTGTGATGCCGAAAGGCGGCGCGGGCGCCGGACCGGTGATCAACGGCGGACGCTCGAATACGAGCGAAGTCCTGCTTGATGGCGCCGAGACGCGCAACTCCACCACCAACGACATCGCCTACACGCCTCCGCTCGAAACGGTGGCCGAGTTCAAGGTCTACACGAGCGGCTACTCGAGCGAGTTCGGACGCAGCGGCGGCGGCGTGCTCACCGTGGCCACCCGTTCGGGTACGAACGAATGGCACGGTGCTCTCTACGAATTCCTGCGCAACGACAAGTTGAACGCCAATTCGTGGACGAGCAACCGCGTGAACCTTCCGCGCAACGCTTTCCGGCGGAATGAATACGGCGCCGCGATCGGCGGCCCGGTCCGGATTCCGAAAGTCTACAACGGCGTCAATCGCACCTTCTTCTTTTTCAACTGGGAGATGGTGCCGCAACGCTCGCCTGACAACATTCTCGCCACCGTCCCGACTCTCGCCGAACGCTCGGGCGACTTCTCGCGAACGGTCACCAACAACGGGCAGATCATTCGCGTCTACGATCCCTTTACCACCGTGCCCGATCCCGACCGGGCGGGTCAGTTTCTCCGCTCGCCCTTCCCCGACAACCGGATTCCGTCGAGCCGCTTCGAACCGATCTCGCAGAAGGCGCTCGAGCTGATTCCGCTGCCCAACCGCTCGACGCTCGTGCAGAACTTCGTGCAGAACAACTCGCGCCAGAACGACACCAGCCGCTGGTTCCTGCGCCTCGATCACAATCTCGGCACGGCGCACCGGTTGTTTTTCACGCTCGGCCTGCAAAGCAACACCCAGTTCACGCCGGGCATCAATGTGGCGTTTCCGGGCGAAGGCGTCAACGGCGAACAGGGGCGCATCAAGAGCGAGCCGATCTACGGCGTCTTCAGCGACACGGTCACCTTCCGCCCGGAACTGATCGGACAGTTCCGCATCTCGACCACGCGCCGCGTCATCGTCACCGAACCGCGGAGCGCTGGCTACGACTTCACTCAACTCGGATTCCCGCGCTCGCTCTTCGACCGCGCCAAGCAGCGCGTCTTCCCGCGCTTCGATATCACCGACTCGGTGAGTCTCGGTCCGGATCGCGCATCCTACTTCACTGACGCCGAGGAGAATCGCGACGCGCAGGCCCACATGACGTGGCTGCGCTCGAACCACTCGGTCAAGTTCGGCGGAAACTTCACTTTCCAAACCTTCAACATCTTCCGGCCCGAGCGGCCCTCCGGCCAGTACGCCTTCAGCCGGGCTTTCACACAGGGTCCGAATCCGGCAACCGCGACGGCGACGGCCGGGTACGGTGTCGCGACGTTCCTGCTCGGAATTCCGACGGGCGGCCAGTTCTCCGACGACCCGTCGCTGGCGACTTCGCAACGCTTCTACGCCGGGTATCTGCAGGACGACTGGAAGATCCGCCGCAACCTGACGCTGAACCTCGGCCTGCGCTGGGAGTATCAGACTCCGTGGAACGATCGATTCGATCAACTCGGATTCTTCGATCCGGACTTCACCGATCCGCTGACCAAGCAAAAGGGCCTGCTTCGATTCACCGGCCGCAACGGCAATTCGCGGTATCAGTCCGACCCGGACCGCAACAATTTCTCCCCGCGCATCGGTCTCGCCTGGACCTTCATGAAGGATACGGTGATTCGCACTGGATACGCGCTCTCCTACTTCCCCGGAAGCGGCGGCGTGGGCGCGGGAGCGAGCGACCTCGGCAGCGGATTCCTCGCGACGACCGCAGTCTTCCTCGGTCCACCACCGGCCGCGCCCAATACGCCTCCCGCCGGCGCATCGATCGCCCGCGCATTCCTAGGCGGCTTTTTCAACGCACCGTTCGACGGCGTGGGCAGCAGTGTCGGCACCGCGTTTCGCGAATGGGTCACGCCGCGCAATCACCAGTGGAATTTCAACCTCCAGCGCAATGTCGCGCGGAACCTGCTGGTGGAGGTAGCCTATGTCGGAAGCCGCGGACAGCGGATCTGGGTGAATCGCTCGCGCACCGCCGTCTCCACGGATTACCTTTCGCTCGGTGCCGGACTCGACGCGCTGGTTCCGAATCCTTACTTCGGGGTGATCACGACGGGCGCGCTCAGCACAGCGCAAGTCCGGCGTACACAGTTGCTGCAGCCGTTCAATCACTACACCGGTGTTTCGCGCTTCCGTGATGCCGTCGGAGATTCCGTCTACCACGCCTTCACGCTGCGCGTCGACAAACAGTTCAGCCACGGATTGAGCTTCCAGGCCTCATTTACCGCAGGCAAGCAGATCGACAACGTGCAGGAACGTTTCGGCGGACGCAGCACGTTCATCGACCCCAACAATCTGTCGCTGTCGCGCGCGATCGGCGAGTTCGACCGGCCGCGATTCCTGGTGTTGAACTACATCTACGAGCTTCCGACGCCGAAGTCCGGACTCGCGGGTTCGGTAATTGGACGCTGGCAAGTGAGCGGCATCACGACGTTCGGCGCCGGACTGCCGATGGTGATCACCGGCCCCAATAACACCCGGCTTCCGGGCGTGAGCGCGACGGCGCTGCGGCTTTCCGATCCGGTCCTCGACAAGGATCAACGCACCCTCGATCGCTACTTCAACACCTCCTCGTTCGCGGCGGCTCCGCTCTACTCGCTGGGTTCGGACTCGCGCACGCAGCCGCGCCTGCGCATTCCGGGGATGAATTCGTTCGACATTTCCCTGAGCCGGTCGCAACGCATCCGCGAACGGGTGAATGTGCAGTTCCGCTGCGAGATGTACGGTGCATTCAATCATCCGCAGTTCGACTCGCCCGTTGGGAATCAGGCCGCAACGAACTTCGGGCAAATCACCGGAGCGGGTGGGAACCGGAATATCCAGTTGGGGCTGCGGTTGTCGTTCTAGCCATCATCGTTTGAATTCGCCCGAAAGCTGGTTTGCCCTGACCGAAGATCCGTTGGCCGCCAGTGGTTCCGCTCGTACTTGGAGCGGCATCTCCCCTACGCCTCGACAATGACCTTGCTCGAACGCCTGATGGGCTACAGCCTCGCAATTTCCCGCACCAAGGACCAGCGCTGTCCTACCCGTGGGACACAACGGTCTCGGTGATCGCCGAGCTCCCCGCCCTGCCCGACCCTGTATCCGCCCAAACGGACGCACTCCTCGGCTGAGTCGAGAACCGACTGGATGGCCCGATGGCGCTTCGATCTGATCGCCGCGCTCGCAAACCACATGCCCCTGATGCACGACAACCCGGATTGGGCCTGGAACTGGTGAGGTGCGGGCGGTTGGGCACCCCTGCCGGGCGGCACGGAGTTGCCAGCACCTGACGCGGCGTCCCCGGAATCAACGCAACGCGTACACCGCCAGCACATCGGCGACATCGTGAGTGAACGATCCGCCGCCACCCGCGGCGATCGCGACGAACTGCCGGCCGGACTTGCTGGCGTAGGTCATCGGTGTCGCATGGCCATTTGCTTCCATTCGATCGGACCACAGCTCCCTGCCCGTGTCCGCATCGAAGGCGCGGAACCGTTTGTCGTTGGTCGCGGCGATGAACACGAGTCCGCCGGCGGTGACGATCGTTCCGCCGAGATTCGGCGTGCCGGTCGGCGGCACACCCTTGGCGATCAACTCATCCACTACGCCCAGAGTGACGTTCCACCGGATCTTGCCCTGATTCAAGTCCACCGCGACAAGCGAGCCCCAGGGTGGCTGCTGACACGGCCAGCGATTGCGATCCCAGAAGGGGCCGCGTCCCCGAACATTGCCCGGGTTCTGCACGGGGCCGAGAGGCCGGCCCGATTTCGGAGGGAACGACGCGCCAGCCGAATTCCGGCCGACAAAGGA
>CADECY010000076.1 GCA_902825945.1 uncultured Acidobacteriota bacterium
ACCTCTTCTCGGCTTCCGCCGCGGAACAAATGCCAAGGCCACGCCAGGGCAGATGAAGGCCGGCATGGACGCCGGGCGGCATCCGGCGCGGTAGTCAAAGGGTCGAGCGGACCCAGCGCCAGCAAGGCCCGGCGGGCTCTCCATTCGGCATGCCCAATCCGCCGCGGATCTCGACGGCATGCTGAAGGATCACCCGCACTTCATGGCTCCGGGCGGTTCCTGCCGATGCCCGGAATGTAGGTTGAGTCGCGCGGCGCACCCGGCGCGGCGACGGTCCTACCGCGCCATCTTGCGAGCGAGCGCCAAACAGGCGAGCGCGACTCCCGCCAGCGCGAAGCTGCTTGGCTCGGGAACGGCCGTGGCACCCACCTGAATTCGGAAGATGAGCCATTCGTCGTGATCGAATCCCGGCGTTGTCGGGTCCAGATCGCCGTTGCTCGAATACCACACCCATTTTGCGGCGGCGTCGATTCCGGGCCGTGTACCCCAGGGCCCGCCACCATTGTTCGGTCCCGCGGTCAGGCCCACCCAGCCACCAGAGGGATTGAGGTTCGAGTTGGCTTTGCCGATCTCGGTCGTGAGTAGCATGAGATTGGCGGCGGAGCCGGAATACGGAGCTCCAGCACCGAGCCCCGTCGCGGTCACCTCCCACTGCGGATCCTGGCTATATAGCTTCTCGCCCGTGTCGAGGTTCTCGAATTGGCCGAGGAATCCCTGCGCCACAGAGAGGTCGGACGCGGTAACGATGTACAGATACTGTGTTCCCGGGAGTGTGAAATTGTGGGTTTCGGTGGAGGTCCAGTCGAAGTCGGACGCGACAAAGTTGGTAGCGGCGGTCGAGGATCCATAGAACAGCGCGTACGAGTTATCGACCGTCATCAATACCCTGACATTTGCGCTTTGGCCCAAGGGAGCGAGCGCGAGCGTGAGAGCGAGAGGCAGCAAGGCGCGAATTCCGGGGATCCGGAAAGAGGAGAGGGTCATAATGCTTCCTTATCCTAATGAATAGGCGAACGAACATCGTCGCGGCGCGGGCGGGGTCGCCTTGGCAGCCATCGGGTCAGCAATTGGCGGTTCACGACGGATCCGCCCGCACAGGCCGGGCTCCAGACACGCTTGCGTGTCTGCGAGTATATCAAAAATCAATCAAAGGTCAATCGAATTAACCGGAAATCGACCCGAATGAGAGTGCCCGAGGCAGGGGCTCGTCTTCCCGGCCAGCCAGCGCTAGACTGGAGGGGATGGAACACACTCGGCGTAGCGGCCTGACGATCGGCTGGCTCAGCGCCGCGGCTCTCTTCGCCGGTTCCGCGATCGCGCAGACCATCCCCGTCATTCCCGATATCGGTCCGCTTCCTCTTTCGCTGCCCGAAGCGCAGGTTGGCATCGCGTATAATCCGCCGCCCGATGAGTTTCAGCGTGCCATCACGCAGGCCCTCCAAGAGGTCCCCGAGGTGAGTCTTCGCGTTACCGCGGAGGGTAACGCTCCGCCAGGAATCTCGGTGTCGGGGTCCGGCACCGTCAGCGGCACACCCACCGCCGCCGGGTCGTTCAGCTTCCGAATTGTCTACCGTCTGTCCGCGAACTCCGAGATCGGCGAGATCAGCTTACGGATCTTGTTCGATGCGGTGCTCGCCGTGCGGGGCGCGGCCGGCGGACTCGGCGTCCGGAGCACCGATCTGACCTTCTCCGCTGTTCGCGGTGGCGCCGCCGGCGGATCGCAGTCGATCGTCGTCGAGAACAGAAGCGCCCAGTCCCGATCGATCGCGGTCACGGCTTCCTCGCGATCGGGCAATTGGTTGTCGGCATCCGGAGGAGGCGGTATCGCGCCTTTCTCCACCACCACGGTCAGCGTGAGCGCTGATGCTTCTGGGCTCGATCCCGGCATCTATCAGGAGTCCGTGCGTATCGAAGCGAACGGCGGTCCCGAGGCATTCTCCGTTCCGGTCACTCTCACCGTAACCGGCACCGAGCGCGGAATCACCCTCTCGCAGAACGGATTTTCATTCGAGGCCGGACAAGGAAGCACGGCGGCTCTGACGCGGACCTTCGACATCGCCGCGCAGGGCGCGGGCACGCTCCAGTTCAACGCCACCGCCTCGGTGATCGCGGGCAACAACTGGCTCTCGGTCACTCCGGCTTCGGGCGACGTTCGCGCCGCGACACCAGTGGCGGCCACCGTCCGTGTGAATCCCGCCGGACTGGCGGCGGGCCAGTATTACGGACAGATTGAAATTCGAGTTGACGGCGCGGCAAACTCACCGCAAGCCGTGAACGCCGTGCTGAACGTATTGCCGGCGAACGCCGTGGTGGCGCCGCTGATTTCGCCCACCGGCCTCGTCTTCGTCCAGTCGCGGACCGGTCAGCCGTCTGCACAGACAATTTCCATCACGAATGTCTCCGCCCGAGCGGTGACCTTCACCACGGTGAACGGCTTCGACGGGCCCACGCCGAATTGGTTTTCCACGCGCGCTCCGTCGCGGACCGTCAATCCCGGCCAAACCGTCTCACTGCAGGTGCAACGTGAGAGCAGCGTCCGCCTGCCCGCCGGCGTCCACACGGGAGAAATCACGCTTGGATTCGGAACGCTGTCGCGCCGGGTCGCGGTGGTGCTGATCGTGCTTCCAGACGCGGTGAACACGGCCGACTTGCTCAGCCGGTCGGCGCCCACGGCGGATGGTTGCACGCCTGGGCGCCTGGTTCCCGTGTTCACGGCGCTCGGATCGGGATTCGCCGTGACAGCAGCATGGCCCGCTGCAATCGAGATGCGCGTGGTGGACGATTGCGGAGATCCAATGACGCGCGGCACGGTTTCGGTCTCCTTCACGAACGGCGACCCGCCACTGACGCTGCAAGCTTTCGCGGATGGCCGCTGGAGCGGTACATGGCAGCCGCGGGCGGCGGCATCGAATGTCGTGCTCGAGGCTGCGGCGAGAAGCGCCAGCACGCCCGCGCTGACAGGTACGGCGCGAATCGGCGGATCGGCCGCCGCGAACGCCGCGACTCCTTTGATCCGCTCGGGCGGAATCGTGAACTCGGCCAGCAGAATCGCACGGGCACCGGTTACTCCGGGCGGGTCGGTTTCGATTCTCGGCTCGGCGCTCGCCACCGGACCCGCGGAAGCGAACGCGCTGCCCTTGCCCTCCGATCTCGGTGGAACGCAGGTCCTACTGGGAAGCCGCCGGCTGGTGCTGCGCGCGGCCGACACGGACCGGATCGAGGCGATCGTCCCGTACGGGTTGAACGAGAACGCCTCCCAGCAATTGGTGGTCCGCCGGGGGAACACGATCTCGATGCCCGAAAGCATCGCCGTGGCCTCGGCGCTTCCTGCCATCTACACCCGGGATGGCAGTGGAACGGGCGAGGCGGTCGCTCTTGCGGTGAAGCCCGATGGCACCCAGGTCCCAGTGACGAAAGATACGCCGATCGCCGCCGGCGACGAGTTGATCTTGACCTGCACGGGTCTCGGCCCGGTGGATCCATCGATCGACGCAGGCACGGCCGCGCCAGAGGAGCCTCGCTCGCGGACCGTGAATCCGGTGGCATTGACCATCGGAGGCAGATCCTTGGAAGTGACGTTCTCGGGCCTGACGCCCGGCTTGGCGGGAGTCTACCAGGTCAATTCCGTCATTCCGGAAGACATGGAGCCCAACGCCGCCGCCGAAGTGATTCTCACCACGGCGGGCCAGTCGAGCGCCCCGGTGACGATCGCCGTCCAAACGAAAAGCGAATGAACCAAGCGGATTGCGCGTCCGCCTGGGGACGAGCACCGCTCAGATGTTTTTCAGTTTCGGCACCGCCCACACCAGCCGGTTGGGCGCGCAACCACGCATTCAAATCAACATGCGAATTTCCGGCCTTTGCACACTGGATCGATGATAATTCCGAAGAACTTTGTGGTTCCTCATGTAAGCGGTCGAGCAGAATCTGGAACACACCGTAGAGGTCGGGAACAGGCCCGCGTAGGTGCCGGGCGAACGTGGTTTCCGGTCGAGCCAAGGAACAACGACAGAATTCCGGAAACGAGGAAAGAGCACTTCGAACAAACCGAGATCGTAGCGTGGTCCACTCGGGAACACGACGCTCAGCAGGTTCATAGTGCGAATCCCCGGATGATCGTGGGTGAGGGTTGCGTCGATCCGGAGAATCCGAAAGTAGACGGCAATACCCAGAGGGCGCCCCCCCCCCCAGGCCGCCGAACGATGACATACCGTTGAAGATGTCAAGCACTCCGGACCTGGCTGCGAATATTGCTTTTCGCACCTTCCTCCTCTCGACAACGGCGACCTTCAGCGTTCCTCTTGGGGCTCGATCCGCCAACTTGGCGGGATGCTGTGCCCCGGAGCCAGTGCGGCGGCGAGGGCGATTCAGACGGTTAGTAGGTTCTGGAGCCCGGGAATTGGGGTTGGAAAACCCGTTTTGGGTGCGGGTTTTAGCGCGGAACGCCGAGTCGAGTCTTGCACCCAATGTGTGGATCAGCGTGCGAAGAGTGGCCATCGGCGTGCTCTAACCAAAACGAGGTTTCCACTCCCTTAGCTCGAGCCTAGCATGTAAACCGCTAACAAGGAGGTCAATATGCGATCAAAACGCTGGTTTTACGCCGTTTGCGTAGCCGGTTCTCTCGCAGTCGTGTCCTCGATCGTTGCTGAGGACAAGGAAGTCAAAATCAAGAAGGTACCGGCCACCTACATGGCCCCGATCGAGGGGGCCACTATGTATCAGGCCTATTGCGCTGCTTGCCACGGCGCGAGCGGAAAGGGCGATGGTCCGGTCGCTTCCGCGCTCAAATCACCGGCAACCGACCTGACGAAGATGACTCTCAACAACCAGGGGGTCTTCCCTAGCCTCGCTGTCCTGATAACGCTTCGCCAAGGAACCGGAGCGCATGGAACCCCAGACATGCCGGTCTGGGGCAACATCTTCCGGCAGTCCTGGGGAGACACTGACCTGAACGTGAGAACGTACAGCCTCACGCGCTACCTGGAGTCGATCCAGGAACCCGCGCCGCCTCCCCCTGCGAAGGAGCCCAAGCAGCGGCAACTTCGAATCACGGACATCCGTCCGCACTTCGGTGGTGACATGTATCGGGCCTACTGCGGGTCGTGCCATGGCGTTGACGGTCGCGGCAATGGCCCGGCGGCTTACACGCTCAAGAAGACCCCAACCGATCTGACCGCGCTCCGGGGCGCTGATGGCAAGTTTCCTGGCGCCAAGATCCACAAGCTGCTAGAGCAGCCAGCGGCCGGCGTGCATGGTTCCACGGAGATGCCGGTCTGGGGCGACCTGTTCCGCGCCACGAATGAAGATGAGACCGTGATCAAGCTGCGGATTTCCAATTTGAGCCGGTACCTCGAGTCGATCCAGCGCTAACTAACGGGACCGCGTGGGGACGGGTGTCATGGGAGGCCATGACCCGTCCCCAGATCCCGCGGGAGGAACTCATCTGTCGCGAGCTCTGCCTGCGTCCGCGCAGCTATTGTGCCGAGGTCGCGCCGGTGGAACGCCGGACCTATCGCGACGAAGTCTGCTGGGGCCGCCCGGTGCCATCCGTCGGCGATGGAGGGCCGAATTGGATCGTTGGCCGAACTCCCGTCGCCCATGGCGCCAACTGGACCGGCCGAGTGTTTGCGGGCGACCGGCCCGGCGATTTTCTACTACATGGTGTTGTTCGAAAACGGGGTTTGCTTCGTAGCCGGCCCAGATCGCGGGACTCCATCGCGCGGATGTGAGGCTCCCCGGCGGCCTCGAGCCCGCAGCCACGAAGTACTCGTCTGATCGGTCCGGCGCGAAGCCAAAGCAGCGTCACCGTCGCGGTGCGGGCTCGGCCGGAGGCGCCGCCAGAGTCCACCGCGCGCGCCAGAACCCGATCGAGAGTGCGATCATGGCGGCCCAAGTGTCTACCGCAGGTCCCGGCTACCGAGTCTGGGCTTGGCAAAGTGGCAAAACGCCGATACGGCTGGCTGCGATTCCCTAGGCGGTCATGAACCAGGGAGCAGCCGAACCGTATCACAGTGGACACGAGCAGAGCCGCCGCATCGAAAATGTCGAAAAACAGCCAGACCCGTTTCGGGGAGAGCACAGCTTGATCCGGAAGTGCTCCAGCACTTTGCCGCCGAGGCCAAAACGCGGATGCGAGTCCGCCCGAGGACGAGCGAGGCTCAAACTTTTTTCAGCTTCCGCACCGCCCACACCAGCGCGACCGCGCCCAGCGTCGATACCACCAGACTGCTGATCAGCCCGTATCCGGCCCAGATTCCAAGCAGCCCCAGAAGGAACCGGCCGAGTACCGATCCAATCAGGCCAAGGATCAGATCCCCCACCAGCCCGTAGCTGCTGCCTTTCATGATCTGCCCGGCGATCCAACCCGCCGCGACACCGATGAGCAAGTTCCAGATGAGGTCCATAGACTCGGGCATGCTAGCACGAGCGATCGGCGGACACAATCCAAATATAATGAGCGAGACAGGCTCATGATCCACCGTGTTGCCCGATTCGCATGCGCTCTCGTGTTGGTGGGCGCCGTTGCCGCGCAGCATCCGAGCTTCCGCACGGACACCAATCTGGCCACGTTGACGTTCTCGGTCGAGAAGAACGGCCGCTTCCTGACCACGCTCTCGAGCTCCGACCTCACGGTGCTCGAGAACGGCAAACCGCAACGCTTCTCGCTACTGGGTCCGTTGATGAGGGAAGCCGCACCCATCGACCTCATCGTGCTCGCCGACACCAGCTCGAGCGTGTCGGACGATCACGCCGGACAAGTGGAGACGTTCCTGCGCGACGTGATGGCCGTTGCGGCCGGGCGCCATGGCATCACCGTCACCGCGCTCGCGTTCAGCGAGAATCTGGTCCGCTTCACGGGTCCCGTGGCGGCCATGCCAGACGCGGAGCGCGCGGCCCGTTGCCTATCTCGGCCGCGGGCCGTCAGCCAAGCCGGCTGCGCCTCGAGTCTGCAACCGATCGCGCTCAGCCTCCCCGCCACTCGAACCGCCAGCACACGCGGATCATCCTGGATCTTCGAAGCGATCATCGCCACCATTCGCTCCGTGCGTCCCTCGGCTCCGGAGGCCCAGCGGTTGTTGTTGGTGATTTCCGATGGCGTATCGAGCACCTCCTCGGAACCCCGCGATGCCGCAAGCGCCGCGCATGAGGAAAGCGTACCGGTTTACCCCATTGTCGTAGGACGCGCGCAAAGCCGCCAGCAGGCCGCGGCGCTCGCGTCCGGGACGCCGGGACTCCCGCCAGCGGACCTGCAAAGCGAGCGATTCGCCCAGCTCGGCGACATGACCGGCGGACGCTCGTTCGATCTTCGCCACTCGGCGCGCGAAGTCCACGAAGCGATCATGCGGACCGCCTTGACGCACGCCGGCAGCCAGTTCGTAGTGGGATACGCGCCCGTGCCCGCGGACCGGAAGATCCGCCGCACTGCCGAAGTGAAGCTTCGCTCGAAATCGCTGGGAGGCATTCGCGGCGGCAAGCGGACCTTCGTGCATTGACGGCTCCACCGCCTCGGCGCATGCCCGATAATCGAAGACATGAAGATTCGCGACATTCGTGCATTCGGCCTTCGCGGGCGAACCCCGGAAGGCGGCTGGTCGAACGAACTCCGGCCCGATGACTGTGTCCACACGCTGATCGCGGTGCTGACCGATGAAGGCGCCATCGGCTGGGGCAGCGTCTTCACGAGCGACGAACTGGTGAACGCGTCGCTCTCGGTGTTGAAGCCGCTGTGCATCGGCGAGAACGCGATCGAGCCCCAGCGTGTGAGCGAGAAGCTCCATCAGAATACGTTCTGGCTGGGGCGCGGTGGATCGATCACACACACGATCAGCGGAATCGACATCGCGCTGTGGGATTTGCTCGGCAAGGCGACCGGACAGCCGGTGGGCCGCCTGCTTGGCGGACGTTATCGCGAGCGTGTGCGCCCCTATGCATCGCTGCTGATGCGCGAGCCCGAGCGGATGGCGGATGAGCTGTTGCCCGTGAAGGCGCAGGGATTCCGGGCGTTCAAGATCGGCTGGGGTCCGTTCGGACGGCGCGACACGCAGACCGACGAAGCGATCGTGCGCGCGGCGCGCGCGGCGATCGGGCCGGAGTGCCAGTTGATGGTCGACGCGGGCGGCAGCGACGCCTATTGGCCGCAAGGCTACAAATGGGCACTGCGAACCGCCGGCATGCTGTGCGAATACGGCGTCGATTGGTTCGAGGAAGCGCTGAATCCGGATGCGCTCGCGGACTTCGTAGCGCTCCGCCGCGCGGCCAAGGTCCCGATCACCGGCGGCGAAGTGCTCACGCGCCGCCAGGCGTTTCAACCGTGGCTCGAAGCGGGTGCGTTCGATATCGTGCAGCCCGACGTCACCAAGTGCGGCGGCATCACCGAGGAAGCGAAGATCGCGCAGATGGCGCATGACCATGGTGTCCGCTTCATTCCGCATGGATGGAACACCGCCGTCGGTCTCGCGGCCGATCTACAACTTGCTTCCGCGTTCTCCGACACCAATCTCGTCGAATACCTGACCGGGTCGCCCTTCATCGACGAGATCACGGTGGCCGGCTGGAACCTTGACGCCGACGGGATGCTCGCGATTCCGTCCACTCCCGGACTCGGCATCGATATCAGGCTCGACTCGCTTGCGGAGTTCTCACGCGCCGATGTTTCGGTTCTGAAGTAGCCGCGGCGTAGGATTCTCCACCCGGCCCGCCGGACGCTCACCGCGCCCGCGCCGGTCCACATCTCCCAACTCCTGGCGCGCTTTCTCCGCGAGCGCTGTCAACCGCCGGACCACATCCGGATTCGCCGCGCCCACATCGCGGCTTTCCGCGAGATCGGTATCGAGGTCGTGGAGGCGCATCTCGCCGCGCTCCGTGGCGCCGCGCAGAGTCATCCAACGCTTGTCGAGCGGAAGCACGAGCTTCCACTTTCCCGCGCGAACCGCTTGCAGTTGCGGCCCGTAGTAGTAGTAGAAAGCCTCGTGCGGCGAGCGTTTCGTGCGGCCAGCGAGCAGCGGACCCAGATCCTTCCCGTCGATCGGCCGCGAAGGCAGTTTCGCTCCCGCGAGCTTCGCCGCCGTCGGAAGCCAGTCCATCAGCGTGCCGATCGCGTCGCATGTTTGTCCCGGCGCGATGTGTCCGGGCCAACGTGCGATGCATGGAATTCGTTGTCCGCCTTCGGCTGTCGTGTAGCCCCATCCCGATAACGGAAGGTTCGAACCGATCTTGCCATTGTGTCGCGGCGCCCCGTTGTCGGAAGTCCAGATCACGAGTGTGTTGCCGTCGATGCCGAGTTCCTGGAGCGTGTTCATGATCCGGCCGGTGGACCAGTCCATCTCTTCGATCGCATCGCCCCACGCTCCGTGTGCCGACTTGCCGCGAAACTCGGGGCTCGCGAATGGCGCGGCCGTGCTGCCGGGCATTGCGTGCGGAAGGTAGAGAAAAAAGGGCCGCTCGCGATTGTGCCGGATCATCTCGATTGCCTTCTCCGTGTAGCGGCGCGTCAGCAGATCGCGATCCACCGGAGCTTCGATGACGGTCTCGTTCTCCATCAACGGAAGCGGCGGCCAACCCGGCTGCTTGCCGCCCGTCATGTCGTCACTGTAAGGAATGCCGAAGTAGGAATCGAACCCTTGGCGCGTGGGCAGGAACGCCGGCTGGTCGCCGAGGTGCCACTTGCCGATGATGGAGGTCGCGTATCCGCGGCTCTTCAACACTTCGGCGATTGTCGTTTCGTCTGGATGGAGTCCGTTGCGCGACACAGGCCGGATCACCATGCCGTCCGGATCGGTGAGATGCAGACCCACCCGGCACGGATAGCAGCCCGTCAAGATCGACGCGCGCGACGGCGTGCAGACGCCGCTCGACGCATAGAAGCTCGTGAAGCGAATGCCGTCCTTCGCCATCCGGTCGACATGCGGCGTGCGAATCCGAGTGTTGCCATAGCAACCGAGATCGCCGTAGCCGAGATTGTCGGCAAGAATCAGAATGATGTTGGGTGGCCGTTCAGAAGCGGCGCCCAGCGAGGCGGCGGACGCGCTGAGGAATCCCCGGCGAGTGATCATGGGCTCAGCTTATCGCGACCGCGCTATCGTGGCGGCGGCGCGGTGGAGGAAGGCGTAGGCTTACGGTCCACCGTGTACGGCTCCATCAACTCGACGCGCGTCCCATCCGGATCGAAGAGATTCATCTGCCGCTTGCGATTCACGCCCGTGCGGATCTCGAGCGGCCGCGTGTATCGCGCCCGCGCCGGACTCGCTTCCAGCCGCGCCTTCGCTTGATCCAGATCGGGAACGAACAGACAAATGTGGTGCTGCGTTCCGCGCTTGTCCGCCGCGGGCAGCGTGTCGTACAGCATGAACTCGATGTAGTCATCGCCCTCGGGCACCTTCATGTTGACCCAATTGAGCGCCTTCCCGTCGCGGCTGCCACGCCAAGTCTCCTGGAATCCCAGCAGATCCCGATAGAACTTCATCGCCGGTTCGAGCGAGCCCACGAGAATCCCGAAGTGCGCCATGCGATCGGAGATCCGCTCCGCACCCGCGAACTTGCCCTTCGCCCGCAGCGTCTCGCTTCCGGGCAAATACTGGACGAACTCGACGGTGTGTCCATCGGGGTCCTTCACGTTGAAGCTCATGTTGCGGATCCGGTTCTTCGCCAGCTTCTCCGGAACCTTCACGCCCTTCGACGCCAGGTAGAGGCGCATGCCTTCGATGTTGCTGGTTTCGACCGAGACGTGATTCAAACGGTCCGAACCGGCTTCCTTCTCGGGGAACACCTCGATGTACTGACGTTCGTTGATCTTCAGGAAGGTCAGCGAGAGTTTGCCCGAAGCCTCCTTCAGATCGAAGGGTTCGCCGTAGCCGAGCCAGTCCTTGTAGAACGCGCGCGTCTTGTCGACATCGGCGGAGAAGATCGCCACATGCGCAGCACCCGTGATGGGCGGACGCTTTGCGACTTGGGCATGCAGAGACAGCGCAATGACGAGCAGACCAGGCAGGATTCGCATCGCGCCTATTGTCGCGCGATGACAGTGTTCGCGGTTCCGTCAGTTCGATCCTGCCGCCCATGACGGAGCTTCCCGCGACAGCGCACCAACCGGGCAAGATGGTCCACTCGAGGTCCCTTCGCGCCAGCTCCAGGTCAACACCTGCGATGCAAACAGGGCGAGCAATCCGGATCCCGGGCAGATCCGCTGGATCCAACGCTCACGCGGCAGTTCTGGCGAATCGAGGCCGTACGCGACCAACATGCAGCCGAGTTGAAAGACGGGAATCGCGCCAAGACCACGGCAACCCAAGGGCCGCGACAAGGGTCATCGCTGTTGTTGGCAAAGATCGAGCTGGGCCACTGAAAAGCGATGGAGTGGCCACGGCAGATAGACGAATTCCCCGGAAGACTCTCCGGAGAATCTCCTTGATCCGGTCCTCCTTGCGGAAGCTGTTCTTTCGGACGTAGCCGACCTCCAGTACGCGCTTGCGCTCCAAAGGCTCGCGGAACTTCGAGAAATCGAAACTCTTCACCCGCCGTTCCATCAGGTACCCCGTCATCCCTCGCGTAGTTGAACCGGCAAAATCCCCTGGAGATCACCCGGTCCAAGCAAGACAGCACGTCGCGATCTCCTTCGCGTACCGTTCGGTCACCAATGCCGTGCCATGCCAACCTAGCCGTCAACCCCTGGATTTTCTCCTCGAAGGTAGGCCGCGGCATAACACTTCGGTGCGCGCCGTAGTAACCTCGACTTGATGAGCTTCGGCGCGATCACCAAACAACTGGCCCAGGAGGCGCTCGGCAGTCAGGTCAAGGAGTTGATGGACACCGTGCGTCCGCCCGATGCCGCGCCCCCCGATCCCGATAACGTCGCGGCCGCGATCATGGGTCAAGTCCACGCAATGCAGGCCGCGCTCAAGGAAGATCAGGAACTGATGGTGCAGTGTTCGGTTGGAACGGCGGCGCTGCGAGTGGTCGAGATCTACGCGCCTACTCCGAAACTGCTCGTGCTCACCGGGCTCGATGGCGATCGGGCCGTCGCGCGCATCATCGCCCCGGCTGATTTAGTGCAGTTGATCTGCAAACCCATCGCCGCAAAGCCGGATTCGAAGCCGATGCGAATCCGGTTGGTGACGCCGAAACCCAAGTAGCATGCGGATTCCAACGGCCGCACTTTCCCTTCTGCCCGTCATCGCGTACGCCGCGGACATCGAGTCCGTGCGCATCGCGAGCTTCGATGTCTTTTTCGATGCGCAGGCGCAGGGTTTCGCTTCGAGTTCCGGCACCACCGCTCGATGGAACGGAAAGCTGCTCCACGTCTTTCAGAAAGCCTCCGACGCCGCGGCCGGACTCCGCCCGAGCTTCGCCGAATCGAGCGATGAAGGGCGCCAGTGGAGCGAACCTCGGCCGTGGATGCCCGAACTCTTCACCGGAGATCCGCGCGAGTTCCTGGCACTTTCGCCCTTTGGACCCACGCGCAAGGGGACGCTGCTCGCGGTCGGATTCCGCACCCGCCGCGCGATACGAGAGGGGAGCTACAAACAGGATGTCCGCTGGCGGCCGGGCGAAGTACTGATCGGGCGGATGCCGAAGGGTGGATCGAAGTTCGCGCTGAAGGCTCACGAGACCGGAACGTTTCTCGGCGAGCAGTTTCCCGCGCCAGGGTTGATCCTGGCCGATGGCAGAATCGTCGCGACGCTTTGGGGCGCGGCGAGGCAAGGGGAGAACTGGCAGGCCGGTGTGTTGCTCAGTGATGACGATGGCGAGACGTGGCGATATCGCGTCGTGGGTCCGCCGGTCGAAAACAGCTTCCGCGATGACCCGGAGATGCCGGTGGGATTCAACGAGCAGACGCTGTTCGAGCTCTCCGGCGGGCGCATGGTTTCGCTGCTCCGCGCGCGGGCCAAACTCGGACGCCTCACGGACAGCCCGCGCGACACCTGGTACTTCCGCTCTGAATCGGCCGATCGCGGAGAGACCTGGTCGAAGCCCGAGCCCACTGATCTCGCGGGAACGGGTGCACCATCGGCGGGAATCACGCTGCCCGACGGATCGCTGCTCACGGCCTCGCGAATTCCCTATTCGCGGTCACTCTACAAGCTCAGCGATCCGAATGCGTTCGGTCTGCACCTCGCCCGCAGCTTCGATCGCGGCAAGACGTGGCGCACGGAACACATTCTCGAGAAGGGGCCCGATGGCAAGCTCTTCGACAATCACTACAATGCAATGAACGGGCAGTTCCTGCGCGTGCCGGCGAAGCGCAAAGGGCCGCGTGAGCCGCGGGCCAACAGTGGAGGAACACATAGCGGTCCGGGCGGCGACCGGCTCCGTTTTGCGCGTGTTCCTCGACAGGAGTGGCTCTATGTTTTCGGCGAATTCCGGCATAAGGAGAACGTCCACCGGACCCTCACCGTCCGGCTCGCGTTCGGCAAGAGGTGATCGAATGGAACTGAAGAGGCGGCGATTCGTGCAGGGTGCGGTGGCCGTGGCATCCGCGCCGGCAAGCGTGGCAGTGGCGCAGGTCCCGCGCAAACGGGCTCTGATGAACGTGGGAACACAACATGTTTCCACCAACGGCCCCAAAGCAGACGCGGCGCTGAAACTGATGAGTGCCATCGGCGTGAACCACATCTGTGGTTCGGAACCTTCGATGGAACCGGGACCCGAGTGGTCGCTCGAATCGCTTGGCAAGATCCGCGAGCGGGTCGAGTCGTACGGAATCAAGCTCGACATGTTGCCGCTGCCATTGTCGAGCGTCCAACTCTCGACGTCTCCCTACAGGGCGACACTACTCGGCAAGTCGCCCGAACGCGACCGCGAGATCGACTCGTTGAGTGAAATGATTCGCAACACCGGACGCGCCGGGATTCCCGCATTGAAGTACAACTTCACCGTGCTCGGCTGGCTGCGAACCGAATCGACGAAGGGCCGAGGCGGATCGATGTATTCGACGCTTCAACTCGCGAAGGCGAAGGATGAAGGTCCGATCCCCGGGGTCGGCGTGATGGACGCCGATCGCAAGTGGGAGTCGATCACGTATTTCCTGAACCGCGTGATTCCGGTGGCCGCCGAGTACAAGGTGAAGATGGCCCTGCATCCGTTCGATGGCCCGATTCCAGCGCCTCATCGCTGGCGTGGCGTGACCGAAGTTCTCGGGTCGGTCGAAGGCCTGAAGCGATTCATCACGATTCAGGAGAGTCCGTACCACGGGCTGAACCTCTGCCAGGGCACGGTGTCGGAAATGCTGCGCGAGCCGGGCAAGGAGATCTATGACGTGATCCGCTACTTCGGATCGCGCAAGAAAATCTTCAATGTCCACTTCCGGAACATCCGCGGTGGGCTCGGGAATTTTCAGGAGACCTACATCGACGAAGGCGATGTCGACATGCTGAGGGCCCTGCGCGTCTACAAGGAAGTGGGATACGACGGCATGCTCATGCCCGATCACGTGCCGTCGCTCGACGTGGACTCGGATGGATCGCGCCAGTTCGCCTACACATTGGGCTACATCAAGGCGCTGATTCGCGCCGTCGATGCCGAGGGGTAGCGGCGGAAGCGCTACATCAGCCGGATCGAGAACGTCGCGAAGAAGTAGGTCACCAAGCCCGCCAGCGCGGCCAACAGCCACGCCGCGCCACCCAATGGCCGGCGGCCCGAACGAATCAGCCGCCAACCGAGATAGCCCATACAAGCCGTGATCGCGATTCCGGTGAGGATCACCACGTCATCGGCATCGAGCGAGAAACCTCCGTTCATCGCAGTCCAGCTGCGATCCACTCGTAAGACTGCATCCGGACCGGATCGGGGAAATCATGCGCGCAATCCGGATGCTCGATCCGGATCTTCGCCTCGGCCCGGTGCAGCGCGTACACCGGCTTCGCCGCGGCGGCGATGCGGTCCACGCTGTCCCAGTAGAAATTGGCATCTTTCAGCGGAGCGTTGACGAAAAACGGCCGGGGCGCGAGACAGGCCACCAGCTCATAGAAATCGAACGGGACCTCGGCCACACGGCCCACGTAGTTGCCGAGCTCCGGCATGTACCGTTCCTGCACCCAGCCCTTGATGCTGCCCTTGTAGTAGTCGAGAAAGCTGTCGAAGCCGCAACTCGACACGATCACGCGGATGCGAGGCTCGAAGCACGCAGTGTAGATCGAATTGTGCCCGCCGAGCGAATGTCCGATGGCCGCGTAGTTCCCCTTGCGAACGTAGCCCAGACTGTCGAGCAGGTCGAGCGCGCGCACGTTGTCCCAAATCGCCTTCATCGTGCCGCTCTTGTAGCCGAGCCCGCGAATGTCGGGCTGATACTGTGCGAGCTGCGGATAGCTCGGTGAGATCGTGACGAAGCCGCGCTCGGCGAGTTCGGAGGCGTACTGCCGATTCGGAAGTCCGCCGAGCCCCACGATCACCTTGTGGCCGATCTTGTTTTCGGTGGGATGCAGACAAAGCACGCCGTTCGCTTTCTTGCCGGCCAGCGCCGCTTTCGGAATGCAGAGATAGGCGGTCGTGCGGGAATCCGGCTCGGCCGAATAGGTGAGGAACCGCCGGACGTAGCTGCCCATATCGGCCTCCTCGTCGACCTTCACTTCGAGCGGTCCGCGTTTGGATGCTCCCGGCAGCGGACCCGCGATCTTCACCATCCCGGCAATCGCATCGCTGCGCCGCGCTGCCCATTCCTTGACGCTCCGCGCGATCTTCGTCGAACCATCCGCGGCCTTGTATTCGAGCAGATTCGTGCGGCTCAACCCGCGAATCGGTGGGATCTCGCCTGGCGCGGCGAAGGCGAGAGAGGTGGATGCGAGGAATGTCCTGCGAGTCACGGTCATGCGATTATCCTATCGCTACCGGACGCGCGTCACAGGGCCCGCAACGATTCCACCGGCTGAACGCGCGCCGCTCCGCGGGCGGGGAGCCACGCCGCGAGCAACACCGCGATCGTCAGCGACAGCACCGCCGCGGCCAGCGGTAACGGGTCCGAGGGCTTGACCTCATACAGTAGTCCCTCGATCCAGCGCGCGCACGCGAACGCGCCGCACAGCCCAATCACGATTCCCGCCGCCGCCCACGATCCGGCCTGTCGCAGAACCATGGTCCGGATGTCGCCCGGCGTGGCACCGAGAGCCATCCGCACGCCGATCTCACCCGTCCGCTGCGCGGTCAGCAACGCAGTGACGCCATAGAGACCGGCGGAGGCGAAAATGAGGCCCGCCAGCGCGAATCCGCTCAGCAACATCGACTGGAAGCGCGGACGCACCCGCATGTTCTTCACGCGATCGTCGAGCGTCTCGAACTGGACCATCAATCGCGGGTCGAGCTCACGGAAAACTTCGCGGATGAAAGGCATCACCCGCGTATCGGCGCGCACCAGCACATACTGCCGCGGCCGTTCGCGATTGCTGAGCAGGTAGAGTTCGGGATCGGAGTTCGTGTTCAACCCGCCGTTGCGAACGTCTCCCACGATCCCCACCACCTCGACCGTCCCCTCCCCGGAAAGCACGAGGCGGCGGCCTACCGCCGCCTCGCCAGGCAGAATCCGCCGCGCCATGCTCTCGCTGAGCACGGCTGGGTGGGCCTCTCCTTCGCCGAACGTGCGCCCCTCACGAAGCGGAATTCCGAGCATCGGGAAGTACGAGGCCGACACTGGCCTTATCGTCACCATTCCACCCGTGGGCTGGCCTTTGATCTTGGGCCGCCCTTCCACTTGAATACTCGAAAAGACCCGGCCTTGGGCGCGGCCCTCCGGCGGAAGCGATTCCGCGATCCCGATCGCCTCCACTCCGGGCACTGTCTTCAACCGCTCCGCCAGCGAATTCCAATAGGTGCTGCGATGCGCGGGCGTTGGGTAGCGGGCTCCCGGTAGTTGCGCGTAGGCGGAAAACAGCGACGCGGTTTGCATTCCGAGCGGAGCGTTGGCCATGTTCCGGAGGCTGCGCAGCATGAGCGCCGCGCCGCACAGCAGGATCAACGAGACCGCGACCTGCAAGGCCACGAGCGCCGGGCGCAGACGGTCGCGCCGGCGGCCCGCCACGCGGCCTCCCGTCAAGGTTTCGGGTGTCGGACTCCGCATCGCCGGTGCGAGGCCGGCCAAGATCGAAGCAACGAGCGTCGCAAGCAGCGAGAATGCCGCCACGCGCGCATCGATCGTGGCAACGTCCAGCCGCGCGATTCCCGCCGGCGCCAACTCACGGAAAACGCGCAGCAATGCCGCCCCGAACAGCAAACCGCCCGCGCAGCCCATGATTCCCAATAGAAGGCTCTCGGTCAGCGCCTGCCGGGCCAGCCGGCCGCGCGCCGCGCCGATCGCCGCCCGCACCGCCATCTCACGGCTCCGCGCCGCCGATCGCGCAAGCAACAGGTTCGCCACGTTGGCCACCGCGATCAGCAGCACCAGCAACACCGCACCCGTGAGAAGCAGCGCGGCACGCCGGCCGTCTCGTAGTTGCCGGTCCCGCAACGGATGCATCACGAATCGCACTTCCTTCTCGAATCCTCGCGGAATCGATCGCAGCCCATCGCGGAAGAACGGTTCCATTCCCGCCCGTGCCTCGGCGAGCGTGACTCCAGGCCGCATCCTCGCGAACGCCGCCAACAAAAGGGAAGGTGCCGTGGCGGACTTGTTCCCGTCCAAATTCAGAACCTGCAGTACATCCACGCGAGCAAGCGACGGCGTCTCGAAATTGTCCGGCAACACACCGACCACCGTCGAGGGGTTGCCGTCGATCTCGAGCGTCTTTCCCGAAACGTCTCCGCCACCGAAGCGCTCTTTCCACAGGGCCCGCGAAATCAACACCGTTTGCGGAGCACCGGGCCGCGCATCGTCTTCGCTGAAGTCGCGTCCAGCGGCGGGCCGGTATCCCAACACGGAAAGGTAGTTCGCACTCCCACGCGAACACCACAGCCGCACCGGGTTCGTGTCGGAGAGATTGCAGTCGTTGACTCCGGCACTCACGGCGATGCCCGAGAAGGGGGTGTTCTGTTTTGTCCAGGAAGTGTAGTTCTGCTCGAGGATGAACTCGTTCGATCCACTGATGGGCGCGGTCATCCCGAACGACACCAGTTGATGCTCGTTCGGATAGGGCAGCGGCCGCAGCAGAATCCGGTCGGTGAAGCTGAACACCGCGGATGAGGCCCCGATCCCGGCGATCAGGACGGAAAGCGCGGTGATGACGAAGCGCGGCGAGCGCGAGAATCCACGCACCGCGTAGCGGAGATCCTGCCCGAACTGCTCGAGCCAAAGTGGCACGCTCACGGCCCGCACCTCCTCCCCGAGTAAAGCCCGGTTCCCGAACGCCTTCTCTGCCTCGCGCCGCGCCTCCGCGGGACTCATGCCCGCGCGCTCGTTCCTCTCCGCGCGCATTTCGATGTGCGATTCGGACTCGTCGTGCCAGCTCATGCGAACCTCAATAGCCGCGCCATTCCCTTTGCAACGTTTGCCCACTGTTTCCGCGTCTTCGCGAGCCGCTTGCGCCCCTCCGGCGTCAGCCGATAGACGCGCGCCCGGCGTCCGGCGGGAGTGGTGCTCCATTCCGCCGCCAGCACTCCCTCCTTCTCCAGACGGTGCAGTGCCGGGTAGAGCGATCCTTCCTCGACGGCGAGCAGTCCGCCCGACGCCTCCTGAACGTGCAACGTGATTCCGAAACCGTGGTTGGGACCGGAGTCCAGCGATTCCAAAATCAGGAGTTCGAGGGGTGCCATCTCTAGATAGATAGCCTAGCTGTCTAGGGGACTGGTGTCAAGAGTGAGTGAAAGAGCGAAGCGGAGTATGCTGGAATCTCATTCGCTCAGGATTCGACCCCACCCGAAGGAATCGCAACTTCGGTACCGCCAAACCCGGCCATGGGCAGAACAACCGGCTGCGAATCGCCGATCCCCGGACCGTGTCCGGTCCGTATTGGTCTCGGCTCGGCAGCTACCGGATGGTCCGGCGGGTTTGTGGCGGCCGGATCTTCGTGGAGGAGACTCGGCAGGATTGCGTACATGCCTGCACGGTGGGAGATATCGTAGCGATGCTGAGTCTGATTCCGGCGCAAGACTACGCTGGGCTCGCGGCGATAGTCCTGCGGCAACCGAAGCGGAAGGAGGGAATTCTCAGTCCGGTCTGGGGCACCTTGGGCTACTGGTGCGATATTGGGCGGCCACAGGATGGATGGCCTCGGGACAGTCGTGGTGGCGCAGCAAGTCAGCCGGACCTGGCCGGGCCGCCGAATGGGACAGGCTGGCCTTGGACGGGCATGTCGTTACCGGCGCGCGCAGCCGGATCCGGTTCGACTCGACCCTCGAAGCAACCCGCGCCACGCAGCTCTATCGAACCCTCCCCCATCAGATCGGCCATCTGGTGGACTACAACGTCTCGGTTCCGGAGCCTGACAAAGCGGGCATTTCCGGGGAGCAGCACTTGGAACTCTTCAACCGGTATTGGCAGCGCCCCGAGCGGCAGAACGAGGAATTCGCCCATCGATACGCCGATGAGTTGCGAAAGCATCTCGCGGCATCCGGGCGAATCCCGTTTCCGCGAATCGAGTCCTGGGAGTCCGATGGCCTTCGCGAAGCCGATTTCGCTTGGCCGCCGCGGATCAGGGCGTGAGTCCGCGCCTCGACCGGCGAATGGCCGCGAGCGCGGCGATTCCAGTCCCCAACAGGATTCCGGCGGACGACTCTGGAACGGCCGCGAGGCGGTTGTCCACGATGCTGAAGTCGGCCGAGTTCGCCGTGACTCCCACCGCGAGGTTGAAGACCGGACCGGTGCGCGCGAAGGTCAGTGTGTTCTGGAAATCGCTCGTGGTCGTCGAGGTCACGTTCCCACCCGAGTAGACTGGCGACCACGCATCGAGTTGAAGGACGATCAGCACGGGCAGGTTCAAGGGCACGGTGTGGATGGACGTCGCGAAGACCGCCCCGGACGGGATCGCGATCGACGTTTGGCCCGGAGTGCCCAGAGTGAAGAAGCCGCTGGCGGAGTCATTCAGGCGTCCGAGCCGCCTCTCGCTATGGTCCTGTACTCCGTCGAGCGTCACCTCCGCGGCGACGCCTACGTACGTCTCGTGAAAGGCATGGCTCGAGGTGGTGGTGTACGAAAGCCGCCGTCTAGGCTCACGTTGACGCTAGTGGAAGTGGTGGTCCCCGTGCACGCTCCGCAGGTGAAAGTCACGTAACCCTCGGTCACCGTCGTAGCGCCGAAAAACGTGAAGGTGCACGTGGGACTCATGATTGAGACGGCGGCGAATGGCCGGAGCGCACCAGCCGCAGCCTGAGCCGCGACGGAACCCGTGAAGCCATTGCTTCCGGTCAAAGCCCGCGAATCGGTCAGGGTGTCGCTCGACGCCTAGTAGTAGTCCGCGGAATCGTGACAGGTGACCAATTGTTGAATCGCGGCAGCGTCGAGGCGCGTGCTGAAGAAAAGCAGGATACCGAGTGTTGCCAAGTGCATGGGTGAAGGCCTCCGTACACACATGCGCGAATGGCGGCCAGGCCGGGTCAAATTCGCTTACCACCGCCGGACAGGACTGGTCAGGCCTTCTTCGCCGCGAAGATCTCCTTCATCCGCCGCGCCGCGATCTTCTCATCGCCTGCATCGTTCATGAAGCACGTGAACTCGAAGCCCTGCTTGCCCGACCGCAGCACCACGATCCGCGGATCGCCGTCGCGTAGCTGCTGTTCCACCTGTTTCGTGGTCAGGCCCATCTTCGCCTCGTCCCAAGTCACCTTGACGCGATGCACCCGGCGCGAACGGTCGAACGGTGTCTTGTCCACGTTGAGTCCGATTTTGCGGAACTGCTCCATCAGGAACGCCGCCTGCCGCTCCGACTCCTTGTCGAGCGCGTCGAAATCCAGCTTGGCGTAACGCTCGAGCGCCACCCACAACCCGATCATCTCCTCCCGATTCACCTTCATCCCGCGCCCGAGCGAATCCGAGTGCGGGCTCGAGTTGACCCACGCCGCGCGGATCAGATCCTTGCGTCCGGCTAGAATGCCAGAGGACTGCGGTCCGCGGATGTGTTTGCCGCCGCTCACCGCGATCAGGTCGATGCCCATCGCCGAAAGCTTCAGGATGTTATTCCACGGCGGCAGCATGTTCGCGGCGTCGATCAGCATCGGTACGCCCGCGGCCTTGGTCATCTTCAAACACTCTTCGAGCGGAATCGGCGTTTCCCATTCCCAATCGTGCGACGTGCCGCCGAGATAGTACATCATCGCCGTATCGCCCGCGAGCGCGCCGCCAAGCTGTTCGCGAGTCTCGACCTCGACGATCTTCACGCCCGTGTTCCGAACCGCATGATCGTAGCCATTCCGGTGGCGCTTCTGGATCACCACTTGCTTCTTCATTCCGGTGAGATCGGGAAGCTGGCGCGCCTTTGCGTGATCCTCACCGGTCAGGCACGCACACGTGCCGATACAGATGGCGCCGGCCGCGCCGCTCGAAACCATCGCCGCTTCGGTGCCCGCGAGTTTCGCGATCCGTGCGCCTACCGCGTCTTTCACGTCCTCGAGGAAGACGTAGTCGCGAGATGCTTCCGCCATTGCGGCATTCACCTCCTCGGACATCTTCGAGGCGCCGATCGTGGTCATCGTTCCCTGGAAATTGATGAGTGGGCGGATCCCCAACTGTGCGTACACTCCCATTGAAGTGGCCTTCTTGGGAGCCGCCGCGAGCCGGGAGAACGGCCAAACGGAGGCGAGCGCGCCGAGCGCGGTTCTGCGACTGGTCATGTCAGAGATTAGACCACAACCGTTGAAACCGCGCGCGCCGGCATTGCGTCACAGGAGCCATGAAGCGCAGCGTCCTGATCCTTGCGGCGGCCACCCCGTTGTTGGCGCAGCCCGATTACTACCGGAAACACTATTTCACCGTAGCGGGCGGTGCCGGACTCCCCGGCGGCGACGTCAAACCGCTGCTCGCCACGAGCCCGCTGTTCAACTTCGGATACGGGTACCGCTTCAGCCGCTTCTTCCAGGTGGACGCGGGCTTCGACACCGTCTTCCACGCGGCGCGCACCAACGACTTCTACGAGTCACAGTTCGGCGATCTACGCATCCGCGACTATCTCCACATCGTACCCGTGGGTGGACGTGCGATCGTCCCGCTCGCGCGCAATCGCGTCCTGTTCTCGGGAGGTGGCGGCGGAGCCTATGTTCGCTATCAGGAACGCATCCGCCAACCCTTCCGCGACGGCGGCATCCGCATCGACTGTCCAGTCTGTAGCGGCCGCGGCGGCTTCGGCTACTACGGACTCCTCGGCATGAGCGTCGCGCTCGACCGCTATCAGAACTTCCGTCTGGGCTTCTCGACCAAGGTCTATCGAGCCAAGACCGATGGCGACGCCTTCGGTCCTCTGCCGCCGGTTTCGACGAGGGACACTTGGATCAATCACGCGGTCGAATTCACGTTCAGTTTCTGATGTAACCGGCGTGGTTCCAAGTTCGTGTCGAGTAACAGCGCTTGCCCTTTCGGATCACGGCAGTTCGCGCCTGCGGACGCGTCTCCCTCAGAACGCCATGTCGAGCCCAGTACCCAGCAGCCACTTGACGACCTCCGCTTGACTGCCAACCCGTGCCTCGAGCGTATAGTCATCGAGACGGATGATCCCCGGCCGTTGCGCGGCGGTGCGGGCTCCGTCCATCGTCCGCATTTTCAAGGTGATTGTCAGTGGCACCGTGGGTTTGTAAGCCTGGACCTTGCCTGCGCGAAGATTGGCGATCGCCTCGGCGACTCCCTTCGCGTTTAGGGCCTGGGCAGCCTTCGGGTCGAGACCCGAGGCCGACTCACCGCTGCCGCGCTTCACCGCCGTGGTCGCCGCCCACGGAAAGGAACGCCGCGTCTCGATGCATGCTGCCTCGTCGCCCTGCACCCAGATGAGCGGGACGTTCCAATGTCCCGCATAGCACGTCTCGATCCCGATCTCGCCGACACTGTGTCCGTTGATCCGGAAGTCGACCCACTCATGGCTCCACGTGTGCGGCAGAAATCCGCTCTCGGTGAAGGCCTTGGCGTGATGGCCGGGCAGAAGGAACCCGTGGACAGTCTCATCGAGCCCCGGAAGCCAACGGCGCTTGCCCTTCTCCATCCCGACGCTGCGGTAGAGATACGTGATCCGCGGATCCTGGAGCAGCTTCTCCCGCACGAAGTTGTCGCCGCCGTGGTGTGTATCGCATACGATCAGTTCCGTGGCGCCCGCCTGCAAGGCGGCCGCGCTCGCCGAGTTGATATCGGCGGTGAACAGCTCGCGTGCTTCCCGCGCCACCGGCTCGCGCGCGCCGTTTTCCCAATACCAGGCCTGTTCCCGCGTGAAAATGCCAGCGGCCCCGTCCATGTCGCATAGCATAAACAGCTTCAGCCCCCGGCGCTGTTGTGCGGCGAGCGCTGCCGCGGCGGAACCGAGAAATCCGCGCCTTGATGTGATGGCCATGCGAAGATCCTACCAATCTCGCACGCTGCATGCATGCATCCGCGCACGATCCGGCCTGAGCGTGAGAAACCGACAGCCGCGAACCCTGTGACGAACTGAACCGGGCCCGCGCGGCTGGGTCGGAATCGACGCCTGGCGCGCCGGCTCGGATGAGACGACAGTCATATCGATACTCTACCGAGTCCAGAACGCGTACAAGCTCCCGCGCCTCAACTCGAAGCGAAGCTGCACCATGCGCCCCGCGAGCGTCGAAGCCCGCGCGCCGCTCCACTCGACCGCGGCGTCCAACCGGTCCCCCTGGACTCTCGTGCAACGCGACAACTCGAACCCGGTAACCACCTTCCCGCTCGCCGCATCGACTACTTCCGCGCGAAGCCCGCCTTCCGGCGCATCGAGGTTGACGTGCAGGCTCGACCCGCTCCAGACCATCGGCTTCGTCACGAGCGTTCCCGCCTCCGCGCCACCGTCTAGAGAAACGAAGCCGTCCAATCGAAGCTTCGCCAGCAGAATCGCGCCGGTGTCGGGCCGCGGCACATGATCCTCGGACTTCACGTCATCCGGGTGATGCCGCCACTTGAGTCCGGTGTAGTAGAAAAACAACTCGCCATCCTTCACGATCGGACGGTTGGCGGCGAGCAACTGCGCGGTATCGTAGCTGCGCTCGCCATCGAGCTCCGACAACGGCAGGAACTTCTCGCGATTCCCGGAGCGGTCCCAGTGAATCAGATCGCGGCTCGACGCCAGTTCCGTCATGCTGAATCCGTCGCTGTTCACGCGCGAATTGCCGCTATGGTTGAACACCGTGGGTAAGCCCACGTACAGGCCCTCGTACCGGAAGACAGGCAGATTGTAGATGTCCGTCACGTATTCCTCGGGCCGGTGAAACGCGGGCTTGCGCAGGTTCGGATCGCGCAGATGCAGCCGCACACGTTCGGCTCCGAGCTCCTGGTCGCGCTTGTCGGCGTGAAAGATCAGGCAATCGCGCGGATCGCTCCAGTGATCGAAATCGCGGCTCACCGACAAGTAGACGGACCGCCCATACGGCCCCACGTGCTTCACCGTCGCGAAGTAGAATCGCCTCTCTTCGTCGAGGTTCAAATGCGACTCATCGGCCGTCGGCACGAACGCCGTCTCGAGAATCCGCCATGTTCGGCCGTCCGCCGAGATCGCTGGATAGAATCCCGCGCCACGCCCGCCTTGCAAACAACACAGCGGACCTTTGTGCCCCGCACCTTTGTAGCGCCGGTTCGGATCGGGATCGCCAGCGTCGAAGATCGCATGATTGATCGAGGTGCCGTCGCCGTGCTGGCGCAGAATCTCGCGCCCCGTGAGCGGATCCTTGAACTCGTACCGTGTCGCGGGCAGCATCCGGTCCTTGTGTTTGACCCAATTCAGGCCATCGCGCGACGATGCGAATCCGCCGAGGTACCACATCAGCCACTGCTTCTCCGCCGCGCTCCAGAACGGGCCAGTGCGGATCTGGATGCTGTCGCCTTCGAAGTCCGGCCGGATCACCGGGCCGTGTTTGCGCGGCGCATGCATCCGCCGCGTCAGCCCCTCGATCCGGCCGATCACATGATCATCGAGGAACAACTCCTTGCGGCCGGGACTCAATCGCGCCGGCCCGCTCTCGTCGAGCAGAAATCCTGGAACGCTTTTAAGAATCGCGCGCGCTTCCGCGCACGCTCCCACGGGATCCGCGGCGAACATTGCGGTGCAGAAGATCGATCCGGCCAGCAGGCGCGAGTGCATGTCCCCACCAATGTAATACGGCATGGAGCACCGCCATCAGCCGATGATCGCCTTCAGGATTCCAGCGGCTTGCCAACCACTGAATTCATCCCCCTCTCTTCGATCATCCCGGCCCGCGCGAGGTCCGCGATTCCGAGCCGGGCAGTCGAAGAAGAACGCGGCCATCGCGGTCGCGTCGAGGACGAAGATTACCTTCGAGCTTGGCAACCGGCGACCCCGTTTCGCCCCGCGGCGGGAAAATAGCTTGTGCTCAGCCGGGCTTCTGCAGCTCCGAGCGATCCGGTGACCCACCGGCGCCGAACCACGCGCCGCTCGACTCACGCCGTCAGCCGGAATCTCACGCCCGGAAGAAATGCGTCAGCTTCCAGTGATCCATCCGCCAGCACCGGCGGCATCGTGCTATCCGGTCTTCGGTCGAGCACAGGACATCACCTTCGGTGATCGACAGGCAATCGTTCAGCGTCCACCGGCTGTTTCCGAATTCCGAGCGCCTTCATGCGAGAGGTGAGTGTGCTCGCATGGATGCCGAGCAAGTCTGCTGCGCCTCCTTTGCCCGAAATTCGGAAGTGGGCTTGCCGCAATGCGGTGATCAGGTTGGCACGCTCGCGACTACGCCACTCTTGTTCGGGAATCACTGCGTCCGCAGCAACCGTGGGCGGCGCGGCCGGAGGCACGGGCTTGACGCCCCGCTTGGTGGAGCCGGGGATGTCGAAGGCGAGCTTGGCACCATGCGAAATAATCACGGCGCGTTCCACGACGTTCTGCAACTCACGCACGTTGCCGGGCCAATCGTATTCCTGAGCGCGCTCGATCTCGCGGGCTGGAACACTCGGTGGCGCAACGTGAAAACGCGCGCTCGCTTGACGGACGAAATGCGTTAGCAGCGCCGGGATGTCCTCCTTGCGGTCCCGAAGCGGCGGCGACTCGATCGGGAACACACCCAATCGATAGAACAAGTCCAGGCGAAAACGGCCTCCCTCTACTTCCTTCCTGAGGTCGCGGTTGGTGGCGGCTACGACGCGGACGTTCACCCTTCGGGTGGACTCGTCGCCAACCCGTTCGAACTCGCCTTCCTGCAACACGCGCAATAGCTTGGCCTGCAAATCCAGAGGGATCTCTCCGACTTCATCGAGAAACAGCGTGCCTCCGTCGGCCAATTGAAACCGGCCAATGCGGTCGCGGACGGCGCCGGTGAAAGAGCCGCGCACGTGCCCGAAGAACTCGCTTTCAAACAGCTCGTGCGGGATGGAGCCGCAGTTGACCTTCACCAGCGTCTTGCGGGAGCGCGCGCTGCGCTGGTGGATGGCGCGTGCGATCAGTTCCTTGCCCGTGCCGCTTTCGCCCAGCACGAGGACGTTCGCGTCGGTCGCCGCCACGAGTTCCACTTGATGGAGCACCCGTTGCAGGGCCGGGCTGCGTCCGAGGATTTCACCGAACGCACCGGTGGATTCGACTTCTTCGCGCAGGTAGTCACGTTCCAACTCCAGTTGGCGCCGGAGCGATTCGTTGTCTTCGAAGGCACGCGCGTTGGCGATGGCAACGGCGGCGGCGCTGGCCATCGTCCGGAGCCAACGGATGCAGCCGTCGTCAACGGGTGTGCGGCGGAAAACAGCGAGAACGCCAAGCGGTTCGCCCCGAAACACCAAGGCATGACCGGTGAAACTCACAAGGCCTTCCGCCTTGACCCAAGCCGGATGGCGAACCCATTGGTGATCGTCCGCAAGAGCCGGAATGCGAATCGATTCCCCGGTAGTGGCAATGTGGGCGATCTTGAGGTTGCTCTTGGCGAGCGGTATGCGATGAAACGTGCCATGAATGCGGCTCCAGTCGGCACCATCGTTGGCGGAAGCGCCAGCACTGGCGCGGAGATGGAGGGCTGGTTCCGCGTTGGGCTCGCCGGAACTACAGACCGGACAGGTATCATCCGCCTCACGCAACCAGAGCCGCGCAAGCGCGACCCCGGGCTGCCGCGCCACGGCATCGATGATGGTCTTCAAGACGGCTGGCAGCGACCGCTGCTCGGCGATGGCGAGAATGACGGCGGGTAGCGGCTCCAGGTCCATGGACCTCATGATATCGCGAATCTTCGTGATTTCAGTCATGAGATTTCGTGATTCACGATTTTTCAAGATCGATGGCGACGCCTCATCATGATTAGTTTCAATCACTTGTGAGCCTTCCAACCTTGGCTCCTCTCGTGCAATCTAGGAAGCATCGCGAAGCATGCGAGACGAAAGAGAGACTCCAGGATGCAAAGACTCAACGCAGTGAATCCGGCCGAAGCCACGGGCAAGGCCAAACAACTCCTCGACGGAGTTCAAGCCAAGCTCGGCATGACTCCCAATTTGATGAAGACGCTCGCCAGCGGACCGGCCGCTCTCGAAGCGTACCTGAACTTCAGCGCCGCGCTCGGCACCGGCAAACTCGACGCCAAGTTCCGGGAACAGATCGCGCTGGCGGTGGCGCAGGCCAACTCATGCGAGTATTGCCTGGCGGCCCACTCCGCCATCGGCAAGATGGTTGGACTGAAACCGGAAGAGATCGCCGCCAGCCGGGGCGCGCACTCCGATGACGCCAAGCGTGACGCCGGACTGCATTTCGTGCAGGCGCTGGTGGTGCAGCGCGGCATGGTTTCCGATCAGGATCTCGCCGGGGTAAAAGCGGCGGGCTATACCGACGGCGACATTGCGGAAATCGTAGCCAATGTCGCGGTGAACATCTTCACCAACTACTTCAACCACGTGGCGCGCACCAGCGTCGACTTTCCGCGCGTGGATGTGAGCCTGCCCGCGCTGGCCCATCAGTAAGCACCAAGACCGGATACAAGGAGATTTGAAAGATGCCCACACAGATCCTGGACGAACTCGCCGCACTCGATTCGATGGCGGCGAAACCCACGAACCTCTCGATGCCGCTGCGCCTGACCTACCTCGGCGGACCGACGTACCTGATCGAAATCGGATCATTCCGCATCGTGACCGATCCCGGTTTCGACCCGCAAGGCACCGAGCGCAGCGAAGGCCCGGGCCATCTCTTGACCAAGACCATGGCGCCGCCGATCCCCGTGGACAAGATCGGCCCGGTCGACGCCGTGCTGCTGAGCCACGCGCAGCATCTCGACAACCTGGACAACGAAGGGCGCCGGCTCCTGGCCAAGGCCGGCACCACCATCACCACACCCGCCAGTGCGGCCATGGGGCTTCCTGGGAAGAACGTTCAGGGACTGGCGACCTGGCAATCGACGGAACTGACCAGCGCCTCGGGAGAAAGACTGAAGGTCACGGCGACGCCCGCGGTCCACACCAGCAACCCGGCGCTGCGAGAGGCCGTGGGTGAAGTCACCGGATTCATGCTCGAATGGCAAGGACAGACGGACGGTGCGTTCTATGTCTCCGGCGACACGGTTTGGATCGACGAGATCCTCGAAATCGGCAAGCGATTCCATGTTGCCGCCGGGATCCTTCATCTGGGCGCGGCCAACGTGCCGGCCGTGGGCGAGAACTACTTGACCATGAGTTCAGCCGAAGGCGCGCGTGTGGCGAAGACGCTCGGCATGAAGAGCGTCTACCCGGCGCACTTCGAGGGCTGGCGGCACTTTACACAAGGTAGCTGGTCGATCGTGCGCGAGTTCGAAAAGGCTGGGGTGGCCGGCTCTCTCGTGCTCCTTCGTCCGGGCGAAGCCCGCAATGTGACGGTCTGAGGCCGGCATGAACAGGGAGTCGCGGAAGCAGGTGACAGCGGCGGAGGTCCAAAGGGACTTCCGCCGCCTGACTCCGGAGCACGGCCTCGAATCGCACGGGAAGCCGGACGGCGAGATCCACGGAGACGACGAATGGATGGCCCCCGGCGGGCCATTCCTCGCTCAACTGATCGCGGACCGGCTTTCTCCCAAACGTGGCGACAGAATTCTGGATCTCGGATGCGGTCGAGGGCAGTCCTCCGTCTTCCTGGCAACCCGTTACGGCGTGCAAGTGGTCTCGGTCGATCTCTGGATCCCGGCGGAGGAGCGGAACGCGAGGGCAATGGCGGCCGGGGCCGGCTCACGCGTCATCAGTCTTCAGGGAGACATCGGCCGCGGTCTTCCGGCTGAGTTCGGGAGTTTCGACGCGATCTTCTGCCAGCAGGCATTTCATTGTTTCGGTACAACCCGGGCGATGCTCCGCTATCTGGCTTCATTGCTCAGGCCGGGCGGCCGGCTTTGCTTCGCGCAGGGTTGCTTCCGGCACGAGCTCGACGGCATACCGGCCCTGTTCCGCGAGACCGGCGGCTGGAACGCTGACTATCGCGGCTATCACTCGCCGGACTGGTGGCGCGATCACATCGCGGCCTCCGGTCTGTTTGAGATTCTCGCCGCCGGCGAAATCGAATGCGGGCAAATTCTGTGGGAGGACGACGTGCTCTACCATGGCGATCGCGCCGGCTGGAGCGCCGAGTTTCTTTCCGATTCGGCATGGCTGATCCGGCAGATCGCCCACGGCCAAACTGATTCACCCTCTTTGACGCACTGCATCGTGTGCGCGGAACGAAAGGCATCCACCCAATGACATTAGCCCAACCCATCAAGCCTCCCTTCACCTCCGAGAGCGCCGCGAGAAAGGTCCAAATGGCGGAGGACGCCTGGAACACTCGCGACCCGGAACGCGTGTCGCTGGCCTACTCGCCGGATTCCGAGTGGCGCAACCGCGCGGAGTTCCTGCGGGGACGGGAAGAGATCAAGGCGTTCCTGAAACGCAAGTGGACCAGGGAACTCGACTATCGCTTGAAGAAAACGTTGTGGACCTTCGGTGACAACCGCATCGCGGTGACCTTCGAATACGAATGGCACGACGATAGCGGCCAATGGTTCCGTTCCTACGGCAACGAACTATGGGAGTTCGATGAGGCCGGCCTGATGCGCCGCCGCATCGCGAGCATCAACGATGCGCCGATCGCGGAAGCCGAGCGGCGCCTGAGATAGCTGACGAACCCTGAGAAAGCGAGGCAACCGATGTACGTAAAGGAAATTTGGCGGTATCCGGTAAAGTCCATGGCGGGGGAGCCGCTCGCCCAAGCGAACCTCTCGCCATTGGGAATCGAAGGCGACCGGGTTGTGCTGGTGGTGAATCCGCCGGGGCACGTGGTTACCGCGCGTTCACACCCGCGGCTTTTGGGGCACAAGGGCACCACGGGATCTGACGGAGTGCCGCTAGTCGACGGCCGTCAGTGGACCGGCGCGAGCGTCTTGGCCGATGTTCGCGCGATCGCCGGTCCCCGCGCCGCTCTGATCCACAACGTGACCGAAGATCGTTTTGACGTGCTGCCCTTGCTGGTTGCGACGGACGGCGCGATCGCCGCGTTCGGCCGCGATGGCCGCCGGCTCAGGCCGAACATCGTGATCGGCGGCGTTGAAGGTCTTGCCGAACGCGGATGGCCCGGACGCAAGTTGCGTATCGGGCGTGTCATCATCGACATTGATAGCCTGCGCGGCCGGTGCGTGATGACCACCTATGATCCCGACACCCTTCAGCAGGATTCTTCCGTGCTGAAGGATATTGCGAAGCGCTTCGGCGGGAAGCTGGCCTTGAACTGCGCCGTGGAAGAGGGCGGAACGATCGAGCGAAATCAAGAAGTCGAGTTGCTCTGACCTGTGCCCCGAATCATCGCATTCGCCGTGAATGGGACCCTGCTCACTACCTGATATCGAAGGCCGAACGTTGACTCACGAGCAACTTCGCCGCCAGTACAGGCCTGAACAGGTGCGGCTCCTCTTCATCGGGGAGTCTCCACCTGCTTCGGGACGATTCTTCTACGCCCGCAACTCCGGCCTGTATCGCGCCATGCTGGAGGTCTTCAAGTCCGTCGATCCGGGTATCCGGGACGAGACGTTTCTCGACGTGTTTCAGGCCAGCGGCTGCTATCTGGTGGACCTTTGTCCCCAGCCGGTGGACCACTTGGACCGGCACCAGCGCCGCGCCACTTGCGCGGCATCGGAAGAACTGCTCGCAAAGGAAATCCTCGTTCTCGGCCCCCTGATGATTGCAACGCTGCTGCGCTCCATCGAACCGAACGTGGCCCGCGCTGTCACGCTGGCGTGTTGGAAGGGGCAGACGATTCACCTGCCCTACCCGGGACGGTGGGAGCGCCTGAGAGTTCAGTTTGCTGAAAGGCTGAGGCCCGCGATCGGCGCCATACTCGACAATCTCCAAACAACGTCGCGCCCCCAGACGTTCTCGCGGCACGGGTGACTGGCGCCCGGACTCGCCAACACCGGAATGCTCGTTCACCCGGAGACGCGCGCCGGCGTTTCTCGAGCAGACCGGGGCCGTTCAGGCCCACGATCAGGCGATCGATCTTGCGCCGTTGTCGACATCGTTCCACGAGTCGCGCCCTCTGTAGTCCCAGCCTGTGCTGATCAGTTGCGCGAACCGGACTCCGCGTTTCCACCGTCGGCCACGCGAGCAGGCACATGCCCCCGAACTTCGCCGTGCTCTTCTGGTCGATCCGCAGCGCGGCGCGGCGAACTCCTCCGAGATTCGACAAGGCCGTGCCGCGGTATGCATGCTTCGAGGCGCGAGTCATTGGCCAGCTCGGCTCGGCGGGGTGCCGTCAGATCTCTGCAGCCACCTGTCGCGCATCGTGCTCTGCCTTACGCAGCCGAGCGTTCACGAGGTGAAGGCTGGTACAGCTCCGGCGATGGTCCCAGTCTGTGCTGGACTGTGGCGCTTATCCCGACTCGTCTTCGGGTGCGGCCCTAGGCCTAAAACGCTGGCTCGAGAGATTTTAGGCTTCAGGACGAGCCACAACGAGTTCCCCGGAGCGATGGCCACTTCGAGAGCCTCTCTACCCTTTTCGTGGTGAACCCTGACATCCTGAACTCCACGGCGGCCGGCATCATCGTCTCCAACGAACGAACAGCGGCAGCAGCAGCCTGCTCCAGGGGTTCAAACTGCGGGTCGTTGGGGATCAAACGAAGCACTCTGTCCGACATAGCACCATTGTCCCAATTTGGATACGAGTTCGAACCAGCCGGCGGCCCAGTGCAATCGGGCTGGCCGGGAGCAAGGCTCGCACGCGATGGTAGGGCGTGTCGGTCAGGCTTGGCGTCGCAAGCACCATGGTAAACCGGCAAACGGTTGATTCTGCAACCGGACGGCTGAGGTGCGCTCGCAACAGTTTCGGCATTGCGAAACGCTATTGCGAGGCCCGAAGCAATGGCGACAGGTTGTGCACGGACCGCAACCCGGCTTCGGATACGCCAACAATCGTGCAATGTTCTACGCCAAATAGTTTGCGGAGTGACAGCTTCGCCGAGACGCCGCGCCGGTTCCGGACTGAGCGCGAGGAACAGCGGATGCATCTGCGGACCCGCATGGCAATGGGTCGCGCTCAGAATCACCTGATCTCCGCGCCGGCCCGTCGAAGCCCCGATCCCGCGACGTGCTTCGGCCACGATCTCCTTGCGCAAGCTGATGAGGCCGCACGCCACCATGGCGGCCTTCGTGCCGCCGTTCTCCATGACGATGGCTTCGGCGAACAGCGGATCGTGAATGGATGCCGTGGGAGTGATCCCGTATGAGCTACCGATCGGAGCGCCAGCGTGAGCACGGCGGTGAGGGTCAGGAGGTTCAAGCAGGAGACTCCCTGGAATCGTAACCCGCAAGCCGGGCTGGCGCGCTCAATAGACGAACGGCAGGAAGCGCCAACTCCGTGAACAGTACTCGCGATAACCGTCGAGGGCCGCCGCGAGCTTCGCTTCTTCTCCCGCCGCCTGTCGCGCCACCGCGATGGTCAACGGTACGATCACCAGCCAGCCCCACGAATCGAGCGCGAGTTCGAGCCCGAGGATCAGCGCGAGATCGCCCGCGTAGATCGGATGCCGAATCCAACGATAGACGCCAGACTCGACGAGCCGATGTTCGGAGCGGATCAGTCCCCGTTCGATGTCGGACCAGTTGTCGCCGAGCGTGAGCCGCGCCGAAATCGCGGTGGCTAGTCCGGCGGTGTAGATGGCGAGTCCGGACCAGAGCAGGTTTGCGCCCATCGGAAGGACCGGCGGCAACAGGGTCTGCACCGCGATCGCGACGAGGAAGCTCACCTTGAGACAGGTGACGAGCGGTTTAGGAGAGCCTTGTGGCTTCCCTTTCTTCAGAGCCTCCCATACCAGCTTGTGCACGACGAGGCCGAGGAGGAGATAGGCGCGAACCGGCCAATCAGCGGGCATCCCGATCTGGCCTCCAATCCTCGACGCTGCTGGGCGCCGAGCCGGCCGCGATGGGACGGGTCCACTTGGGCGCGGTGACCCAGAGCAAAGTCACGATTCCGCCGATGCAGGCACTCGCTGAAGCGATACCCGCGAGCGATTCGCCGAATCGAAGCGCACCGAATCCGCCGAGCGTGCTGATCGCCAGCAGCGGCGTGGCCACGCGGATGGGATGAAACAGCGTCACCGTGCGCAGAATCTTTCCGAGGAACCGGACGGCGTCCCACGGCACGATCTTCGACTTGCCGGTCCGCTGATAATAGTCGATCGGAACGTAGTCGACGCGGCGGCCCTCGCAGTGCAGCGCGAGTGTGATCGTCGTGGTCCAACTGAAACGCTCAGGCAGGATCGCGAAGTGTTCGAGCGCCGCCTGGCGGCGGAAGGCGCGGAGTCCGCTGTTCATGTCGGGGATCTTGGCGCCGGAGAGCACGTTGGCGACGAGGTTGAGGAACCACTTCGCCGGACGCCGGGCCAGCGGGATGTTGACGTTCGCGCCGAGACGCGCGCCCACCGCCATCTCGGCCACATCCATCCGCGATACGAGATCCGGTATTCGATCGACCGGATAGGTTCCGTCGGCGTCGCAGATCGTCACTATGTCGTGGGTCGCCGCCGCGATTCCGGACTTGAGCGATGCGCCGTAACCGCGATTGCGTGGATGGCGAATCACCCGCGCGCCCGCCGCGTGGGCTTGGTGCGCCGAGCGGTCAGTGCTGCCATCGTCGACCACGACGATCTCCCACGGCATGTCCATGCGTTCGAGCACGGAGCGCAGTTGCTCGAGCACGGGTCCGATCGCGAGTTCCTCGTTAAACACGGGGAGCACGACACTCACGCCGTTCTTCATGATCCGCCCCGCTTTCGTGCGCGGCACACGATCACTTCGCCCGCGCCGAGCGTTCCGGGGAACGTTCGTGCAAGCTCATATCGCCCTTGTACGGTGCGCCAGATTTCCGGGTGCCAGGCCTGCAACTGCGGAGGCAGCGTGTACACCACCCACTCCGGTTCGGCGAGCTGCGCGAATTCGGCATCGGTCGCAGGTGCCGGCCAAGCGGGCGCGAAGTATGGATAGACTTTGGCTGCGAGCCCGACGGCGGCGATCCGCTCGGCACCCGAACGCTGCGACTCGACCCAGTCCCTCGCGCCCGTGAAATCCTGCTTCGGTAACGAATAGACGCGAGGCAGCGTGTAGACCGAGGCGAGGATCAGCAGACCCGCCAACGCGGTTCCAATTTTCGCCGATGGCGCCACGGCGAACGCTCCGTGAATCGCCACCAGCAGGCCGAAGCCCATCGAAAAGAAGAAGAAGCGCGGCCACAGATTGTGTCCCAACGCAAGCATCGTGGCGGCGCAAATCACACCCGGCAACGCCAGTTGCAGCGCTGCGGCGCGATCGTGCCTCCAGATCGAAGTGAATCCCGCCGCGGCGATGATCCCTCCGGCCATGACGACCGCGACTCCGGCGAAGGCCACCGAGAGGCTTCGAACGATCTCGCCCGCGAGCCACGCTGGACGAATCCACTGCGACGGCAGCGACACTTCGCCAGCCGCGCTCCGCAGGAATTCAGGAAGCGCGAGCGCGTACACCTGCGTGGTTGCGGTGACCGTTACGATCCAAGCAGGAACCGGAGCCCAGCGAGTCTCGCGGAAAGACGCGATCCAAGCGAGCCCATGTCCGGCAAGCACGAACGCCATCGTCATGTGGACCCACATTCCGAGGAAGCACGCCGCCGCGTAGGCGAACCACCAGTTCCCCCCGCGATCCCGCGCCTCGAGCCAGAGCCATGTCGCGAGCAAAGCGAAGAGCAGCAACCCGGTGTATCCGCGCGCGCTTTGCGAAAACCAGACGTGATGATAGGAGAACGCCATCACCGCGCAGGCGAGTAGCGCCTCCGTTTCTCCAGCGAGTTTACGGGCAAGCAGAAACAGCGGCACGATCGACGCCACACCGAACACCACCGCGGGCACGCGAATCGCCGCGAAGCTTTCGCCCGCCACCGACGAGCAAGCGTGCGCGAGTACCGAGTAGAGCATGTGGTTGTTCTGCGTCGGGAAACTCGTGAGGATCGTGAGTGCCGGCGGCCGGATCGACTCCACGAGTGCGAACACCTCGTCGAGCCAGAGGCAGGTCTCCAGTTTGTAGACGCGCAGCACGAATGCCGCCATGAGCAGTGCGCCGAGCATGGCCATGGCCCGCCGCGAGGGCCGCCAGGATTCGAGCTCCACAGCCCGACCCGCTGCCGCGAACCGGAGCTTCCAGAGGAGAATCGCGTTCACCACGAGCATCGCTTTGAACAGCAGCGGACCCCACGCGAGCCCGCCCGGCAGATGTCCGGTGGCGGATTCGAGCCAGGCACTGGGCGTCAGTGCGGAGAAAAGCATCGCGGCCGCCAGCAAGCGCACAGGCCGCGAAGGCGCGGTGCCAAATGTCCAGGAACACGCCCCTGGCGGGGCGCCGAAGCGAGTCCGTTGTGCGCGTGTTCCTTGGAAGAGTCGCATCGTCAGATTTCGGCGCGCCTCCAGACCAGCCAAAGGATCATCGCCGCTGTCGCGAACACGGGCCACGGAGAGAGAACCGTCTGGACCCACTCGCCGTATGTGTTCCCGGTCCGCTGCAAGACGATGAGCGCCGGCAACTGCGGGCCATGCCGGACCACGTTGAGTACCGGTTCGAGCACGCCCCATCCGCGCTCCATGTCGCGATACATCGCCATGCTCCACGCATATGCGACCGAGGCGGCACCGGTCGCGATCGCCACGCGGCGTGGCAGCTTGTTCAACACATCGGCAACTGCGAGAAACAAAAACGGAAATAGAAGGGCCATGTAGCGGATACCGGTGTTGAACTGAAGGCGGGAGTAGTAGATCGAGGCGAAGAACAACCAGGATGCCACACAGAGCCCGGCCACGAAAATCGATTCCCGCGAACGGCGCGCGAAAACGGCGGCGACGAAGATCGGGGCGGTGGTGAAGAGCCCGTAGCGAAGGTCGAAGAGCGACTCCCAGAGTAGTGCTGGCTCCGGCAGCGAAACTCCGTGATAGCCTACCGTGTTGCCTGCGACGGTTGCCGGCATCCAGTGCTGCGCCGGATACACGGGATGTCCGAAGCTCGCGTACTGATAGAAAGCGAGCAACGACAATGGCAGCGCGGCTCCGAGCGCGTACCAGGGCGCGAGCGCAAAGGGCCGCGGAGCCGCGGCGCCAACAGTGGAGGAACACGCCGAGATTCTGGCGGCGACCGGTTCCGTTGTGCGGGTGTTCCTCAAAAAGGAAAGCGGAGCGCGGCGGATGAGCGCCCAAATCGCGAGACCGGCGAGAATCATCACGCCCGAGTAGTCCATGAGGACACACGCCCCGGCGACGATTCCCGCGATGGCAACACGAGTCTTGGTCACCCCTGCCTCGAGCGCGTAGAATCCGAACAGCGCGAGATGGCCCGCGAGCATGTTCTGGTTCAAGTATCCGGCGCGGTAAAAGACCGGCGTTCCGAAAGCATAGAGCAGCGCGAGCGCAAGTGCGGTTCGTGGCGGGTATCGGCGCCGGAGCAGATCGTGCAGCACGACCACACCCAGCGCGGAGACCGGCGCCATGCATGCCATCTGCGTAACGATCGAAGCCACGCCGAACTCGAGATCGAGTCCGCGAAGCCAGGACTGCCGGTGAAATTCGCGGGCCATCGGCCACGGCGAATCGTAGACGGGTGGCTGTGCATTTGCCTTCTCACGCGCGGCCCGCGCCCGGTCCGCGAGGCGTTCGGCGATCGGCGCGGCAACAGCCCATGGAATCGCGGCGAGCATCGACGCGCCCGGATTGTTGTTGATGTGCCAGCCTCGCCCGGGCGTTTCGAAAAGATCGGGATGCAGTCCCGCATACTTGTCCACGCGAAATGTCGCATGACCTCCGATCGAAAGCGCGAGATAGATTTCGCGAACCGTGTTGGTGGCGAAGTGGATCGAGTAGATCAGCCAACAGGTGACGAACAACCGCGACGGGATTCCGGTCATCGCGCGACAACCGCGGCCAGCGCGTAGGCGCACGATGCCGCCGCCGTGGCGGCCCAGGGATTCTGCCCGCGCAGCAGCCAGTAGACTCCGCCGAACGCGAGAGCGCCCGCCGCGGGAGCCGCAAGCGTTCGCAACAACCGGAATGGATGAATCAGCCGGTTGACCGCGGCCCGCGTCAGAAAGAGATCGAATACGCCGGCCATCAGGAGCGCGATGATCGCGCCCGCCGCGCCCAATCGTGGCGTCAATGCCCACGAGACGCTGGCTGCGACAGCCGCGGTTGACGCGGCACAGGCAAGCAGCCAGCCTTGCCGGTCGCGCCCGATCAGCGTGTATCGATAGTGACCGCTCAGGAACGAAATCGGAACCAGCCAGACCAGCGCACCGAGGTAGGGACCCGCGCTTTCATAACGCGCCCCGAAGGCCATCGCGAACAACTCCGCCGGGATCGCGGTGAGCACCAACGCCACCAGGACGGATGCCGCCGAAGCCAGGCGCAGTGAACCGTGGAGCAGCGATTCGAGCCGCGCAATCGGCTCGGTTACCGACCGGGAGATCGAAGGCAGCAGGTTGACGAAGTAGAGCCACACGAAGGTGTGCAACGCCATCGTGATGCGATGGGCCGCGCCATAGTAGCCGAGCGATTCCCGCCCGCCTGGGTGGTCGAGCAGCCTCAATTGAACCGTCGCCAGATACCACTGCAGCGCCCAGCACAACTCGGCCAGCCCGATCGGCGCCGCTTCCCGGAGCAGGCCGAGGTCGATTCGCAGCCGGCTGAAGATCCGCTCGCGCAGGATTTTGCGCGCAACGGTCACGCCCACCGCGGCCGCCGCCAGAACTCCAACGATGTCGGCCAAACCCAGCCACCGCGCCGGAATCTCCGTCCACACGCCGGCCACCAGAACGCCAATGAACAGCGCCTGACGGATGATCGAAAGCGTGGCGTACCAGCCCATTCGCTCGAGCCCTTGGAAAAACCAGGGCAGCAGGAACGGCTGGATCCACAAGCTCGCGCCCCAAATACCGACCAGCCCGCGCAACTGATCCGGCAGACCCGAATAGCGGAGCCAGATCGTGAGTCCACCGTAGACGATCGACGCCAGCATCAGGCGAGTCGCCGCGATGCGGCCTGCGAGCGCCACCTCGCCGCGAGCGGTCTCGCGCGCGCCCAGTCCACTCAGGCCGCCATCGGCCAAAAGCGCCAGAATCGCCATCAGCGCCATCGTGAACTCGATCTCGCCGTATCGCGCCGGACCCAATGTCCGCGCGATCCAGGTAAACGCGAGAAAGGTCCCCGCCTTCACGGCGACTTCCGCGGCGGACAACACACTCAGATTGCGGAGCAACCCAGGCCGTTCAGGACGAGGAGGCGCAGCGGATTCGGCCCTCGGCGCGGCAACCGTGGCAGCCATCAGGACTCCCAGGTTCCGCCCGCGAACCGTGCCTTCACCAACTCAACGGGGTGATAGACGATACTCGGCCAAAGGAAGATTTCGTTCGTGCACCAGCACTCCTTGCGCGCGATCGCCTGCCGCAGTTGGTTTGCCTTTTCCGACTTCCAGATCTCGCCGAAGCTTTGCTGCCGGATGTTGCCGATCGGCGGATGCTGTTCGCAAACGCTCACATCGCCGTTCGAATAGACGACTCCCGTCAGAACCCCCGCCCGGCACGGAACCACTTGCGCGCGAGCTTCCGCCGTTCGCATCTTCGCCGCCTGCAGCATCGGCTCGACCGAGGATCCGAACCGGTCCACTTCGCGCGGCCGCCAGATCTCGCGCACCGTATCCCACAGCTTGCGATAGCGCTCGAGTGTGGGCCCCTCGAGGCTCGGATTCTTCCGGTCTCCGCGCAGAATCGCGAGATTATGGTGATCCATCGCCGGACAACGCTCGTAGAGATAACGCGTCAGCGATTCGATCTCATCCATGTTCACCGAGGTTGCTGTCGAGATCGCGTGAATGCGAAGGCGCGGGTCGCGCTTCTGGAGTTCCGCCAGCGCATCGTAAGTCTTCATCGAACGCTCGAACGATCCCGGCGAGCCGCGGAACCGGTCATGAAACGGCTGCGTGCCATCGAGCGACAACTCGACGCCGAACAACTCGAGCCCGGGCTCCAGCAACGCCCGTTCGAGTTGCGGAATCGTGCGATCGGTGAAGTAGCCATTGGTCGGTACGTAAATCTGCCGGACCTTGTTGTGGCGGATGAACTGCCGGCAAATGTCGCCGAACTCGGCGCGCAGGAAAGGCTCACCGCCGGAGAGATTGAGATTCTCGATCCGTCCCAGCGACTCGGAGAGCTTGACCATCTCCTCGAACGTCAGGTCATCGCGGCGGTTGAGATTCTTCCAATAGAAGCAGTGCTCGCACTTCTGATTGCAGATCGAGTTGATGAACAGGATCAGGAACGGCGGCGTTTCCGGAACGATGAAGCTCGACAAGGTGAGCTTGGCGTGACGCTGAATCCGCTCGACGATCGTCATGCCGTGGCTCCTGCGGTCATCGTTTCCGCAACCCAATCCCGTGTCCGCTCGAGCGCCTCTCGCAATGCCACGCGAGGCTGATAACCCGTGAGCGCTGTGACTTTCCCGATGTCGGGAACGCGGCGCGCAATGTCCTCGAAGCCCGGCTCATAGGCTTCCTGATAAGAAACGTGGCGGATCTTCGAAAGCGATCCGGACACCTCGATCACGAGCTTCGCCAACTCCTCGATCGAGATCTCGGAGGGATTGCCGAGATTGAACACCTGCCCCGAGGCACGATCGTCGTTCGCCAGCCGCACCAGCCACTCGACGACATCGTCCACATAGGTGAAACAGCGCGACTGCTGCCCCGATCCGTACACCGTCAGGTCCTCGCCCGCGAGCGCCTGCGCCAGGAATCGCGGCACCACCATGCCGTAGCGGCCCACCTGCCTCGGACCGATGGTGTTGAAGAAACGTGTCACCACGGTGGGCACGCCCTTTTCATGCTGCCAGGCGAGCGCGAGAAATTCGTCCACCACCTTGCTCGCCGCATAGCTCCAGCGCGAGCGTGAGGTGGGCCCGAGCAGCAGGTCGTCGTCTTCGCGGAACGGCGCCGAAAGGCTCTTCCCGTAGACTTCCGACGTGGACGCGACGATCGTCTTCACCTTGCGCGGAGTAGCCGCCGCGAGCACGGCTTTGGTGCCGTCGACATTGTTGAGGATCGTTTCGACGGGGCTTTGGATGATGTTGAACACACCCACCGTGGCCGCCAGATGGAAGATCGTATCGGATTGGCGTGCGCCATAGTTCATCGCGTCGCAGTCCTCGACCCCTGCGCGAATGAACTCGAGCTTCGAACTAGCCCGGGCCGCATCGAGATTCTTCTCGGCGCCGCTCGACAGGTCATCGATCACGATCACGCGATGTCCGTCCCGGAGCAGGCGCTCGGTCAGGTGCGATCCGATGAATCCCGCACCACCGGTGATGAGGTAAGTCAGCACGTTTCGACAGCCTTCGCGGACTCGAGTGTGAGCCTGCGTCCCAATCGCTTTTCGGCCGCGCCGTCGATGAAATCCGAATACAGCCGCAAATGCGCCTCGGGGGTCCAATATCGCTGAAACGCCTGATATCCGGATTCGCCGAGCCGGGCTCGCAATGCGGGGGAATCGGCCAATGACTGCATCGCGTTCAACAGTTCCTCATCGGTGCGATAGATGAATCCACCGCCGCTGTCATTCACCACTTCCGGAAGCGCACCCAGGTCGCGCACGATCACCGGAGTCTTGCGCGCGAACGATTCGATGTTGATCATCCCGAATGTCTCGTAGGTCACCGACGGGATGATCGACGCGATGGCGTGATGGTACAGAGCGCCGAGTTCCCGCTGCGATTTCAGCCCCACGAACCGGATATTCGCATTGTCAGCCGCCTGCGCGCGAAGGTCAGCCTCGGCCGCTCCCGCACCCGCGACCAGCAGCTTCCACGGAAGCTGGCGCCGGTTCCAAAGTTCGATCACCGTGTCGAGCCCCTTGATCTTCTCGAGCCGTCCCACGAAGAGGAAGTACGGCTCCTCGACTGGTCGCGGCTCCGGATTTCGCCAGTCGGAGTCGGTGCGCGGAAGAAAGTAGGGAAGATGCGCGACGGGCTTCGGGAATCCCCGTTCCGCATGCATGCGCGCGGTGAAGCGGCTCGGTGAAACGAACTGGTCGACATGCTCCGCGCACGACTCGAGGTATCCCGTCGGGCGCCACAACTGCGGCGGACGCCCACCCCGAACGGTGCACCGGATGCACTCGGGCTTTTCGCATGCCCGCTCATTGAACTTCCACAGCACGTTCATCGGGCACACCAGCCAGTGTTCGTGGGTCGTGTAGAGCTTCACCGCCGGACCGGCCTTCGGCTGCCATCTCATCGCCTCGGGTCCGATGAGCGAGATGTTGTGATAGTGAATCACATCGTACGAGTTGCGTTCGAGCAGCCGCTGAATCGTGCCCGACTTGAAGAAAGCCCGGCCCGTCTGGTGCGTCACGAGCGGCGAAAAGGTTCCCAAGCCGCTGTGCACCTCGTGCCGTGTGACGTTGGGATGCTCCTTTGCGGCGAGCGGCGGCGGTCCCTCGTGAAACATATGGAACGAGTCGGCGCAATGCACGACATCCACGCGGTGTCCTAGGTCTCCCAGTACGTGACAGAGCCTGTGAAGGTAAGTTGCGTCACCGCCAAAGCTGAGCGGAGGGTAGAAAGTCGTGATATGAAGGAACCTGAACGGCCGGTTCATCGGGACGCGAGACTCTGTAGGGCCTTTCGAGTTTGACGGGCGGCGGCCCTCCACGACAACCCCATTGCCGCAGCCTGGACCGCTGCCGCCATTTGACTCCGAAGGAAACCTGATCGTAGCACACTGCGGAGCGCCTCCTCCATGTCTTGCGGGCGTCGCGGATCGACCGCAAGGCATCCGGTTCCGAGCAGTTCCGGAAGGGGACTTTCGGTGGTCACGATCGACGGACATCCGCACGCCGCCGCCTCCACCGCCGGCAACCCGAAGCCCTCCATCAGCGATGGCAACACAGTCACGTAGGCGCGGTTCAGTAGCGCCACGAGTTCCTCATCGGGAAGGAATCCGGTCCAGCTTACCCGATCGTCCCCGGAGGTTCGCCGCTCGATCCCGCCCGCCTCGCTGTGGAACACCTCGGCGCGCCGCTCCCCCACCAGGATCAGGCGCCACTCGGCGAACTCGGGCTCAGCCGCGATCTCGAGGAACACGTCCACCAGCATCGCCACATTCTTGTGGGGCCCGAAGCCGCCGGCGTACACGATGGTGCGGTCCGGGGTTTCGGGTGCGGTGTCGAGCCGGCGGAAGATCGGATCGGGCGCCTCACCCGCGACCGCGATCGATGCTTCCGGAAGCCCGAAGTGCGCCGCGATGCCGCGCCGCGAGTACTCCGAGACCGTGAGGATGAGGTCCGCCTGGCGCAATGCGAGCGCCACCTTCGCGCGCCAGAACATTCGTCCGGCGAGCTGTGGATGCGTCAGATGCGGGAAGGTCTCTGCGATCACATCGTGCAAGAACACCGCTTTCCGTGCGCGAGTCGACACGGGCACATAGCTGTAGACGCTCGGGAACAGCACCACGTCGAACGCCGGATCCGACAACGCCCGGCTCATCTTCCACATGTCGCTGAGCGACCGGCGGCCTTCCGACGATGCCGCTTCAGCCGCCAGGCGCGAACTCTCCACCACTCGCAACGCCATGCCGCGCGGCGGTTCGAACGGCGCGTCGGAAACTAGCGTGTACTGGTTGTCGCGATCTTCATCAGCGAGTGCGGCCAGCAGATTCCGTGCGTGGCGGCCATATCCGCGAAGGTTGTGCCAGCAAGTGGCATCGACTCCGATCCGCATCACGGCTCCCCTGCCGTTTCAACAGGCGAAGGCTTCCCGGTCACGTAACCGAGCCATTCGCCGGCAGTCCACACGATCGCCAGCAGCCACAGGTACGGCTGGGCCTTCAGGAACTCGATCCGGTTGCGGCCGCCGCGGAAGACCTTGCGTGCCACACGTCCAACAAGCACCACCGGAATCAACGGCGCGATCAATGCATAGATCCAGCGCCGCGAGCCCACGTAGTGCGATCGCGCACCTCCGAACAGCCGCCCCCAACTCAGCCGTTCATCAATCAATTCGCCCACCCGCAGCGGACCACGATCCTGACGCACCACCATCGCCGGATGCTGCCAAAGCGTCTCGCCACGATCGCGCAGCCGCCAGTTGATCGTGACTTCGTTGTACTTGTGCCGCCACAGTTCGCGCAGCGGTTCGAGTGCCGCGCGCTTGTAGGCGACGTTCACGTCGGTGAGGTACGCTGACGCGCCTTCGGTCAATGGGAGTTGGAACCGCCCGAAGTCGAGGAAGTAGACGGCCCAGTTCAACGCCCCCGAACCTTCATGTTCCACCGCGCCGCCGATCGCCGCATGCGGCATCGCGCGATGCGCTTCGATCACTCGCCGGACCCAATCGGGATCGGGTGCGCCCCAGTCCTGCAACAGCGCTACGACTTTTCCACGCGATGCGTTCAACGCCGCGGCCGCGCGGGTGTCGAACAGCTCGTGCTTGGCAGCCACGGTACCCGCCGGTGCGACCGTCGGAATGACGCCGAGGTCGCGCCAGTCGAACATCGGGAACTCTGTGCGGAGTCCTGCCAAGTCCATCGTCGAATCGACGGGGACGATCGCCTCGACTTCGACCGTGATCTGCGGCGCGAGACGCTGCAAACAGCGGCGGAGGCTGGTGGTGTCGCCGACCGAGATGACGCCCACGGTCAGTTCGAGAGTAGATTTCGGCGCCAAGAGAACAAGTTAGCCGTTCAGAACTGATCGATCAAGTCCAAGTTCTCCAGGTGCCTAAGGGCCGCAACCTGCCCGACACCGAAATCTGAAGTGAATTGTTGAATCTCGTTGTCGTCTGGAAACCGGGTTGTTCCGTTTCGCCTGAACCATTGCCGTAGGCGGCCTTCAGGCATTAGGAACATCGCCGCAAATGCATTGGCACGCTTTTCGAGGTCCACGGGGGCCCAAGGCCCACTCGCGACTGCAAGCGGAACCCCTTGGTCTCGATCGAATAGTATGTGACACAACTCGTGCGCCAAAGTGAATCTCCGACCAGGCTCGCTGGCGTTATTGACACAGTTTTCGTTAACGGCGATAGTCGGGCTGAAGTCTTGTCCACACAATGCGACTGCCCGCACTTCGGTGTCGTGCAAGGTTAGGCTCGTGCACCTAATGCCGAGCTTCGCGAGAACCTCTTCTATCTCGACGCGATCGCGATCAGTGACCGCGAGTTCCTCTCTGGCGTAGAGCGCCAGTCGGTACCCCTGTTCCCAAGGGGGGCCAGCAATGTCATCATCGGGCTGTTGGAAATGGTCGATCAACGGCTTGGAGGGTCCCACTGTCTCAATAGATCGGAGCATCCCCAGCAGTTGAAGCAGATCGCGCTCCTCAATGTTCGGAGAAACCGATCCAAACAGCGCAACCGCAACCGGCGCCCGCTCAATGACGAGCGGGTTCATGCCCGCATGAAACCAGGACGAAGGAATCTCTCCTGTGGCGTCCCTAAAGGCGCTGCGAAGTGATTCGAGGCCGCATCTGAGGCCGGCGAGCAAAGATAGGCGATTATCTTGCGCTTGCGACTTCAGTGCCTGACACGCTCTCACGAGGGTTGCGATCCTCTCACTGTTCGGCGATTTGGCCTGCAATTCCGATGCAACGCTTTCAACAGCTCGGTACAGTTCTTCCGCAAACTCGCCAACGGCGTGGAACGACCTTCCGCCTGAAGCGACGAATCGAAGGCTGTTCGGTATGCCCGCGTGGCGAACGTTACCCCAGGATAGTTCGATCGAATCCCGCAACCTCCTGATAAACAGGTCGGGGAAGATGCCGCCGTTTGCCGCTGCTCGCAACGCGTGCCGTCTCCACCAGTGTTCGACTTCTTCCTGCTCAGCGTCCGGCAAGTCGAAGACGCTTATCGAGGAATACACCTCGCGCGCCGAGGATCGCAACTGCTCGTTGGAATGATGCTCTCCCCATCCTTGTCCAGCTTTCGGCCTGGGAAGCCTCACCTCGTGGAGGAGAGCGTCCCAGTTCCCGACCAGCCACTCGAGCAAGCCTAGCAGGTACCAATGAACACGGTCAGCCGAATGGTTGTCGTCGGCATGCCAGCAAATGTTGCGGTCGCCGCATTCAATTCGAAAATAGCCCCACGATGCAGCTTCGTCCGGATCGGTGGCACTACCACCGTCGGGATCTGTCTCCAGCCGGAACTCGATCCGAAATGGCTCATTCGGATTCATAGGCAGTCCTGTGCTTCCTAAAGTCTCTCTTGCTGACCTTACCCTCCGCTAGCCAAGCGTTTCGGATGGATTGCGGAACCTCCTCCCAACTGATCGGATAGCCGTGCCACACGCGCTTCGAATGCTCTTGGCCAGCGAATGCTAAGCCGTTCAACGTCGCGAAGCGCCTTCTTCCGTTTGGGTCCGTCACACTGTTCCTCAGCATCTGGCACGCTTCTTTATGCGACCACGCCGGACACAGAGACCCCTTGCGACCCGGTTGCCAAGGCGCCTTGTGCTTGGGGTTCGGTTCGTATCTGAGCGCTGTATCCATTTTCCAAAGTGTATCGCAGGAGCACGGTTCAAACACCTCGGAGGGTATCGCCCACCGAGATGACGCCCACGGTCAGTTCGAGAGTAGATTTCGGCGCCAAGAGAACAA
>CADECY010000077.1:0-18771 GCA_902825945.1 uncultured Acidobacteriota bacterium
GTACTTGCGCGTCGAATCGCGCGGCCGTGTCGAGTCCGGTGAACTGCGGGTGGTTGATCGCGTTGTAGAATTCGCCGCGGAGCTGGAAGCGCCACTTGAGTTCGGGCACGGTGAAGTTCTTGAACAACGAAACGTCCCAGTTGTTGATTCCTGGGCCGCGAATCAGATCCTTGGCGGCATTGCCGGGCGTCCCCACAACGGGTGGACCGAAGGCCTCGGTATTGAACTGGCGGCTGAAGGTCCGCTCTCCTCGTGGAATTGCCGGCTTGGCGATCAGCACGGGCCGTGTCGATTCGGTGGGTGAGCCAGAGAGGTCGGTGACGTTGGTCAAGGATACGGTGATACCACGCGGAGGTCCGCTCTGGAAGGTCGCGATTCCGGAGACTTGCCAGCCGTCGAGCACGGCGCGGGTCACCGGGTTCGGCGCGATTCGCGAGCCGCGGGGCGCGTCCCAGACCCAGTTGAGCTTCACCACATGGGTGCGATCGTAGCCCGCGCGGCCGTAGTTCCAGATGCGCGGATTCACCTGCGTGGCGAGCAGATCGGTGTCGGTATCGGTGTAGTCCATCGCTTTCGACCATGTCCATGCCGCGCCGAACTGCATGCGCCGCGTGAACTGCCGGTTCGCCGACGCCTGCAGCGAATGGTAATTCGAACTTCCGCCGTAGTCGTAGAAGCGGATATCGTTGTAATTCGGATAGGGGCGAAGGAACGCGGCGGGTAAAGGCCGATTGGCGTTCGTGGCATCGAGGCTGGACGGGAGGAAGTTAGTTCCGTACGGGATCGAGTTGAGGTTTCTGACTTGCAGCAGCTTTCCACCGAGCGAGCCCACATAAGACACATCGGCAATCACGTTCCAGCCGATATCCTGCTGCACGCCGAGACTGAAGTTCGCCACTCGCGACATCGGGCGGTCCGGCTCGAAGCCGCTGGTCGCCGATGGAAACACGAGTTGCGGCAGCGATCCGAACGTAGCCACCGATCCCTGATAGATGATCGGATCCTGACGAAGCGGCGGATTCCGGAAAGTGGCGGTCGCGCCCGTGCCGCGCTCGCGCAGTTCGAAGAACATTCCCCAACCGCCGCGGACCGCGGTGCGGCCCTTTCCGAACGGGTCCCACGCGAACCCGAACCGGGGCGCGGTCTTGATTCCTCCGCTTTGGCGCAGACCCGCCGGATAGTCCTTTTCGACCGCGTTGTTCACGGTGCCATTGAACGGATCGCCGGTTTCGGGGGCGATCGCGCCGATCGCCTCCGGAGGATAGATTTGGCCCGTCACCGGATGGCGCGCAACGCGGACATTGCCTTGGCGGAACGGCTGCACGAGTTGGGCCTGCTTCGACCGGTCAAACCGCGAGGGCAGGAATCCGGCTTCGAGCCGGCGCAGGTTGTGGTACGGCTGCGCCCACGCGAATCGAACACCCAAGTCGAGCGTCAACCGCCGGCGAACCTTCCAGTTGTCCTGCGCGAACCATTCGAGCGCGGCCGATCCATCGCGAACCGCGGGGCGCGAGGTTGACTCGGTGTAGGAATCGAAGATGCCGAGCAGCGCATTGGAGTAGGGGTGATTCGAATCAATCGGGTTGTTGGTATTGCGATTGAAGCTGAAAGTGCCCGTGAAGTTGCCGTTGTTGCTCTCGATATTGAGCGCGCGCTCGGCCCAGTAGCCGAACTTGAGCGTGTGCGCGCCGTTGTGCCGCGTGAGGTTGCCGTTCGCGGTGAGCAGGCCGTCGCTGCCCCGCATCGGGAAACGCCCTTCGACCGTGATCGACGGCGCTCCGGTGACTCCACCGAACGTTGCCTGCGGAACGAGGTTCAGCGGATTGTTGGCCGGAAAGAACTGCGGGAGCAGCGCGCCCGACTTGAGGCGATTCAACGTTTCGAGGCGTTCGGGCTCGAGCGCGCCGCCCGTTTCGGTATGCCGCGCTCCGCCCACCGAGAACTCGGCGAGCGTGGTGGGGCTGAACATGTGAGTCGCCGAGATGACCGCCGTCTTCGACGCGTTTCGATAGCGCGAAGGCAGCCAGCCCCAGTTCACGTTGCCGCCAGGAACGGCCCATCCGCGCACGTCTTCCCACCACGTGTTGATGCGGCCGTAAATCGTGCTCTTCTCCGACCGCACCCAGTCGATGCGCCCAGTCTCCATATGTTTCGGAATGTCGAGCGATTCTTGGACCTGATAATTGAATCTCCGTGCCGAAATGGCGATGTCGAGGAAGTTCGGTTCCGGCAGCAGACCGAGGAACTTCTGCGTGGTGGGCAGAATACGGTCCGGGGGCACGATGTTCCCGGGGAAAGGTTGGCGCTCGTTGAGCGGATCGCGCACCGGGATGATCGCGCCGTTGAGGTCACGCGAATCGGCGAAATTGCCTGCGCGCTCGAGCGCGGTGGGCATGGTGAGCTGGCGGATCGGTTGCGGGCGCGCTTCCCGGATGTACTCGGTGGAGGCGAAGAAGAAGAGCTTCTTGCGATCCCGGTTGAACTTGCCCGGAATGTAAATGGGACCGCCGATGTTGAATCCGAGCGTCGAGTAGCGGTAGCGCGGGACCGGCAGACGGTCGCGGTTGTTGAAAAAGTCATTCGCGTTGAACTGCTCGTGGCGCTTGTAGATGTAGGCGCCGCCGTGGAACCTGGTTCCGCCGGACTTGGTCACGGCCTGTATTCCGGCACCGGGCTTGCGTCCGAATTCAGCCTGGAAGTTCGAGACCAGGATCTTCACCGTCGCGATCGAATCCATCGAGACATAGGCCGTGCTCGCCGCTGGACTACCGAGGTCGGCCGCCGGCATCCCGTCGATCGTGATGTTGTTGCCCGTATTGCGTGTGCCTTGCACATTGTAGGTCGAGGTGCCGCCAAAGCCCTGCGTCTCGGCCCCCGGCTCGGTCACCACGCCCGGCATGAGCGAAACCAGAGCGGCGAAATCGCGATTGATCACACTGAGATTCTCGATCTGCGATGAGGTGATGATGCCTGAACGTTCGCCAGACGCGGTCTGCACCTGCGCGCCCGTCGCACTCACGGTAACACTCTCCGACACCGTTCCCACGGCGAGCCGTAGGGGTCCGGTGCCGATGGTCTCGTTCGGCGAGAGAATCACTCCCGTCTTTCTGAACTTGCTGAATCCGTCGAGTTCGACCGTGACGGTGTAGGCGCCTGGGATCAGCCCGCTCAGCAGGAACGTGCCATCTCCGCCTGACTGTGTCTTGCGGCTGGCGCCAGTTGCCTCGTGGGTCGCGGTGACGGAGGCTCCGGCGACGGGAGCGCTCGCGGGGTCGGTCACTTCGCCGGTCAGCGATCCGTAGACCACTTGGGCGTGGGAGGCGAGAGCCGCGAAGGCAAGGAGGAGCAGGACGCGAATGTGCATTGAACCGGACCGTTGATCGCTCAACATGCTACTCCAGCGATTGGGCGGCAGGCAACCAGCAGCTCGGCGTGTTGTCTAACTGCCCGATATCATGAATGAAATCCGTGCGTGACTTCTGCGTTGCGGCTCCGGTCCAGCCGGACACGCTCCGAGGCAAACGGGAAAGACCTCTGCGCTGATGGCCGCGGCGGATCATCTGAATTCTACCGGGAAGCACCGGCCACTCTACGTCAATGTCGAAGGCGCAAGCGGCGCGCGACGAATGTCACGCCGGAAATCTGGACCGTCGCGCTATCGATTGCCGAGCGGGCGGCCATCTGGCTGCCTCATCGGCGATACGTTGATCTCGGCGCTTCGCTGACTGCGCTCGGGTCACACGGCCCGTCCTGCTCACTATCCACAGCCGATCATCCTCTGCGGAGTTCGGGATGTTCGCGCCTACAGTCAAGGTCACGTCTCCCTGGCTCGCCGAGTTCTCGGAAACGCGACGTTCGTGCGCTCTATCCACTCGTCTGGGACCTGACGGGCGGATGGACGGACCGATCTATCTGTTGATCCTCTGGAACACGCCAGCCGGACCGCGGCGCATCGTCGTCGAGATCAAGCTTCAATTGTGCGGCCTCGATCAGATGCTCACCGACAGGCTGAAGCAGACAGCCGAATGAGCCGGCCGCACCGGCGCGCAGCGTTACAGTCGCCCGAGCACCGCGAGCGCCTTCTCCTCGAACAGCGCCTGCCACTCCGGCGCCACCATCGCGTCGCAATCCTCCTGCGCGTACCCGCTGTTGGTCCGCTGCGGAACCGTGGCGGTGTAGTAGATGTAGCCGTTGGTGTAACCGGCAACGAAGGTGAACGGACCCGGCGCCCGCTTCTTCAACCCCAGACCAATCTCCACCGTCAACTCCCCCGGAAACGTGACCAGCCGGAAATCGCCGATCCGCAATCCGGCCACTTCGACCGCGAGCGTCTTGCGGCCAGCCGCCTTCTTCTCGTGCATCTCGAGCAGCGCGAGGTTGGTCTGCAGGCGCGTGATTTCCTCCATCACCTCGATTTGGCGCAGGTAACGCTCCACGTTCGCGCGATTCTCTTCATCGAGCTTGCGAAGATCCTCGCGGCCCACGGCGCGCTCGTGCAGGTATCGATGAGCATAGTGGGACGGCGACTCCGGTGAGAGCTTGTACTTCAGATAGAGTTCGAGGAACGTCTTGAAGTTCAGGCTCGTTCCATTGAGCGACTTCACCAGGCGGTCGCGCTCTTCGCGCATCTTCGCCATGCGATTCTCGCGGTCCGCCGCGCGCGGAAGAGTCAGCCTCTCGTTGACAAATCGCAGTTCCGCCCCATCGCGCGGGCGAATCGCGCGAGCGGCGCGCAGTACGCTCAAGCCGAGCAGGTTCCCGAGCGGCTCGGCATCGTGCGGCGCGTGCACATCCTTGTATTTCGCAGGATTGACGTCCCCCGCGCATCCTTGAATGAAGAACGCCATCGCCCCCTCGCCGAGGTTCTCCTCGATCGCCTTCGACGCGAACCCAGGATAGTCCGCGGAGTTGCCGCCGCTGGGGACGCCCTGGATCGGATGCGCAGCGAAGTTGTAGAGCACCGCGAGCGGACGCCCATCGAGCCGGTCGAGCCGCAGCAGCCCGATCTCCGGATCCACGGGACCGGTGGAGACGACATCTTCATCGCGCGGCATCGCGTAAGCTCGGCGGACATCAGTTTGGCGGCCGTTCTTCAGATACATCCGCCGGTTCTCCATGATGCGATCCTCGCGGCCGCGGCCCGCGCCGGCGCGCACCAGCACGAGATTCTTCCACGCTTCCTTGGCCGCTTGGATCGTCAACTGATCGGCATCCTTGCGGACCACGGCATGGCAGTGGCTGGCATTGAACAGGACATTCTTCGGTTGAATTCCGAGGTCGTGCTCGAGCGCAGCGCGGACTCGCGCGATATATCCATTGTCGATATAGCCGATCTCGCCGAACGAAACCGCGTCCACGGTGATGATCATCACTTTCGTCGCGCCGTCCTCGAGCGCCAGCGCCTTCACCATCGCCGGATCGTTCACCGGACCCGCGGCGCGATCGGTCACGTCCGCCTTCGCGGTTCCCGCGCGCAACGCGGCGTGCGCGCACATCGCGGCCAGCGCAAGGTTCCAAGCCAATCTCCGGATCATTTCACCCGCTCCAGCTTCCAGACGTCGCTCTCCATGTTGTTGCCCGCCACCATCCACAAGTGTCCGCCGTGGACGAATGCGCTCGCGGCGTGGCGGGGCTTCCACGGCGTGTCCGGAACCTCCGTCCAAGTCACGCCGTCAGCCGAATGCCAGACGTCTTTCCGGTTTCCTCCGTCCTTGTGATAGCCCTCCATGACCCACAGCCGGCCGTCCCAGACCGCGACATCGTGATACTGCCGCGGGTGCCAAGGCGCTGCCTCCGTGTGGCGCTTCCAGGTCACGCCGTCGGCCGAACTCCAAACGTCGTTGAAGAAGTTCCGCGAAGGCGTGGCCGGGGTGTCATAGGTCCCGCCCCCGAGAATCCAGATGCGCCCCTGATGGACCGCCGCGCCGCCGATCATGCCGCGCGCCGGCCAGTACGGCTCGCGCGGTTTGACCTCGGTCCAACGGATGCCGTCGTCCGAGGTCCAGATGTCGCGGTGAAATCTCTCCGGCGCGCCCTTGGCGAATCCAGGCATGGTTTGTCCGCCAATCACCCAGAGGCGGTTGCGGTGCACGACGGTGTAGTGAAGCACCCGCGGGGCCCATGGCGGATCCATCGCGACTCGCGTCCAGTTCTTGCCGTCAGCCGAGTTCCAACTATCGTTCTGGTAGTGATGCTGATTGGCGTCACCACCGATGATCCACATCTTTCCCTTGAAGACGGCATAACCGGCGGTGTGGCGCCCTTCCCAGTCTTTCGCCGCGTCAAACGAGTCGTTGAGGAACGTGTTGTCGCGGACGAGGCCCCACGCCGTTCCGTCCTGCGAACTCCACACATCGTTCGAACAGATACGCGGGAAGTGGAGCTTATCCTTCGGGTTCCAGCCTCCGATCAGGAACATCTTCCCGCCGAAACTGAGCGCGCCCGCGCCGTCACGCGGCGCGAACGGCGCGCTCGCGGTCACTTTGACCCATCGATATTGCTGCGCCGCCAAAGGGACCATAACGGCGGCGGCAAGTGCTAGGAACCGGAGAACCATGCGTACACGATACACCAGTGCGCGATAATGGAGCCGGTGGCCAAGGCAAAAGACCTCGAAGCGCAACTCCAGAAGGCCGATTCGGAACTCCGGCTGTTGCAGCAGATTAGCCGTTACTTCGCCAAGACGATGCCGCTGGCGGACGCCCTTCGTCAATCGGTCCGTCACGCGGGCGAGTTTCTTCACGCCGAGTCGTGTCTGCTGTACTTGCTGTCGGAAGGTGAACTCATCCTGTGCGCCGCGCATGGCCCGAATCCGGGCGCGGTGGGCGAAGTCCGGCTCCGGCTTGACGAAGGCCTCACCGGCTGGGTGGCACGGGAACGGCGGTTGCTGGCGATCTCGCGCGAGGCCTTTCACGACCCGCGCTTCAAGTTCTTCCGCGATCTTCCGGAGGACACGTTCGAGGCGTTTTTGTCCGCTCCGGTGATTGTCCGGAATCGTGTCGTCGGTGTCATCAATGTCCAGCATCGTCAGGCCCACGCCCATTCCGGTGAGGAGATGGAAGTGATCAACACGGTGGGCGAATTGATCGGCGGGCTGGTTGCGATCGCGTGCCTCGATCAGGAACGCCTGGAAAGGCCCGATTTCGCGGCACTCGCCCTGCGTCCCGCATTCGCCAGCCGCGCCTGAGATGCGTCTGGCGGTTTGGCTCTCGCTCGCCGCTTTCGGCGCCGCGGCGCAGGCCCCTTCGCTCGATCGCACTCCGGCGGACGGCGCGTCCTGGAAAGCGGTGTACTTCCACGACGAAGACAACTCCACGTTGCGATTCGCCGATGTGAAGGCCTCCTCGACAAACTGCGCGGTGGCGTTCGGATCGATGCACGAAGTCAAGTCCGGAGGCGTACGAGGCGTCGCGGTGCGCAGCGTGGACGGCGGCGCGAGATGGGAAACCGTTCCGCTGGCCGAGGTCCCCCGCTCGGGCTTTCTCCTCGCCGGAGGACTCGGCTGGGCGGTTACCGCCTCGGGTCTCTGGCGATCGAAAGATTGCGCGAAGAGCTGGGAGAAAATCTCCGCCCAAGAGGGACTCTTGCGCGCCCATTTTCTCGACGAGAACCGCGGTTTCGCCGCCGGACTCGCAAAACAGGCTCTCGAGACCCACGACAGCGGCAAATCCTGGACCAAACTCGCCTCCCTCGGCGAAATCACTTCGGACGCCGAGCGCAGCTTTTTCCAATGGCTCGCTTTCGCCGGCAAGTTCGGAATGATCGTGGGAGCGCACGAACCGCGCCGCCCCGCCGATTCCGCCGGACGCCGGCGCCAGCTTCCGTCGCTGCTGCTCACACTGCAGACGATCGACGGCGGAGAGACATGGAAGGGAGCGTCAGCGTCGGTCCTCGGCCAAGTGACTCGCGTTCGGCTGGCGCTCGATGGTACCGGCCTTACGGTCGTCGAGTTTCGCGACGCGTTCGACTGGCCTGCCGAAGTCTATCGCCTGGACCCGCGCGGAAACGCAATGACGCGCGTGTTCCGCGAGGCAGACCGGGCGGTGAAGGACGCCATCATCGCCTCGGACGGCACTTCATACCTCGCCGCCATCGAACCACCGGGACGGGACTGGCGGCTGGCGGCTGCTGGCAAAGTCCGAATCGTGCGGAGCCGGGATCAGATGCACTGGCAGGAAACCAGAGTCGATTATCGTGCCGTCGCGGGCGCGGTTTCGCTCGCGGAGGTTCCGGGCGGTCCAGTACTAGTAGCCACAGATAGCGGTATGATTCTACGGCTTACCCAGGAGTAACACCTTAGGGCTTCCAGGGATAAAACAAAACCTCCAGGCGCTGGTTTATTCACAGCATTGTCACAGCCACCATTTCCCAATCGATTGAAAACACGACGGCAAAAAGCTGCGGAAAACAGCACTTGGCGCCCGCTTTCGATATTGACGATTTTCCCGAACGGGTGCATCCTAGGGATGGTTCCAAGAGGTTGTAGGGACAGCCAGCCGGGCGAATAGGTAGCGGACCTGGAACGATGATCCGATGAAAGCCTGTGTTTACTCGAACGTAGGCCGGAGGCGGGGAGCGATGGGAGATCGGGCGTTTCGCAACGGTAGACTTCCCGCGGCAATCCTACCCGAGCGCTTTGATCCGGACGGGACGCCAGTCCCGGATGGGGAGCGAGAGGCAGGGGCGCTGTGGAGTGCGCTGGCAAGAGCTAGGGAAACGGGTGGTTTGCGTCGAGTGCCCCGGTCCGCGAGCGGACCGAGGCAGGAGTGAGCCGTCAACGGTCTCAGGCAATGGCTGGCGTAGCATCGAAGTGGTAGACCAGGAGTGTTGACCCTGCCGTGGGGGTGCCTGTAAGGGTATACCCGCTGTGGGCGAGCGAAAGGTCGCCGCGAGGTGCTGGTCTCGTCTTTCCTCAGCAGTGCAGGTGGACCTCCGAGCGCTGAAGCCCATCGTCGAAAGGCGGTGGGTGGAGCAAAGAGGAGCCACCCCCGCGGAGAGATGCCACGTTCCGGTCGAGCATGCCGATCGGGGAATGATCTGTTCTGAAGATCACTTGGAACCATTTTATTTTCTATGACCTGAGTGTCCCCGGCCGATAAGTTTCTCGATAGGGAAACTCGACGGTTCAATGCTGATTGCAATTCTCCTTGGGTCATTCGTGGTAGCGGCGTGCGCGGCAGTGCGGTACCGCCGTAGGCTGGCGGCGGAAATCAAGAGCGTCGCTGACTATCGGGATCGTCTGGCGGTCGAAGCGGAGAAGGCCGAATCAGCGCAGTGCGCGGCGGGTATCGCGATCTGGGAATGGCAGCTCAAGACGGACCTGCTGAAAACGTCGGCGCAGTTTCGCGAGATGTTCCAGTTGCCACAAGGTGCGATCCTAGTGAATTCACGCCAGTGGATGGAGGCCTTGCACGCCGATGACCGCAAGTCGCTGCTCGACGCGGTCGAGGCAACCCTCTCCGAATCGGACCGGTTTCGCTCCGAGTTTCGTGTGCCGCAGCCCGACGGCTCGATGCGCTGGCTCAGCAGTAACGGAAAAGTCTACTACGACGCCGAGGGCAACCCAGACCGGCTGGTGGCGGTCACCAGCGACGTGACCGACCGCATGGAGGCCGAGCGGCAAATCGCGGTCTGGGCATCGGAGCTCTCGCGGATGGTGCTCGAACTCGAGCAGGCAAAGGCGGAAGCCGAACGCGCCGTGGAGGCAAAGAATCTGTTCCTGGCGAACATGAGCCACGAGATCCGCACTCCCATGAACGGTGTGATCGGCATGGCCAGCCTCCTCGCCGACAGTCCGTTGACACCCGAGCAAGCCGATCACGTCGAGTGCATCCGCGTCTCAGGCGACGCGCTGCTTTCGATCATCGATGACATCCTCGACTTTTCCAAGATCGAGGCCGGCAAACTCCACCTCGAGTACGTCGATACCGACCTGCGCGCCCTAGTCTCCCAATGCGTCAAGCTGGTGGAGCACAAAGCATCTGAAAAAGGCGTGCCGATCCGCATCGAAATCGACCCGGCCATTCCGCGTGCCGTGCGCACCGACCCCGTGCGCATTCGGCAAATTCTGCTCAACCTGCTCAGCAACGCCGTCAAGTTCACCGCGCGTGGCGCGGTCGATATCAGTATCCTGAGCATGGGCTCGCGCGATTCCAAAGTCAACCTGCGGTTCGCAGTCAAGGACAGTGGCATCGGCATCACACCGGAACAACAGCGGCAACTCTTCCAGCCGTTCGTGCAGGCGGACACTTCGACCACGCGGAAGTTTGGCGGCACTGGACTCGGGCTGGCGATCTGCCGCCGCCTCGTCGACATGATGGGTGGAGAGATCCTGCTCGCCAGCGAGCCGGGCTCGGGATCGACGTTCTGGTTCACCGTCCCGCTCGAAGTCAGTCCGGACGCCGAAACGCCTCTTCCCCTCCTAGCCGAGCCTCCACAGTTGGTAGGGAGGAACGACAGGGGTATCGTACTGGTGGCCGACGACAACGCGGTCAACCAGCGGGTCACAGCGAAGATGCTCGAAAAGCTGGGATTCACCTGCGAGATCGCGGTGAACGGCGTCGAGGCGGTCCACCTGTTCGAGCAAAAGCGATACAAGGCCGTCCTCATGGACTGCTTCATGCCCGAAATGGACGGTTTCGAGGCGACGCGCCGAATCCGCTCCTCGCATCCCAATACGCGAATCCCCATCATTGCCCTCACCGCGAACGCGCTCGCTCAAGACCGGATCAAGTGCCTGGAATCGGGCATGGACGACTACGTATCCAAGCCGATCCGCCGGGAGACTCTCGCTGCCGTTCTCGATCGCTGGGTGCCGCACGCCGAAAGTCCTGAGCTACAATACGCTCGTGAACCGGGAGTACTTGAAGTCACTCGACCGTGACGGCTTCATCACCCTCGACGGGCTGATTCCAACGGACCTCGTCGAACGCCTCCGTTGCAGAATCGCGGAGCTTTTCGAAAGCGAAGGCGAGAACGCCGGTTCCGAATTCAAGCAAGAACCTGGTTCGAGGCGCCTGGCCAACTGCGCCGACAAAGGTGAAGCGTTTCGCGCCTGCGTTGCCCACCCGGAGATCCTCGGCTACATCGGGCACGTCCTCGGCCCCCGGTTCAAGTTGAGCAGTATGAACGTCCGTTCCGCGAATCCCCATGACGGTGGCGGCCAGCCGCTCCACGCCGACATGGGCGCCGTTCCTGACGCCGATGGCTACTGGGTTTGCAACACCATCTGGCTCCTCGACGATTTCACGGCCGAGAACGGCGCCGTGCGTGCGATTCCCGGCACGCACCGCAGCGGAAAGCTGCCCGGGGAGGTGATAGCCGATCTCTCGTCCGCGCACCCGGACGAAGTGCTCGTCACAGGCCGCGCGGGCGACGTAATCGTGATGAACGCACACCTGTGGCACGGCGGCACACCCAACCGCACCGGTCGCGAGCGCCGCGCGCTGCACGCCTTCTACTGCCGCGCCGACAAGCCGCAGCAGCAATACCAGAAGAAGCTCCTGCGTCCGGAAACGATCGCGGCGCTGACGCCGTCCGAACGCGCGATTCTCGCGATCGACGATCCGCTGAATGACGAGGTCAGTTCGAAGGACGTGGTCCGCAGCGGATTCCTGAAATAGCTACCATCGTGTAGATGGGGCGAATCTACTCTCGCGCGGAGCTGTGCGCGCAACGCGCCGACTGGAGGCGCGAAGGCCGCAAAGTGGTCTTCACCAACGGCTGCTACGATCTCCTGCATCCCGGCCACGTGCGGTTGCTCGAGCGGGCCCGGTCGATGGGAGACATTCTGGTCCTGGCCCTCAACTCCGACGATTCGGTGCGGCGGCTGAAGGGGCCGGCACGGCCGCTGATCTCGCAGGAAGATCGCGGCGCTCTCGCCGCGGCGCTCGAGGCGGTGGACGCCGTCACCTATTTCGATGAAGACACGCCGCGCGAACTGATCGCCGCCGTGCTGCCCGACGTGCTCGTGAAAGGTGCTGACTGGTCGCACTTCATCGCGGGCCGCGAAGAGGTGGAAGCGGCCGGGGGCTCGGTTCACGCGCTCCCGCTCGAACCCGGATACTCGTCCACCAACATCGAGCAGGAAATCCTGAAACGCCAGCCGTGATCCACCCCGCGCTTCGCGATCTGCTGCAAGGGCTCGCGCGCCAACACGCCTTCGCCGAACTCGTCCGCCAGTTGGCTCCGGCAACGGAGGGAGAATTCCGCCTTTCGGGCCTCACAACCACGGCGAAAGCACTCTACCTGACGCTGCTGTGGCAGGTGATCGACAGGCCCATCATCGTGGTCTCGGGCGGAAGCCAGCAAGCCGAGCAACTCACTTCTCTGCTCTCGACATTCTTCGACCTGCTGATCGCCCGCCGCGACATTCGCCCGCCGGGGCTGTTGCCGGCTCTCGACGTGCTGCCGCATCAGAACATGTCGCCGCACTCGGAAATCAGCGAACGGCGCGCCAACGGACTCTATCGGCTCGCCCGCGGCCAGTCCTCGATCACCGTCGCCCCGATCGCCTCCGCGCTTCTCCGCACCGAACCAGCGGACTTTTATCGCCACCTCTCGATCCAACTGAAGCGCGGCGAGGATCTCCCGATCGAGGAAGTGGCCGCGCATCTGGACTCGATCGGATACGAGCGCCCCGAGCCGGTGGAGATGGTAGGCGAGTATTCGATTCGCGGCGGCATCCTCGATGTGTTTCCCGCCGAAGCCGAACGTCCCGTGCGCGTCGAGTTCTTCGGTGACACCGTCGAATCGCTGCGCACCTTCGATGTCGAAACGCAGCGGAGCGTGCTCAAGATTCCGGATGTGAACCTGCTTCCGTTGGTCGAGTTTCCGCGCCCGCGTGGACAGGAAGCGGTGGCTCCGGGTTGGGAGTTCCGCGTCGCGAACGAACGCCCGCGCACCGCGACGCTGCTAGATCAATCGCCGAAGGCGCTGGTGGTGATCGATGAGCCGGAACAAACCAAGTCCGCCGCGGAGCGTTTGTGGAAACGCCTCGACGACGGCCGCGTTGAGGAGATCGAACCAGAGAAGATTTTCCTGCGCTGGGACGAGTTCGAGGAGCGGGAGCGCCTCGGGGTGCGGCTGGGACTACGCGAGCTCGACCTAGACTCCTCGGGCCTTGGGATCTCGTCCCGCCCGTCGATCGCGTTTCACGGGAACATGTCCGTCGCGGTCGCCGAAGCGCGCACGATGGTCGAGCAGGGCAACCGCGTCGTCTTTTTCGCGGCATCGACGGGCGAAGTCGAGCGCCTCGCCGACATCCTCGGCGAATACTCGGTACCGTTCCAACTGGGGCTCGACCTTTCGGAAGCGAACGCCGGATACCTGACGCAACGCCCCTATCACGGCGACACGGCCAGCATTATCCTCGCCCGCGGACTCGTTCGCAAAGGCACCGTCTTTCCGGACTCCGCCATCGCGCTCATTGGGTCGGAGGACCTGTTCGACCGGCCTGATGCCGTCTCGCAGCCCTCGGTCCGCGCATCGCGAATGGGCGCTTTCGCCGCCGACATCGGGGATCTGAAACCCGGCGATCACGTGGTCCACGCCACGCACGGCATCGGGCAGTTCCTCGGGGTCCGCGAAATCGCGCAGGGAGATCAGAAGGGCGACTTCATGCTGATCGAATACTCGGGCGGCGCCAAGCTCTATCTGCCGATGGCGAGGCTCGACCTGATCCAGAAGTATCGCGGATCGGGCGAGAGTGGACCGGCCCTCGACAAGCTCGGCGGCGCCACGTGGGCGAAGACCAAGTCGCGCGTCAAGGCCAAGATGCGCGACATGGCCGGCGAGTTGCTGCGTCTCTACGCCGAACGTAAGCTCGCCGAGGGTTTCTCGTATTCGCCCGATTCCAACTGGCAGCGCGAGTTCGAAGATGCCTTCGAGTACACGCCGACTCTGGATCAGTTGAGCGCGGCGTCCGACATCAAGCGGGACATGGAAAGCCCGCATCCGATGGACCGGCTGTTGTGCGGCGACGTGGGATTCGGCAAGACCGAAGTGGCGATGCGCGCCGCGTTCAAGGCCCTCGGCGACGGAAAACAGGTGGCCATCCTCACACCCACCACCGTGCTCTGCCTCCAGCACCATGAAACCTTCAAGCGCCGGTTCGCCGCCTTTCCGGTGCGCGTCGAAATGTTCTCGCGTTTTCGAGACGCCAAGGAGATCGAGGCACTCGCCACGGATCTGGCCGATGGCAAGATCGACATCGCGATCGGCACGCACCGTCTGCTCTCGCAGGATGTGCGATTCAAGGATCTCGGCTTGGTGATCATCGACGAAGAGCAGCGTTTCGGCGTCCGCCACAAGGAGCGGCTGAAGCAGCTTCGCAAGAGCGTGGACGTGTTGGTCATGTCGGCCACACCGATTCCGCGCACGCTGCACATGTCGATGCTCGGTGTGCGCGATCTCTCGATCATAGAAACACCACCGAAGGACCGGCTGTCGATTCACACCGTCGTTGCCAAGTTCAATCCCGACATGGTGAAAAACGCGATCGAGCAGGAACTGGCGCGCGGCGGCCAAGTGTACTACCTTCACAATCGCGTGGAATCGATCTTCGAACGCGCCGCGTTCCTGCAATCGCTCATTCCCGATTTGCGCGTGGGCGTCGGACACGGGCAGATGAACGAAGCCGCGCTCGAGAAGGTCATCCTCGGCTTCATGAGCCACGAGTTCGACGTCTTCGTCTGCACCACGATCATCGAAAACGGAATCGACATCCCCCTCGCCAACACGATCGTCATCGAGAACGCCGAGCGCTATGGATTGAGCGAGCTTTATCAATTGCGCGGCCGCGTGGGCCGCTCCAACCGCCGCGCCTATGCGTACCTGCTAGTGCCGGAAGACGCCGAACTGACCGAGGTCGCACGCAAGCGCCTCGCCGCGCTGCGCGAGTTCTCCGACCTCGGCGCCGGATTCAAGATCGCCGCTCTCGACCTGGAACTGCGCGGCGCGGGTAGCATTCTCGGCGGCGAACAGCATGGCCATATCAACTCGGTCGGCTACGACATGTACATGTCGCTGCTCGAGCAAAGCGTAAAGGAACTGCGCGGCGAACAAGTGGCGCCCGAGATCCGCACCACGATGAACCTCGGCCTCGATCTGCGCATTCCTTCCGCCTACATCGCCGACGAGAATCAGCGTTTGCGCGCCTACAAGAAGATCGCCGACACCACGGACGCCGCCGCGGCCAAGCGTGTGCTCGAGGAACTGGAAGACCGTTACGGACCTGCACCCGAGCCGGTAAAGCTCTTGCTGCGCTTCGCGGCGGTGAAGTCGGGCGCGGAACGGCTCGGTGTCGAATCGGTCGAGAAGAAGGGGGCGGCGATCCTGATGAAGTTCCATCCGGAATCACCGGTCGACCCCATGATGCTGATGGAACTCGTGCAATCGACGCCGGGCGCGCAATTCGCTCCCAACGGTGTCATGCGAGTGCCGCTCGATGCGCTTTCCTCCACGACGGCGGGCCTGATCGGGTTGCTCGAAGGACACTTCGGACAGCTTGCCGCCGCGCAGCCAGCGGAGATCACTCCCGCGAATTGATGCGGCTCAGTCGAATACTTGGGCGGGAGTGATCCGGAGCTCGAAATCGGGAAGTTCGAAGGCTTCGGTTTCGATCAGGCTGCCCCGCGGAAGGTGCCGGACGAGCGCCGGCCGGGATTCGCTACTCAAGTGTGCGGGACTCCGATTACCTCGCACTCGGTCAGCTTGTCCCAGAGCTCCGAAAACGCATCGTCCGGAGAAACGATTTCAATGGCCACGTAGGGCATTTTTCGGAACCGGGTCGGCGGGGAGCCGGTGTCGGAATACCGCCACGTCGACAACTCGATGGCCGCCTGCCACCGTGTCGAAGTGCATGGCGAGGTACTCCGCCTCGGAGATCGGAGTCTTCGTCGCCGTCATGCGTCCATAGTTTCCCCTCGTACTTCAGGGAATGGAGAGTGATTGTCACTGGATCGGACGGGCCGTAGAAAATCGAAGTGTTCTGCCCGTAGACATCGTCGAACGACAATACATAGGCCTGATGTCGCCACGCGCAACCGTGTAACCGAACGTGACCAATTGACCGGAATCCCTGGACTTCGCGGTGATGGTCAACGACACCCCATAGAAGTCGACGCTGGTCGTGTTGAAGTTGAATGGACCGGCTCCGGTGCTGTCAAACTCGACCTTGTCGAACAGCGTGGTGGTCGCCTTGCTCGCGCTCGGACCAGAGACCGCCATGGGTCCAGCGGGGAAGCCGGCTCCGATAGCCAAATAGATTCGCCCGCTCTTGATGGCGGGGAGCACGACGAGAAAGGTGATCTGGTCCAGCGAATGCGAGACGGTTCCGGACTCGTAATGGAGAGTGTGATCGGCTTTCACTTTTGGGAAAACCATCGAGTTATCCGCGAAGTTGAAACAGGCGAACTTGTCCCCAACTGTCCCGGCGATGAAGACGAATACTTCCCCAGATGAAACAGCGGAATCGTTGCTGGAGATCGAAAGTTCATCGGCATGAGCAGGCCAGTTCGGGACCCGCGGAGTGCGGCGCGGGTCCCGCCTCTATCAGAAGTACAGCTTCAGCGCCATCTGCATCTGGCGCGCCGTGTTCGAAACAGCCGTGATGCGGCCGAACGTTCCGGAACCAGCCGTCACGTTCGGTTGCGCGAAGTAGGGCGTGTTCCCGAGGTTGTAGGCTTCCGCGCGGAACTGAGCCCGGAAGCGCTCGGTGAGCTGGAAGAACTTGCTCAGCGTAAAGTCGACGTTTCGGAATCCCGGACCCCAGACGAGTCCGCGTCCAGCGTTGCCGATCGCCCATTGGGCCGGCGAGGAGAACGCGGCTGTGTCGAACCAGCGATTCAGTGTCCGCTCGGACTTCGAAAGATTCGGATTGCCGCTCACGTTCGGATACACCGCCGATCCGCAATTGCAAGTGTCGATCGAGTTGCCGGGGTTCAACGGGAAGCCGCCCTGCAGCGTCAGGATTCCGCTGGCCTCCCAGCCACCGATAAGCAAATCGAGTCCGCGGTTCCGCAGATTCCAATGGCGGCCCTTGCCGAACGGCAGTTCGTACACGGGCGCCACCGTGAAGCGGTAGGGCGACGAGTCGAGTGAAATTCCACGATCGAGATCGCGATTGCCGAGCGGATCGCGGTAGCCGTTCTCGCCAGTATTGATGAGCTTGGAGAACGTGAGCGAAGCAAGATAGCTCAATCCGCCGGAGAAACGCCGCTCGGACTTGACCTGCAGCGAGTGATAGCTCGACGAGCCGATCCAACTGTTCATCGTCACCCCGTTCGGATACTGTGGATAGCGGATGAACGGCGCGATGCGGCGGCCTTGCGCTTGCGGCGACTGCGATGGCGGAATCGCGTTCAGGTTGTAGGCTCCGTACTGGAGGTGCGAACCCTTGCTGCCCGCGTATCCCGTTTCGATGAGGAAGCCGCCTACCTCGCGCTGGACATTCAGGTTCCACTGGCTGAACAGCGACATCGGATTGTTCTCCGGGAATACCTGCACGCTGAGGGCATTGCGGCCCAGCTTGTCGACGGGCTCATAGGGAATCCGGTCCAGCGATGTCCGCGGCGTAATCTGATCGATCGTGTTGTAACGTCCCGCGTCGGCATCGGCGAAGATCGGATCCGACAGCATGAATCCGAACGCGCCACTCGACATCGTTCCCACCGAGAACAGTCCGTAGCCGCCGCGAATGATCGTCTTCGCCATCGGGTTGTAGGCGAAGCCGAAGCGCGGGCCGATGTTGTTGATGTCGTTTTTCCACGGCGTGCGACGGAATCCGTTCTGGCCGAACTGCTGATACTGGCCCTTGTCGAGATCGAACACGCCCGAACGATCCTGCGCCTCTTGGTACCAAAGCGGAGCATCCCAACGGAGACCGAGATTCAGCGTCAGTTTTCGATTGACGCGGAAGTCATCCTGCACGAAGAGCGCGTAGACCGACGAGCGCGACTTGAAGTAACCCGGGAAGATCCGGTAGCCGAAAGTGCGCGGCATGCCGAGAAGGAAACTCGCGTAGTCCCACCCCGAATTCGCCACGCCGACCTGATTCGTGTAGATCGGCTGGAAGTTCCAAACCGTCGTGCCCGGATTCGGTTGCAGATTGTCGGTGCGGATCTTGCGAGCCTCGCCGCCGAACTTGAGCGTGTGCCGGTCGAACACCCACGACGTCACGTTCACGATCGACTTGCTGTCCTGCAGTTCGAAGAACAGCGTGTCGCCCGAGGAACCGAGCGGAGCGTAATTGGTGAACTGGAAGTCCGGCGTGCCGAGCTTGTCGTCGCCATTCGGCAGTCCGAGGATGCCGAGCGAGTTCGTGGAGACGCTGCCGTATCCGGCGACCGTCCGCTTCGGGAAGGTCTGGAACCAGCCGAGATGGAGATCGTTGGTGATCCTCGGACCCATGATCTTTACATAGTTCACGACGGCTTGCCGGCTGTGATTCTTGTTGGCGCCGAAGCCGAGTTGTCCGGGATTGCGGCCGCCCGCGTTCGGATCGGGAAACGCGCTCGCGGGCGTCGAATCGGTCTTGCGCCCGGAGTAGCGCGCGAAGAACTTGTCGTTGTCGGTGAAGTTGTGATCCACCTTGGCGTCATACTCGTAGTTGTCGTTCTTCACCGAACCGAAATTGGTGTAGTTGGCGAAGTTCGAATTGATCTGCGGCAGCGGGTACAGCGCCTGCACGTTCTGCGCCGCCCGGCTGATTCGCGCCGCCGGGATCACGTTGCCGGCGAACGGCAAGCGCGTCGAGCCAGCGGTCGTGGACGG
>CADECY010000077.1:18781-45395 GCA_902825945.1 uncultured Acidobacteriota bacterium
CGTTGCCGGCGAACGGCTGCCTCTGATTGTTCGGACCCGCGGTGGTCGCCGGATCGAAGATCGGAATCGGCGCGTTCGCGGTGTTGGTCAGCGAGGAAAAGTTCCCGGCCTTGAACGCCGCTGTCGGCACGGTGAGATTGTTGAAGGCCGAAGTGCCGCGCTGCGTGGTCACCTGAATGTCGCCGAAGAAGAACGTCTTGTTCTTGACGATCGGGCCGCCCATCGTTGCGCCATACTGATTGCGGCGCACGATCGGGCGCGTGTGCGTGTAGTAGTTGCCCGCGTTCAGCTTGTCGTTCTGCAGGAAGTTGAACGCCGATCCGTGGATTTCGTTCGTTCCGGATTTCGTGGTCGACTGCATCACCGATCCGGATGTCTCGCCATACTCGGCGGAAAATGAATTGGTGACGATCTTGAACTCCTGGATCACATCGGGATTCGGGTTCACTGGATTTCCGGACCATACGTGGCTCGACGAGTGCGCGCCGTCGATGTAGTAGGGATCCTTGCGCACGAGTCCGCCTTGCGTCACCGAGTTGCCGTCGCGGTTCAACACCACGCCGGGAACGAGCAGGCGGTAATCCTGGGGATTGCGGCCGATGGTCGGGAGGCTGATGACTTGCTTGTTCTCGATCGTGCCGGAAAGTGTGCCCGTCTCGGTCTCGAGCAGCGGCGTCTGCGCTGCGATGTTGACCGTTTCGGTCACCTGTCCGGTCTCGAGCGCGATGTCGATGCGAAGCTGGCGGCTCATCTCGAGCGAGATGTTCTCACGCGAGAACTTCTTGAAGCCCGAGACTTCGGTTTCTACCTTGTAGACGCCCGGCTGCAGGAAGTTGAACAGGTAGTTGCCCACGCTGTCGGTTGTCGTGTCGGTCTTGACGCCCGTGCGCGTATTGGTGATCGACACTTTCGCGGCCGGAACGACGGCTCCGGTTGAATCGGTGATGGTGCCCAGAATCGAGCCTGTGTTGCCCTGACTCCAGAGCAGAGTGGCGAAGGCGGACACAGCCGCAAATCGCGAGAGTTGCTTCATGGCTTACCCCTGGTGACGAATTGGATAGGACGCGGACCCCGTTTCGGGTCAGTGTATCACCGTTTGCCGCGATGGTACTCGAGAACCGGTTTCGGAGTTTGTTCCCGTTCCTTGATTTCACGGAGCTTCTGAAACGCCCTCGCGGCATCCCCGGCCCTGCCAGCCTTCTGGTAGGCTTGCGCGAGGTGCAGCGCCGCCGGTGAGTAGTCGGGCCTGAGCCGCAGCGCGGCCTCGAGTTCTGGTATGGCTAGAACGGCCTCCCCGCCCTGGAGCAGAACCTTCCCCAACAAGGCACGGGATGCCGCGAAGCGCGCATTCCGGCCATTCGCTGCAAGGAGCTTCAGCTTGATCTGGTCGCGGTCACCTTGCAAGCCGTCGAGGGCGACGGCTTCATAGTAGGGACCGCGATAGTCACGCCTCGGATCGCGCCCACCGTAGTCGCGGGCGAGGCGCAACAGATCCTCGAAGCGTTTGGTAGTGACATAGACTCCCGCCAGTCCGTCGAAGCTGGGCGGAAAGTCCGGCTTTCGTTGGTAGCAAGCTCTCAAGTCGGCTTCGGCTTCCGCGTAACGGGTCAACTCGCGGAGGGCCAAGCCACGCCCCACCCGCAACAACAGGGGGTCCGGGTGAATCCCCAGCGCCTCGGAAAAGATCTCGAATGCCGCTTGCGGCGTATTGTGGCCAAGGAAAATCTGGCCGAGTTGCAGATGCGCCGCTTCGGACTTCGGATCGATCGCCAGGGCGGCCTCCGCCTGTTCCACCGCGTGCGCCGCGTCTCCCAATCCGTCATGGGCGCGCGCGGCGATCAAGTGCCGCTGCACGCTCGCCGGCTGATCGCCGATCGCGGCGAGGGCCTGCCGAAACTGCCCTTCCCGGATCATTCTCTCGGCTTGGCGAAGAGCGTCGTCCTGAGGAGCGAGGAGAAGCAGGACGAGGGAAGGCCACATGGATCAGTCGAACAGTCTTTCGGGGGTAATGCGGAGGTCGAACTCGGGGAGTTCGAAAGCGTCGATCCTCAGTAGGTCGCCGTGCGCATATCGGCTCAGTCTCTTGCGCTCCGGGTCCGCCACCCGCACATCTGGATTGCCTCTCGCCTCGTAGATCAGGGGCTTCGCCGCCGTCATACCTATGATCGTATCGCATGATTCGCGCTACTCTGTCGAGGTGCTTCGACCTCCCGGCGTCCTCGCGATCGTCGCGCTTGCCGCACCCGTCTTTGCGCAATCGGAATGTGCCGGCTGCCACCCGGACCAATCTGCCCGCCACGCCCAGACTCGCCACGCCAACGCGCTGCGTGTGGCCGCTTCGACGGCCTTCGCTCGAGCGCTGCCGGACCGGCCGATCGGAGAAGCTCGCGGCGGATTCCTGCTCTCCTACCGGAACGCTGGCAAGTCGATTTCGGTCAGCGCCGAACGCGAGGGCGAAACCGCGCGGGCCGAGATCGCATGGGTCTTCGGCGCCGGTGACCAAGGCGAAACGCCAGTCGCCCGCGCCGGCAACCGCTGGATCGAGCACCGCATCAGCTACTACAAGAAAGCCGGTCGATTCGACCTCACGCTCGGCCACAAACCCGGGCCCTCACACAGCGCCGAGGCGGCTGTGGGAATCGAGCAGCCGCACGCTACCATCCGCGCCTGTTTTGGCTGCCACGCTACCGTCGATGAGAAGATCGAGCTCATTGAACCCGGGGTTCGATGCCAACGCTGCCATCCGGGCGCGGCGGCCCATGCACGAAACCGGTCAACCGCGGTGGGTAATCCCGCCAGGCTGACGGCCCGCGAGCAAGTCGAACTCTGCTCGGAGTGCCACCGCATGACTCCACCCGGCGCGGCGGACGACCCTCTGAACATCCGCTTCCAGCCCCTGCGGCTCGTCAAGAGCCGATGCTACGAATCCGGCAGGCTCGGCTGCACGATGTGCCATCCAGCTCACCAGGACGCCGTCCGCGCGAACGCGACCTTCTATCGGGACCGATGCGTCTCATGCCACGCGAAACCACACCGCGACGGCGATTGCGCCGCGTGCCACATGCCCAAGAGCTCACCAGCGCCCTACCTGACGTTCACCGATCACCTGATCCGTGTCCCGTGATGCGGACTCTTACACCGGAACCGACGCCGCTGGATTTCCCGTCATGTAGCGGCTCAAACGTTGCCGCAATTCCGACCGCGCACGCAGCAAGCGCGATTTGACCGCCGGAACCGTCAGCGACAACCGGTCCGCGATCTCGTCGATCGGACGCTCTTGAAGATCGCGCATTTCGAGGGGCTCGCGAAGCAGCTTCGGAAGCCGCCCCACCTCACGCCGCACTGCCGCGATCATCTCGTCGCGCCCGAGTCCGGCCTCTGGGCCAGGCGAGTTGTCTTGCAGCCGCACCGACGTGCGATCATCCTCGGCCGGATGCTCCTCGAACGGCACCGATGGGTTCCGCTTGACCCGGCGCAAGTGCATCAGGCACTGGTTGACCACGATCCGCGTCAGCCATGTCGAGAACTTCGAATCGCCTTGGAACCGGGAGACGTGCTCCCACGCCTTCGAAAACGCCTCCTGAAGCGCATCCTCGGCATCGTCTGTGTTCCGGAGAATGGATACCGCCAGGCGCTTCGAGGCCGAAGCGCTCCGCCGCATGAGTTCCTCGAATGCCGCCGGATCGCCGGAGCGGGCTTTCGCCACCAGCATCTCTTCGTCGTGCGCAAGCTCGATCATCAAGAGATAAGATGAGGAATCCAGCCTATGGTTTCACTATGAATGAAGTTCGTTTTCGCAGGACTGCACCCCTTGGGCGTCGCGTTCAGTCTCTCTGAACGAGGAAAGTGCGGCGTAGTCCGGGCGGTCCGCAGCGGACTTGTGCCGGAACGATCGGACCACCGCGCAGTGGTGAATGACGAATACGCCCGGCATCTGTGAAAGGTCGCCGGCGATTGGTCCGACCCCATGGCCGTGAATGACGCCAGCCAGCAGACCACGAACCATCACTTTCGGTCCCGCCAACTGGCGCAGCCGCCCCTTGCGCAGTCCGAACGCACGATAGAGCGAGAGGTCCTCGTCGTAGATGAGATCCAAACCCTCGAGACCGTGTTGGCCGATCAACTTGGCCGCGGCATCTCGGTCTCCATGATGGACCAGGACGATCCGCGTGCCGCCGGCCTCGATGCGAGACCGTTGCGCGGATATGTCGCCGAGAGCCTCCCGGCAAAAGGTGCATCCAGGGTGCCTCAGAAACACCACCAGCACGGGCGACAGCAGCGAGAGCACGGCCAGGCTCGCCCCCTGGCCGGTTCGCTTCTGGTCCAACAACGTGGCCAAGTCGAACCCTTTTACCGGAACTCTAGAACTCATGATCGTATTCGGCTCTCGAGACTCTGATGCGGCACCGGCGGTGCCGGCTCAAAAACTCACGGTTCCGCGAGTGGCGATGCGGACACCGATCCGGAAAGCCTGCCGGAAGGCGGTTACCGACGCCATTCCCCGGCCCGCGATGTCGAAAGCGGTCCCGTGCGCGGGCGTTGTCACTGGCCACGGAAGGCCCCCGTGGAGAGTCACACCTCTCTCGAAACCGATGAGCTTCATCGCGATCTGGCCCTGGTCGTGATACATGGTTACGATTCCATCGAACTGGCCGTTGCGAGCAGCGACGAATACGGTGTCGGCCGGATGGGGACCCGACGCGTCGATTCCACGATCCCGTGCCCGTTCGATCGCCGGCGCGATGATCGAGATCTCCTCGGTTCCGAAATTCCCGCCGTCGCCTGCGTGCGGATTCAGCGCCGCGATCGCGATTCGCGGCCTGCCGTTTCCATTACCCCCCAGGGCGTTGTTCAGCAACTCTGCCGCTGCAACGATGCCCTCTTCGGAAAGCAGCCTCGACACCTCGGAGATCGGAACGTGGGAGGTGACACGCGAGGTCCAGAAATCCGGCCCGATGTTGATCTCGCCCGCCGGGCCAGTGTATCCGGTCTCGGCGATCAGGAAGCGCATCTCGTCTTCGTGCTTCATGCCCGCGAGTTTGAGCGCCTGCTTGTTGAGTGGCCCATAGCAGAACGCGTCGATCTCGCCCAATCGCAGCAGCCGCGCGGCATCCCGCAGCGCGTCGAGCGAGTGCGCGCCCGCGTCGGCCGACAACACGCCCGGCGCGACACTCGGTTGTGGTCCCCCGATGATCCCGATCTCGGCGGCCTCATGCACTTCCGCTTCGGCCAGCAGCTTAGCTGTGATTTCCGGTCCGATTCCTGACGGATCGCCAGGAAACAGCCCGATTCTTGGCTTGTTCACTCTCTCTTTCATTATGATGGAGAAAGTGCCCGCTGATTCCGCCCGCTCCGAACGGCTCGAAGTGAGCCGCCTTCATCTGCTCGAGGCCGCGGGCGGCTGGTACCACAGCTTCGAACTGCCCGACGGATCGGTAATCCCCGGCGTGATCCCGATCGAGGAAGAGCGGGCCCGGCTGGCCCGGTTCGGACTCCCAGCTGACCTCACCGGCCGCTCGCTTCTCGACATCGGCGCCTGGGACGGCTGGTTCAGTTTCGAAACTGAACGCCGCGGCGCGCACGTCACCGCGGTCGATTGCGTCGAGATCGCCAACTTCGTCAAGCTCCACAAACGGCTCGGATCGCGCGTCGACTACCGGATTCTCGACGTCTACGAGTTACCCGACGCCGGTCTCGGCCAGTTCGACTTCGTTCTGTTCCTGGGAGTGCTCTATCATTTGAAGCACCCGCTGCTCGCCCTCGAAATCGTCTGCGCGCTGACGCGGGAGACCGCCGTGATCGAGTCGTTCGCGATCGATGCTCCCACCTGGACCGAAAATCCGGAGCGTATCCCGTGGATGGAATTTTACGAGGCTGACGAACTCGGCGGACTACTCGACAATTGGAACGGGCCGAGCGTCTCCTGCATCGTCTCGATGGCGCGGGCCGCCGGTTTCGCGCGCGTGGAAGTAGTACGCGCGGCTGGAACACTCGCCACCGTGGTTTGCCATCGCCGTTGGCTTCCGGTTCCAGCCGATGCGAACTCCGGGCCGAAACTTCTCTCGGTGAAACACACGCGCAACAACGGGATTAACTTTCACACCGCCAAGGACGAGTACATCTCCTGGTGGTTCGAGTCCGATGTCGCGGACCTGAAGCGCGAAGACGTGATGGCCGAGGTCTCCGGCTGGGGCGTACCCGCCATGTTCCTGCGGCGTGAGGAGGGCTCGCGATGGCTCGCGAACACGCGGCTGCCTCCTGGACTTTCCGCGGGCTGGCATCCGGTGCGGCTGCGGACAGCGAACTCGGCGTTCAGCGCCGAGAAGCGTATCGCGGTGAACATGCCTGCGGTCTCGAGCGAACTCGATCTCACCGGCTCCACCGACGGCGTGACTTGGGAAGCGAACACGATCGACCAGTCGCGGGGCGGACACGGGAGCTTCTGGCTGCGTGGGCTCGGAGAAAATGCCGACTGCGCCAACGTCCAGGTCTGGCTGGGTGGTGAAAAGCTCGCCGTCGAATACGTGAGCGAACCCGACGAATTCGGTGGGCGGCAAGTAAACGCCCGCATCGCCGAGCCCCTGCCCGCAGGCAAATATCCGCTGCGGATCCGTTTTGGTGGAGCCGAGATCGAAGGGCGAGAAATCCAGGTTCGAGGCTGAGGGCTAATCCTTTCGGTGGACTGTAACGATATTGTAATGGTATCGTAACAGTAATTTCATCAGACGGGTTTAGCCATGCCAACGTCTTTCCCCATCCTCATTGTCGCGCTGTCCCTGATCGCAGCCTCCGGGTGCTCGGGTCCCGTCAGCGCTAAACGGGTAGAACCCGAATCGGCTCCCGTTCCGGCCAAGTCCGAGAAACGCGCGACCGTCGCCTTCGTCCATCCGAAGTCCGAGAGCGTGTCACGCGCGGTCTCTTTCAGCGGCGAGTTCCGGCCCTACCAGACGGTGGACCTGCACGCCAAGGTGGCCGGATACCTGAAGTCAATCTCGGTCGATGCCGGCTCGGCGGTGCAGGAAGGACAGACGATCGCGACGCTCGAGATACCTGAGATGGAAGCCGACCTGGCCCAAGCGGCCGCCGAGCGGAATCGCACCTTGGCGGAACTGGCTCGCGCCCGCACCGAGATCGAGCGCGCGGAAGCGAGCTTGAAGCTCGCCACTGTTTCCCATGACCGCTTACTCCGGGCGGTGAAGTCAGAACCCGGGATCATCGCGCAACAGGAAATCGATGAGGCTGCCGCGCGCAAGTTCGCTGCCGAGGCACAACTGGCGTCCACGAAAGCGGCACTAGCGGTCGAAGATCAACGGATCGCGGTGGCGAGCGCAGCCGAACGGCGCACCAAGGCGATGGCCGCCTACACGCGAATCGTCGCTCCGTTTTCCGGCGTGATCACCAAGCGCTATGCCGACCCCGGCGCCATGATCCAGGCCGGGACGGCTTCACAAACGCAGGCAATGCCGGTCGTGCGGCTCGCGGAGATCCGGAGGCTGCGGTTGGTGGCGACCGTGCCCGAGTCCGCGGTACCGCTCGTGCGCGAGGGGCTTCGCGTCGAGATCAAGGTCCCGTCGATCAACCGGATGATTCCGGCCTCGATCTCCCGTCTGGCCCGCGATCTTTCGCCTGTGTCGCGCACGATGGAAGCCGAGATCGATGTCGCCAATCCTGGCTCGCTCACACCCGGAATGTACGCCGATGTCGCGATCAGGCTCGACAAGCCCGAGCCGAGCTTGACCGTGCCCGTGGCGACCATCATCAACTCGGGCGGAAATCGCAGCGTCTGGGTGGTGAGCGAGTCGAGTTCGATCGAAGAGCGCCCGATCGTCACCGGGTTCGAATCCGGATCCAGCTATGAAGTGCTATCGGGATTGTTGGCGTCCGACCGCGTGATCGTGTCCAACCGCAGCCTGTTGAAGCCCGGACAAACGGTCGTGGCACGCGCGGCCGGAGAGAACTGATGCCGTCGTTCGCGATCCGGAATCCCTACTTCATCGTGGTTTGCGCGCTGGCAATCTGCCTGATCGGCGGCACGGTGCTCGTGCGCATGCCCGTCGACATGTTCCCCCGGCTCGATCTCACCGCTGTCGTCACCGCGACTCTGTATCCGGGCATGCCGCCGGAGCAGGTGGAGAAGAACATCACCGAGCGCCAGGAGCGCTTTTTCACCCTCGCACCGGGAATCGAGCACATCGAATCGCGCTCGATGACCGGCGCCGGCATCATCAAGATCTTCTTCCAGCCGGGTACGAATCCAGACTCTTCGGTCTCGACCGTAGGCAACCTCGCGCTCGCCGAAATGCGCCGCATGCCGCCCGGTACGCTTCCGCCCTACGTGCTCCGGTTCGACGCGTCGAGCCTTCCGGTCTGTCTGATCGCGCTGCGCGGAGAAGGGCTCACGGAGGCCGCGCTACGCGACGTGGGCCACTATCGGGTGCGCACCCAAGTGGCGAAGGTGCCCGGCGCCGCGGTTCCACCGCCGTTCGGCGGCCGTTACCGGCAGATCATGGTGTACGTCGATCCACAGCGGCTGGAAGCCTATTCGATGTCGGCAATGGACGTGGTCCGCGCGATCAACGACGCGAACGTGATCCTGCCCTCGGGCAACATCCGGATCGGCGCGGCGGACTATCCGATCTTCACCAATTCCCAGTTCACCGATCTCGACGGCGTTTCGCAACTTCCGGTCAAGACCGTGGGAACGGGGCAGGTCACCGTGGGCGACGTGGCGATGGTCCGCGACGCCGCGCAAATCCAGTACAACGTGGTCCGCGTGGACGGGCAGCCCTCGGTCTACCAGCCGGTCCTGCGGCAGGGCGGTGACACCAATACGATCTCGGTCGTCAACGCCGTGAAGCGCGAAGTGAAGAACCTGCTCGACGTGCCCGAGAATCTCGACGCGCGGGTGGTCTTCGATCAGTCCGTCTTCATCAAGAACGCGATCAAGACGTTGCTTCACGAAGGCGCGATCGGACTCGCGCTCACCTCCGCGATGGTCCTCGTGTTTCTGGGCAGCTTTCGCGCGACACTCGCGGTGTTCTTCTCGATACCGCTCTCCGCGCTCGCGGCGTTCATCTGCCTATCCGCCGCCGGCGCCAGCCTCAATTCGATGACGCTCGGCGGACTAGCGCTGGCCTTCTCTCGCCTCATCGACGATTCCGTCGTCGTGCTCGAGAACATCTTCCGACACCTCGACATGGGAAAGAGCCCCGAGGCGGCGGCAAACGACGGCGCGAACGAAGTGGCGCTTCCGGTGCTCGCGTCCACGCTGACGACCGCGATCGTCTTCTTCCCGGTGGTGTTCCTCTATGGGGTCAGCCGCGACCTGTTCACCGCGCTGGCGCTCACGGTCGTGCTGGCCCTGCTGGCGTCCTACTTCGTCGCAATGACGATCGTGCCCCTGTTTTGTTCCCGGTACATGAAAGCCCATCCGGGCGATTCGCGTCATCATCCGGCCGAGCGGATGCCGAAATGGTTCTTCGTCTTCAATCGCGGCTTCGTGAAGCTAATGACGGCCTACGATGTCATGCTGCAGCCGCTGATGCGCTTTCCGGCGTTCACCGTATTGACGCTGCTCGCGCTGTTCGGCGTCAGCCTGATTCTCTATCCGCGGCTCGGCACCTCGTTCTTCCCGCGCACCGATCCCGGCCAGTTCGTGATGAACATCAAGGCGCCGCTCGGAACCAACCTCGAAATCACCGAGCGTAAGATCGCGAAAGTGGAGCGAACCGTGCGTGAAGTGGTTCCCGATGACGAGTTCGAAATGATGGTGTCGAACGTGGGCGTCGTACCCGACTTCTCGGCGATCTACACGTCGAACGCGGGTCCACACACAGGCTTCGTGCAGGTGAGCCTAAAGGAGACGCATCGCACGCCGAGCCTCGAGTTCATGGCACGGATGCGCAAGCGCCTGCTCGAAGAGATGCCGGAATTGACGGTCTACTTCCAGTCCGGTGGATTCGTCGACTCGGTGCTGAACTTCGGCATGCCCGCTCCGATCGACGTGCAAGTCAGCGGACCCGATCTGAAGTCGATCTTCAAGGCCGCAACCGCGTTGGCGCCGAAAGTTCAGGCGGTTCCCGGCGTAAGCGACATCTACATTCCGCAGGATCTCGATCTGCCGGCGCTGCGAATCGATGTCGACCGGCGCCGGGCGAGCCTGCTCGGACTTTCGCAGCGCGAAGTGGCGAGCAATCTGATCACCTCGGTTTCTTCGAACTCGATGATCGCGCCCGCGTTCTGGACCGATCCCAAGTCCGGCAACGACTACTACCTGACCGTGCAGTATCCGGAGAAGTCGGTGCGGTCGCTGGCCGACCTACGCGATATTCCGTTACGCGGCAAGGGCGCGGTGACCAGTGTCGACGCGGTGGCCAATCTCTCGCGCGTGGAAGCGCCCACCGAGGTTGCGCACTACGGGCTTCGCAAGGTCGTGGACTTGTACGTGAACCTCGACACGGAGGATCTCGGACGCGTGGGGACCTCAATCGAGCAGGTCGTGGCGGGAATGGAGCTGCCGAAAGGCGTCCGTGTGGATCTGCGCGGATCGCTCGACGGCATGCGCGCCTCGTTCCGCAGTTTCGCGCTCGGTCTGATTCTGGCGATCGCGCTGCTGTATCTCGTGCTCGTGGCGCAGTTCCGCTCCTTCCTCGACCCTCTCATCATTCTGCTGGCTGTTCCAATGGGTTTGATCGGCGTGTTGGGGCTTCTGTATGTCACCGGGACCACGATCAATGTGCAGTCGCTGATGGGCGTAGTGATGATGTCGGGAATCGTGGTATCGAACAGTATTCTCCTGGTCGAATTCATGCGGCGTCTGCGGGAGGACGGCATGGAACTCGACGAAGCGGTTCCGATGGCGGGACGCGTGCGGCTGCGCCCGATCCTGATGACGTCGCTTGCGACGATTATCGGCCTGATTCCGATGGCAGCCAAGCTTGGCACCGGCAGCGAAGCCTATGCGCCGCTGGCGCGCGCGATCATCGGCGGTATGGCCGTGTCCCTGGTGCTAACGGTGTTCATCGTACCCGCGGCGTACAAGCTCGCCTATCGAGGAGCGAAGTGAAGCGGCTCGCACTGCTCATGGCGGCGAGCGCGTTCGCGCAGGGTCCGGCGAAGTTGACCCTGGCGGAGGCCGAGGACATCGCGGCCCGAAACCACCCGAGGATCGCCGCCGCGCGCGCCAACGCGGAAGCTTCGCGCGAGACGGAGAAGCAGTTGAAGACCGGACTGATGCCGCTCGTCTCGGCGAACTTCACCGGATCGATCGCCGAGCATGGCACGCGGCTTGGAGCCGGTCAGTTGAATCCGTCGAGCCTGTTCTCACGAAGCGCGGCGGGCTTGAACATCACGCAAACCCTATTCGACTTCGGACGCGTCAACGCGCTGGCGGGTGCGGCCCGCTCGCGTGCCTCCGCACAGGCGGAGACTGTCAACGCCGTGCGCGCCGAAACCGTTCTCCGTGTGCGGGAGGCTTTCTTCCGGGGTCTACTGGCGCGAGCACAGGTGCGGATCGCCGAAGAGACCGTCGAGTCGCGCAGATCGGTGGCCAAACAGGTTCGCGCGCTCGTGGCGAGCAACCTGCGATCGACACTCGACCAATCGTTCGCCGAACTTTCGGCCGCTGAAGCCGAACTCGCACTGGACCGCGCCTCGAACGAACAGCGGTCGGCGATGGTCCATCTGGCGGCGGCGCTGGGATCGAGTCAGGAGACCGCCTATCAGTTGCAGGAAGAGGCCATGCCGGGTCCACTCGAGGGAGAGCTGGACGCGGCGGTCGCCGAGGCGATGCGGGCACGGCCTGAACTCGCATCGCTGCGGCTACAAGCCGAGGCGGCGCGCCGTTTCGCCGCCAGCGAACGGAGGCAGGCGCTTCCCTCGCTGGGCCTGACGGCGCTCGGCGGTCAGTTCGGCCCACGCGACTCGCGCCTGCACCCCTCTTACGGCTCGTTCGGGCTGAATCTCAATATTCCGCTGTTCAATGGCAATCTGTTCGGTTCGCGGAGGCGTGAGGCGGAATTGCGCGCCGAGGCGGCCCAGCAGGAAGCGCGCGACTTCGAGATTCGGATCGCGCGCGATCTGAGATCGGCGTGGATCGACGCGGTGACCGCGCAACAAAGGCTCACCGTGACGGCGCGCCTCCTCGAACATGCGGCGCGCACGCTGAAGCTGGCGCAAACCCGTTACGACCTCGGGCTGGCAGCGATCGTGGAACTGAATCAGGCCCAGTTGAGCCGCATGTCCGCGGAGTTCACCGATGCGGCGGCACGGTACGATTACATGCTCAAGCGGTCGGTGCTCGACTACCACGCCGGGCGCATTCGATGAGCGCAATTGACCTTCTCCACGCCCGAAAGCCGAATCCCCGGGGCCCGGGTTAGGGCACTCAGGGATTCCATTCGCCGTTGGGTCCTCCTCCCGCAGGCGGTTCGCTCCAGGTCAAGGGGTTCTATCACATCGGGGCGGTGTCTGTTTTGCGCCTCTGACCATGAATGCGTCAAAGCTCGGCCGAAAGGATCACGAAACCCCGAAAAAAATTCAAACGGCTACCGCCGCGTGAAAAACGAACCCACCAGCGACAGAATCACGCTCAGCACGATACAGGTGACGATGGGGAAAGAGAACGATCCCCGCTCGCCGCTGATGTGAATGTCGCCCGGAAGCCGGCCGAGTCCGATCTTGCCGCCGAAGGCGATCACGAGCCCAACGGCCATGATCAAGGCGCCAAGCACGATCAGCGGCTTGCCGAGTTCCATCGGATCAAAGCGCGAACACGCGGCCCCGGTGCGCGCCCACCAGGATCTGGAACAGCCGGTGCGCGATCAATTCGTGCAAGGTGAGCAATTCCTTGTTGGCCTCCGCCAGGGAGTTGGCGTCGCGCGGATCTCCACCGCCGCCCGCCTTCAACGCTTCGTAAGCCTGCGCGATGACCGGATCGACCGCAACCTCACCCGCCATCTCCCACAGCGTGATGAAGCGATCGACCGCTGTCGGGAAACTGACCGAGAAGACGCCCCAGTTCGAAGTGGTCCTCGGAGGCTTGTAGTCGAGATTGAACGGACCCTCGTAGCCGTGCGTGCGCAACAGCACGAGCACGTTTAGCCAGTCGAGCGGATTCACCAGACCGACTCCGATATCCACGTCGTGCTTGAGCGGATATCCGTCGTTGATATCGAAGTGGAAGAGCTTGCCGCACAGGAGGGCGCGCGCAAGCGCCGCGCGGACCGCCGCGCCCCACATCAGCTCATGCAGATATTCCGGATTCAAGCCCACCATGTCCGGATGCTTCAACAACCCCGAATAGATGAAAGCGAGCATCGCGTCGGACGACGGCAGGAGGATTTGCGCCGCGGGCTCGAAGGGCTTCGCCTCGAGACAATGCTTCATCGTCTGGCGGCCGCGTTCGCGGGCAATCGCGATATCGGCATCGCAGGCGGCGTTCAACCCATCGGCGTACCAGCGGAGCGTGTTCGTCTCCTCGATCGCGCCTTGCACCTGGTAGCCCAGCGAACCCGGCCAGTAGACGGCGAATCGCGCGCCCAGATCATGCCCGATCTGGACCGTATTGGTCAGCCGCCACTTGGCGTACTCGCGGACCTCAGGCGCTTCGGCGGCGGGTGAGGCCGCGAACACGGCGTGGTGAAACGTTTCCGTCGTCACCATCGAGCATTCCAGACCGTGCTTCTTGAGCGTCTTCCGGATGCCGCTGACGATTTCTTCTTGACGCGCCGTGCCGAGTGCATCGGTCGGGATGACATCGGTGTCGTGCGTGGTCCAGTGCCCGATTCCGATCTTGGCGTACTCGCGAATCACGTCCTCGTATCCGACCGGCTTTCGAGTGGGCGCATGAAATAGCGCGTGCCCTTCGTACGCGGCGGCCCACTGCGGTCCTGTGAGGAAGTACTTGCGCCGTTCTTTCGGAGAATAAGCTCCGCCGCAGGCCTTGGAAAGGCGCGCGACGAGTGCTTGCTGCTTGGCGGGAGGCACTGGCTTCATTGTGGTTGGACCCTCGATTGTAGCGCAGGGCCGGAGTGCGTCCGGCCCCGAGAGAAGTGACGATCAGTACGTGGTGGCGGGAGTTTCCTCGCCCACTCGTGTGCCGTTGCGCCACGTATTGATGCACTTGGGATGCGCGAACACCGTGGCTCCATCGATGTGGGTATACGTGATGTCGTCCACCACCGCGCCACCCGGAGGATTCATGTCCGCGAGGTGCCGCACACGCTTGGCGATCTCGTGATCGGCGCAAGCGGTGTCGCCACTGATGCCGAGTCCGCCGATTACGCGCCCGCCACGATACAACGCCACGCCGCCGCCGAAGAAGATCGTGCCGCCTGCGAGCTTGCCGCGGCTCTTGTCGTTCTCGGTTGTCGTGGCAAGTTCGGAGGGATTGAACAGGTTCGACTGGCCGAGACTGGCGAGCGAGTGCCCCGGCTGCGTGAACGTATAGAGGCGCGCGGTGGATAGCGCCAGTGCATCGATGCTGAACGCGTTCGCCGTGTAGGCCTTGGCCTTGGCGATCGCCTGGCTTCCCGGCCAAACCTGCGTGGGATCGGTACGCGAGGTGATCACGGCGCAAACCTCGCCATCGCGATTCACTACCGCCGCCCACATGCGCGTTCCGTTGAAGAGGCCTCCGACCGTTCCCCCGATCACGCCATCCGTCATTCCGGGCGCGGCCTGCATGTAGGTCCGCAACTGCTCCGCTGTCGGCAACTGGAAGCACTTGCCCTGCGGCTCCGTGTTGCCCTGTGCAAACGCGCCGAGCGAAAAGCATGCCAGCGCCAGTACTGTCTTTTTCATCATGTAACCTCCTGGGGTGGGTCCTCGATGTTAGATGGACCTTCCGTATCAGGCTACAACGAAATCGCGGCGGTTGCGCTACCCGGAACGGCCGGCGACCCGAATGGCGGGTCCGCGCCGGGAATGTCCCGATCTGAGAGGCGTGCGCGGCGGCGGGCGCCAGCTCGAGCAGCGTTCTGATCCTGTCGCGCCTGCTCGAACCCGAGGCATACGGGCTGATCGGAGTGGTTCAACTTTCCGATCGGAGGCGAGCACTCCGGCGACATGTTCTGGAGCACACGGCCGGCAGGTCTGGCTTTGCCGCAGCAATCGCCGCGAGCGGCACCATCGCGGGCTTCGTCTCGCTGCCAGCGCTGGTTCCCCTGATCACGGGTGATGGCGATCGTGCCCGGCCTGCAGGCGCCGTCACGGGTGCCGCCGGCGTTGCTGGCACCGTGCTTCGGTTCTACGAATCGGCGCGGGCGAACGTGCTGTCGGAAGTCACCGGCGGGGTGGTGGGTATCGCTGCTGCGCTGGCGGGCAATGGGGTGTGGGCACTGCTGGCACATCGGATCACCGTTGCGGCGATGCAGAACGCGTCGTCTTGGTGGAAGGCGCGCTCGCGGCCTTCGCTCCGATGGTCCAGCAAGGCGATTCTTTCGATGTGGGCGGCGCTTGGTGGACAACTCAGGCGCACCTCCGTCACGTTCCCAGCCACCCCGGGCTTGGCGTTGTCAGCCAGCCGCGCCTTGTTCCAGGTGTTGATCCTGGCGAGCATTCGCCAGGCTTTCCACATCTGGAACGCGATGCTGCGTGCGCTCGGCTCTCCCAACTGCTGCTCGGCGCGGATTTGACGCGGCCCGTGGTGATCGTCGCCATAATGTTCCTGCTGGTCGACTGGCGAGCATCCGGCGCCTTCGTCGTCATCCTGGTGGAGTCGGCCATCAGTGGGCCCGCCGCGATCATGTTCGTGCGCCAAGCTTCGAAATTGGGAATGCTCGATCAGTTGCGCCCGAACCGGGCACCGCCGCGCGCCACGCTCGGCATGCCAGCCGCAGTGTTGGCTCTGCAACCGATCATGACATCCAGAATCTCCCCTCCGGTTGCGCACACCGCCTGCACGGTGACCGGCGCGGCGGATTACCCGGGACTCATGACGGTCGCCGGAAGCGGGAAGTCGTTGCAATGGGCCACATGATCGAGGTCCTGCGATCGAGTAACGCCGGAACCAAGCACTAGCCGGGTCGAAGGGACGGCCAGGACTGCCGCAGCCAGGGCCAAGGCCGTCGCTACCGCTACGCGCGAAGCCGGAGGCGGGGAGGTCCCCTGCGCCATGTCCCCGAACTCGTTCCCGACGCGGTGCGCGACCTAACCGGCGCAAGAGCCAGCCGGCGGCGTTCGCGCATGTTCCGCTTGCAACGGCGGATCAGCTTCCCGAGACGCGGATGCGCAACTTCTTCGGCCTGCTTCCGCACCACGCAGCTCCGCCACGGAATGTTGATTCTGGTTGTACCCGGCTCCGAGCGGCACGTGGGAACCGGACAGCGATCTCGAGCGGCACTCCGCATGGCGCATTTGACCAGCTCGGCTACAATCAAGGGACGATGAAATTGTTCGATGTCGTGGGCGTGGGACTCAATGCCACCGACACCTTGTTGCTGGTCCCCCGCTTTCCCGCATATGCCGGAAAAGAGCCATTCGTGGAAGAGATCCTCAGTCCAGGCGGACAGGTCGCCAGCGCCATGGTTTGCTGCGCCGTGCTCGGCCTTCGCACCAAGTACATTGGAACGGTTGGGGACGATCTGCGAGGACAGGTCCAACTCGAAAGCCTGAAGGGAACGGGCATCGACATCTCCGACGTTCAGGTTCGCGCCAACACAGCGAATCAGTCGGCCTACATCGTCATCGACCAGTCGACCGGCGAACGGACCGTGTTCTGGCGGCGCGACGAGGGACTACGGCTAGAACCTTCCGAGATCAAGCCCGAGATGATCGCCACCGCCGAGCTGCTCCATATCGACGGACACGACACACAGGCGGTCGAGCGGGCAGCCCAGATTGCGAGGAAGAACGGGATTCCAGTGACCGTGGATGTCGATACCGTCTACCACGGTTTCGACCGCGTGCTGCCGTTTGTCGACTATCTGGTGACGAGTTCGGAGTTCCCGGTCAGGTGGACGAACGTCAACGACCCCTTCAAGGCACTCGAAACCATCCAGGATGAGTACGGCATGCGCGTGGCGGCAATGACGCTGGGCGCTCATGGCTGTCTGGCGAGGTTCGAGGGCAAGTTTCATTACTCGCCAGCGTATGTCGTCAACTGTGTGGATACGACGGGCGCGGGCGACGTCTTCCACGGCGCGTTCTGTTACTCGGTTGTGAAGGGATACTCGATGCAGGAAACGCTCGACTTCTCCAACGCGGCGGCGGCTCTGAACTGCACCGCGCTCGGAGCGCGCGGCGGCATTTCCCGGCATGAGGACGCGGCCGCGCTGATGAAGAGGGCCGAACGCCGGGCCAACCGCGACTTCGCAGCTCGCGCCAAATGATCTTCCCGATTCGAGACAATCAGCCGAGCCGCTCATTCCCCGTGGTGACGGTAGCACTGATCGCGGTAAACGTAGCCGTGTTCCTGTTCGAGGCGATACTCGATGCGAGTTCGCTGGATGTCTTCATCCGGCGGTACGCGATGATCGCGGAGTCTTTCCGTGCTAGCACGCTGATCACTTCCATCTTCCTGCATGGCGGCTTCCTCCACATCCTGGGCAACATGTGGTTCCTTTGGGTTTACGGTGACAATGTCGAGGACCGGCTCGGAAAGGGACGCTATCTGCTCTTCTACCTCGCCTCGGGTGTGGCGGCCGGGCTGCTGCAACTCGCGGTGAACCCGAATTCGGCGATCCCCATCGTGGGCGCGAGTGGCGCCATTGCCGGAGTCATGGGGGCTTATCTGTTGCTGTATCCGCGCGCCGAGATCAAAACCATCATCTTCCTGCTCTTCCTGATTCGCGTGGTTATCCCCGCGCTGTGGCTGCTGATCTATTGGTTCGCGCTGCAGGTCTATAGCGGCATCTATGAGCTGGGGCGGCAGTCCAACCAGGGCGGCGTGGCGTGGTTTGCCCACATCGGCGGTTTCCTGGCCGGAATGGCGCTGATCAAGATTCTGAGGACACGCGAGCCCATCGGGGCTATCCGGACTACTGGTAACCCATGAGAAATCCATACACCGACTTTCCCGACGTGCAACCGGTCGACGCACTGGCCGTGGCGGCCCATCCCGACGATGTTGAGCAGACATGCGGCGGCACGCTGCTCAAGCTCGCCATGATGGGGTATCGCACCGGCATCATCGATCTGACAGCAGGCGACATAGGAACGCGCGGAACGCCCGAGGGCCGCATTCAGGAGGCGGACGCAGCCGCGAAAGTCCTCATGTGCAAGTTTCGTGGCAACCTCCACTTGCCTGACGCGCGGCTCGAGAACACACTCGCTTCGCGGATGACACTCGCCACCGAGATCAGGCGTTTGAAGCCTCGGCTGCTGATTCTGCCCTATTGGGAGGCACGCCACCCCGATCACTATCGCGCATGCGAGATCGGCTATGAGGCCGCGTTCCTGGCTGGGTTGAAGAAGCTCGATCCGTATACCGATCCGCACCGCCCGTCGAAGGTGATCTATTCGTCGCTCTATGCGAGCGTGGAACCGAGTTTCATCGTCGACATCAGCGCGCAGTTCGAACGCAGAATGGAGTCGCTGTTGACCTACGAATCGCAATACGGCGAACACGAGGAAGGCGCGGGCCTGTTCCCTTCCCGCAAGGAGATTCGCGAGAGACTCGAGACCGTGGCCCGGTTCTACGGGCAAAAGATCGGAGTGAAGTTCGCCGAGCCCTTCGTGGTGAAAGAGGCGATGCGGGTGGACGATCCGATGAATCTCGGAGTACGGAGTTTCTAGCATGAAGCGAGTGGGAGTGGCAGGATTCCTGCACGAGTCGAACACGTTCCTGAAGATCCCGACGGGCTACGAAGCGTTCGCCTCAACATGCCTGGTTCGCGGCACGGATCTGGTGGAACAATGGAAGGACGCGGCCCACGAGTTGGGTGGAATGCTCGAAGGAGCCGGCGCGGAGGGACTGGCCGCGGTTCCGCTGTACTCGACCTATGCGGTTCCGAGCGGAGCGATCGAAGCAGCGGCGTTCGAACGGATCGCCGGGGATTTGATCGCGGAGTTACGCGCGGCGGGTCCGATCGACGGGCTGCTGCTCGCGCTCCACGGCGCGACGGTTTCGGAGGCTTTTCCCGACGCGGACGGTGAAATTCTGCGCCGGGTTCGCGAGGTCACTGGGCCCGAGTTACCGGTGGTCGTGACGTTCGACCTGCACGCCAACCTGTCGCAACAAATGGCGCGGCACTCGACGGCGCTCATTGGGTATCAGACGAACCCGCATCTCGACCAGCGGGAGCGCGGCCGTGAAGCGGCGCAGGTGATGGCACGGATTCTCCGGGGCGAGATCCGGCCTGTACAAGCGCTCGAAATGCCGCCTATGGTGCTGCGGAACTCGCGGCAGCACACCGCTTCGCCGCCTGCGAAGTTACTCTACGACGATATGCGCGAAGTCCGCGCCTGGCCAGGGGTCGTCACCGCGAGCGTCGCGATGGGATTTCTGCACTCGGACGTCGAGGAGGTGGGCGCCTCGTTCGTGGCTGTCGCTGACGGAGATCCCGAGCTGGCGCGGCGGGCGGCGAAGTGGATGGCCGAACGCGCGTGGGCCCGGCGGGCGGAGTTTACCGGCGGTATCGTTACTGTCGAGGAGGGTGTCCGTCACGCAGGCGCAGCAGCGAAAGTGCCGGTTTCTTTGATGGACATCGGCGACAATGTCGGTGGCGGATCGGCTGCGAATTCCACGGTGCTGCTCGCGGAAATGATCCGGCAAGGCGTGCGCGACGGACTCATTGTGCTGCATGACCAGGCAGCGGTCCGGAAGTGCGTCGCGGCTGGCGTGCGCGCGGACGTCGAGTTGACAGTGGGTGATCCACCGCTCGCGATCCGCGGCCGGGTCAAGGTGATCGGCGACGGTGTTTTCGAAGAGACTAAGGTCCGGCATGGGGGCTGGCGGATCAACGACCAAGGAATCACAGCGGTGGTCGAGACGCCGGAAGGCCACACCGTGGTGCTCACTTCACGCCGGATGGCGCCGTTTTCGCTCGAGCAACTGCTGTGCGTGGGCGTGCATCTCGAGCGGAAGCGGGCGTTGATCGTCAAAGGTGTGGTGGCGCCCCGAGCCGCGTACGAGCCCGTCTCAGCGGAAATCCTGCTGGTGGACACACCAGGCGCGACAGCCGACAATCCGGCGTTGCTGCCCTATGCGAACCGGCGGCATCCGCTGTATCCGCTCGAACCCGGCGCGCAATACCGGTAACTATCGGCGCGCGCGGCGGCGAATCGCCTTCTTGATGGCGGCTGCATCGGGGGCATTGAATGCCTCGACCAACGCGGCGCGCGCGGCCTCGGCGTCGAGGCGGTCGATCTCTGGAAGTCCGGCTAGATCCGGATACTTGGAGGATAGGAAAGCTCGGAGTGCGTCGATGTTGGCTTCGCGGCGGCCTTTCTCCTCGCCCTTCACCAATCCTCTCTCCATGCCCTGCTCGAGCGCTTCGGCTCGCGCGCCCATCCGCTCCCGCTTCAGGACATTCTGGTACCAGCGCTGTTCCCGGAGAATCAGTTCTTCCAACATACCGTCTTCACCTCCGAATACCTCGAGGATCTGCTCCTGAGTGAAGTATACCGTACAGAACGCCGCCAATCGCCTCATGGCGCCCTCATTGCCTGACCTGCGCAGACGTTCCTTCGCTTCGATCACCTGCTCGACGCGATGCTCGGCCACCGCGACGAATGGATACATCTCTTCCCGCCCCAGTGCGAGAATTTCACTGGCGGGAATCTTCCACGGACAGAACACTTCGAACTCGAACGGATGGCGGTCCTCGGGTCCGAAGCGATGGACGGCCGGGATCCGCGGCGGCGCTCCCTTTCGCGAGAGAATCACGAGAAGACACTGGACCGGCGCCAAGTGCTTCATCTCGGCGGCCCTGCCATACATCCGCATTCGCCGCGGCGCATCGGAGGCCCACCGGGCCAGGAACTCGATGATGTAGACCACGGTGCCAGAGTCGCCACGCAGGGTCAGCTTGACCGCATGGTCGGCGCGCATCTGCGGGAGCGTGATCTCGCGATCGAGCGGCTCTTTCTTGATGATCTTCGCGCCAGGGTCCACGCCGATCAACATCAGTAGTCCCTCGAAATCGAACTCGGCCGCCAGTTTCGCGGCGGCATCGAGCACTTTCGGTCCTCGCCGGGCCATCTGAATAGATAGTGCGAAACGGACAGGGAAAATCTCACTCCAGAGCGAACTCTTTTGCGGGCATCCCCGTGATACCATTTGACGTGCAACGCTTCTTGGGGCCAGCGGCGCTGCTGCTGCTGAGCATCGGTTTCTACTGGAAACTCGCTCTCACCGACCAATACATCTGGTTCGACCATCCCGACATGGTCTCGATCGAACTGCCGCGGCTGCAATTCCAAGTCCGCGAGATCCAGAAGCGTCACTTTCCGCTCTGGGACCCGAACATCTGGCTCGGACAGCCGCTGATCGGGCAGACACAGCCGGGGCCGCTTTTCCCGCTGAACCTCTTGTTCGCCCTGTTGCCGACGCGGGACGGCTACCTGCGTTTCGACTGCCTCAATCTCTATTGGGTGTTCCTGCACTTTCTCGCGGCGTGGTTCTGCTATCTGCTCGCGCGCGACCTGAAGCTCGGCCCGGCCGCGTCGATCTTCGCGGGCTGCGCGTTCGCCTTCGGCGGATTCCTCGGCACCGCGCCGTGGCTGGACGTGTTCAACGGCGCCATCTCGACTCCGCTCGTCATCCTGTATCTTCTGCGGGCAGCCCGTGGCGAGAGCCGGGCCGCATCGGCCGCGCGCGGTGGGCTCTATCTCGGGCTCGCCTGGCTCAGCGGACACCACGAACTCCCGATCCTGGTGTCGATCCTCGCGGCGTCACTGTGGGCTTGGCATTGCTGGCGGGACCGCTCGCTCATTCGATACGCCGCGCTGAGCTTGACGATCGGGGCGATGGTGAGCGCGGTTCAAGTCTGTCCGACAGTGGAGTTCGGAAAGCTCTCCGAGCGCTGGGCGGGCACCGATCGGCCGGTTTCCTGGAACGAGCCTGTCCCCTACACCCCGCACACCATCTATTCGCTTCCGGCCCGCGCGGCGATCGAGACTTTCGTTCCCCATTATGCGACCTATGCCGACGCCTCGCCGTTCCTTGGCGTGATGGCGGTCGCGCTCGCGCTGCTCGCGCTGACGGCCCGTTGGACCGATCGGATGGTCCGGTTGTTGGCGGTTATCGCGCTACTGAGCTTCGCCTACGCGATGGGGGCGTTCACGCCACTCCATGGAGTGATCTACTCGCTTTCGACCTCGATCTCGAAAGCGCGAATGCCAGTACGAGCCTTGCACCTGTACCATCTCGCACTCGAGATCCTGGCCGGTTATGGCTTCGACACGCTGTTCCGAGCCGAGTCAGCGGTGTGGCTGCGACGATTCGCTTTGGCCTGGGGCACGCTCGGGGCGGTGATGCTCGGAGCGCTCGGATACCAATGGATCGGCGGGATGGAGGGCCAGGACCGGCTTTGGCTCGCGGCACTCGCCTGCTGCGGCGTGGCGACGATGTTCGCCATGGTGCGGCGTCGGGCGATTCCACGGCGAGCGCTCGTCGCGGCGGCATTCGGGCTGATGCTCACCGAACTGACCCAACTCGGGCCCGCCAGGTTTCCTCACGTTCGCGAAGGCAACCAGTTGAAGTTCGCCGGCGCGTACTTGAAGAATCGCGACATCGCGGACTGGCTACGTACTCAGGATGGACCCATCCGGGTGGCCGTGAACGACAGCGACGTTCCCGAGAATTTCGGAGATTGGCACGCCATCGAGATGATGCAGGGCTATGTCGCGGGCGTCCCTAAGAGCCTGACCCGCATGGGGCTTCACACCGCCAGGGTCCAAGAACTGATGGGGATGACTCATGCTGTGAGCAAGCAGCCCTACTGGTCGGGGACAGCGCGGTCGTTCGAGGGAGCGAGCGGCATCAACGTGTATCGGGCCGAATACGGCGGACGCAAGCCGATGCCGCATGCATGGACGGTCCACGAGGTGGTGGGGACTCGCGAATGGGCGCAGGTGGACGCGCTCATCCAGGACTCCAGGTTCGATTTTCGAAAGCGGGCGGCTCTGATCGGAGATGCACCGAGTCTCGAGCAGTGCGGCGGAGAAGACCGGGTGAAGATCATCCGGCACGGAACCGATCGGGTGACGATCGAGGCCGAGATGGCGTGTCGCGGGATGGTAGTACTCTCCGACACCTGGTTTCCCGGCTGGCGGCTGAAGATCGACGGCAAGGCTGCTGGCGAACCAGTTGAGGTCTTCGGAGCCTTGCGAGGAATCGTGGTCGAGCGAGGCAGGCACACGGTCGATATGATCTACCGGCCGCTGTCGATTCTGGGAGGCGGCGCGATTACACTGCTGGGTGTGGTTTTGGGCTTGGCGATCGGGCGGCGTTCGCGATAAGGTGATCGGATGCCCAAGCAATTCCTGAACGTGGGCGGCGTCAAGCCGCCCGGATACACGCACGTGGTGACCTCGCCGCCCGGAAAGATGGTGTTCGTGTCTGGACGCGGCGGCGGCAACCCGGACGGGTCGATGCCCGCGGACTTCGAGACCCAGTGTGTCAACACTTTCGAAGACATGAAGCGCTGCCTGGCGCTCGGCGGAGCGACTTTCGACGATGTGGTCAAGATCAACTACTTCATCACCGATATGAGTCTTTTGGGACCACTGCGCCTGATCCGGGCACGGTATCTGAACGCCGATAATCCACCCGCCGGGACGCTCGTTCAGGCAGGTCTGATCGACGGATTGCTGATCGAAATCGAGTGCATTGCGGTGATAGCCGAATAGGGGTGACAGAGAGGTGCCACCTTAGGGGGAAGTACCTTGGTGATCACAGGCCTACGGGGAACCCTGGCGGACCCTAGGAAAAAACGGCCTCCAATCGGGTACTTCTGCTGATTTCACCAAACGAGCCCGGATGCTAACTTTGACTCAGATACTTTATATCCCTGTTCAAGGGAGAGGAGAAAAGAGAGTCATGAAGAAAATCACGAACTTGGTTTGGAAGCTGCGGATCTGGAAGGACACCCGCGGTCAGGACCTCATTGAATACGCTTTGATGGCGGGCTTCGTCGCCGTCGCCGCAGGCGCGATCATGCCGGGCGTGGCCACCAACATCAGCAAGGTCTTCTCGAAGATCAGCGTTTCGATGTCGAACGCCGCCAACCAGGGATAATTCCAACGCCGTTTCCAAAACGGTTCAACACGAAGGGCCGCAGCGTTTGGCTGCGGCCCTTCGCCTTTGGAGCGAACGTGTCCGGATCTAAAATACGATCTTGGCGCCGAATTGAACCACGCGGGCTTCCACCGTGGTGCCACGAATCTTTCCTACCGCCGCGGGTGTCGAAATGTTGGCACTCGGGTTGCCGAAGCTCGGTGTGTTCGGGAAATTGAAGAACTCCGCGCGGAGTTGGAAGAACCGGCTCTCGCCGAACGGAATGTCCTTCAGGAAGCTGATATCGACGATCCTCTGTCCCGGGCCCCACAGCATGTTGCGGGCCGAATTGCCGAACGTGAACTGCTGAGGAATCGCGAAAGCACTCGCGTTGAACCAGCCCTCGATATTCTTGTTGGCCGGGTAGAGGTCACCCGACACCTGATTCGGACGCGTGGCGTACCAGCCGGCGATTCCGGGATTGAAACCGAGCGAGAACGGAGTTCCGCCCCGGAACTGAAGCACCGAAGCGACGTGCCAGCCGCCGATCACCTTGCCGGCCGCACCGCTCACGTTGCCCAACTTCTTGCCCGGGCCAAACGGCAACTCGTAGTCGAGCGCCGTGTACGCAACGTGGCGGCGGATCTGATCGCCGTTGCCGCGATCGAGGTTGGCCGCGTAGGGGTTCTGCGGCGTTCCGACGATCGGCACGTTGTCGAGCGTCTTGTTCCAGGTATAGTTGGTCTGGAACTGGAGTCCGTTCCGATAACGCTTCGTCACCTCCACCTGCAACTGATGAGTGGTCGCGCTGCCGTTGGTATCGAGTGTCGAAATCGAAGCCCAAGGTTGATTGGGCCGGTTGCCCTGGATCGCACCAGGGACCTGAGTGCGGGGAAGGTTCCGCTCGTAGGTGTACCACGGCACACTCGTACCCTTGTTCCCGATGTAGGAGACGCGCAGGCCAGTTTCAGCGGCGATCTCGCGTTCGATGGTGAAATTCCATTGCTGCGAGTACGTGTTGGTGACCCGGCGATTGACGGCGGTGATGTTCGGATTGGCCGAGATTGCGCCTCCGCCCGGAAACGGATTGGCGAGCGTCAACGTGGGCTGGGTGGCGCCACTCTCGAAATTCTCCGAGAGCAGGAATGGAGTGTTGGTGAGGGAAATCTGACGGATTCCGATGTAGACCGGAATCACGTTGTAGAAGATCCCATAACCGCCACGGATCACGGTCTTGGTATCGCCGAACGGGCGATAGGCAAAGCCGATGCGGGGGGCGAAGTTGTTCTTATCGGACGTGATCACGTCGCTCCCCCAACCGTTGGCTTCCGACGTGACGAACGGGTAGGCCTGCACCAGCCGCGGGATCGCGAGCTTGGGCAGTTGACCGCCCTCGGTGCGGATCACGTACTTGCCGTTCGACCAGCGGATCCAACACAAAATTCAAAAACGCACGCCGCATGGATTCGATGCTGGGCGTGCTGCTTGGCCCCAACAATAAAAAGTACGTGTCACGCACCACGCGCAGGTTCGCCGCGTTCGACGCATTGAGCAGGTCTGGGATAATCACGAACCGACGGATGCGATTTGGCGAATCCATCTCTTCTGCAATTTGCGGTAGCTGTGGTTTGTCGGCGGCTTGTGCATCTTTTTTGCCGGAATCTTTCTTGCCCGAATCTTTCTTGTCAGATTTCTTTTGGTCTTTTTTCTCCGGCCTGACTGCCGTAACGGTTCGCCGAATGTTGACCAGCGGCGGCAATTCCAGCACTGGTTCCGTGTGCAAATAAGTCAACACGTTGCCCAGCACCAGACCGGCAGCTTGCGGATACGTTTCGGCGACTTTCAAACTTGCTTCGATGTATTTGGGCAACAACCTGGAAAAGCTCGTCTTCTGGTAAAACTCTTCGACGATGGGAGCGAAGCCGACAATTTCTTTGACATCGTCCGGCAAACGATCTTGCGGAACATCAATGGCGAAAGCCGGAGGTTCCTGCAATGACAGCGCCAGACTCAGATAAGGCGCAACGGCGGCGGCGTCTGTGGTTCCTTTGCGATGAGCCAGGAAAAAGTCACGCAATTTGCGAACGACCTCCGGCGGAGTGTTTTTCAAATCGTCGCGCATCTGCTGGCGCAATGGCGTCAACTGGCGTCCACCGGTTTCGTAATCGTATCCGGCGACATTCAATGCAGCCATCATCACGATGATTCGTTTGTCCGCACCGATGTATGTGTTGACATCATCCAGTGAAAGATTCGGGCGCTGAGCCAACGGGATTTTACGGCGATCAATTTGCGGAGCCTGTTGCGGTTTGGCTTCCTGCGCCGCCGGAGCTTTGGGCGGCTGAGCCGGTTGCTGCCCAGCCTGTTGAGAAAACACATTCAGCGTCAAGGTCAACGCCAGCGCCGACGTTTGAAGGATAGAAAGAGTTTTTTTCATCTTCGGGTTCAACTTAG
>CADECY010000078.1 GCA_902825945.1 uncultured Acidobacteriota bacterium
TGGGCATCTCCCAAACATTCTAATACAGAAATGTACTATTGCGAGTAGACACTAGATGTACTCCTGGACCGTCTTCTCATCCACCACGCCGACCGGCGCGCAAAAATACCCTCGCCCCCACAGGTGCTGACCCCAGAACTGTCTCCTCAGCTCCGGAAAACTCCTCCTGTAGCCGCCTCGACGACCTCCCCTTTGTTGTACTGCACAATCTTGGACGGCGACACATCCGGCGGCACCGACACCAGCATGTGAATGTGGTCCGGCGAGCGCGCTTCTCCTGTACTGCGCCATCTTTCCATTTTCCCCATCCGAGCCGGAGTCTCAAAGGAAGACCGCCTGAAAGGCGGTGGGCTTAGACCTTGAAGATGGATCTAAATACAGGTTACCTCGAAGCTGGTCACTTCGCGGCCGGCCGCGCACATTTGGTGCTGCTCACTCATCTCATAGCGCCGAGTACTCCACAACGAAGCTGAAGACGTCCTGGGTGATCCGTCGCCCGAAGTTCGGATCAGCATCGTTTCCGATGGTTCCGAGCCCGCCCAACAGAACACCAATGACATAGGGCCAGCCATCCGTGTCGTAGGTGTAGATGCCGGAACCGCTTTCACCGTACCAGGCATCGATCTTCGTTTCGATGAAATCACCACTCACCGACCCGGTTCCATCGGCACCCCAGATTTGGGGCTGCTTCTTGTCCGATGGATGTCCGTAGATGCTGAGAGTGTTTCCAGTGACGATTTCGTCTGGAGCGACCCATATACCTTTCCATCCAGCCGTGCGCCCGGGAAAACTGCCCGCTCCCGAAAACTCGACGACAGCGTAGTCGAAACGGCTGTCTCCACCATTGCGGTTGACGTATGCCGCCGGAATCGTGACAGTATAGGTGCCGAACTGGCCGAACGGGTAGGGTTGCGGATCATCGCAATCAACGCCGGGTGAAAAGAGAGGAAGCGAGAGCCAGTCCGTTCCATTGTGGACACAGTGCGCCGCCGTCAACAGCGTCGACGGGCCTATCATGGTGGCGGAGCACCCCGAATAGACCACCGTGCTCCATGGGTAGGCCGTGTTGTCCCGCCGCACAGCACGGTTATCACCGTTGATGACGCCGGAAAGAGGCTTGGCGTCGCGTGCCGCCAACTTCTCCGTCGCTGAACGCGCCAGTGGCGAACCTGCCTGAGTCCGCGCCGCCGCCGGTTTCCGAATTCGCGCGGCCAAATCCAGGGGCCTTTCGACAGTGTATTCATGGCCGTTGTGATACACCATTGGGCGGAGCACTTCGTTGAGTTCCCGGTCGCTGAGCGACTGGACCGCAGCGGAGTTGCCCGATACCAGACTCGCCGGCGAACATGGAGAGTTCCTTACAGGGTCCACCTCTCGATTCCAAACGAATGATCTGCCCTTGGCGTCTTGAATGCTCGATTGTCGTAGGTTCATATTCTGTCAAGCGTGGTCAAGCTTGGAAACCCGCAAACATTTCCAGACATGCATGCTTGCGGCCGGGGTCCGTGTGCAATATAGTGCCCTCATGATCCGGTCCGCTTGGTTCGTCCTCATCGCGCTCACTCTCCACGCGCAGACCTCTTCCACCGGAGTCCTCGGCACGGTCACCGACGCGACCGGTGCTGTCGTTCCCGGTGCCGCCGTCACACTCCTCCGCGTGGCCACTGGTGAGACGCGCCGCGTCACTACGACGTCGTCCGGTGACTTCACCTTCCCGCTCATCGAACCGGGCGTTTATTCGGTCAAAGTCGAACATCCGGGCTTCAAGACCGGAGAGACCACGAAGGTGAATGTCGAGTATCAACAACGCGCGCGAGTCGATTTTCGCCTCGAAACCGGCGGTACCACCGAGATCGTCGAAGTGCGCGCCAACGCCGTTCAACTCAAAACCGACGACGCGGGCATCGGCGGACTCATCGAGAACCGCCGCATCGTCGAGCTCCCGCTCAACGGACGCAACATCTCGGGCCTCGCCGTGCTGATTCCCGGCGTGCAGTTCGGGCTTCGCACCGGATTCGACGGCACCGACGGCTATCCGATTCCTGGCGCGCTCGTCGCCGTGAGCGCCAACGGACAGCGCGAAGTGAACCAGCAGGTGACGCTCGATGGCGTGGTCGCGACCGAGGCGCGCGTCAACACGATGGTGTTCAGTCCGTCGATCGACGCGATCCAGGAGATGAAGGTCCAGACGAGCAGCTACTCGGCCGAGTACGGACAGAACAACGGCGCCATCATCCAGGTGTCGATGAAGTCGGGCACCAACAACTTCCACGGCACGCTCTACGAGTTCCTCCGGCATGACCTGCTCGCGGCGAAGAACTACTTCCTCAACTTTCAGCTTCCCGTGAACTCGATCCGGACCCAGAAGAGCGTGTTGCGGCGCAATCAGTTCGGATCATTCCTCAGCGGACCCGTCACCATTCCCAAGCTCTACAACGGCAAGGATCGCACCTTCTGGAGCTTCAACTACGAAGGCCGGCGCGAGACGATCGAAACGCCGACACGCGCCTTCTTCTTCCCCGAAGAGATGCGCCGCGGTGACTTCTCGCGGCTGCTCACGCCGTTTATCCGCAACGGCAACTCCGTGCGCGGGCCCACGGTGATCTTCGATCCGCTCACCGGCGAACCGTTCCTCGACGCCGAAGGCAACATCTCGAACATCATTCCGCCGAGCCGCATCAACAAAAACGCGCAGGCCTTCATCAACACGTTCATGCCGCTGCCGACGATCCAGCCCGAGGACTACCTCGATCAGAACATCGAGAAGAACGTGCCGAGCATCATCCGCTCGAATCAGATCTTCTTCCGCGTGGATCACAACTTCTCGCAGAAGGACCGCGTCTTCGTGCGCCTGGCGCAGGATCGCGCGAATCGCAATCAGGGCAACATCAACCCGAACTTCAACGTCTTCACCGACACCCAATCGACCAATCTCGCCACCCAGCATCTCCACATCTTCAGTCCGGCGGTGATCAACGAGTTCCGCTACGGATTGAATAAGGCGAACGACGACTTCTACAACCCGCGCACCAATACGGACTTCGATCTCGACTCGCTCGGACTCGGCGAGTTCCGCGTCGCCGTGCAAGGCAATCGCAAGCTCACCAAGCGCGAAACGGGCCTGCCCGCGACCGGAATCCTGCCGGGCGACACCGACACCGGCAACGGATACAACTTCAACACGTCGCATCAGTTCAACGACAACCTGTCGATCGTCAAGAGCTCGCACACGTTCAAGATGGGCGTCGATATCCGCAACCAGCGGCTCAATCGCGCGGCTTCGAACACACCGCGCGGAACTCTCTCGTGCTGCCAGGGCGGATACGCGCTCGCGGGATGGCTGATGGGTTACGTGAACGGTTCCACAACGGCGGAAGGAATGCCGTTCACCGCGCCGCGCCAGACACGCTGGAGCGCCTATTGGCTCGACGAGTGGAAAGTGACGCGGAAGCTGACAGCGAACGTGGGCATCCGCTGGGACTACTTCGAGGTTCCGCGCGACGCCGATGGCGGATGGCGTTCTCTGCGGCTCGACATCCTGACCACGGGAAGCGACGGACGCCAGTATCCGACGATGGTGCCTTCCGCGAATACGAAGAACTGGCGCTCCTACAACGCCGACAATCGATACTTCATGCCTCGGATCGGGCTCGCCTATCGTGCGTCCGAGAAGTGGGTGATCCGCAGCGGATTCGGATGGTTCGCCAACGCGCAACAGTTGAACAACTTCACGATCCTGAATCTACAGCCGCCGCGTTCGGGCACGTTCACGTTCACTCCGGTGACGGACTTGTTCCAGATCCTGCAGTACGACTACAACGGGCGGACCTACAATATTCAGACCCGCAAGTACCGGCCGGGAACGCAGATCATCACGCTCGGCAATCTCTTCCCCGGCCAGGGCACGGCGCCCGCGCGCCAGAATCTGACGGTGATGCCGCCGAACAACCGGTCGAGCAACAAGATCGAATGGAGCCTCGACCTGCAGCGCGCGCTGCCGTGGCAGTCGCAGATCAGCGTGGCCTACGTGGGCAGCAAGACGTCGAACCTCGACAACAATCTGTCGAACTTCAACAGTCCGGACCCGTCGTTGAACAACGATGTCGACAACCGCCGGCCGTATCAGTGGTACATCGATCCCGATCTCGGCAACGCGCCGCGCCGGCTGGGCACGATCCGCTATCTCGACAGCTACGCGAACGCGCACTATCACGGACTGCAGATCCACGTCGAGAAGCGGTACAGCCACGGACTCACGATGGGCCTCGCCTACACCTACAGCAAGGCGCTCGGCGAAGGCTACGGACGCAACGAAGGCGGCGGAGGCGTGGGCGGTGTCTATCAGAATCCGCGCGATCGCGAGTCCGACAAGGGCCGCTTCGGATTCGACGTCACGCACAACGCGGTGTTGAACTGGGTCTACGAGATGCCGTTCCTGAAGCACTTCCGCGGCGGCGTGCGCGGATTCCTGCTGAGCGGCTGGCAGACGAACGGAATCCTGACGCTACGCACCGGATTCCCATTCAACCTCGCCGGCGGCAACATCAACACAGGCAGCGCGTCGAGGCCCGATCGCCTGCGCGACGGACGCCTCGGCGACAAGGCGACGCGGCAGAACTGGTTCGACACGACCGCCTTCGGTCGCGTGGACTGCAACATCCCCGGTCACGCCGAACTGTGTCACTACGGATCGATGGCGAGCGGCGCGCTGACGACGCCGTCCAACCGGATCGCCGATTTCACGATGTTCAAGAACTGGACGGTCCGCGCGCTGGGCGATCAGGGGCGGGTGCAGTTCCGGTCGGAGTTCTTCAACGTGATGAACCATCCGAACTTCGGGGTGCCGAACGGGATTTCGTTTTCGACGCTGGATACGGTGGTGGCGGATGGTCCGAGGGATGGGGAGATCCGGAGCTTGCGGACACCGATGAGGATTGTCCAGTTGGGGTTGAAGGTCTATTTTTGATGGGGTGGCGTGGTACGGTCGCGCGCGGGAGGCTGCTTCGCTCTACACTACGCGACTTTTGTGGAACGTGGCTGTGCCACTAGCCGGACCAAAGGTGTCGAACGTGCGAACATTGCACTTGAGGCTTGAGCACTTGAGAGGGATAGCGGTTTTCCTCCTCGCGTCGATGCTCGCCGTGGGCAGCCAGGATCGACCTGTGCCGGGCGCAGCCAGCGAGCAATCCGGTAAGGTCTCAACTGTTGCGTTTCAGCCCCAATTCGCGGCTCACTGTCAAGCTGCGGAGCGGCCGTACGATGCAGGGCCGCCTTGCATCGGTGACCGACGACTCCTTCGTCCTGCGCGTATCAGGAAGTGAGTCTGCGGTGGATGAGCGAGTTAGCTTCCGTGCTGTGACGTCCGTCAGACGGGGAAGAGCACAGGCGCCAAGATCGGTCTTGGACTCGCAATCGGAGCAGCGGCTTTTGCTGCTCTCATGATTTGGTACTCGGACAACATCTGAAGCTCTCTGCGTCAACGTAGTTCGTGATGTTCGGCCTGCTGATCGCCGGGCACGACGATTGCAGTCCATTGGGTCAGAGCTTCTGACCCTTGGCGACCTGCCCGCGCACCAAAAACGTCTTCGCCAGCGAGCCGCGGCCACAGATCTTGAATGATCCGAAGTCCTTGTACCAGTCGCCTTGCGGAACCTCCGGCTGAGTGTCGGTCCAAAGGCGCAGTTGATTTAGGTCGGCGATGCTGATCGACCGATCGCGCATGCGCTCGACTAGATGTTGCCTCACTGCTTCGGGGAAGTTGTCCCAGCGTTCGATTTTCGGCATCCAAACTAGCCGCCGAAGACCAAACGGCCCAGTTGGTCTCCGAGGCGCTTCGCCTCTTGCGGGTCCGTCTCGTTGCGGAAGCGCTCGGCCAGGTCGAAGAACTCCTGCTGCTTGCGCTTCTCGGCGTCGATGCCGTTTTCGATCAACTCGACCAGCATCCGAGCCGTACTCAATCGCCGCGACTTGGCCATGCTGCGGACCTGGGTGGCCGTCTTCGCCGGTAGGCTCACACTCTGACGGACGCTCTTCGTTTCCGCTCTCATGTCACCATTATGCACCACTTTGGTGCATCGGCGAACAGAGGGCGCTCAGGCTGATAAGGAACGAGTAACGCCATGCTCGCACGAAGACGGTACCCGCGCCCCGGAAGGACTGGGAGTCCAAACAACGCGCTCGAGCGCATTCACACACACCTCGAGGGTGACCGCATGTGTGTAAGCGTATACCGCGCATGCAGGTCTACCTACGAAGTCGTGAAGGAGCGCCGGCTCCCCGCCTCCGAGCTTCTGCAGGAAGCGGCGCACACCAAAGTGCGTCGCCGGAAGCTACAGGCCGCCAGCCCGGTGTGCTGATCGAGCGAATCTAGTGCCGGGTGCCGCGGCGGCCAGAGCGGATTCACGGCAACCCGGCGCCTTTCCCTCCTCGCGAATCTCCTCGGCAATCCACATTCGAAGTTGCGTCTGAATAGCCGCCGGCTCGCGGGTACAACAACGATCCACACGTTGGGCGGCCGAACGGGCATCCTAGATTCACAAGCTCTTTCCACGCGCGGCCTGCCCGCGCAAGAGAAAGGTGCTGGGGAATCGACCATTTCCGCACAACTTGAATGTGCCGAAGTCCTTGTACCAATCGCCGTCGGGCACGTCGGGATCTTCAGCCTTCTATTCGGCGAGCGCGAAGAGGTCACTTTGCGAAATCTGACGCTCCTTGGCGGGGTCTCGCAAGTGAGCCCACTTCTCTCGCGGGAGGTGTTCCCACTGGATCTTCGGCATCGCTTCAGCGGCCGAGAATCAACGACCGGAACTCATCCACCAACTCGTCCTCCCGGTTAGGGTCCGCGTCCGCGAGGTTTGCCTTCAACTTCTTGAAGAACTCTCGCTTTCGATGCTCCTGGCCTTCGAGACCGATCCGCACCAGCGCGGCGATCGCTTTGCTCATGCTGCTGTCGCTTGCCTTGGCGTATCTCTCCACCTGGCGCGCCACGTTCGGTGCCAGCGCAACGGTGTACCGGGCGTTGATGGAGGTGCTGCCCTTTGATGGCGTACGGCGTGAGCCCCGGTTGGACTTGCGATCTTTGACAGAGTGAGGCATACCTCCTCATTTTGCATCACCCTGATGCAAGGGATTGAACGAGTGTGTGTATCCTATGCGTATGCCGCGCATGCAGGCCTACCTCCCAACGGATCTCTAGGAGATCGTGAAGGAACGCTGGGCTCTCGGCCTCCGAGCTTCTTCAGGAGGCGGTGCGCACCGAAGTACGTCGCCGGAAGCTACAGTCCGCCGCCGGCCTATCGCGAGATTGAAGCGGATCCAGCGTCGTCAAGATCCGGGTGCCTGGTCCAGCAGCCGGAGCGATTCACGGCAACCGGGCGCCTTTTCCCTCCCTGCGAATCCCCTCGGCAATCCACATTCGAAGTTGCGTCTGATAGCCGACCGACTTGGCGCTCGCGATTCTTTTGGCCGCGACGATTTGCTCGGGGTCCAACCGGATCGAGATGGGCGCTTTGCGGGCCAAGCGCCGCTCCTGTATGGATTTCGTCAAAGTCCTCGAGAGTTTGCCGGGCTCGGCGGCGGGCAATTGATCCCACACACCGGCCACGGAGTGCGAGGCAAAGTACTCGGCGGCAGCCTCATCGGAGGCAAACTGTGGGAGCGGGGCGCTGGCCAACGGCAGTGTCTTTTTCATAGAGCCTCACCTACTTGCGGCGAAACAAGCGCCGCTCACGATCCTCCATGTCACGAGCCGTGACGACACGGATGAGGCCCTTTGGCAATCGGCGGAAGACCACGAACGCCAGCCGCCCATCGAGCGTCTCGCCCAAGGCAATGTACAGTCCTTGGCGCGCTTTCCTCACCTTGTGATCACCGGCGAATACTTCTTCGACTTCCTCGGGCGTGAATTGCTGACGCTCAATGTGGAGAACATTGCCTTCATCCCACTCAAACCCGGAGATCACCACGTTTCCAGGGTAGCAGAATTGTATATACAGTTCGCTACGCCCGTGGAACCCGCCTCGGGCTAAACTAAACTAAGGGCCCTGATCCAGCTCACACCGATCAGGAGCGAAGCGCCTCCAAGACGGCCTTCCGCTTCTTTGCGATCACGGCAAGGTAGGCGCGTGAAGTGGCGTCCGGCTTCCGGCGTCCTTGTTCCCAATCCTGAAGCGTCCTCGGGTTGATGCAGAAGGCCTCGGCGAACTGCGCCTGCGACATTCCCGCATCGAGCCGGATTCGGCGGACATCCACGGCGTCCGGCAGAACGATCGTCCTAACGGGTAGTTTCACTTCGCCGCGCAGATGGGCGAGAATCTGCCGCGCGCTCTCTTCGCGCTCGAGTATGACCCGCTCGCGCCGAGGGGCTATTGTCAGACGGTCGCGAACGGAATCTGACGACCAGCACCGGCCCCGAACCGCCCGAACTGTGTGTCACTACGGCTCGATGGCGAGCGGCGCGCTGACGACGCCGTCCAACCGGATCGCCGATTTCACGATGTTCAAGAACTGGACGGTCCGCGCGCTGGGCAATCAGGGGAGGGTGCGGTTCCGGTCGGAGTTCTTCAACGTGATGATCATCCGAACTTCGGGGTACCGAACGGGATTTCGTTTTCGACGTTTGGACACGGTGGTGGCGGATGGTCCGAGGGACAGGGAGATCCGGAGCTTGCGGACACCGATTCGGATTGTCCAGTCGGGTTGAAGGTTTATTTTTGATGGGGTGGGCAGGACGGTCGCGCGCGGGAGGCTACTTCGTTCTAAACTACGCGACTTCACGTTCTCTATGCCCGAGTTTGCCGGAGCGGGCATCGAGAAGTGAGCCACTTTCCGCTGCCTGATAACGGGCGACGAAAGTCAGAGACAGTACGAGGGCAACCACGCGCATGACTCGAATGGTCGCCGAATGGCCCTTCCAGGCGAAGTACCGCACCGCTCTGACACCGTACGTACGTTGTGGTTTGAACGACTTGGGACTACGCTGACCTTATATGCCGAACGCGACAACGCAACCGAACGTTCATCCGAATGTGATTCTCGGGCAGTTGGAAAACGTGCTGCGCAGCCCGACGTTCGAATCCGCGGAGCGTTCCAGCAAAGTGCTGCGGTTCCTGGTGGAACAGGCCGTGGCCGGCAAGGGCGATCAACTAAAGGAGTACACGATCGGAGTGGGAGCGCTGGGGCGGCCGGAATCGTTCGACTCCCGGATCGACTCCATCGCGCGCGTGGAGGTCTCACGGCTGCGTACGCGGCTTGAGCACTACTATGCCACTGACGGCAAGGAGGACTCGATCGTTTTCGTTCTGCCCCGCGGCGGATATGTCCCGAAGTTCGAGACCCGCTCCCCGGTCCCAGTCCCCATCCCGATTCCAGCGGCGAAGCGCTTAGTGAAGAGAACGGTCCTACTGGGTCTCGTGGCCAGCGCGATTGCGCTGACAGCGTTCCTCCTGGCGTGGAGGCCGTGGAGCTCCGCAGATGCCCTGAACAGGCAGGCACTCGAATTTGATATTGCGCTGCCAGCCGGTGTTCGCTTGGCCAATGTGGTAGGAACCCAGATGGCGGTTTCCTCCGACGGATTGAATTTGATCTTCGTCGCGGCGCGCGCCAACGGTGGATCGGAATTGTGGTTGCGAAGGTTGGATCGCCGCGAGATGAAGCCCCTGCCCGGCACCGAAGGCGGACGCGGTCCATTCTTTTCCCCGGACAGCGAGTGGGTTGGGTTTTGGGCGGGGGGCAAGCTTAGAAAGATCGCGGTCCGTGGCGGTTTGCCAACAGTACTCTGCGACGCGCCAGACCTGCTCGGCGGGAGTTGGGGTGATGACGGCCAGATCGTCGCCGCACTGACATCGGAAGCCAAGCTATGGCGGATACCGTCGGCAGGAGGCAAGCCGATCGCAATACTGGACCTCACGCCTGAACCGCTGCGCCTTCTGTGGCCGCAAGTGCTGCCGGGGTCACGCGTGATTCTTTTCTCGAACATCGGCGCTACTCCTGATTCCGGATCAGTGGAGGCGTTCTCGCTGGATACCGGCTCCAGGAAGGTTCTTGTGCGTGGTGGCACCTTTGGCAGGTACTTGCCAAGCGGTCACCTCGTGTACGTGAATCAGGGAACCCTGTATGCCCAGAAGTTCAGACTTGCCTCCCTGGAGAGCACCGGCAGTCTTGTCGCCGCCATCGCTGGAATCTCTGAATCTCCGGTATTCGGTTTCGCTCAGTTCGACTTCTCCTCAACCGGGATACTGGTTCACAGGCGCCAGACCGCCGGCGAGAGATTGTCAATGAACTGGATTGCCCCGGACGGGAAGATCAACCGGGTGGTTCCCGAAGGCGGCTCGTACCTGTGGCCTCGAATTTCTCCTGACGGCCGCGAAGTGGCCTATTCGGCTATGGTCAGTGGTGAGTCTCGCGTTTGGCTCGCACGACCAGGTGGCGCCGCGCCCGTGGCGTTAACGCCTGACGGCCGCCATTATTCCACGCCTCTTTGGACACCTGACGGCCGGTTCCTTATTGTTCAAGGTCGAGGCACGCTCGAGTGGATGTCATATCCCGGCGCCGCCGTTCCGAAGGTGCTGCTCACCGGCGGCGCTTTTGTCCCCTGGTCTTTTTCGCCCGATGGGAAGCGGCTCGCGTTCTATCGAATGGACCCGGCAACGCACTTCGACTTGTGGACTGTGCCGGTTGAAATCCGTGACGGTGTGTTGGGCGTTGGCCGTCCGGAGCCTTTCCTCCGCACAAAGGCCGTGGAGACGTACCCGGCCTTTTCTCCGGACGGAAAGTGGATCGCCTACGTCTCTCTGCAATCCGGCGCCTACGAGGTCTATGTGCGCGCCTTTCCCGACAACGGTACGGAGGTCCAGATTTCGCGCGGTGGCGGACGGCTTCCCGTCTGGGCTCGTCAACGACAGGAGATTCTATATGAAACGGAGGACCATCAGATCATGGCAGTGGAATGGCGCGTGCGATCCGGGGTCTTCGAGGCTGATCCGCTGCGCCCCTGGTCCAGCGTGAGACTGGCGGATACTGGCGTGCTGGCGAATTTCGATCTGGCATCCGGCGGCAGAATCCTCGGGTTGCTTTCAGACCTCAACGGCGGTGAACCCGCGGACTCACTGAGTGTGAGGGTGAACTTCTTCCACGAACTTGAAAAGCGCTCTGGCCGCTGAGCGCAGACTGGGATCCCCCATCGCGTAAGTTACTCACTCTACTGCGTACGTACTGAACGGAGCCGGCTCGTACTTCTGTCCGGCACTCTTGATCGGGCACTCTTGCGGATGTGGGAGATGATCCCGCCAAATTCTGCATAGGAGTAACGAATCATGACAACTTCAAGATTCTCGAAAATCGTTGGCGTCGCACTCTTTGCGACGATAATCGGGAGCGTCCCCGTGGCGGCCCAATCCGATGATGACCGGGCATGTAGTGTTGCCACATTGAAAGGCACTTTTGGGCTTCATGCATCCGGCATCCGGCCAATACCGGGTTCGATCCAGACTGAAACACATTCTACGCTGGCGCGCCGAAGCTACGACGGGAAGGGCGGCCTCAAGTCCTGGCCCGTCATTTCCCAGGGTCAGGTGAGCGGGGTCACCGAGGGTACGGGCGCGGTCCAGAACGGCACCTACGAGGTGAATCCGGACTGCACCGGTCAGACAACATTGACGATCGTCACCCCCACGGGTTCGGTTCAACTGAATGCCCGGTTTGTCATCGTCAATCACGGCCTCGAGATCCTCGAAGTGCCCGTGACGCGCGGTAACGTTGCGGTGGCGCGCCTTCAGCGGCAGTAGACCAGGCAATTGTTCTGTGACGCGGCGCGACGCTCCAGCAGGCACGCGAGCCGTAGCGCGCCGCGTTCTACACTTGCCTTGATCCGGCAAGACACCTATGCTCTCGATCCCATGCGTAATCGCGTGTCAGCCGCACGCGGGGCTTCGGCGAGAGCAGTGGGCGAAGTACGAGGGCTACTTGTTCCCGGAGGACGGCGCCGCTGAACAAGCTGATCGGAACTTCGATTCCCACCGACAAGGGCGAATAGGCGTGACGTATGGAAACTTCGAGCGCTGGCATTACCAGCCCGCGAACGGCGCGGCGGATTCGATCTGCATCACGAGCGGGGCAGCCCCGCGTCCCGCCAAGGCGGCGAACACTTCCCGGGCCGTAGGCGCCGCGGCAAGCAGTTCCTCACGCTGGAGGGCGATCCATAGGCCAACGTACCGCTTGCGGTTGGCGGCGAGCCAGGCGGCCTCCAACTCGTCACGCCGGCACCTCATCGCGCGCCCCCTCCCGCGGACCAGCCTACTTCGCCCGGAACGCCTCACTCAGCACGACCGTCTCCACCAAATCCCGGAACCCTTCCCCCCGCGAACTCCACTCCGCCATCATCCGCCCGATCGCCGCCCGATCCGCAGCCTCCATCCGCCGGCCGCACCCGTACATCAACAACCGTTCCGCCACCACCCGCGCGAATTCGGACTTCCGCTCCACCAGCAGCTTCCGCAATTCCGCCACGCCGGTGAACTTGCGTCCACCCGCCAATTCGCCCGAAGCGTCGATCGATGCGCCGTTCGGATACTCCGCGCGCCAGCCCCCCACCGGGTTGAAGTTCTCGAGCGCGAAGCCCGGCGGGTCGATCGTCCGGTGACACGCCATACACGCCGGACTCTCGCGGTGCTTGGTCAGGATCTCGCGAATCGACTTCGCTCCGCGCACGTCCGGATCGATCGCCGGAACATTATCGGGCGGCGGTGAGGGCGGGGTCCCGAAGATGTTTTCGAGCATCCACACGCCCCGTGTTACGGGCGAGGTCTCCACTCCGTTCGCCGACACGGTGAGAACGCTTGCTTGTCCCAGCAGTCCGCCGCGATTCGGATCGGCGAGTGCTACTTTGCGGAAGCGATGTCCGTCGATGCTCGCCAGTCCCTTGATTCCGTAGTGCTCGGCGAGCGGCTTGTTCACGAACGTGTAGGGCGCGTCGAGGAAGCGCGACACGGGCTCGTTCCCATCGAGCAGATGGCGCGTGAACATCCGCGTCTCCGTGCGCATCGCCGATTCCAGGTCCTGCGAATAGTAGCGTCCGAACGCGTCGCGATCGGGCGGCATGTCCCCCAGACTGCGCAGGTTCAGCCAGCTATCGAGAAAGCCGTCGACGAACGCGCTCGACCTCGGGCTCGCGAGCATTCTCCGGAACTGCGCCCGCAACACCTCGGGTTTCAGCAACGATCCGGAATCGGCCGCGCTCCGCAACTCCTCATCGGGCATCGCCGACCACAGGAAGTAGGAAAGCCGCGAGGCGAGCGCATGCGCGGGCAGCGTCCTGCCTACATTGGTTTCGGACAAGTAGAGGAACGCGGGCGAGCAGAGCACCGCCTTCAACGCGTCCTTCAACGCCGCCACCGGTGACTTCCCTTCCCCTCGCCGCCGCTCGGCGAGCGCCACCAGCCGGTCGACCTCGTCCGTCCGCGCGGGCCTGCGATAGGCTCTCGACGCGAATCGCGCGATCACCTCGCGCGTCCGCGAGACATCGAACGGCCGGTCACCGAACAGCAACCGTTGGCTCGCGCGTGGTCCGGCTTCGGCCAACGGACCCGTGATCCGCACCTCATGAATCCGGACCTGCGGCATGAATCCGTGGCGCAACACCAGCGGACGCGCGGGCCTGATCCCGGGCGCGAAGTTGCGTTGATCTTCGGGCAGTAGATTGCGGTATCGCGACAGGATCACGGTGAACGCGCGGCGGCTGTCGTTCATGCCGTTCGGGAATGTGAAGCGCGGCGTATAACCGGCATCGAGCCACACACGGAATTTGTGCCACTCGGGTCCACTGTCGGCGAGCGCGACCTCTTCGGCGAGCTTCGGCTCGATCGGCTGCGCGTGATGCAGGGCGCCCACCTTGGCGTCGCCCGCGACAATGCCAAGCCGGAACGGCGCATCCGGATCCATGTGGAACAGCTTCGGATCGTACGGATTCTTGCGATTCACCGCTTCGGCCTGCACTTCGATCTCGTAGTGACCGTCCGCCGGCACGCCTTGTGCAAAGGCGTAGAGTGGCGCGTAGGCACCCTCTTCGTTCACCGTCTTCTGCACCGAGTAGAGCGTCAGGTAGCGCTGCTGGAAGACCTCGGACTGCGCATAGTCGATCTCGGGCTGCTGGCGGAACGGACCGCGGAAGGTCCAGGTGCGCGGCGCGGGGAGATCGGCGCGGAACGCCTTCTCGACAGCCTGATCGGCCGCGTCGAGATACTGCTCGAGCAGATAGCCGGAGGTCACCAGAGCATCGCCGATATTGTCCATGTGCCCCACTTGCTGATCGCGCGGAAAGCCTGACGTGGGGTCGAACATCAGCATGTTGATTCCGAGCAGATCGCCGACCGTGTTCAGATACTCGCGGCGATTCAGGCGGCGAAGCACGGTTTGCGCGCCCGTGCTGGTGGACTTCGCGCGTCCCTCGCCGATCGCCTTGCGCAACGCGTCGAGCACCGCGCGCTTCTCATCGGCCGATGGTTGCCGGGCGGCGGCGGGCGGCATCGTCCCGAGCGTCAGCCGGTCGGCCGCGTCCTGCAACAGACTCAGCGTGTCCGAATCGCGGGCGGGCAATGCGATGCGATCGAACCGGCGCTGCGCCATTTGCGCTTGTGCGCCGTGGCAGCTCGTGCAGTAGGTGGAAAAGAACGCGCGGACATCGGACTCGGCCGCGAGCAAGCCCGCGCCGGCCGCCGCCAGCCAGAATGTGCGGATCATCAGGCGAGGTCGAGCCCGCGGAGCGTGCCGGTGCTGAGCGCGAAGCGGTTTACTTCGACTCCGAAGCGATTCAGCATCGTGAGGAAAAGGTTCGAGAGCGGCTGGCGATTGAGGCCCGTGTTCGGAAATGCCTTGTGTTCGCCGTGACGGAAGCCGCCGCCCGCGACGATGATCGGCAGGTTGTCGTTGGTGTGCGAATTGCCGTTGCCCATCCCGCTGCCGAACAGCACCATCGTGTGCTTCAACAGAGTGCCGTCGCCATCCTCGATCGATTTCATCTTCGTGAGGAATCGCGCGAACTGCTCCATCTGATACATCTCGAGCTTGACGAGTTGATCGATCGCTTCCTGGACCTGGCCGTGATGGGACAGCGCGTGATAATCCTTGCGGATGCCGAGCGCGGCGGCCGCGAATCCGCCGGCGATTTCGAGCGTCGCGATCCGCGTCGAGTCGGTTTGCAGCGCGAGCGCAATGAGATCGTAGAGCGCCGGAATATCGGGCACCAGACCCTTGTTCTCGGGCTCCTTCATTCCAGCCGTGGGCTTGGGAACTTCGCTCCAGCGCTTGCGCAGTTCGAGATTCTTTTCCACTTCGCGGACCGAGGTGAAGTACTCGTCGAGCTTCTCCTGATCGCGCTTGCCGAGTTTCGACCCGAGTACCTTGGCATCTTTGTTCACCGCGTCGAGAATCGAGCCCTGCAGCCGGATGCGGTCCTGGGCCTGCGCCCGCTCGGCTTCGCTCTCATTGATGAAGAGCCTGCGGAACAGCTCGCGCGGACCTTGAATCGGCGGAATCCGCGTGCCGCTGCGATTCCAGCTCATCATGCAGCCGCCGTGGAGTCCGTCTTCCGAGCCCACGGTCAACGACGGGAATCGCGTGATGCCGCCGATCGTCTCGGCGGCGCGCTGATCGACCGTGATGTTCCCCTCGGGCATTCCCTTCGCGTCGACCGAGCGGACGCCGCTCAAATAGGAGTGGACGGCGAAGTGTCCGCCCTTGACTCCGTGGTCGAGGCCCGACAGGAGCGTGAGGTCGTTCACATGGGGCGCGATCGGCTTCAGCAGGTGCGGCAGGTCGTACTGCTTGCCGGTCTGTTTCGGGAAGAACGCCGGCGGATAAAATCCGAATGCGTTGCCGATGCAGACCATGCGCACGGGCCGGGTCTTGTTGTCGGAAGTCGCGGCGGTGGCGCCGAGCGCGAGCCCGGTGTTCAGGGCGCGATGAGTGAGCGAGTCGAGGATCGGGAGCGCCAAATGGACTCCGGTGGCGCGGAGGAAGAAGCGGCGGCCGGTCGAGTGCGGCATGTTCCTATTACGATATCGGATTGCGCGGTGGTACGATAACCGGCTTCCATGATCTTCCCAGCGCCCGTTCCAGAGATTCCCGCTGCCGATGCCGGCAAAGCCGCGGCGTACTACGTGGACGCGCTCGGCTTCAAGCTGGATTGGGGGGACAACCAGGGAGGCATCGCGGGCATTTCACGGGGCAACTGCCGGCTGTTCCTCACCAACCGCGCCTTCCGGCAGTCATACGGAAACGTGGGCCCGATCGTCGTCTGGCTCAACCTCGAAAGCAAAGGCGAGGTGGACGAATTGTTCGCGGAGTGGAAGGCGGCGCGGGCAAGGCTCGTCTCCGAACCCGCGGACATGCCGTGGAAGCTACGCGAATTCGTGGCCGCCGATCTCGATGGTAATCTCATCCGAGTGTTTTACGATTTCCGGGGCGGCGCGTAGTCCAAGTCGATGGAACGCGGGCGGGAAAGCACATCCGCTGATATAGTTGATGCGATCGGGAGGTCTCGTGAAATGGCCAAGCGGCTCTCGCATGTAGGGGGAAGGGTGGCGTCTCCCGGTAAGGGAGCGGAGCGAGCGCTAGCCGCTCTCGCCCAACACCTCGCGGATGTGCGCGAGAGTATCGCCTGTGCCGGTACCAAGCTCGAGTCCAGAAGCTTCACCGTGCGAGGCAAGGCTTTCCTCTTCGTGCGCTCCGTGGATGCGCGCCTGAAACTCGAGGCGTCCCGGGCCGAGGCTGCTCGACTTTCCGCGGCTGATCCCGCGCACTACAGCCTCGGTGCCAACGGCTGGACCACCATCCGATTCAGCAACGGCTACACGCCAGACAGCGAACTCGCCGCCCGATGGGTCAGCGAAAGCTACCGTTTGATGGCGGGCCCGGCTGTTCCCAAAGACCATTCTCCCGGCCGTTGAGGCCAGTACCCTTCCCCACCCCGTTCTCTTCCTCTAAGCGACAAAACCTTACCGTGGCATTTTTTCGTCACATTCGCTCGCGGCATGACGATGAGCCCGACGTAAGACAAAAACAACCTGGAGCCGGAAGGCTCCCCGGGTAAGGACACCCGGTTTCCATAGCTAGAGGAGAGATCATGGCTTTTTCGATCAACACCAATATTGCGTCTTTGCAGGCGCAAGAATACATGCGCGTCAATCAGGAGTTCCAGTCGAAGACGATTGGGCGCGTGACCTCGGGTTTGCGTATCACCAGTTCCGGCGACGACGCCGCGGGCCTGGCGATCGCCAACTCCTTCCGCAGCGACCGGGCCGTCATCGGCCAGGGCATCCGCAACGCCAACGACGGACTTTCGACGCTGCAGACAATCGATGGCGGCCTGAACAACATTTCCCAGTTGCTCGACCGCGCGCGAACGCTCGCCGCGCAGTCGGCGTCAGGCGGCTTCACCGGAGACCGATCGGTTCTCAATAGCGAATTCCAGACGGTCATCGGGGAAATCGACCGTCAATCTCAGGTGATCGGTCTCAACACCGGGGGCGTGTTCGCCACTTCGCTGAGTGTGTTCATCGGCGGCGGACGCGGTTCGACCGACACCTCCAAGATCAGCAACGGTTCGGTGGCGATCGATCTGAGCACCTCGACGGTCGACTCGCGCAGCCTGAAGCTCAAGGGCTTCCAGGCAACTGGCGCCTACGCGACCGATGTGGACGAGATCCTCACCAACTCGACGAATATCACGTCGGAAGTGGTGTCAGGCAAAACCGAGTTCCTGTTCCGCGGCGCTGGATTCTCCGACGACGACCGCATCCGCGTTTCAGTGAATCTGAGCGGTGTCGATGACGCCGACGAACTGGTCACCGCGATCAACAATGCGATTACCGAAGCCGGGAATGCAGGCGTCAGTTCGGCGGCCAACTTCAAGGCGGCCGGCGTCCGGGCCGCCATCGTCAGAGATTCCAACGACAATCAGAAGCTGGTGTTCGAGGCGTCGGGCTCGGCGTTCCAGGTTTCGGCGGGGGACCGGCTGGCCAACGCCCTGCTCGGCAACCACACCGACAATGTGGGCGAGTCGCTCGACTATATCGTGAGCGGCGCCAGTTCGGCGGCTTCGACGGGAACCACGTTCGCGGCGGCGCGCGACGTCTTCGTGCGCGTGCAGGGCGGATCGCTTTCGACAGCGGTCGATCTGACGCTTTCGGTTACGACATCGACGACGGTCGACTCGGCCTTGACGAGCCTTTCCTCGCTCGTCGCCGCCAACTCGAGCCTTGCCGCGGCTGGCATTACGGTTTCGGCGAACTCGGCCGGATCGGCCATCCAGTTCACCTCCAAGCGCGGCGAGAACTTCGAAGTGCAGGCGGTCAACGACGTGGCCAACCGCCTCGGACTCGGCTCGGCGCAGAACACGACGGCCACCACGGCAACGGGATTCGACGCGACCTCGATTACCTCGGCGGCGTTTGCCACCGCTTCGGGCGCGGCGGTGCTCGGGGTGTCGGTGGGCGGCGGCGCCTACGTGACGATCTCACACACCTTCTCGACGGCGACAACGGCGGCCGATATCGTCAACACGCTCAACACGAACTTCGCCGGCACGTCTTCGTTGCAGCAGGCGGGCTTGGTCGCTTCGACCGGTGCCGGCTCGACGATCATCATCAGTTCCAACAACGGAACCTACTTCCGCGTCAGCTCCAATACGGCCAGCGCGGGCTTCGGTTTCGGCACCATCGCCGGCACCACCGGCACGACGACCGCCGCCACCACCTCGGCCACCACCTCGGCCGCGCTGGTCTCGGGCGGTGCCTCCAACTCCGGACTGCTTGCCTACTCGGCGATCCGCAACGGCAACGACGATCAACTGATCACGCTGACCGCCAAGGATTCCACCGGTGTGGAACAGTCGCTCGCTATCACGCTCCAGGCCGATTCGACCGCGCAACGCGGCCGTACGATCGACGAAGCGATCAACTACATCAACTCGCAGATCCAGGCCTCCACCAACGCGGATCTCAAGAAGGTCATCGCCGTCAAGGAACGCGACGAAAGCGCGAGCGGAGCCGAAAAGATCCGCTTCATCAGCGCTCTGCCGGAGTTCAAAGTCTCGGTCGGCGACAACCCGAACGACACCGGTGTCACCACCAGCCAGGGCAGCGTCGTCAGCTCGGCGCTGTTGTCAGGTGGTGCCAACATCGACATCAGTTCGCAGACCAACGGCGCATTGGCCGTCTCGGCACTGGCCGCCTCGGTCGCCGAACTCGGCAAAGTGCAAGCAACCGTCGGACGCGGACAGAATCAGTTCAACTTCGCCGTCACCCTGGCGCAAACCCAGTTGAACAACCTCGCCGCCAGCGAATCCCGTATTCGCGACGCCGATCTGGCCGCCGAAGCCGCCAACCTGACGAAAGCCCAGATCCTGGCCCAGGCCGGTATCGCGGCCCTCGCCCAGGCCAACTCGGCGCCGCAAGCGATTCTCAGCCTGCTCCGGGGATAAACGGTAATCCGCTATCCCACGGGGTAAACCCGTAGCCTACACAACCACACCGGGCCCGGCGCCGGATTCACCCGAATCCGGCGCCCGATCCGGCTTAGCCATTGTCGAACTCCCCGCTCCGCCCGATATGGGCAACGTGAGAACCTCGCGGCCCCCGCCGCGCACGGTTCCCCAACCGTGAACCTTCACGGTGATCGGGAGTCACGACAAATGGCATATACCGTCAACACCAACATCGCATCGCTGCAAGCGCAGGAGTATCTGCGCGTCAACCAGGAATTCCAACAGAAGACCATCAGCCGCGTGACCTCCGGTCTGCGCATCGTGTCGAGCGGCGACGACGCGGCCGGGCTCGCCATCGCCAACACCTTCCGCAGCGACCGCGCCGTCCTCACCCAAGGCGTCCGCAACGCCAACGACGGACTGTCGACCCTGCAAACGATCGACGGCGGTCTCAACAACATCTCGCAGTTGCTAGACCGCGCCCGCACGCTTGCCGCGCAATCGGCCTCGGGCACCTTCACCGGCGACCGCTCGGTCCTCAACTCCGAGTTCCAGTCGGTCATCTTCGAAATCGACCGGCAGGCCACCGCCATCGGCCTTGACACCGGCGGCTTGTTCGCCAAGAACCTCTCGGTCTTCATCGGCGGCGGCAAGGGTGACACGGCCGCGACGCAGATCGCCAATGGATCGGTGTCGGTCGATTTGTCGGCCTCGACCGTCGATACCCGCAGCCTGTCGATCAAGGGCCTGCAAGTAACCGGCGCCTTCGCCAAGGATGTCGATCAGATCCTTGCGAGCACCACCAATACCTCGTCCGAGGCCGTGCCCGGATATACCGACTTCTACTTCCGCGGGCCTGGCTTCACTGACGGCAACCGCGCGCGGATCTCGGTCAACCTGAACGGCGTCGATGACGCCGACAAGCTCGTCACCGCGATCAACAGCGCCATCGATCAGGCAGGCTCGGGCGGTGTCTCGTCGTCCACCAATTTCAAGAACGCACGCGTGCGGGCCACCATCGTCACCGACGAGAACAACAACCGCAAACTCGTCTTCCAATCGTCGACGTCCTCGTTCCAGGTGGCGGCGGGCGATCGTCTCGCGAACGCCCTGCTCGGCAACGTGATTCCGCCGGGCTCGTCGAGCGGCGTCGCGCTCGACTACACCATCACCGGCGCCGCGGCGGCCGCGACCACCGGAACCACGTTTCCATCCACGCGCGACATCATCGTGCGCGTGCAGGGCGGCTCGCTCACCACCCCCACCGATCTGACGCTCTCTGTCACGACATCGACCACCGTCGACGCGGCGCTATCGAGCCTGTCGTCGATGGCCGCCAATAACTCCTCGCTGATCGCGGCCGGAATCTCCATCACCTCAGCCGTCGCCAACTCGAACATCGTGTTCACCTCCAAGCGCGGCGAGAACTTTGAAGTGCTCGCCGTCAACGACGTCAGCAACCGCCTTGGACTCGGCACCGCACAGAACACCACCGCCACGACCACAACATCGTTCGACGTCTCCTCGATCACCTCGGCCGCCATCGGTACGGGATCTGGCGCGCAGGTGCTGGCCATCTCGGTGGGCGGAGACAGCTACATCACCGTGTCGCATACGTTTTCGACCGCGTCGACAGCGACCGATCTCGTCAACACGCTCAACACGAGCTTCGCCACCTCCGCGGCGCTCCAGCAGGCCGGGCTCGTCGCCTCGACCGGCGCGGGCTCGACCGTAATCATTAGCTCGAACAACGGCTCCTACTTCCGCATCAGCTCCAACACCTCCGGCGCGGGCTTCGGCTTCGGCACGATCGCAGGTTCGGTCTCGACGACGGCGGTCGCAACCACCTCGGGAACCACGTCTTCGACTGTCAACGCCGGCGGCTCGTCGGCAACGGCGCTGCTGTCGTTCAGCCCCATCCGTAACGGCAACGACGATCAATTGATCACGATCACGGCGAAAGATTCGACCGGCGTCGAGCAATCGCTTGCCCTGACGCTCCAGGCCGATACCGGGGCCCAGCGCGCGCGAACACTCGACGAGGCGCTCAGCTACATCAACACGCAGATCCAGGCCTCGCCGAACGAGGACATTCGCAAAATCATCGCCGTCAAGGAGCGCGATTCGGAGGCGGGCGGAGCCGAAAGGATCCGCTTCCTGAGTCCGCTCAACGAGTTCAAGGTTTCGGTTGCGGTGAATCCGGGCACCACCGGAGTCACGACCGGACAGGGCGCGGTTGCGACTTCGACGCTGCTAGAAGGCGGCTCTTCGGTCGATATCGTCACGCAGAGCAACGCATCGGCGGCCGTTGTCGCACTCGCCAAGGCGGTCACCTACATCGGCGCCGTGCAAGCGGTGGTCGGACGCGGACAAAACCAGTTCAACTTCGCAATCAGCCTCGCCCAGACGCAAATCATCAACTTGAACGCGAGTGAATCGCGGATTCGCGACGCCGATCTGGCGGCCGAAGCGGCCAACCTCACCAAGGCGCAGATTCTGCAGCAGGCGGGCGTGGCGGCGCTGTCGCAGGCCAACAATGCGCCGCAGACCGTGTTGAGTCTGCTACAGCAGTAGAGGGGTGATCAGCGTTTCACGATGAGGGAAACCAGGTACTCCTGAGTGATCTGGTGGCTCCGGATGGCCCGGCCAGACTTCAAACATCTGCTGGGCCGACACCACTTGCCCGAGGGTGCCTGCGGGATCCAGATCCTTTCGACAGGTTGTAGTCGGCGAAGTGCCGGGCATCGCCGCCGGAGATTTCCTGGTCCGCGCGGTTCCAGATGGATGAGATGAAAGGCCTGGCTCAGCAGATCGTCATGGTGGGCCATGCTCTCAACTCGCGCGCCGATACTCCGATTGGCTGCTGAAGTTGCATATGGATGCAGACCCCACCTCTCGATGGCGCTATCTCGTCTCGAAGATGATTCATCAGCATCATCAATTGCATCGGATCGACCGGCGACGCTGAAAGCCGTGGTGCAGGTAGAACTTCTTTGCCGCATCGTCGATGGCATGGACCAGTAGAGCCCTCACGCCCACAACGTCAGCCGCTTGCGCTATCCGCCGGAGCGCATCACGAAGAAGGGCCTTTCCAAGCCCCTTCCCTTGCTCGCTCCGATCCACCGCCAGTCTCCGAAGCAGGAATCACTCCAGCCGGATGGTTTCGATGCCTTGCGCGATTCGCTCCGGCGCCTCGTACTTCAGCACCGAACCCGCTACCAGAGCGTGGTACCAGCTCGCTGATTGGTCCAGGCATAACGCTTCAGCCAATTGTCCAGGGCCGGATTCAAGCAATCGAACTCCGACTGAGAAGATGGAAAGCGAATTGAGATTCGGACGACATCGCCGGACTCCCTTTAAGCTTTCGCCTTCGCCCCGCGAAATGCATAGCCCACACTTCTTTTCTCGGGCTTCCGCTTCCAGCGCCTGAAGCTCCTCGGGACGAGTCTTCTTCCACTCGATAGGTCAGATGGACGGTTTCCGGTCCGAGTTTGGATTGTGCCTTTTCAATCTCAGCCGCAGACTCTCGAAAGAAGAGTCCACTGGGGACGGTCTGATCATCGTGCGCCGCCAAGTGCGGCGGAGTCGCCGGTCGCGTCGATCACACTGGCCCAATCTCCGAGCCGCGTCTGGCGGATCAGCCGCGCCCTCCGATACCACGGTGAGTCTTCGCGCACCGTCAGCCAGCGCCAATCCGGCGCCGCGGACAACAGAATCCAGGCGGGCTTGTCGAGAAGTCCGGCCAAGTGTGCGATCATCGTGTCGGCACTGATCACCCCGTCGAGCTCGGCCACGAGCCCGGCGGTCTCGACCAAGTCCCGCGCAGGCGCTCCAGCGTCGAGTTGCAGGCTCACGAAGCGATCTCCGAGCAGCCGCGTGATCTCGTGGGCGGCCTCATCGGGCAGCGAACGGAAGCGGTCGGCCGAATGGAGCGGATTGCCGCGCCAGGCAAAGCCCACCAGCGGCCTCGGGCGCCGCGCTGCCCACTCGTGCCATCGCGCGCGGACCGCCTCCGGAAGCTCGAGCACCGGCGCGGGCGGCGGCACGTTCGACACCCGCGCCCCAGCGATCCCGGCGAGGCTCATCAGGCTCGCCTGCAGGTCCGCGCCTTCCGGAGGTTCCGAACCATCGTTGACCCTCACGCTCGCGAATGGAGTTCCGCACGCCGCGAGCAGGCGGGCAACCGGCTCCTGCACGGCGAGATCCACGCGCGCACCCGCGCGCTCGAGCGCCCACGCATACCGCAGAAACTGCAGCGTGTCGCCGAGCCCCTGTTCGGAATAGAGCGCGATGCGTTTGCCTTCGACACGATCACCCGCCGACAATACCGGAACTCCCGGCGCCAGCGGACGCGCTCGGCCCGCCGCGAACCGCCACTCCCACTCAGCCCAGCCCTCTCGCCACGCGCCAGCCGCCAGCAGCGCGAGCGCGAGATTCCAGTGCGTCATCGCGTTATCGGGCGCAAGCACTAGCGCGCGCCGCAGGCTCGCGATGGCGGGCACCAAGCGGCCGGCGGCACGCTCGGCCAAGCCCAGATTCCAGTGCGCCGCGGCCGACCCCGGCCTAAGTCCCGCCGCTCGCTTGCCCGCGGCGATCGCATCCTCCGGACGGCCTGCTTCGATCAGCACGTTCGCCAGATTCGACCACGCATCGCCGAACTCCGGCCGCAGTTCGACCGCGCGCTCGAGCGCGGTGACCGCCGCCGTAATCTCACCTCGTGCCCCCAGCACCAGGCCGAGATTCGAGTGCGCCTCGGCCAGATCGGGCCGTACGGCGATCGCGGCCGAGAGTAGATCGCGGGCACGCACCAAATCGCCTTCGCCACGCGCAATCTCTCCGAGATTGCACAACGCGGCCGGATGCGCCGGGTCGAAGGCAAGCGCCTGACGATAGCAGGAGGCCGCGTCCTGGGTTCGGCCGAGTTGGCCGAGCGCGAAACCGAGCGCGGTGGCGACATCGGCCGATGCCGGATCGAGCGAGAAAGCCGCACGGAGACGGAATACGGCTTCGCCCGGCCGTCCCAGTTGCAGCAGCGCGAGCGCCTCGGCAAACGGCGCCGCCGCGGGACCGTTCATGACTTTTCGAGTTCGGCCGCGACGCGTTCGATCACGCCATCCCAATCGCCCGGCGCCGATTGCCGCCACAGCCTCATCGTGGGATACCACGGCGAATCGTCGCGGTCGCGCATCCAGCGCCAGTCGGAGGCGAACGGAACCAGTGTCCATACTGGACGTCCGAGAAGCCCGGCCAGGTGCGCAATCATCGTGTCGACCGTGATCACCAGGTCGAGTGCGGAAACGATCGCGGCCGCGTCGGCAAGATCGGTACCCGCGTGTTCGAGCTTCTCGAATCCGTCCGGCGCCGGGACATCGGCTTGAAGGCTGAACCAGCGCGCGCCGCCCACCGCGCCGAGGCGCGCAATCGTGGCCGCGGGCATCGAACGTCTGCGACCGTCATAGTTGTTCCGATTGCCTTCCCAGCAAACACCGATCCGCCGGCGGCCGTTGGATTGGCCGATGACCTCGCGCCAGAAGCCGGCGAGATCGCCGGGCAGCCGGATCTCCGGCCCCGCTGGCGGAATCGAGTGGAGGTCCGTCGCGAAAGTGCCGGGAAGGCTCATCATCGGTATGTGGAAGTCGAACGCGGTTCCCGCTTCCCCGCGCTTGCAAATCGCCGCGTTCGCGCCAGCCCAGCGCACGAGCGGCAGCAACCGGTCCAGGCACTCGAACGTCACTTCGGCCCCGCGCGCGGAAAGCATCGGCAGATAACGGAGACACTGCAGGGCGTCGCCCAAGCCCTGCTCGGCCCACACGAGCAGGCGTTTTCCCGCGAGATCCTCGCCCGTCCAACGCGGCATCGGAAATGTGCGCGGCGGAAAGCGCTTCTGCCGTAGCCGCGCCTCGTATCCGCGCCAGCCGTTGGCGAAGTCGCCGAGCGTCAACTGCGCGAGCGCCTTGTTCCAGGTCGCATCGGGGTGATCTGGCTGGATCTCGAGTGCCTCATCGTACATGGCGATCGCCTCGTCGAGCCGCCCGCGTGCGAGCAGCACGCCGCCGATGTTGTTGCGCGTATCGGCGTCGCGCGGACGCAGCCGCAGAACCTGCCGGTAACAGTCCAGCGCCTCTTCCGCGCGATCCACATCCTGGAGCGCGATCCCGAGATTGTAGTGCGCCTCCCAGTAATCGGGGTCGAGAGCGATCGCCGCACGCAGATGTTCGGCTGCGTCTTCGGACTTTCCGGCGCCAGTCAAGAGATTCGACAAGTTGTTGTGGGCTCGCACGTGCGATGGGTCGAGCCGGATCGCCTCGGCGTACTCGGCACGCGCGCGGTCGAACTCACCGAGAGCCGAGCGCGCCAGCGCATGGTTGAAGCGCGCCTCGGCCGACTCCGGCTGCACCTGCGCGGCTTCCGAAAACGCCGCCGCCGCCTCGCGCCACTCCAGCCGTCCCGCACGGGCCGCGCCGTCGGCCATCAGGCTATCGAACAACTGCTGCCGCGGCAGCGCTTCTTCTGGCGCGAGCGCCACGGCATACCGAAGCTGCTCGGCCGCGTCGCGCCACTCGCCGCGCGCAAAGTGAATCTGGCCCAGGTTGTGCCTCGCCTCAGCCGCTCGAGGATCGGCGATCAGTGCGCGGCGAAAGCATGTTTCGGCATCGGCCTGACGATCTGTCTCGGCCAATGCGCGCCCGAGCGCGTTCCAGGTGTCCGCATCGTCTTCGTAATCGCCATTGAGGGCCGCTCCCAACGGATCGATCGCCTCGGCCGGACGTCCTGCTTCAAGCAGCGCGCGCCCGAGTTTCACCTGCGTTCCGGCATCGCCCGGGCGTAGCACCAGCGAACGCCGCAATGCGTCCACCGCTTCCTCATTCCGGCCGTTCCGCCCGAGCGCCAGACCGAGATTCGCCAGATACACTGGTTGCGCCGGATCGGCATTCACCGCCTGTCCGATCAGCGAGACCGCCTCGCGGTGCCGTCCTTGCGAACTCGCCACCAAGCCGAGCAGATGGAGCGCATCGGCGTGCGATGGCGCGATGTCGAGGATGCGCCGGTAGATGACGGCGGCCTCGTCGAGGTTACCCGCCTGGTGTTGTGCGAGCGCCTGTCCGAGCGCCATTCCGGTTTCAAACATGCAGCCACTCCATTGCGCCCACGCGCGGTGAGGTGTCGAAGAACGGATCGAAGCGGTCGCTCGAAACACCGTATCCCGCCGCGGGATCGCGTTGCATCAGCGTCACCCGGCAGGCCGGTTCGATCGCGAGTACGCGATGCGCGAGTTCATGCGCGCCCGAAATCGCCTCCTTGCCATCGTCGAGCAGGAACAGCCGCTTGCCGCGCACGGCATGAGCCACGATCTCCGGGCAGTCGCGCAGCCCGGCCGGATGCACCGTGAACACGGCTGCTTCCGTCCCGGACACGGCAAGGCGTTGGCGCAGTTCCAGCCCCTGCGGCAGTGAAAAGTTGAAACACACGACCGTCGCCTGATCTCCGCGCTCGAGTTGGAACCAGGTGGCATCGCGGCCCTGGTTGACGATCTCGAGCCGGATCGCCTCGCTGTCGAACAGGCGCTGGCTGAGCGCGATGATCCGGAATCCCGGCTGGCCGATCTCGCGGGCGAAGATCACGCGAGCCTCCTCGACACTGGCGGGCGAAAAGCCGCGCAACCGCCCGAGCGAGCACATTCCGGCGAGTACGTCGAGGCTCGACTGCGGGCCCTGATACCCCTGGTCGCACACGATCGCGATGATGGTGAAGCTTCCGGTCGCCGCCTGCGGCATGGCACGAATCAGGTTGTAGGTGTTCACCAGTTGATCGAGCGCGAGGAGCAGAAAGTCGAGCTGCTTCACATAGAGAACGGCGCGGCCGCCGTTGAGCATCATGCCGAGCCCGAGCCCGGCATGGAGGTTCTCGCAGTTGCCCACGTTCACCACCCGGCCCGCGAGGCCGCGCGCGATCCCGCACAAACACGACCCCTTGTCGATGTTTTCGCCGTAGTGGAGAACACCGCCGAGTTCCCTGCTTTTTTCAACGAGCATCCGGTTCATTTCGCCGAGATAGTGAGGCATGGCTCCTCCTTGGTCAGCTCTCCGCCGCTGAGACTCTTGCCCAGCCGGATCAGATAATCGCTCGTCAGTTCGTAGTCGGCCGGGTCGAGAATCTGCCGCGCTACCCACACCGGATCTCGCTGCGACTCTTCGATCACCAGTCCGCGCTCGATCGAGATCGTCTTCGGATCCGACGCCCAGCCCGGCGTCGGACCAGCGTGATTGGAAAACGTCGCGACCATCGCCTCGACGCACACCGGGCCCGAGTCGAACGCGTAACGCCGAACCGCCGACATGGTCGCGCAGTACTCGCCAGTGTGATTGCCCTCGAGCAGTGTGTACTGGATTCCGAGCGCGTCGCACAGCGACGGAATGCGAATCGCGCAGCGCCGCTCGGCGATCTTCGAGGCGAGAGAGTGGTCGTTGTTTTCGACGACGAATACCACGGGCAGATCATGCGAGCGCGCAAACACGAGCGATTCGTAGAAGGCGCCTTCTTCCAATGCTCCGTCGCCGGTGAGGGCAAACACCACCGAGCGCTCGCCGCCGGTGATGCGCGCCATCGCCAGTCCGCAGGCGACCGGGAGATTGTTGCCGAGAATGCTCGACGTGTAGACGATCCCGCGCTTGGGATTGATGAGATTCATCGACCCGAGCACGCCCGCCGCCGCGCCCGCCGCGCTCGATTCATACTCGAGCCGGACCGGACCGAGCGAGCCCGCTCGCGCCAAATTGTAGGCGACGTTCCTGTGGGTCAACGCCATCTGATCGGATTCACTCATTGCCGCGCTGACGGCAACCGCCAGAGCCTCGTGTCCCATCGCGAGATGCACGGGCACGCGGAAGCGCTTCTGCTTTAGGTCTTCGTTCAACAGATGCTGCCAGTAGCGCAACTGGAGCACCTGCCGAGCGGCGGCGATGATGTCGATGGTCACGCTGGCCTCCCCGTCACTTCGCGTTCATTCGCGTTCATTTCCGGCTCCTCTTCTCCCCCGAGCGTCCGCAGGCCCGTCTCGAGATCGATCCGCGGCGCCCAGCCGAGTTCGCGCCGGGCCTTGTGGTTCGCCGCATCCCGCACACTCGGATGCGCGGCATCGCGTTCGCAAGCGTTGACGCGCCGGTGCAGAACACGGTTGGATGCCTCGATCACGTCAGCGAGACGAATGAGTGAGTCGCCACTCAGGTTGAACACCTCGAATCCGCGCCGTCCCACCGCCGCGAGAATCCCTTCCGCGACATCGCGTACATGGATGAAGCGCCGTGCTGTCGAAAGTGACCCCACCTCCACCGTGTCGCGGGTCGCAACCGCGTGGTAAAGCGCCTCGACCGCCGACCAGTTCTCGAGCCTCGGACCGTAGACGATTCCGAACCGCAGCACCGTTCCAGCGATCCGTCCGGCGGCGGCCGCGATCGCCACCAGCCGCTCGCCGGTGAGCTTCGACAAAGCGTACTCACCGCCAATCGCGCCCGCGTCGATCGGCATCTCCTCGGTCCAGGTCTGCTCGGCGTCCGGATAGACCCATTCGCTCGACGCGAATAAGATCTGCGGAATTCCCGCCGCTACGGCCGCCTCGACCAGATGCAGCGTTCCGCCGACGTTCACCGCGAACGCCGAAGCCGGATCGCGCCGGCAGTCGGCATCGCGCGAGATCGCGGCCAGGTGCACGAGCGCATCGGCTGGCGGCAGCACGATCCCAGGCTGGCGGATGTCGGTGCGTACTTCGTTCCGGTGCGCGGGCGGACGCGCGTCGAGCCCATGCCACTCGACGCCGCGTTCACCGCACACCCGGATCAACTCGCGCCCAATGAAGCTTTGCGATCCCGATATGACGAGTTTCATCTCTCTTCTCCCATCGCCTTCCGCCGCAGGAATCCCCTTGGATTGCAGGTGACATGCGTGCGGGTGTAACGCGGATCTTCGGCGAATTCGGTGTGCGCTGCGAGGAACATCTCGATCGCGGCGAGCGGGTGTGACTCCTTCCACTCGGGCTTGGCGTTCGGAATGCCGGCGACGAGCGCCTGCGCGCCATCCATCACCACCACGTAGCTTCCGGGCGTGACCAACGGCTGATACGCTTCGAGTTCGGCGCGCACATGCGCGGTCGAATGGTTCGAATCGAGCACCACCAGCACCGTGCGCGCGCCCGCGCAGGCGGCTTTCACCCCGTCGACCGTCGAGGGCTCGATCGAACTCCCCTCGATGATCCGGATGCGGTGAGCGAGCGGGTGGCTTTCGACCGCGAGCCGGTTGTACTGGCGCACCTCGACATCCACGCCGAGCACGAATCCCTTTCCGATGAGCTCGAGGATCGAGGCATAAAGGATCGCCGATCCGCCGTGCGCGAATCCGCATTCGACGATCACATCCGGACGCAGCCTCCAGATCAGCTCTTGCATCATCACGATGTCGCCCGGAAGCTGGATGATCGGAATTCCAAGCCACGTCAGGTCATACATGAGCCGGAACTGCGCGCTCAATTCGAGCCACAGTCCCGCGACCAGGTCACGTCCGGCCGGAGAATAGAGATCCTCGGTTCGAGTCTGGTTGCCGTTGGCAACCGTGATGCGGGCGGGTGCGGCGGTCAATCGAGTATCCTCGCTTCCGGCACCGGCACGATAAATCTCCCGCCGGCGCGGCGGTAGGCGTCGAGCTGCGCCACGATTTCATCCACGAAGTTCCACGCCAGGATCAAGACATAGTCCGGGCGGTCCGCCAGCAAACGCTCGGGCGAAACGATCGGGATTCGCGCGCCCGGAACCAGCCGGCCCTGCTTCAGTGGACTGCGGTCAGCGACGTAGCGGATCGTCTCCGGCCCGAGCCCGAGATAGGAAACGAGCGTCGTCGCCTTGGCGGGCGCGCCATAGCCCGCGATCGTTGCGCCGCTCGAGCGCAGATCGGAGAGCAGGCGGCCGAGGCTCGCCCGGATCTTGGCGGCCCGTTCGGCGAAACGATCGAATGGAAGATGGCTCGCATAGCCCGCTTCCCGCTCGGCGGCGAGCAGCCGCTCGACCGAGTCCTGTACCGGAACCGCGCCCGCGCGCGCCGCCCAGACCCGCAACTGGCCGTGATGGATCGGCAGCCGTTCGACATCGAAGATCGTCAGTCCGTGGCGCTCGAACAGATCCTTCATCGGACCGAGCGACCAGTAGGAGACATGCTCGTGATAGATCGTGTCGAACGCCGTCTGGCCCAGCATGTCGCCGAGGTAATGCGCCTCGACCACGAACACGCCGCGCGGGTCGAGCAGCAGATCGAGCGCGCGCAGATACTCGTCGAGGTCCTGGATGTGCGGAAACGAGTTGGTGGCGGTCACCGCCATCGCCGGTCCATACGCCTGGCGGATCTTCCGAGCGGCGAAGCGGTCGAAGTAGCAGCACTCGGTTTCGATGCCGCGGGATCGCGCAAGCGTTGCGAGATTCCGCGCCGGTTCGATACCGGTGGTGCGCACGCCGCGGCGGGCAAAGGCGGAAAGCAGCGTTCCGTCGTTGGAGCCGATATCGACCGCGAGATCGTTCTTCCCGAGGTGCCTGCGCGCGGTGATCGCCGCGGCGAGCGAATCCAGATGCGCGACGAGCGTCTCGGAATAAGAGGAGACATAGAGGTACTCGTTGAACATCTTCTCCGGTGGAACCGAGCCGGCCAATTGAACGTGTTGACAGTGCGGACAGCGCGCGATGCGGAGCGGATAAGAGGGATCTTCGCCCACCTCGCCGGGAAGCCGGAAGGCGTTGGCAAGCGGCGTCGAGCCGAGATCGAGAAAGACTTCGAGCCCCGCGCGTCCGCACACCAGGCACCGCGGTGCCGCCGGCGCCGGCGCGTCGAACGAGACTAGTTGACGATCCGCAACCACTGAGGATTCTGTTGAAACCATGAAACTGTCCTTTCAATACCTTCGACGAGCGGCGTCGAGGGTTTCCAGCCGAGCAGCTCGGCCGCGCTGCCATTGGATCCGCTCATGCGTCCGATCTCGTCGGGACGGGCCGAGCCAGGACGTTCCCGGATCTCGACCGGATAACCCATGGCGGCGAGCGTCAGACTGGCCACTTCGCGGACACGGATCGCCGTGCCCGAGCAGATGTTGATCGCCGAGGCGGCGGGAACCGGCGCCGTGGCCGAGCGCATCATCGCGTCGATCACATCCGGGGCAAAGCAAAAGTCGCGCTCCGAATCGCCAGAAGAGAGTTGAACGCGTTCGCCGCGCTGCGCCGCGCGCACGATCGAGGGGATCAGGCGGTGCGCCGGTTCCCATGGGCCGAAGGGTGTGAACAGACGCAGCACCACGGTCGAGACCTGACCGAGCCGGCCGAGCGTTTGCACGAGCGTCGAAGCCGCGGTCTTGCAACCCCCGAGCAATGTCGCGGGCTCGAGCGGCGAGCTCTCGTCAAGCCCCACTCCGGCGCCGTACTCGGCTCCCGAGCCCGTGTAGATGAAGCGGGTGCCGGTACCCGAAAACGCATGGAGCAGATCGGCCGTCTGCGCGACAATCACGCGGAAGTGTTCCGGAAATGGCGTGCCCGGCGGATTGAACGAAGTGCTCGCCAGATGAAAGATCACTTCGGGCTTGTGCGCAACCGCTTCGCGAACTCCCGTCGCGATCGTGAATCGATCTTCGACCTCGGCCAAACGTTCCGGACGGAAACGCGGCGAGACGAGTAGTGTCACTTGATGCGCCTCATCGAGCAGGCGCCGTACCAGATGGCAGCCGAGGAACCCGCTGCCTCCGGTGACGAGAACTCTCACCGCTTATCCGTGCCGCAGCGACCAGTCATAGGGAATCTCCGGGTCGAACGGAGGACGCCGCAGCATCTCTTCCGGTTCGTGCGGGTGGCTGGCGCAATTGGCCATGACGACGAGCTTGTCGCCGAATGCCTTGTATCCGTTGGCGATTCCGGGTGGAATCTGTACGAGCACATAGTTGTCTTCGCCGAAAAACACCTCCTGGAGTTCTCCTCGCGTGGGAGAGCCCTCGCGCAGGTCGTACATGACGAGCTTGGCGCGGCCCGATAGCACCGCGTTGTTCACGGTCATCTTCTGATGGATGTGCCAGGCCTTCACCGTTCCCGGCCAGGCACACGAGAAATAGATCTCGCCGAAACCCACGAAGTGCGGGTCGGTCGCCTTGAGCATGTGCATGATCTTGCCCCGCTCGTCGGCGATCTGCCGCAGGGGAACGATTCTCACACCGTCGATCACGCCGCCACCTCCCGCGAGCGGACCAAGCGCAGATCCGCATCCACCGCGCCACGCTCGATCAACGACGCAAGCCACCGGAGCCGCACGTACTTCGGACCCTCATGGGCCGCCAGATCGAGCCCGCGTAGTCCACGGCAGAGCTGATCGACACCACGCGCAAGCGACCAGCGCGGACGAAAGCCGGGCAACAGCTTTCCGATGAGTTCGAATCGCGCCCGATACGTCCGCCGGTCGGCATCCGGCCGCGACAGCCGCTCGATGTGCGCTCCCTTCACCTGCCGCGCCACCTCATCGGCGATCTCGATGATCGTGTGGTTCGATTCCTCGGCTCCGACGTTGATCGCGCGATCGTGGATCCGTTCCCGCGGCGCGTCGAGCGCGCTCAGAAACGCAGAGGCGACATCCTCGACATGCACGACCGGCCGCCATGGCGTTCCATCGCCATGAATCGCCACCACGCCGGTGGTCAGCGCCGAAGCCACGAATTGATTCGTGACGGTGTCGAGCCTCATGCGGGCCGAAAGACCGTAAATCGTGCCGTTGCGCAAATAGACGGGCGAGAACGAATCGGAGGCGAGCGCCGAAATGCTCCGCTCGGACGCCACCTTCGAGCGTGCATAGTCCGTCTTAGGATCGAGCGGCGACGTCTCATCGACCTCGCCTTGGCCCGCCGCGCCGTACATGATGCACGACGACGAGAACAGGAAGCGCGAAACACCCGCGGCGCGCGCAAGCTCGGCCAGCCGCAGCGTGCCCGCTTCGTTGATCTCGGTTGTCCAGCGTGAGTTCAAATTGCCGATCGGGTCATTGGAGAGCGCGGCCAGATGCACCACTGCATCGAAGCCCCGCAAGTCGGAAGCTGCCAGATCGCGCAGGTCCTTGCGGATCTCCGGTACCGCTCGCACCGCCGGCACTTCAGGGTCCTCCAAGCGGCACGGCTCGAAGTATCCGGTGTCGAGGCCCGTGATCGAGTGTCCGGCTTCGAGAAAGCGCGGAACGAAGACCGATCCCAGATATCCGAGATGACCCGTGATCAATACGCGGCATGCCATAGTGATTCCTCCGTTCGAGAAGCTCGCGCCGCGGCGCGGCGGGGCAGTTCCAGTTCCCGGACCCGCTCGAGCAAGGTCCAGCGCTCATCGACCATCGCAAACTCGCAACCGGCGTTTTCCGCCGCCTGCGCATCGCGCTCATCGTCGCCGAAAAAGATGGTTCGAGTCAGGTCGAGGTGATGGTCCCGTTGCGCGGAAAACAGCATCCCGGGCTCGGGCTTGCGGCATCCGCAACCGGACTCGCCCGCCTCTGGCCACCGGTGCGGACAGTGATAGACCGCGTCGATCTCGCCTCCGGCGCGGTGCGCTTCCTCACGCATACGCGCGTGGATCTCCTCGAGCGTGGCGGCGGTCAGTTTCCCGCGCGCGATCCCGGCCTGGTTGGTGATCACGATCACCTTGCGCCCCGCCTCACGCAGGATCCGCAGCGCGTCGAGCGCGCCCGGAAGCCAGCGCCATTGTTTCCAAGAGGTGATGTACTCGCCCACCGGCGCACGCTCGTTGAGCACACCGTCGCGATCGGCCAGCACCGCCTGTTGTCCGGCGAAAAACGTCTCGGACGCGCGATACCGTTCGAGCGAGCCCACGCCATAATAACGGTGTCCGGTGCGATGTGCGGCGAGCAGCCGGCGCCGGCACAATTCGGGATAAAGCACCTGCTCGAATGGTGCATCGACCGCGGGCATCTCGCCGATCATTTCGCGCCGCAACAGCAGATAGCCGATATCGACTCCACGCAAACCCGGCACTAGGCGTGATTTGTCGTAGCGATCGATCATCCCGCGCGCATCGGTGCGAATGTTGTCGCGCGAATATCCGTCCGTGTTGTCGTAGACTGTCATCTGCGCCTGCGCGCCGTGTTCGAGATAGTTGCGCCACAGTGGCGCCCACTGCATCGGCCAGTAGTTGTCGCAGTAGTGGAGCAGGAACAACGGGTCGAGTTGGGGATAGACCTGCTTCAATCGGAGCGTGGTCTGCCACTGGGCGGGCGTGATCGAATAGTCGATGCTCAGGCCCCAGCGGCGGCCGTCGCCGCAATAGTCGATAGTCGCGTCGGGAAGGTAGCCGAGCAAGAGAAGAACACGTTCGAAACCGGCGCCCGCCAACTGTTCGAGCAGGTAGGAGAGGAACGGACGGCCAGAGAACGGAAGCATGTGCTTGGGCGTAACGTCGGTGTAGGGACGCAGCCGCTCACCCCGGCCCCCGGCGAGAACAACGGCCTGACGCGGACGGGTCACTTGACGCCGGCTCATCGCTTGGCTCCCTGCCCCATGCACCACTGCTTCCACATGTCGCGATAGGCGGCCTCGACCGAGCGCGCAAAGCCCGATTCATCGGTGAGCGGCGACCGCTGCATCCGGCCGCGCAACTGCTGGCGAAGCTCGAACAGCGTGTCACCCTCGGTCGCAAGCGTCACCGCGCGCTCGACGTATTCGTCTTCGCTGGCGGCGATGAACGCGGGCAATCCGAGGATCGAAAGAATACTCGCCCCGGTGCGCGAGGCGTGGGTCAGGCCAAGCTGCGTCACCACAGCGACGCCCATCCACAGTGCCTCGAACGTCGTGGTGGTTCCGGCATACGGAAACGTGTCGAGCGCCAGATCGACCACGCGGTACGAGTCGAGGTGACCGTAGAGGCTCGCCACCAAGCCCGATAGCAGCAGCCGCTCGGCACCGATTCCATGCGCGGCGAAGCGTTGGATGGCGCGATTGCGGGCTTCCAATTCCGAGAGCGCGCGATTCTTGAGCAGCAGGCGCGATCCCGGTACCCGCGCGAGAATCCGCGCCCATGTCCGGACACAGGCATCGCTGACTTTCGCGAAGTTGTTGAAGCTTCCGAACGTGAAGGGCTGACCCGCGGCCGAGGGCATCGGGGCCGGATCGGGTGTCTCGGCGGGCGCGCGGAAGCACAGAAATCCGCTGGCGAGCCGGTACAGGTTTTCGGTGTGGAGTGATTCGGTGAGCCCGGCCGGGTCCGCCCACGGATCGGTGAACCGGTAGTCGAAAGCCGCCATCCCCGTCGTGTTCGGATAGCCGAGATAGGTCACCTGAATCGGCGCCGGTTTCAGTGCGAACGAGAGCACCCGGCTGTTAGCGGTGTGCCCACCGAGGTCCACCAGGATGTCGATCTCGTCCTCGCGCACGCGCGCGGCGAAGCTTTCGTGATTGCAGCCACGGATGTCGCGCCAGCCGTCGCCTACGATCTCCTCGAACCGCGCCGTGTGGCTGTCGGGCCGCGCGACATCGGAATAGCAGTAGGGCACATACCCCGCGCGATCGTGCCGCTCGAGCAAGGGCTCGATGAAGAAGGCGACCGAGTGACGCTTGAAGTCCGCCGACACGTAACCGATCCGTAGGGGCCGGCCGGGCTTGGGCGCATTCACGAACACGCGCGCCGGCGGCGCGATCGGTGCCTCGTGTTGCGCTGCGAAGCGGCGGTGCTCCCGTGCGAGTTCCACCGGATCGGTGTCGTCGAGATAGTGCAGGTTCAACAGGATGTTCGAGTGTGATTGGAACTTCGACGGCTGCAGCGCGAGCGCGCGGCGGAAGCTCTCGATCGCCTCGCGCGGCTGGCCTTGGTCGGAGAGGACACAACCAAGGTTGTTCCAGATGTAAGGGTTGCCGGGCTGAAGCTCGCGCGCCCGGCCGAGCAGCGCGATCGCCTCTTCGGCGCGCCCATGATCGCGCCAGTAGTTCGCGAGATTGATCATCGGGTCCGCGTAGTCCGGCCGGACCGCGATCGCCTTCTCGAACAGTGCCATCGCTTCGGCGCCCCGCCCCATCTGCTGCAAAGTGACCGCTTTGTTGTTGATCGCCTCGACGAACTCCGGGTTGGCGGCCAGCGCGAGATCGTATTCGGCGAGCGCCTTGACATATTGCCCCTGGCGGCGCATCGTGTTCGCGATGTTGTTCCGGACCACGATATATCCAGGATTGATCTCGAGAGCGTGCCGGTAGGCAGCCAGCGCACGGTCATACCAGCCGAGTTCCTGCAGGTTGTTTCCGAGATTGTTCCAGGACTCGGGCGAATTCGGCGCCTCGGCGACCAGCGACTCGAAGGCCGCCACCGCTTCACGATGCTCGCCGCGCGCGCCGAGCAGATTGGCGAGATTGCCGCGAGCCTGCAACATCCCGGGTTCCATCTCGAGCGCCTTGCGATAACAGGCCTCCGCTTCCGCCAGCCGGTCGAGCGCCTGATAGGCGGCCCCGAGATTGCTCATCGCATCCGGATAGCACGGGCGGATCCGAAGCGCCTCCTCATAATGCCGAATCGAATCGGCGGCACGTCCTAGAGCCTGGAGAGAATTGCCGAGATTGTTATGCGATTCGGCGATTCCGGGATTGGCCGCAATCGCGCGCTGGAACGACGCCGCGGCCTCCGAGTGCCGGTGAAGTTCCGCGTAGACGCTGCCGAGCAGATGGTGCCCGCCCGGATCGTTCGGCGCCAGCCGGCAGTACTCGGCAAGTTGCGTGATCGCCGCATCGTGACGGCCCAGTTGCGCGAGCACGGTTCCGGCGTTGAAGCGCGCCGCCGCATGCGTGGGTGCGCTGGCAAGGGCGGTCTCCGCCTCTCGCAGCGCCTCTTCCAGTTGCCCGAGCGACAGCAGGTACCGCGCGAGATTGCTGTGATAGTCCGCTGGCTTCGGATTGATCGAGATGGCCTTGCGCGCGGTGGCAACCGCCTGTTCGGCCTGACCCGACTGGAACTGCGCGACCGAAAGCAGATGCATCGCGTCGGCGTGGCGGGGATAGCGTTGCAGAACGCGGCGGTAAAGCGTGACAGCTTCCGGCGCGCGACCCTGCTGGAGAAAGGCGACTCCCTCGTTGATGGTGTCGTTGATCGAGGGCACGCGAAAAGCGAGCCGGTGGAAGGCGTGCGGACCGAAGAGCGGGCCGGATCCCTCGCGGCTCTGAGTATGGTTCGGCGCTGTTAGCTTTTCGCAGTAGTCGTCCTCGGTAATTCGGAGAGTAGGCCATTACCATATGTGATGCTATCCCCTTGCGCGTCGCAGTCGAAGCGTTCCATTTGCGATCGGGGCCTGGACATCGCTCTCCTCATCGGCGAAACGAATGCGGCGGATTCGCTGATCCCGTACGACCGGGTTTGACGCATGCATAGTGGACGGAGAACAACACTACAAAGGAGGAGCGGCCCCGCCGCTCGAAATATGGCCTCACTCTCGAACATTTCCCTTTCCACCGGTGCCGGTAGCAACGCCGATTCCAGCACGGTAACCGTTACCGGTACGATGAACTTCGACGCTTCCGAAGTTGGCAAATCGTACCGGCTCGAGATCAAGATTTTCGGTGAAGACAAGGCGGGCGACAATTTGCCGGCCGGCGACGCGGTTGGTGACGACGAGTTGTACACCTTCCGCTGGAACGTCCTCTTCCCCTATCGGACGATTCAGGTTACCGCCGCCGGCGCCAAGACGTTCTCGGAGACACGCACGATCAGCTCGGCAACGCTCGATGAAGACAGCGGCAAGGTGAAGATCGGTGATGCCGATATCAATACTCCGGTCTTTTCGCCGCGTGGGGACGAGTTCTACGCACGCGCCGTCCTCTCTGGCGCTCCCGTGACCGCGAAGTCGCCCACGCTGAAGACCGTGGGAGTGTAGGCCATTCGAGCGGGCGGCGAACGGCTTCATCCCGAGGCGCCGCTGGTATCCTGAAGCTCGACCTTCATGGACCCCGGCTCGCCGCTCGCTCGCCTCGCGCACGGCATCTCCTGGACCGCCATCGGCGCCTTCGCCTCCCGCCCGCTTCTTCTCGCCGGCGCGATGGCCTGCGCGCGCTTTCTCGACCCCGGTGCATACGGAAAGCTCGCGCTGCTGCAAAGCGCCGTGCTCACGCTCGGTGCCTTCGCAGGTATGGGCATGGCCACCGCCGTCACAAAGCATCTTTCCGAGCTCCGGCAGCGCGACCCGGCAAGAGCCAGCCGCTTGTTGTGGCTCACACTGGTGCTCTCGGTGGGATCGTCCGCCGCGACCGCGATTCTGCTCGTGCTGTTTCGGGACACCGTCGCCGAACGATGGCTTGCGTCCGCGGACATCGCCGAGCTTCTCCCGGTCACAGCGCTCACCCTCGTGTTCACCGTGGTCGCGGCCGCGCAGGCGGCTGCCTTGACGGGCCTCGAAGCCTATCGTCCGCTCGCAGGATGCAACTTCGCAAACGGCCTGCTCACCGCCGGATTCATGATTGCGGGCGCGGCGTCCAGCGGCCTCTCCGGCGCGCTATGGGGTTCCGCGATCGCCGGTATGCTCACCGCGCTGATCCTCGGTTTCGTTTTGCGAAGCGAAGTCCGCCGCGCCGGACTCTCACTGGTGGCGCCCTTCACGCACGCCGACCTCTCGACCGCGCTCCAGGCCGCCGTTCCGCTCCTGCTTGCGGGCCTGATCCCTCCCGCCGTCTCGACCATTAGTTCGGCGATGCTCTCTCGCACTCCCGGCGGCTATGCCGAACTCGGCGTGTTCAGCGCCGCCGATCAGTGGCGCGTCGCGATCCTGTTCCTCGGCCGCATGCTGGCGCAACCATCGCTTCCGATCCTTACGGATCTCTACACAGCCGGCGACTATCCTGGATTCCGCCGCATGTTCGGCGTCAATCTGATGACAGCGGGCCCGGCATGCGCGGCGGCGGCCGTGGTGCTCGGGCTCTTTGGCGGACGGATCATGGCCCTGTATGGACGAGCTTACGCGGCGCATGGAGAAGTGCTCGCGTATTGTTGCGCGGGCGCCGCTTTGGCCGCCGTGTCCTGGGTCGCGGCACAGGCCTTGACCGGTGCGGGCCAATACTGGCTCGGCGTGTGGCTAAACGCCCTGTGGGCGGTTACGCTGTTACTTCTATGTTACTGGTGGCGCGATGCCGGTGCGCTGGGACTCGCGCAGGCGTTTCTCGCCGCCTACCTGATTCACCTGGTTCTTACCGGAGCGGCTGTCCTGCGGCTGGCATGGGCACGATGACGATCCTCACTTTGCAGAACTACTACTTGCCCGGACACCGCGGCGGAGGCTGCATCCGCGCGGTGTCGAATCTGGTAGCAGCGCTCGGCGCCGAGTTCGATTTCCGCATCGTCTGCAATGATCGCGATCTCGGCGTCAACGAGCCATACACCGGTGTGCGAACCGGCGATTGGTCGCGTGTTGGCGCGGGTCATGTTCACTACACCGGGCCGGGCGTGGTGACAGATACGATTCGCCGCCTTCTGCGCGACCCCGGCCATGACGCTGTGTATCTGAACAGCATCTTCGAACGGCGTTATGCGATGTGGCCGCTGTTATTGCGCCGCATGGGAATGGTGCGCGATATTCCATTCGTGATCGCACCGCGCGGCGAACTCGGCGGCAATGCTCTGCTGATTCGCGGCGGACGCAAACGTGCGTATCTCTGCGCCGCCGCGCGTCTCGGATGGTTCGATCGGTTGACGTGGCACGCCACCAGTCATACGGAGGTAGCCGAGATCGAGCGGTTTCTTTCCGAGTATCGAATCGAAGGCCGCGTGGTCCGCGCCGATGATCTGGTGACCGCTGGACCGTTGGCAGGCATCCATCGCGAACCCAAGCAGCCCGGTCGCGCGCGCATCGTTTATCTCTCGCGAATCGTGCCGAAGAAGAATCTCGATTTCGCGATCCGTGTCTTGAGTGAAGTGCGTGGTGCGGTCGAGTTCGACATCTACGGTCCAAGGGAAGACGCTGCGTATTGGGCGAAATGCGAGAACGGGATTCGCGCGTTGCCTTCGAATGTGGTTGTTCGCTACCGGGGCATCGCCGCCCATGAAGATGTAGTGCGGATCCTCGGCGGCTATGATCTTTTCTTCTTCCCTACCCTCAACGAGAACTTCGGCTATGCGATCTTCGAGGCACTGCGTGGCGGATGTCCGGTTTTGCTCAGCGATCAGACGCCCTGGGGTCCAGTAGCGGAGGCGGGCGGAGGCTGGACCTTGCCGCTCGACGATCTTCGCGGCTTCGTTCGAGTGATCGAAGAGGTAGTAGTGCGGGGCGAATCCGATCAGCAGGAGCAATCCGAACGCGCCGCTGGGTTCGCTTCGCAAATGGCTGCGAACGAAACGGCGATCGAGGACTATCGCCGACTCTTTCAAGGGAGCTGAACGGACTCCGTGTCCATAGTTTTGACTCACGCTATACTGAAACTGTCGATTGTCCCATGAATCGCAAACGGACGTCCCAAAAGCTCAACTCGGCCCAAGTTGCGCGTATTCTCGGTGTCACGAAGAAGACTTTATACAGAATGTTGCAAGACGGTCGCATTCCCGAGCCCCCTCGTGACCCGTCCAACAACTACCGAATCTGGGGACAGAACGATGTCGAATCGATCCGGCAGGAGCTAGGCAAATGATTCGCTTGACCATCGGTAATCAGCGCGGAGGCGTGGGCAAGACCACCACCGCCGTGACCATTGCCCGAATGTGGGCCGAGGCGGGAGTTCGGACCTTGCTCGTGGACGCCGATCCACAGGGTTCGATCGGCAGCATCCTGCGGGTGAAGCCCGAGCTCTACCTGAACGACTTCCTTTGGAACAAGCGCCGCCTTTCCGACTGTGTCGTCCAGCCGCTGCCGAACCTCGACGTTCTGTGCAGCAACCGCGACACGCTCGAAGCCGAACAGCGCGCGATCGGTACGATCGGCCGCGAGCGGATCTTTGAAAACATCTTCCAGCCGATCGAGGATCAGTATCAGGCGGTGCTCATCGATGTCGGGCCGTCGCTCAGCCTGATGCAGATCTGCTCGCTCGTCTATACGACGGACTACCTGGTTCCGATCTCCATGGATGCGTTGAGCGTCACCGGTGCCACGGCGTTCTTCAACACCGCCTACCAGCTCGAACTACAGCTCAAGAAGCACTGCCGCTGCGTGGGCGTGCTGCCGACGATCGTCGATCAGCGCTACCAGAACACCGAGATGGTGATGCGCATGATCCAGTTGGTGAGCGAGAACTACAAGGTTCCGGTGCTGCATGCGATCCGCACCGATTCGGTGGTGGCAAAGGCGATCCGGCTGCGGCAGTTCATCGCCGATGTCGATCCGAAGACGAAGTGCCTCGAGGACTATCGCGTCGTTTCCGGACAGTTGCTCGAGATGTATGGAATGTCCCCGGTCGAGGGAGCGGAGCATGGCCAAACGGCGCAAGTTGCCTGAGGAGGACATCGAAGCCGCGGTCGCCGAGATGCTCGCCAGCCCGATCACGCGGGCCAATCTGAACTTTCTGAAGCCGGAATTCGCGTCCGAGCCTGAGCCAACACCAGCGCCGGTTGAACCAACACCCGCTCCAGTTATAGCAACCCCCATGGGTGTTGGCTCAAACTCCCTGCCCCAGGCTTGGGTCGCAGAGCAAATCGGTACAGTTTTCGATGCCCGGCGAGTCCGGCCGATCGAACGCGCGACCGATGCCTTGTCCGCCGTCGAGCTCTCCGTTTACCGTCTGCTGTGGAGCCAACAGCCCGGACCCGGCGGCGAGCCGCACCGGATGGCGCAGTTCAGCTTGAACCGGATCGCGACCGAAACCAAGGTCAACATCAAGACCGTCCGGGAGCTGCTGCCGCGTTTGGTCGACAAGGGCTTCATCGAGATCGCAATCGAGGCTGACGCCAAGCTCGGCATTCCGACGACGTATCGGGTCTGGAGCGAGTCCGCTTTGCTCGTCCGGATGGAGACTAGCGGACGCAGGCATGTGGTGAAGACTGGAAAAGGTGTCTTCTACGCGCATCTGGCCGGTCAGGGGCCCATCGGACCGGTCCCCTCACAGCCCATGGGTTCTGGATCAACCCCTCTGCCGGTCATCATCAAACCCATGGGTTATGGAGAAAAACCCATGGAGGCTTTGGTGCAAGTGTGCCGGGCCGAATTCGGCATCGAACCCGATCCCGCCGATCTGGCCGCCTTAATCGAAGAGTGCCGCCAGCGGGCTCAGGCGAGCGGATCTCCATTGACCGAACCCGAGTTGCTGTACTTTGCCGAATCGAAAGCGCGCGTGATCGCGAGAGCTTCGAACATCCGGAATCACTTCGCGGTTTGGCGTAAAGCTCTCCCCGAGTGCTTTGCGCGCAGGTGACTTAAGGATAACACCCACTCGTCTTATCTCAACACCCATGGGTGTTTGAACAAACGTCGTGCTCCTCCGCCATCTCACCGATGAGGATTCCATGGCCTCCGCCAACGCCAAGCGCGACCGGCTCGACTATGACGCTGTCATCAATGACCTGTTCGAGCGCGATCACCCGAGCCTGCTCGACGGTCTTCTCGCCGGGCGCAGGATCACCGGATCGTTGAATCTCGAGCTGAAGGTGATGCTGAAAAGATTCCCGGACCTGCTCCTCCTGCTCGATGACGGGACGATACTCCACATCGAGTTCCAAACCGGCAACCACCGCAAGATGCCGCATCGCGCCGGGATCTACGCGTTGATGATCTCCTACAAACACGATTGCCGACGGATCGAACAGGCAGTGATCTACCTGGGCGCGGCGAAGATGAACATGCGGGACACGCTCGACACCGGCGGAGTCCAGGTGCGCTATCGCTTGATCTCGGCTGGCGATCTCGACGCCGACGCCCTGCTGGCAACCGGCCGCCCGGCCGATGCCGTCCTGGCTCTGCTCGCCCGCAACGGGGTCGACCGGCTCGGCGAGATCGTGAGCAGGGCCAAGCGTCTGACGGGGGAGCGGCGGCAACGACTCCTGGCGCAGTTGGCGGTGATTTCCGGCTTGCGAGGAGCATCCGAACGGTTGAAAATGGAGTTGAAGAACATGGGCCTGATCGACATCGAAAAGAACGTGATCTTGAAGGAAATCCGGGACAACGCTTTGATGCAGGGGCGGTCCGGCATCGTTCAGGATCTGCTCGAGCAGAAGTTCGGCCGGTTGCCCGCTTGGGCCAAGGCTCGCCTTACGCGCGGCACCGAGGCACAGACCAGGCGCTGGGCACGCAAGGTGCTCACCGCTGCGACGCTCGAGGAAGTGATCGGCGCACGTTGACTCACTACCAGCGGGTTTTCGAATACAACCCATGGGTTTGCGTATAAAACCCATGGTGCGAATGTCACACTTCTACCGGCCGAAACAGGTGATAGCGACACCTCTGCGCCTCGTTGCTACCATGGGAGAATAATGCTCTCCGTACGGACGAGGGAAGCCTTCCTTCCCTACTGCTTGCCGATGATCGGCGAGGAGGAGATTGCCGAGGTCGTCGACAGTCTCCGATCCGGTTGGGTCACCACCGGTCCGAAAACGAAGCGTTTCGAGGAGGAATTCGCACAATACGTAGGGTCCGAACACGCGATCGCCGTGAACTCCTGCACCGCTGGCTTGCACGTCTCGCTCGCCGCGCTCGGGATCGGACCGGGAGATGAAGTCATCGTGCCCACGATGACGTTCTGCGCCACGGCGAACGTGGTGGTTCACCTCGGCGCCAAGCCCGTCATCGTCGATGTCGAAGGGCCGTCGCTCGAGATTTCGACTGAAGCCATTCGCCGGGCCATCACGCCGCGAACCAAGGCGATCATGCCCGTGCATTACGCCGGCCAAGCCGCCGATCTCGACGAGATCCTCGCCATCGGCGCCGAACATGGAATCCCGGTGATCGAGGATGGCGCTCATGCCGCCGGAACCATCTATAAGGGACGCAAGATCGGAACCCACGGCAAGGCGGTTTCATTCAGCTTCTACGCCACCAAGAACCTCACGACAGGCGAAGGCGGAATGATCACCACCAATGACGCTGAATACGCCGCCCGCATGCGCCTCCTCAGTCTCCACGGCATGAGCAAGGATGCCTGGAAGCGTTACACGCAGGCCGGATCGTGGTACTACGAGGTGGTCGCGCCCGGCTACAAGGTAAACATGACCGACATCGCCGCCGCTCTCGGGCTCCATCAGCTTCGCCGGCTGGATTCCTTCAACCGGCGCCGTGCAGAGATCGGCGCGATGTTCGACGCGGTTCTGGGCCCGCTCGGAGTGTTTACGCTTCCCGTCCGCCTGCCGGATCGCAATCACGTCCTGCACCTGTATCCCGTTCAGATCCGGCCTGGAACTCTCCGGATCGGCCGCGACGAGTTTATCGAAGAACTGAAGCAGGCCAACATCGGTGCGAGCGTCCACTTCATCCCGCTCCACCGCCACCCGTTCTATCGCGACCAGTTCGGCTACCGGCCCGGCCAGTTCCCCGCCGCCGAACGTTGCTATGAAGGGCTGTTGTCGCTCCCCCTCTATCCGAAAATGACCGGCGACGATGCTGATGACGTGATGGCCGCCGTCACCGAAATCGTTGACAAACATAGGCTTTAGCTAACTCTCAGGCCCCCGCCGTGGGGCCGTTATAGTGGCACGATAATGTCGCAGTCAGCCCACGAGGATCCAGCCCTGTTCGCCGAGCTCTTCCCCGAGGAAGCACCGCCCGCGCGAACTTGGCCGTTCACATCTTCCCTCGTGGGCCATGCCATTTTCACGGCGCTCCTGCTCGTCGTCCCGCGTGTCTGGGTCGACGAGCCGGACGAGAAGTTCATCAAGCTATCGACCAACCGCCATTCGAAACTGATCTGGTACCGCCTCGACACATCCCTGCCGAAACTCGCGATCGGCCGCACCCGCCGAAAGACCGCGCCCCAAGTAGA
>CADECY010000079.1 GCA_902825945.1 uncultured Acidobacteriota bacterium
TGCAAGGCGCCGATGAAGTGGTTTTCCTCGATATCACGGCGTCGAGCGACGGGCGCGACACGATGGTGGATGTCGTGTTCCGGACCGCGCGCCGCGTCTTCATCCCACTCACCGTCGGCGGCGGAATCCGTGCCGTCAAAGATGCGCGCAAGATCATCCTCGCTGGCGCGGACAAGGTGAGCGTCAACACATCGGCGGTTCATCGACCGGATCTCATCACCGAGTTGAGCCAGGAGTTCGGCTCTCAGGCGGTCGTGCTCGCGATCGACGCGCGGCGGCGCGCGTCGGGCGATGGCTGGAATGTGTTCACCAAAGGCGGACGCGTGGATGAGGGGATCGACGCGGTGGAGTGGGCCGCGCGGGGAGAGTCGCTCGGCGCGGGCGAAATTCTGCTGACGTCGATGGATGCCGACGGTGTCAAAGACGGCTTCGATTGCGAACTCACGCGCGCGGTCTCTCGCGCCACCAAGATCCCGGTGATCGCATCGGGCGGCGCGGGCAAGCCCGAACATTTTCTGCGAGTTCTGACCGACGGTGAAGCCGATGCCGCGCTCGCCGCGTCGATCTTCCATTACGGCACCTACACGGTGGCCGATCTCAAAGAGTACCTCGACAAGAACGGAATCCCGGTGCGGCCGGTCTCGACATGATCATTCCCTGTATCGACCTCATGGACGGCAAAGTCGTCCAACTCGTTCAAGGCCGCGAAAAGGCGCTCGAAGGCGGATCGCCGGAGGAGATGCTCGCCAAATTCGCGGCATTTCCCGAAATCCAGGTGATCGATCTCGACGCGGCGATCGGTCGCGGAGCGAATGACTCGATCGTCGAGTTCCTTGCCTCGCGCGCGAAGTGCCGTGTGGGCGGCGGAGTCCGAACAGTCGAGCGTGCGCAGAAGCTCGAACAGCAAGGCGCGTCGCGGATCATCGTGGGTACGTCGGCATTCGCCTACAACGGAATCAATGCGCTTTTCCTGCGGGAGCTGTGCGAAGCCGTGGGCCGCGAAAAGCTCGTGATCGCGCTCGATTCGAAGGGCGGCAAAGTGGTTGTGAAGGGCTGGCGCGAATCGTTGCAATTCACGGCCGAGGAAGTGATCCGCCAGCTCGAGCCCTATTGCGGCGGGTTCCTGTGTACCTATGTCGACAAGGAAGGCATGATGCAAGGCACCGATCTCGACTGGTTCCGGCGCCTGCGCGAAGCGACTTCGCACGAGATCACGGCCGCGGGCGGCATCACGACGCTCGATGATATCGCGGAATTGACAAGGCTCGGGATCAACGCCGCGCTCGGAATGGCGATTTATACGGGGCGGCTCGATCTCTCGGAATTGGCGAAGCTGAACGGGTAGCGGCTCACTAGTCCGCGGGCCGGACATCGGTCGCGGGAAAATCGCGGCCTTTGAACAGGAGTGGTTCACCGGTCGTGATCGAGGTGGCATAGGCACAGCAATCTCCCATGTTCAAGGCGGCCGGGTGCCGGCCCTTGCCGAAGCGCTTCCAGGCGCTCCGTGCTTCCACCGCCTGCTTCCGGTCAAAGGGAATCGTCTCGACTTCGAATTCACTCAGCATCAGCGACATGTCGCCGGCCGCTTCCGTTCCGGCGCGGCTTTCCAATACCATCATCGTTTCGAGCCAGTTCACCGCGGAGATCTTTCGCGTGGGCGCCGCGATGATGGCCGCCGCAAGGCGCGAAGCCTCCGGTTCTTCCAGGGCGATCGCGATAAGCGCCGAAGAGTCAATAATCATCGCGGGATTCCGTTCTCGTCATAGCCGAGGATTTCCTCCGGAGTCCGCGGATCGAGGACGGGACGGGCCGCGCATCGCCGCGCGATTTCCATGACGCGGGCCAGCTTACGAGCTTGCTCCGAAGTGGAAGACTCCTCTCGCGCCAGGCGCTCCCGCAGGGCTTCCCTCACGGCCGCCGTCAAGCTGAGTCCCGTGCGCCGCGCCAGCTCGGACGCGAGGCGATGAGTTTCACTATCCTTGATGTTCAGGACCGACACAACAAATTCCTCCCTGCTCCAAATTGTCCTCCATTCCTCCGGCAAGACGCAAGAGGGTTACGGCGTCACTTGTATTCTTTGGCTTTGTATTGTAAAGTACTTTTATGACCAACCTCTGGCTGCCCGCCGAAATGCGGTTCGCGCCTGACCTCGACGACGCCAAACCCGGACCCGTTCGCCCACGGGCAGCCCTCCTCCTCAATCCGTTCTACCCGAAAGATCCCAACGCGAGCTTCGGTAAGCATGTGCTCACACCGTCGCTTGCACTCACCAGCATCGCCGCGACCACTCCCGCACACTGGACCATCGACTATTGGGACGAGAACCTGCTACAAGGTCCGCCGCCCGCCGACCCCATGCCCGAAGTGGTGGGCATCACGGTCCACCTGACGTTCGCCGAACGCGCCTTCGAACTGGCTTGGTTCTACCGCCGGCATGGCGCCAAGGTGATTCTCGGCGGGCTCCATGTCCTGTCGTGCCCGGATGAATGCGCACCGCATGGCGACGCCCTCGCGCTCGGCGATGGCGTCCAGCTTTGGCCCCGCATCCTCGCCGACATCGAAGCGGGCCGCCTGCAGCCGCGCTACCAGGCGACTTACGAGAACGACTACCGAGAAGACCCGATGCCGCGCCGTTCGATTCTGCCGCGCCAGCGCTTCCTCACCACCACGAGCCTCATCGCCACACGGGGCTGCCACAATCGCTGCGGCTTCTGCTATCTGGCGACCGATGGTTTGAAAATGCCTTACCGAATGCGCGACCCCGCTCAGGTGGCCGCCGAGTTCGAAGCCGACGATCAACCCTATGCAGTCTTCGTCGATAACAACCTCGGATCGCGGCCCGATTATCTCCGGCGGCTCTGTCAGGCGCTGCGGCCTCTCGACAAGATCTGGAGCGCCGCAGTTTCGATCGACGTCACCAACGATCCGTCTCTGATCCGGGAAATGGCCCTAGCGGGCTGCACCGGAGTCTTCGTCGGTTTCGAGTCGCTGACCGACGAGAACCTCGCCGATGCGCGCAAGAAGACTCCGCGGACCGATGACTATGCGTGCCGCGTGCGCCTGCTTCACGACAACGGGATTCAGGTGAACGGGTCGTTCGTTCTCGGTTTCGACCATGACCGCAAGGATGTCTTCGCGCGCACTGCCGAGTGGGTCGAGTCGAACCGGCTCGAATGCGCGACGTTCCACATCTTGACGCCATATCCGGCCACTCCGCTGTTCCGGCAAATGGAGTCAGAGGGCCGGCTGCTGCATCGCGATTGGAATCGCTATGACACCGCGCATTGCGTCTTCCGGCCGAAGCATATGACACCGGAGGAACTCGAGGAAGGCTACGCCTGGATCTACGGACGCCTGTTCTCTCATGCGTCGATCTGGCGGCGCCGTCCCGAGGACTGGCGCTCGGTGCCCCCGTACCTGGCGATGTCGTACCTGTACAAGCGTTCGAACCGTTTCTGGCATCTGCTGATCCGGCAGGGCTGGGTGCACGGGGTGTGGTCGCCTCTCGTCGAGATCACTCGACGGCGGCACTCGGGTTTCCGGCGGCGGCTGGCACGCCAGCCCGGTCCGGCTGGCGGGTTCCAGATCGTCAGCGCCGGCGTTTGACCCCAGAACGTTCACCCCAAAGTGGCTGGCGAGCCTAGGCGGATCACCACCGCGTTCGAGGGTTTGCCCGGATTGAAGCGCCAGGGATTTGGGTCTACTATCGAAACAACGTTATGGATATCTGGCAATCTCAAACTGCGGCTCCGCGTCCTTCGCCGGCGCCATCGAGCGCGAACATGGACGCAAAAACGACGCACTCCCCGGCTCTGGACTGGATCACCAAACTCGCTTCGGAAGCATTGGGAGCGCCGCTCGCCCTGCTGTTCGAGCAATCGACGGAGACGGAACAGCCGCGCCTGCTGGCGGCCCACGGCATTTCGAGACAGGATGTTCGCCGGCTCCCGGCAACGCTACCGGAATGGCTGTTTGATCCCATGGACTCGATCTCCGGTGAGGTCGCGCACGGATCGCTGAGAGGCGGCTCCTACGTATGCGTGCCGGTTGGCCGTCCCGGGGCCGAGTATCGGGCTGTCCTCTGCGTCGCCGACAACACGGCCCGGCCCGGCGGAATCAGTGCCACTGAGCGAGAGAGCCTGCTCCTGTTGGCCAAGCTTGCCTGGCAGCAGATCTCGAGCGGGAAGCTGAATCTCGACCTCAACGCCATGGTCAGTGGCGATCAGAATTCGATCATTCGCCGCGCCGCGATCGAGCGGTTGCGTTTCGCCCTGCGTGACACCGCGCCTGCTGAACTCTGCGCCGCCTGACCATCCATCCGGTTACTGTCCAGCGCCTACCATGCGCAGGCACGTGGCCATGATGTCGCGCTGACGATTGGCGAGTTGCGCCACCGGCGGACGGTTGGCGCCCAGCGCGGCGAGCCAGATCCGCTCGGCTCCCTGGACCGAAGCGCCGTGGCTGGTCCAGTCCTCGAGGTGTTCGCCCCGGCCATGGTCGGCCGTGATCACCATCGCTGTCGAACCCCGATACTCGGGCATCGATTGCAGCGTGTCCCATAACCGCCCAAGACAGCGATCCACGTAGGCGGTCATCTCGAGATAACGATCGTATCGATTGTGATGCGCCCACTCGTCAGTTTCGTTGAAGGCGATGTACAGCACGCGCGGCTTGCGCAATCGCAGGTATTCGATCGCCATCTCGAAGGTGATCCAGTCGTGCCGGGCGCTCGCGTCCTCGGTCATGATCTGATGCTGCATGCGGCTCAACTCGTCGAGCCGGGGGCTGCCGGAGATGTCCGCGTATCCCGCATTGATCGTGATGGCGCCGGGCGTCTTTTCGCTCATCCACTGAAACGCATCCCACGAGGCGAAGACGGCGGCCTGCTCCTTGCTCAGACTCCAGCGGCGCTTCAGGATTTCGAAAATCGTTTCCGTGGGGTTTTGCTTCGGCGCGTTTCCCCGGATCACATCGTCCTGCGTGGTTCCCGTCATGATCTCGGAATAGCCGGGATAGGAGACCTTGTAGGCGTTGGTCACCTGGACTTCGGACGAGATGCTCGCCAGCGGCGCGAGTCTGTTCCAGAACTCGGGCATCAGCGCTTTCCGCCTCTCGTCCGGAGATTCGCGCCAGTAGCGATCACGCAGGTGGCGCGCTTCGGCCGTGCCCGCGGCCTTGGCGATCATCAGCTTCGGATCGATACCCCGAAAGACGTCTTGCCAACGGAGCCCGTCGGAGGTGAACAGGACTAGGTTGCGCGCGGGTCCGCTCTGCGCGGCGAGCGCGAGTGGCGCGGCGGCGAGCAGATCCCGGCGCCGCACTACGCGAGAATCTCCTTCACCACTCGCCCGTACACATCAGTGAGCCGGTAGTCGCGGCCGGTGTAGCGGTAGGTCAACCGCTCGTGGTCGAGCCCCAGCAGGTGCAGCAGGGTCGCGTGGAGGTCATGCATGTGGACCTTGCCTTCCACTGCTTCCCACGAGTATTCGTCGGTCTGGCCGAAGGCGAGGCCGCTCTTGACGCCTCCACCCGCGAGCCAACTGGTGAAGCCGCGCGGGTTGTGTTCGCGTCCCCGATCTTCGGCTGGGGCCTTGCCTTGCGACAGATCCTGATCGAATGGCGTGCGTCCGAATTCGCCGGACCACCAGAGTACGGTGCTATCGAGCAAGCCGCGTGCCTTCAAGTCGCGAATCAGGCCGGCGATCGGCTTGTCCACCGCATGGCAGCGCGTGGGCAGGCCCGACATCAGCTTGCCGTGGTGGTCCCAGCCCGAGTCCGTCACTTGCACGAAGCGCACTCCGGATTCGACCATGCGGCGTGCCATCAAACATTGTCGGCCGAAATTGTCGGTTTCCTTCTCCCCGATTCCGTAGAGGTCGAGCGTGGCTTTCGACTCCTTGGCGATGTCGAGAACCGAGGGTGCCTCGGCCTGCATGCGGAAAGCGAGTTCGAACGACTCGATCATGCCCTCCATCGCGGCGTCGTTCCGCGACACGCGTTGGTGATCCCGATTCATTTCCTGCACCAGATCGAGTTGCAGGCGCTGCGCGTCGCGCGTGGTTTTCGGATCGTTCAGGTATCGAATGGCTGCTTCCCGCGCCTTGCCCGATTCGCCGATCGCGGTTCCCTGGTAGATGGCGGGCAGGAACGAATTCGAGAAGAGCTGCGTGCTGCCCTGGTCTCCGGAAAGATTCGGGCACAGCGTCACGAACCCGGGCAGATTCTGATTGGCGGTGCCGAGCCCATAGGTGATCCACGAGCCGATGGATGGGCGCGGCTGCGTCGAGTGTCCGGTGTGGAGCTGGCGAACCGCGGGCGCGTGCGCCTCGCTGTCGGCTTGCATCGCACGCAACACGCACAGTTCGTCGGCCACCGTCGAAAGGTGCGGGAGCAGGTCCGAGATTTCGACTCCGCTCTGGCCGCGTTTCTTGAATTCCGAGATCGGGCCGAACAAGCGCGTCGCATCGATGCCGGGTGCCTGGTAGTTCTTCGGCAGCTTGAACGGCAGCGGCTTTCCGGCTTCACTCTTCAATCGCGGTTTGAAGTCGAACAGATCCATCTGCGACGGCCCGCCCTGCATCCACAGGAAAATCACCGCGCGGGCGCGGGCGGGGAAGTGCGATGGCTTCGGCGCGAGCGGATTGGCGCCGTGCGCGAGCGCGGAAAGTGCCACCGAGCCGAAGCCGCAAGCGGATCGAACGAGGAAGTCGCGCCGGGAGGTCATCAGACTCATCGTATAACGATTGCTATGCTGGAAGGCCGGAACGATGCTACTCGCTCTCGACGCTGGAAACACCAACATCACGATCGGCGTATTCGATGGTCCAAGCCTGACTCATCGATGGCGCCTGCGGACCGTCCATGAGCAGACCGAGGACGAGTGGGGGATCCTGCTGCGGAATCTCTTTTCGCTCGAATCGCTCGATCTGCGGGAAGTGGACGGGGTGATCATCGCGAGCGTCGTTCCGCCGTTGAACCCGACGCTGGCGGGGATGACGCGGCGCTACTTTCACCGCGAGCCGCTGTTCGTCAATCACGAGACTCACACTGGCCTGACGATTCTCTACGACAATCCGCGCGAGGTGGGCGCCGACCGTATCGTCAACGCGGTGGCCGCGTTCGAGAAGTATGGCGCGCCGTGCGTCGTCGTGGATCTCGGCACGGCGATCACGTTCGACTGCGTGACGGCGAAGGCCGAGTATCTGGGCGGCATCATCTGCGCGGGTATCGGAATCTCGATCGACGCGCTGTTCTCGCGCACCGCAAAGTTGCCGAAGGTCGATTTTCGCGAGCCGGACAAACTCATCGGGACGAACACGGTTGCGAGCATCCAGTCTGGACTCTGGTATGGTGCGATCGGACTGATCGACGGCATCACCGAGCGGCTGGTGGCCGAGATGGGCCCCGATACCCGCGTCATCGCCACCGGCGGCCAAGCTCGTTTGATCACGCCGGGATCGCGCTTCCTCAAACATGCCGACGAGGATCTGACGCTCGAGGGGCTCGAACTGATCTGGCGGCGGAACCGTTGAACAATGGACAACGATGACGAGAAATTCTGGCCCTCGAACTACTTCAACTACTTCACCGAAATCGAGGAACACTTTCGCAAGGCACGGGGCACCGGCCTGTTTCTGATGTCTCCGATGGACTGGGCGCTCATCGAGACATGGAAGCACGCCGGGATTCCCCTCGAGGCGGTGCTTCGCGGCATCGACGTGGCGTTCGACAAGTGGCGCTCGAAGAAGGTTCGCGGACGCGATGTGAACTCGCTCACCTACTGCACGCAAGCCGTGGTGGACGAAGCCGAGAAGATGCAAGGCGGCGGCACCGCGCAACCGAAGGCGGCAGCGGCCGTGCCGTTCACCCTCGATGAGATGCGTACCTATCTGTCGGAGGGGCTGGAGCGGGTGCGCAAGCTCGAAGGATTCGAGTCCGCCGTGGAGGCACTGCGGGCGATCCTCGATAGCGCGGAGGCGCACTACGAACAACTCGAAGCGCTCGAGCAGACTCTCTCCGCGATCGAGGACAAGATGCTCGCGATCGCCAAGACACGGCTCAGCGAAACAGAACTGGCGCAAGGCCGCGCCGAACTCGATCATCAGTTGCGGCCGTATCGCTCGAAAATGTCGGCGCCGCAAATCATGATGCTCGAAAAACAGTTCCTCGACCGGTGGGCCCTCGAACGCGCGTCGATTCCGCGGGTGAGCCTCTTCTATCTGCGCTAGGCGCTTGCTATCATCGCAGCAGGGCTGATGCGAATGAAACTACTGTTCTCTCTGTTGATGGCTTCTTCAGCGTTGGTGTTCGGCCAGACGAAGCTCGAAATCCTCTCGGCGACGTATGGCGCCGGACTGAACGTCGTGGACATGACCGATCACTTGCGGAACCTCGTGCGCGACAACGTGCTCGCTATCACGGTCGATACGGCGACGCTCCAGCAGGATCCCGCGCCGGGCACCGAGAAAACGATCCGGATCCGCTACCGGTATGGCTCGGTCGAGGAACTGATCGTGGCCAAGGATTTCGACACGGTGCGCCTGCCGAAGAAGAGCGGATTCTCGATCTCCGAACTCGGCGTGGATCGCGGCGGCGTTCCGCCTCCTTCGGTTGCGACACCCGCGCCTGCCGTCGCGAACGATTTGAGGATCGTTGCCGCATCCTATGGTTTCGAGAATCGCCGGAACGATGTGCGCGACCGCGTGGAGGCGCAAGTCAGGGACAACCGCGCTTCGTTCAAGGTCGTGAACGCCGTGCTCGGCGCCGACCCTGCCGTGGGCAAGACCAAGACACTCGAGGTCACCTATGTCTGGCAGGGGCAGACCTACAAGATGACGCAACGCGAGGAGCGGACGATCAACATTCCTGACTCCGGCGCGACACTGGTGGCGAGCGCGCCGGTGGCCGCACCTGCTCCCGCCCCGGCACCCGTCGCGGCACCGCAGGGACTGCGGGTCATCGCCGCGACCTATGGTTTCGAGAATCGAAAGAACGATGTCCGCGAGCGCGTGGTGGCGCAGGTCAGCGGCGATCGCGCCTCGTTCAAGGTGACCAACGTGCTGATGGGCGGCGACCCTGCGATCGGCAAGACGAAGACCCTCGAGGTGACCTACGACTACCAGGGGCAGACATACACGGTGAGCGCGCGCGAAGATTCGACGATCACGCTTCCCGATTCGCGGGCTGCCGCGGCGGCGCCCTCTTCGATGCCCGTGTCCGGGAGCACTGGACCTGCGCCGGGCTTCGACAACGGACGTCCGGCCGCGGTACGGCTCTTCTCGGCGCGCTATGTGCGTGGCGCCGATTCGATCGACCTACGTCCACGTATTCAGCCGATGCTCGCCAACGACCGGCTGAGCGTGAACGTCAACCCGGGGCAGTTGGGCGTGACCGGCGGCGGATACCTGGTGGTCCGCTACGAGTACAAGGGACGCACGTTCGAGCGCTCGGCGAGCGACGGCCAAACGCTGTCGATTCCGTGAGCACCGAAGTCCGTAGCGCCGAGATCCTGGCGGGACTGCGGCGGCGCGGCGAATTTCTGATCTCCGCCGTGATGTGGGCGGCGGTGTTCGGGCTCCTGGTGAGCGGGCTTGCGTGGAGCGCGTTTTTCTATCATCATTTCCTGGCCGTCGCTGAGCGGACCCGTGTCGCGTTCGGCTTCCGGGCCGCGGCCACTGGTCCTGACTGGTTCCTGCTGGTAGTGTTGGCCTTGCCCGCTGTCGTGATGCTCGGAGCGCTGTGGGCCGGATTATCCTGGTACAACGCGGTCTGGAACCGGCGGCTCGCGGCTGCGCCTTCGTTGGCTCCGGGCCTCGATCGCGCGGAGGCGGAGGCCGCGTTCCGCGAGATTGAGGCCGATGTGCTCGAAAGAGCGTTCACCACCGGGCTCATCGTGGGAGTGTCGGGGAACCGCTGGCTCGACATGCTCACGATCGTCTCGGCGGCGCTCGAGTTGCAGCTCCACGTGCTGACCCGTCTCGGCCGGCGTCCCACGTTGCGCGTCTGGCGGATGCTGTTGCAGCGCGCCGGCGCAAGCCTGTTCGTCAACATGTATCTCACGCGGCAGGACGCGCTGCTCGTGAGTCTGGCGATCAAGAAGGCCGGGCTCGGACTGCAAGTGGCGGGTGACGCGATGGACACCGTCGGGCAACACATTACCGACCACGACCTCGACCTCGACGACGTCATGCACCTGAACAGTCTCGAGGGCGTGCCGTTCGCGGGTATCGCCACCAAGAGCCTCGAGATCGCCGCGACGATGGCATTCACCGTGGGCAAGCAGGGACTGCACGCGTTGGGCGCCCTGATCGAAAACGTGGGCGATCAACTAGCGCAGGGCGCAATAGCGTCGGCGATCCTCTACCACCACGGCGTGGCTCTCGCAGCGGACGCACTCGCGCTGGACGCGGCGCATCGCACCGAGCCCGTGTTCAATCCCACGTTCGCGCAGGGGTTGCACCGGATGACGAAGCTCGCGGGCAACATCCTGCTCGACGCGGTCCGGCAGCGGCGAGACGCGTTCCGCGAGCGGCGGGCGTTCGCGGTGCGGCGGCTACCGAAGGCGGCGACCGAGGGGATTCGCGGAAAGCTTTCGGGCTGGTTCGGAGGTGCTGCCAAGGAATCGTGATCAGGGCTGCCGCGTGGCAAGCAACGTGGTTCCGCGCGCCGGCGAGCCGTCCGGTCGCGGATCACCTTCGCGGTGAGCGTACGCAGGAGGTTGTCCTCGAGTTTGTGGACGCCTCGGATGAGGGCACTCTCAGAGTTCCTCCACCGGACATTGGGGGGCGATCTCCAGGCGGACGGCGTGCTCTCGCCCAACATGGTCAAGATCCCGTGCGGAACCGCCACGCGGACAGTCCTCACTTCCTATCTTTCGCCCGGCTATCGATAGGACGCTCAGCATTGCCGGGCTCCGGTGAGCGTCAGGAACGGCTACTGAGCCGGAGTGCGTCTGGGAGTGTCCGGAGGCGCCTCGATCGCGCTCGAGAGACAGACACCGGGCGCACTCTGCGATCACAGCAGGGCCGTGTCGATGCGCTCTTCCACCGCCGGCTCGGGAGCACGAACCCGCGCGACGGGAGCGGGACTCGGCACCGCTCCGTTCGACAAGTATGCGAACAAGCGATTCCGGTCGCCCTCAAACCATCCCGCGAGCAACTCCTGCACGGCGATCTCGCGGCTGCGCGACTCCTCGAGCAGCGGCGCGTACACGAACGACCGGTTGTGTTTGCGGCGCACGGCGAAGCCGCGGCGGGCGAGGCGGTCGAGCAGCGTCAGCACCGTCGTGTACGCAAGTTGGTGTTCCGCCTGGACGGCTTCCCGCACGGCATGCACGGTTCCCTCGCCGATCCGCCAAAGCGCACGCAAGCAGCAGAGTTCGAGCGGGGGCGGAAGCTCTCGCGGTGGCGCGGGCTTTCTCACGTCAGCCTCCGAGCAGTGCCTTCTTGAGCTGATCCGCCATGGCGGAGTTCGACGCCGATGCGCGCGGGTCGCGATTCTCGCGGGGCGCCTGCTGCGCGGCGGCCGGCTTGCGCGGGTCTTGCGCAGGCGGCGGGTTGAGGAAGCGCTCCTTGCGCAAGACCTGACGTTCGAGCGACGGCACGAATCCCGAAAAGTTGTTGTCGGGGCCGCGGTCCTTGTCGAGGGCAGCGCGCATCGTCTCCATCTTCGAGTCGAGATTGTCGAGGTGATGGAGCAACATCGCCTCGGCGAACATCGGCGTCTTCGGCGAACCATACTCCAGTTCGCCATGGTGGCTGAGGATCATGTGTTCGACGAGGATGCGAAGCGGGGCGGGGAAGTCCGGCACCTCGCCGATCTTTTCGGAGACGATGCGCATGCCGATGTTGATGTGCCCGATCAACTGGCCGATGTCGGAGTAGCCGAAACTGCGTCCGAAAGTGAGTTCCTCGGTCTTGCCGATGTCGTGCAAGATCGCGCCCGTCAGCATCAGATCGAGATCGACGGCGGGATAGAGCGGCGCGACGGCCTTGCACAGCGAGCATAGAGACAGCACGTGTTCGATCAATCCGGCGAGCCAGGCGTGATGGATCGTCTTTGCGGCCGGCGCGCGTTTGAACTTGTGCGCGATCGCTTCGTCGCGGAAGATTGCTTGCAGCAGTCCGCGCAGATGGGGATTCCCCATGCCCTCGATGATCGCCCCGAGTTCCCGGAACATGTCCTCGGGGTCGCGTTTCGAAGCCGGGAGGAAGTCGAGCAGGTCGACTTCGCGCTCGTCGACCCGCGTGAGCGTATGAACGGTGAACTGCAGCCGGTTCTGAAAAACCTGCGCCATTCCCTTGACGCGGACGAAATCGTCCTTTTCGAACGTATCGGCGACCTTGTCCGCGTTGTCCCACATCTTGGCCTCGAGATCGCCTGTGCGATCGGCGAGAACGAGATTCAGGAAAACCTCACCCGATTTCTTCTGGCGGACATCCTTGAACTGAACGAGAAAGACGCCGGTGAGGGTTTGGTTCGCCTCGATGCCGGCGATGTAGGGAGACTTCACTTGGACGTGCTCTTGGCCTCAGACTTGGTGCCGGGAATCGGCACCGCCCACAGCAGCCGCTTGCGGCGCGCCTTCTGGGAAACCTCATCCTTGCTCACCGTTTCCGGGCGGAGTTGCGCGGGGTCGGTCCACTTGGTGTCCTTGCCGGGAGCGGCACCGGAATCGATGAAGCCTTCCTTGATTTCGAGGAACGCGTCCTGGCGGAGCTGCGTCAGGTACTCGCGGATCTTCGGCTGGAAGCGCGGCATGAACAGGCGCTCCTGGATTTCGTTTTCCACTTCCTCGAACTTCGCCTGACCCGCCTGATGCTTGTCCTCGACCTTGAGAATCAGGAATCCGCGCTCGGTCTTGATGGGCTCGGTGACGCCGTTGCGCGGCAGTTCCCACACCATGTCCGAGATCTCCTTGCGAAGGTCGTCGCGTTTCATCCCACCGAGATCGCCGAAATTCTGCGCCGTCTGCGAGTCCGAATTGTCGCGCGCCAGTTCGGGGAACTTCTCGCCCTTGCGCGCGCGAGCCACGAGATCCTTCGCCTTCTTCTCCGCGGCTGCGGCGCCGGCGGCGTCCTTGCCTTCAGTCGAAACGAAGATCTCGCGGAGGAAGACCTGCTCCTGCCGGACGAATTCCTTGGCGTGTTCCTCGTAGTACTTCTGGAGTTCGGCGCGCGGGATGCTAATCTTTCCGCCCACCTCCTGGCGGATCACCCGCTGGGTGAGCATGCTGTTCTTCATCTCGGACTTGTAGTCCTCATAGCTCATGCCGGTCTGTTCGCGCACGTAGGCCTGGAACTTTTCCGAGTCCGCGATGTTGGCCTGCTTCTGGATTTCGGCGAGTTGTCGCGAGATGTCGGGATCGACGTTGATGTTCAACTCCTTGCCCTTCTGGACAAGCAGGAGCTGATCGACGCGGTCACGCAGAACATCCTTGGCGCGCTCGGCGATCGCCTTCTCTAGGTCGGCGCCTTTCGCGCCACGCTGCTGGAGCTCGGCGACCACGCCCTGGCGGCCCTTATCGACTTCCGATCGTGTAATGATGTCGCTGTTGACCTTCGCGATGATCTCCTCGAGAACATTGATGTCCGCCGCGAAGAGCGTGGAGGCGGCGAACGCGGAAGAGCTGAGCAAGAGTCGAAGACGCATGGTTGATTCTCCTTATTATCCACCAGACGGCGGACTAGCGGGGAGCGTTCCTGGCTTAATGTGCCGGGATCCTCTGCCGCGCCGCTTTGCCCGTGGGGAGTCGCGCGGTGGCACCTGGGCTTCTTTCGAGGCGAGCGCTTTTGACGTTGAATGCGGGAGGTCGGGTGGCGACTCCGACAGTCAACTCCGGCAGACCACGGCGAACGCCTCGCACAGCAATCCGAATGGAGGAAGCGTTTCGGTGAATCGCCACCGTGAGTGGCGCCTTGATTCTCGAATCGTTCGCAACCTCACCTTCGAACTGATCGGGAATCAAGAGCGGTGGACGCACTTCTATCTGCTTTGGCCAGCGCCAGTCAAGTCACGCCGCTGACGCCGGACTCCGGATTCGACGACAATCACTACCTGGGGCCCGGCGCGGCGCTGGCCGCTGGTGCCGCCCGGCCAGCCGAAGCCCCCGATTTCGCAACTGCGGTTAGCGGTGGCTGCTCTTGATGTGATCGCCCAACAGGTCGAGACCAAAGTCCCCTTCCATCTCACGCCATACGGTGTGTGAGTGGTTGGCTTCGTTCTGCGTGTTGTCGTACTCGACCAGGAACGCCGGACCCGCGATGCGATAGTAGTGCGGGGCGTTCTTGGCAGTTGGACCCGCCCAAGCGAAGTACATGTTGTTGCCCGCCTTCTTGATCTTTTCCAGGCGCGATTGGGCAACCTGGTCGGGCACGTTGTGGACGTAGACGTCCAGGATCTTCGTCAGCAGTTCGCGCTGCCGGGAGTTCATCTTCTGGGCCGACAGTCCATTGGGCTGTCCCTGGAGTGCTGCCTTGCGTGAGGCTTCGGTCAGGATGTCCTTGTAGGCTTCGGCGGCAACGGTGGCAGTCTTCTTCTGATTCTCGTCGAGCGCGTTCATCAGTTCGCGGCCGGTGTCCTCTTCTTCGCCTAAAGGCCGGATTCCGGCGCGCGGACCTTGCCGCACTTCGTGAGGGTTCGATCCGAAAAAGGTCGGCGTTCCGGCGAGCTTGCCGTTGGCGATCGTGAAGTGGACGCTCACGTGGTGGCCTTCCACCCGGTAGCCCCAGGTGCCGCTATCCGACGGGTCACCGAAAATCGAGAAGTGGTACTTCTCCGGGTTGCGGCGGCCGACGGTGTCCTTCTCCATCTCCTTCAGGATGTCCTCGAGGCTCATGATCGAGGTCGCCTTGATGTAGCCGGACTGGCTCAATCCCGCAGCGAGCAGCGAATGCGCCAACGCGCGTTGCGCCGAGTTCATCTCGGCGAGGATCAGGCCCATGCGCGGCTTGTTGTAGCGCTTCGGGATATCGTCGGTCGGGATGTAATGCCAGAAGAAGCGCTCTTCACCCGCGAACGCGAACTTGGCCTTCGCCTTCTGCTCAGGCGTGAGCGAGTTGAGGAAGGCGGTGGCCGCCTTGGTCATCACCGACACCGAATTGGTCCGGCTGTAGGCAGAGATCAACAAGGTCGCGCAGGAGGCGGCGGCGAGCAAACGAAGGGTATTGAGTTTCACGGGCCCTCGGGGCTTGGATTAGAAGTGCACAGGCCGCGTAGGCGCGGCGCCAAACTCTCAGGAACATGCCGCTGGCGAGGCGCCGGAGCGAGCCCGCTGCGCGCGTGTTCCTCAAAACGGAAGGTCTTTCTTCACCGGACCCGACGATGCGATGGCAGTAGACCTTGCCAGGAAGATGTACGGGTTGATGGGCGTTCCGTTTTGCCGCACTTCATAGTGCAGGTGCGGTGCGGTGACCCGGCCGGTTCCGCCTGCGGCGCCGACGACCTGACCCCGGCGGACGTCCTGTCCGGGGATCACGTCGGTCCGGCTGAGGTGCGCATAGTAGGTGTGCATGCCGCCGCCGTGATCGACGACAACCAGCTTGCCATAGGCGCCCGACCATTCCGCGTGCAGTACGACGCCATCGCCCGTCACGCGAATCGGCGTTCCGGTGTGCGCCGAGATATCGACGCCCGAGTGGAACGAGCCCTCGCCCGAGAAGGGATCGGTGCGGCGGCCGAAGCTCGACAACAGGGTTCCCTGGGTGGGCCACAGCGTGGGGCGCACGTTGGTCTGGAAGAGTCGCGCGTATTTGCGGAAGCTGCGGGAGAAGTTCGCGCTCTTGAGGAAGTTGTAGTCCTTGAGGGTCTCGTTGAAGGTCGGCATCAGCGGGCCTTCCGATGAGAGGTCAGCCGAGGGAGCGTCCTTGCGCTTGATCCCATAAGAGATGGAGACTTCCGTGGCAAACATCTGAAGCGTGGCGAGTTGCTCGTTGGTGGCCGACGCGCTCTTCTCGAGCTGCGAGTAGCGCTCACGAAGGGTTTCCATCTGGCCCTGGAGCGAGTTGTAGTTCGCGACCTTCAGCGCCATGCGGGCATAGCTGCCCACCATACCCATGACAGAGAATGCTCCAACGAGCGCGAGCGCCAAAACCCCCCAAACTGCCTGATGCGGAATATGCAAACGCCGCAGACGTCCATGGAACGAATGAGCGAGAACTACGATGAAGTAATGCTGCTTCATGACTCTTCCCGTGTGAGAATCAAGGCCGATTTCGGAACGGTCGCCCAACCAGACCGAAACGGTAGCTTGTATTCCAAAAATGGTAGCAAGGCCCCATACCCCCTGTCAAGGCGGGTGGACACACCGGGTGTGTCCACCCGGCACAGGGAGGGGAGAGTCAAATCTTCAGTCGAATGTGTTCTTTAAGCAGGCATCGGTCCATCACTACTTCAAGGCCTGCGGCTTCAGCCGTCGCGGCGGCTTCGTCATGCGCGATTCCCTCTTGCATCCATACGGACTTCGCGCCGATCCGGATTGCCGAATCGACGAACGGCGGAACGGCCTCCGGGCGGCGAAAGATGTTGACCATATCGACCGGGAAGGGGATCGACTCGAGGTCGGCGTAGGACTTCTCTCCGAGAACCTCCGTGACATTCGGGTTTACGGGAACGATCCGGTAGCCGTGCTCCTGCATGTACTGGGCCACGCCGTGGCTGGCACGAAACGGATCGGGTGACAGGCCCACCACCGCGATCGTGCGGGTCGAGCGGAGCAGGTTGGCAAGGTCAGTAGCCACTACTTGTCGAGATGCAGTTCCTTGCGGAATCGATGCACTTCCTTGGGCGTCAGCAGCCGGTACTCGGTGGGGGCGAGATCGCCGAGCGCGAGGAACCCGATCCGAACGCGCCGGAGCTTCTCGACGTTCAGGCCGAGGTGCTGGAACATGATGCGGATCTGGTTGGTACGGCCTTCGATCAGTTCCACCTCATACCAGGGATTCTGTGCCCGCTTGAGCAGCTTGATTCTGGCCGGAGCGGTCCGCTTGCCGTACAGCGGGATTCCCCGTTCGAACGCCTCGCGCTGTTCCTCCTCGAGGTATCCGTTGACCTTGACCTCGTAGATTTTGGGGATCTTGTTCTTGGCTGCGAGCAGGGCGTTGGCGAAGTCACCGTCGTTGGTAAATAGGAGTAAGCCTTCGCTTTGGTAGTCGAGCCGGCCGATCGGATAGATCCGTTCGCGGACGTCCTTAACGAACTCCATCACCGTCTGGCGATGCTCGGGATCGGAGACCGTGGTGACGCAGCCTTTCGGCTTGTGTAGGGCCAAATAGATCGCCTGCTGCGGCGGCCGGATGTGCTTTCCGATCACGCGGATATCATCGGTTTCCGGATCCGCTTTCGAGCCGAGTTCGACCACGGTTTTACCGTTGATCTGCACCTTTCCGGCTGTGATCAGTTCTTCCGCCTTGCGGCGGCTGGCGACTCCCCAACGCGCGAGGATCTTCTGGATCCGCTCTTCCGCCATTAGGAGGTTTCCTGGGGTGGCTCGGTGGCCTCGGGCTCGACCGCCGGAGCTTCGTTTGCGGGTTCGGCCTTCGGCTCGGGCTCTGGCTCCGGATGGGCCACCGATTCAGGTTCAGGCTGAGCCCCCGCTTCCGGTTGAGCCCCGGGCTCAGGCTTCGTTTCCGGCTCCTGCGAATCGACCGGCAGATCGGCGGGCGTTTCCGTCGAGACCGAGGTCTCCGCCTCGGGCGCGGGAAGGGGCTCGGCCCCCCCGGGTTCGTCGGCGCCGAGCGCCAGGCGGCTCCACTCTTCGAACTCCTTGAGCGTCGGCAACTCGGCGAGATCCTTCAATCCGAATTGGACCAGGAAGTCCTTTGTCGTCTTGTAGAGCACCGGCCGGCCGACCACCTGCTTGCGTCCTGATGTCGTGATCAGCTTACGGTCGAGCAAGGTCTTCAGGACGCCGCCGCCCTGGACCCCGCGGATCTCCATGATCTCGGGTCCGGTAATCGGCTGCTTGTAGGCGATCACGGCGAGCGTTTCGAGCGCGGCGAGAGAGAGCTTCAGCGGCGGCTTGAGCTTCTTGACGAATGTCCGGATCTCTTCGTGGAACTCCGGCTTGGTGCTCATCTTGTAGCCACCAGCGACCTCGCGGATAGAGAGTCCGCGATCGCCCTTGGCGCAGGCTTCGGTCAGTTCCGCGAGTCCCTTTTCGATCTTCTCGATGGGCTGTCCGAGCGCCTCGGACATCTGCTTGGCCGACAACGGCTCGTCGGTGACGTAGATCACGGCTTCCAGCACCGCGCGGAGATGGTCATCCGCCGTCTCGGTGGCCTCTGCCTTCGACTCGATGCCGTACTGCTCCTCGTCGATCTCGGCCGGCGCGGGCTCGGTGGGCTCCTCGTCCGGCTCGACCGCCTCGCTCTCGATGCCGGGCTCGACCGGGGCTTCCTCGGCGACCACTTCGGCGGCCGCCTCGATGACTTCCCCGGATTTCTGATCCTGCTGTTCTGCCGTTTCGGACATGAGGGGACTAAATATACTCCTCTTGAATTGCGGCCATCGCCTGCTCCTGGGCGAAGACCTTTTCGAAATTGTCGTGGCGCTCGAGGCCGATGTCGCCGAACGCCTCCTGTTGCACCAGCTTCACTGCCTGCATCCGCACCATCTCGAGGATCGCCAGGAACAGGCAGATCATGCCCCGGCGCGAGCGCTGGCGCTCGAAGAGTTGGGTTGCTCCGAGGCGTCCGCCACGGCCCACATCGGTGAGCACCGACTTCAACATCTTGATCATGTCGGGAACAGTGACGTCCTCTTTCCCGACCTCATAGAGCGGCTTATTCTTGGCCCGTTCGAGGATCTTCTGCAGCGTCTGGACCAGATCGAACAGCGACACCGACATGTCTCCGCCGCCCTCCTCGGTCTCCTGGACGAACTCCTGCATCCTTGGATTGGACCAGATGGCCTCCTCGATCAGACGCTTTTGGTGGAGCATCTCGGCGGCGTTCTTGAAACGCTCGTGCTCGACGAGGCGGTCCACCAGTTCCTTGCGCGGATCCTCCTCGGGCGAGATCTTCTCGAGTTCGGGATCCTTGGGCAGGAGCATCCGGCTCTTGATCTGGATCAGAGTCGCCGCCATGTAGATGAAGTCCGAGGAGATCTCGAAGTTCAGTTCCGCGGCACGGGCCATGTAGGCGAGGTACTGCTCGGTGATCTTGTGGATCGGGATGTCGTAGATGTTCAGTTGCTGCCGGCGGATGAGATCCAGGAGCAGATCCAGTGGACCTTCGTAGGCGTCCAACTGAACGTGAAGGGGGGACGTTGTCACCGGATCTCAAGATAACACAGCGGGGCGGTTCGGGACTAGATCGAACGGCATCGCTACCATGGCCGAATCCTGAGAAGGCACATTGATTCAGTGGGATAGGTAGAATATTTCGAGTGGTGCTTCGTCTTCTGGCGGGAGGGCGCTCTTCCACCCTCTGCCCCCGAGAATCGCCGGCCCGCCGTGGCCCGAAAGCGGCAGGAGTTCGTCCCCCGCGTCGAGGTGTCCGGCGCGAATATTGACCCGTGGCCAGGACCTCCGCTGCGCTCAGGCGGCCGTTCTCGATCACCCAAAGACCGAAGTCATCGGTGCACACATTGCGGCAGTCATATTCCCTCAGGTCCCGGAAGGGGATGGAGAGGTCACTGGCGTGGGTCTTGCACCAGTGGTCTCCGCGTCCCCGGCGCACACGCTTCCCTGACTCTTACCCCCGCTGCATAGTAGGGACCCATCCGTGAAGCCGTCGATGTCCTCGAATCCCTCGCCCCGCGAGGCCATCGGGATCGCGTGTGTGTGCGAGTACCACGCGCCCGGTCCGTCCCGCCGCCCGGCCGATCGTGCGCAGGCGCGTGACGGTTTACTGGCACGGGCCACCCGAGGATCGCCTCGATGAAGTGAACGACTCACCCGGCCCGGTCACATAGGTGCTCCCGCGTACGCCCGCCACCATGAGGTGAGGATGCGGAGTGGGCGAGTATCCAATCAGCGGACCGTCAAACCCCGTTCCGGTCGCCACGGCGTCCGCTCGTTCCTGCAAGACGAAGCCCAAGACCTCGCGGCTCCGGACGGCGCAGCCGAGCACGGAGTAGCCGGAGATGCATTTCTTGAATTCGGCCCCAGTGATCCTGTTCATAGGGGAAGAGGTATCGCGCGGCCTTCCTGCATGCTTCGGGTGACGGCCTCGGTGAACTCCATGTACTTGACGCCGTCCTCGAAGCTCGTGTGCGTGATGGGCTCGAGTCCGCGGATCGCATTGACGAACTCCTGCTCGACCCGCCAGGCCCCCGCTTCGCTGGGCGGGATTTCGATCTCGGTGAGCGCCTTGTCGCCTCGCCGCCCGCCGGAGAGCTTGTCTCCGGCGAAGCGAAGAGTTGCCTCGCTGCCGAAGAGCCATGCTTCGGGGCCGCCGGAGAGGCCGGTGACGCCGGAGATCTGGAGGTGCAACTGCGCGCCGCGGGACAAGTCTCCGAGCACATCGATATGTTCGGGAATCCGTACGGGTGCGGAGCGCCCTTCGGCGGTCTTACGAGTCTTGACGAAGGTCTTGCCCATCGCGGTCACCCGGGTTGCTTCGCCCACCCACCGCAGCAGCGACTCGTACCAGATGCCCATCGCCATGATGTTGTAACCGCTCAGATCGAAGTCGTTGCGCCAGTGCATCGGCGCGGACCGGTCGAGGAACGCGCCTCCGGCCCGGATCTCGACGGCGAGCAGATCTCCGAGGTATCCTTCGCCGAGCAGGCGCTGGATGGTCTTGTCGACGCGGAGAGTGAAGGGCGCGGGCACGATCTGGGCGACCAGGCGTGGATTCGCGCGTGCGGCATCGCGCATCCGGTGAGCTTCTTCGGCGTTCATCGCCATGCGGGCTTCGCACATGACATGTTTGCCTGCGGCAAGCGCGGCGAGTGTCAGGCGACAGTGCATGTACGGCCAAGTGCCGATGACGATCGCGTCGAGGTCCGGCGATTCGATGAGGGCCGCCCACTGGTCGTGGACCTTCGGGATGCCGAACTCAGCGGCGACTCGTTCGCTCGAGGCACGTGTGCGATTGCAGACGGAGGCGACCTGGACGCCTTCGATCGCCTGGAGTCCCGGGATGTGGCGGGAGGTGGTGTTGGCGCCGGCGCCGATGACGCCTACGCGGATGACAGAAGCCATGGAGGCATTGTCGCGGGCCGGGCGAATGCGCGTCAACGCCGGCCGCTATCGAGTGACGGCGAGGAACTCGATGCGGCTCAGCCCGCCCGCGATGGCGAGAGTGGCCGTAGAGACTCCGGTCGCTGGTTCCGTGGTGCTCCCATCGGGGAGTTCGACCTCCATCCGGTATCGCTCGGGCGTACTTGTATCGGCTGCGAGCACTGCGCCCAGCGGGAAGTCACCGCGCCTCAGGGGATCGACGCCTGGCGGGTCAACCCCGTAGCGGAGCCTGACCCTTGCCGCTGTTGCCCGGGGACCGAAGCCCGTGCCGAACGCGTGGATCTTCTCTCCGGGCCGCGCAGGCGCTTCGGGTGTGACCGGGTCGCCGCCGGCATGGAAGAAACTCGCGGGGCATGGATCGGTCGGTGGCCAACGCCGAAGTGTGTTCTCACAATCGGTTTCAAGGCGGGGAGCGGACGAGTAGATTTTCGCGGGCCACGAACCGATCTCGGTGCCGCGGAATGTGACGACAAGGAAGCCCGCATCTCCCTCGAACGTAATGGGCGGATAGCCGGAGGTAGGGAACAGATCGTCTGGAACCAGGAAGCGGATGCGGTAGTATTGGTGCTCTCGGTGGTCGCGGTAGATTTGCCTCACCGACAGGATTTGTCCGGTGCCGCCGACCCCCGGGTAGATGGAGTAGACTTGGATCCGGAAGCCGCTGAGGCTGTCCTGTGGTGTGGACGGCTCGCCGGCGTCCAGCCGCACGGTCTCCTCGGTGCGGACGATTACATCTCCGGTTTGGCCGGGGCTGAGGGCAGCCATGCGGACGAAGGGGTCGGTGCCGATGGTGGCAGTCTGGCCGATTCCGGAGGGGCTGAGGCCGGTGCCGCAGACTGCGAAGCCAAGTGCGAAACGAAGTGACCAATTCATTGTGTGCATCTCCATCGATCTACCGCTGACAGGGGGCCGACTGCGTGGCCAGCGGGTAACGACCTGCGCGTTCATCACCTGCGTGCGCAGGAGTAAATTGGCGCGAATGCCCCCCGTTCTCCGGCGGGCATTCGCGTACGAGGATCAGCCCCCGGTTCGAAGTACTTCGGATCAGTGCGATAGTTTGGCAGGTTAGACGCCGTTGGATCCTTCGACTGTATTTCATTGCATTTCTGCCTCGTCTCTAGTCTGGCGCCAGAATACGCCCGCGCAGCCGTCCTGTCAAGGAAAGTTTCGGACATGGAGATCTGATTTAACGGCACTGGGAAGCTGCGGTCGGCTTCGATTCGAGCGGTGAAGAAAGAAGCTCTGGGCTTTCGGCGCATCGGCGACAGAAAGGAGGATGTCGCTGCTCTGGCGCGAGACGTAGTGCTTCATTCATGCTCACTTGCGGCGGCGCTGATCGGACTGCTCCCGGGTCCGGGCGAGGATGGCCTCACTGTCGATGCCTTCTCCGCAGTCAAGGGAGGCTAGCCCACGATCGACTCCAGCGCGGAACTCGCGCACTCGTTCGTCGTAGGGTGATCCTGCTCGTCGTGATCGTTCCTCCGGCGTGGAGTATACCGAAAAATCCCCGGCGTCATCGAACGCATGGGTGCGGTCCTTCGAGCTATGCGCTCCGGTTCGGGTTCCCGGCCACGAGCGCTACTTCAGAATCCTCGCCGGTCGCGCTTCCGCGAGGAGTCCTTCGAGTCCGCGGGTGCGCCGGTGAAGATCAACGTCACGTCAGCCGTCTGTGCCGCTTCGTTCAAAGTCACCCGCGTGTTGGTCTTTCCGAGATCGTCGAAGATGTTTTCCTCGCGGATCCGGGCGAGGAAGAACTCCGGGTAGGATGCATCGAAGACTTTGCCCTGCTGCAGGGTCCAGAGCCGCTTCACTTCGTGTTCGCCGTGGATGTCGAGGCCTCGGATGTAGAGCTTGCCGAAGGTGAAGCGCGGGCCCGCTTCCACCTTGTAGTTGACATCGACGGTCTTGTCCTTCTGGTTCACGGTTCGCCCGATCGCGCTCGCGACCTTCAAGTAGCCGTTCGCCTTCATGAGCGTATGCAGGTTCTCCTGGCCGAGCCGGGCGGCGGCCATGTTGAAGACCTCGCCGCTCTTCAGTCCGGACTGTTTGGCCAACTGATCGACTGGCGCCGGGCTGCCTTCGACATTCACCGCGCCGAGCGAGAAGCTGTCGCCCTCGTCCACGGTGATGGTGACCGCGATTCCCTTGATGCCGCCCGAAGCGGGCGCGGTTTCGATCTTCGGGAATTTGGCTTCGAGCCGTCCGCGATTCTCGTAGAGCGGTGTGATCGCGAGCGCGAGAGTCTCGCGGAATCGCGATTCACGGAACTCGGCGCCGATCGCCGATCCGGCGATGGCGGACTGGAGTTGCTTCGAGTCGATCGACTGGTTGCCTTTGAAGTAGATCTCGGCGATGGCCGTGAATCCACCTTCGGGATAGAAGAGCACATGGACATCGCCCGGAGCGTCCGAGCTAACCTTAGCCTTCACCTTCTCCTTGCCACCCTTCTCGCTCATGTAGGCTTGCACGGCATCGCGATAGCGGTCGATCACCGGCTGGTTGGCCGGGATGCGATCCGCTGCGAGGACGATCTTCTTCTTGAGGTACGCCTGCACCGCGGAAGGATCGATGTCGAGCCGGTCGAAACGATAGGGCAGACGCTGATCGATTTCCTTGACTTCGAAGGTGACCTTGTAGCCTTTGCCCGAAGGCGCGGGAGCGAATCGATAGCCGATCTCGGAGAAGACGCCGGTGTCGATCAGCCGGTCACGGGCCGCGTCGAAGGTCTTCGTGTCGGCCGACTTCCCGACCACCAGCCCGGAAGCGGCGGCGATTTCGGCTTCCTTGTAGATCTTGTTCCCTTCGACCGCGATCTGCTCGACGGGAAACGCTTGCGCGGGCGCCTTGGACTGGGCCCATGTGGCGGCGCACACGGCGAGGGCGGCACAGAGTCGGACCATGTGGTGCGGGGCGCGCTACTTTTTGGCGCGGATCTCGTAGACGTAAATCTTGTGCGGACGGCGATGGGCATCGATCTCTTCGACCGCGACCGGGTTCCAGCCGCGGATCGGATAGTCGTGGCAGACCACCCGCGTTCCCGGTTTGAGCGACTTTTCGAGATGTGGCCGAAGAATGTCGTTCGAAGCGGTTAGCAAATAAAGGGTGACAACGTCGGCGCCCGAGATGTCGGCGGTCATCATATCACCCTCGATCACCTGGATCCGGTTATCGAGTTTGAGCGTCTTGATCCGTTCCTGCGACGCCTGCACTTCCTTGGGCGAAATCTCGATGCCGACGGCCTTGGCTCCGAAGAGTTGCGCGGCGGTAATGAGCACGCGTCCGTCGCCCGAACCGAGGTCGTAGACCGTCTCCCCGGCCTTCAGTTTGGCCGCTTCGAGCATCTTCTCCACGACGTTTTGCGGAGATGGCACGGAAGGCGCCATCCGATTGATCGGCTGCTTGATGACGGAGTTCTGGGCCATCAGCGCCGAAACCGCAACCAGACCTGTCGAAACCCACCGAAGAGTCATTTTTCGTTCCCCTACTGACTAGAGACCGCCGCGACCGTCTTTCCGTTTCTGAATTTTACTATACGCCCAACCATTTCGGAGATGGAAAACCAGAGATCGCGCGGACGGGTGATCGTGTACTCGACTCCTTTCATCTGCTTGACGGCCACGCCAATGGCGTCGCGCCAGGGGGTCGCCTGCGGATTCAGGATGTAGTTCATGTAGAAAACCGGATAGGCGAGTTCGAGCGCCTTCACCTCATCGGAGGGGACATTCTGGTCGAGCATCGCCTTGGGTCCGGCGAAGACGACGGCATCGGCGCGCGTGCTGGGACCACACTCATCGCCGATCAGCTTGGTGAGGAACGTGGTCGAGGAGTGCTTTTCGACCATGTGCTTGAGGTTGACGGTTCCGACCGCGACCTGATTCATCGACTTTCCGAGGGCAGGGAAATCGATGCGTTCCACCAGTTCCTGGCGGTGGAAGACCTTTTGGTCATTCATGTTGAATGCCACCAGGGTGAACCTGGCGATGCGCGGGTCGCGGCTGAGGGTGCGGAGAATTGCGACGAGGGCCGCGAGATCGGTTGGCTTGAGTGCGGAGGCGGTGGTCCGCTGTGGTGCGAAGTTCATCACGATCTTGACGTGGAGGCCTTCGCCCGGTTCGCGCTGGACGGCGGGTTCGGGCTGGAACTGATCGCCGTGCATCTGCTCGACCGCGTTTGCCGGAACCACGAGCGCCATCTGCTTGTCCTTGGCCGGGAGAGACGCCTCGACGTCCCACGAGTGGGCGCAGACCCGTTCGGCACGGTCGCGCATCAGCCAATCGACCTTATACTTGCCCTCGCCGAGGTCGAACCCGCCCTCGAGGTAGGTGTCGCCCTTGGCTTCCTCTTCGATTTGCGGCACGCGAATCCGGTGGACGAAGTACTTGGCGCTTTCCGGCTGTCCGTCGGGAGTGACGCGGAACAGCATCGTCAGCATGTTCTCGTTGCCCGCGAGCTCCTTCAGCGGGACCTGCACATCGAAGCCCGAGTGGAAGCGCATGTCGAACCCGAGGTATGCCTTGTCGGGCTGGAGGGAGCAGGGAAGGTCCTTGCGCGTGTCGCCCGCCTCGAGGACGGCAAGATCGGTACCGTGGATGCGGGGACCATGTGGGCCCGATTGCATCATCAGTTGCGCCCACGTGTTGGTGGTGGCAGCCGAGCCGGCGGCCAACCACAAAAGCAGTCGAACCTGCATGAACTGATTATGACGCAATGGCTTCCCGTGTCAACCGGATCGGCGCGATCATTGGTGAACTTTTCGCCCGGCGGGACTCGGAGCGTCTGAAGTGGCGGGTCCGGGGTCAGATTTCCGGCGCCTGTTTCGCACTATCGATTCAGAGGCCCGGCGCGGACCGACGGAGCGCATGGGTACTCGGGCAGAGGCGGGCGCGAAGCTTTTTTCCTCCAAGTATTCGGATTCGCGGGAATGCCCGACATTGGCCGTTCGGATGCCGACGGTCTTCAATGCCCCTGAGGCGGCCGCTGTGAAGAAGGCGACCCGCCGCGACGCACGACGTCGACCGCCTAGCCTGGGGCCAGCTCGGGTGCTCGCTGTCTACCACTACTGTGGCTGACGCTCGGACATCATCGAGCAAGAGTCTTCCCTGCATACCGGTCGCTCTTGTTCTCGTGCCCATTGTCTTCGCGTCGGGCACGAAGTTCGGCATTCCGGCAAACGGACCGCGCCCGGTGAAGCACCCGGCCCCCTGGCCGTTCGGGGGGCTTCCGTGCCGCCCCCGTTCTCGGGCGACGACACTGACCTCGAGACCATGGAATCTCGCCGTTTCGGCCTCCACCGCGTCCGCATCGTCCGCAACGGATTCGCGTAGGTGAGTCCCCCTGTCGTTTCGATCGGCCTGCGTCACCGGGTCACCGATCAGGGATTGGCTATCGCCGAGAATCGCCGCGGGTTGATATCCTCATATCTCGTGACCACCGCTTCGCCCCGTCTGCTCGTCCAACTGCTCGCCGCCGTTGGAGCCGTGTTCGTCTGGTCCGGAATCCACCCGCACGACTACTTCACATGGTTTCTCGAAGTGGCTCCGGTGCTGATCGCAATGCCGATCCTGGTGTTCACCTGGAAGCGCTTTCCGTTGACGCGAATCGTCTACGTGCTGATCGCCATCCACATGATCATTCTCATGGTGGGTGGACACTACACCTACGCGAAGGTTCCGCTGTTTGACCGGATCCGCGACATGATCGGCGGCGTCCGCAACAGCTACGACGGTGTCGGGCACTTCGCGCAGGGATTCATTCCGGCGCTGGTGACGCGCGAGATCCTCTTGCGCGCCACCGGGCTGCGGCGCGGATGGATGCTCGTCTATCTTGTTCTGATGGTCTGCCTCGGCATGAGTGCCATCTACGAACTCATCGAATGGGGAACTGCGTACGCGACCGGCGAGGCCGCGAACGATTTCCTCGGCTCCCAGGGCGACCCGTGGGATACCCAGAAGGACATGGGCCTGTGCCTGCTCGGGGCGTCGATCTCACTCGCGATCTTCAGCCGCCGCCATGACAAGGAGATCTCCTCATGACCAGCCTCTGGCTTTCCGCCGCATTGGCGATCCACTCTTGGCAAAGCGGCGTGCGCGTGGAACCGCTCACCGCCACTTCCGGCCGCCACTCGATCCATTCCTACGTCAACACGACACCGGAGAGTCCGGACGGCAGGTTCGTGCTCTTCTACACGTCCACCGAGCGCGAGGGCTATCACGGCGAGATTCGGATCATCGAGCTGGCGACGCGCCGCGAGACGGTAATCGCGCGCAATGTCACGGTCGAGGATGCGCATCGCGCGGCGTGTCAGCAATGGTCGGTGGGCGGGCGATTCGTGGTGTTCCACGATTATCGCGGCGGCGAATGGATGGTGGCCGCAGTGGAGGTGGCGACGGGCAAGGAGAAGATCCTGGCGCGCGGACGCATGGCCGCGTGGGGACAGCCGAACGCGAACCTCGTGCCCATCTACGGACCGCACTGGGCGCCCGGCGCGCATCGCGATCTCGAACTGGTGAACGTCGAGACTGGCGAGATTCGAAAAGCCGTCACGTCGGACGCGGTTCGGGCTCGCTATCCGGAACTCGTCGAGAAGGAGTTCGGTTCGAAGCCGATTTCCATCTTCTTTCCGATCCTCTCGCCTGATCTCGAGCGCGTGTTCTTCAAGATCGCGACGCCCTCCGGCACCGATTTCCGGTCGAAAAACGCGAGCCATCGCGAACTCCTGATCGCCTACGATCTTCGGGCCAAGCGCTTTCTGTTCGGCCGCGCCAAGTGGGGACATCCGGCGTGGATGCCCGATTCGCGCACCATTATGAACATGTACAGTGTGCTGATCGATTCCGATACCGGGAAGGAGCGGCTGATCGAAGGGCTGCCGAAGTTCCGCGGATCGCATCCGTGCCCGAGTCCCAAGGGCGATGTCTGGGCCACCGATAGCTTGATGGACGAGTTCGGCGGCAGGCCCGGACAATGGGGCGTTGCGATCGCGAACGTATCGGGAGCCGGTTATCAGTTCATCCACCGGTTCGACAATTCGAAGGGCGCCCAGTCATGGCGTGTGTCGCACCCGCATCCTTCGTTCAGCCTGGATGGCAAACGCGTCTACTTCAACGTGAACGACGGAGAGTGGACGCAACTGTACGTGGCTGAGACGGGCAAATGAAGCCCGCGCCGAAGCGCTATGATATTGCGTCGAAGGGGCTGACGACATGAAAAACGTTCGAATGAGCCGGCGCGAGCTGGCGGCCGAATGCATCAGCAAGGGATTGCTGATCGCGGGAACGCCGATGACGGCATCGACGCTGCTCGCCTACTGGGAAGAGGGCCACAAACAGGCGCTGAAGCCGACCGCTCACGAAGTGCTGGGCCCATTCTATAAGAAGGGCGCGCCCGAGGCGGCTGACATGCGCATCGCGGGCGAGAAGGGATTCCCACTGAAGATTCACGGAAAAGTGGTGAATTCGCGCGGGGAAAAGGTTCAAGGCGCGATCGTCGAACTGTGGCACGCCGATCAGGAAGGCCGCTATGACGTGACCGGATATCGCTATCGCTCGAAAGTGAACGTGAAGGACGCAGGCGAGTATGCCGTCGAGACCTTCATGCCCGGGCACTACAATGACCGGCCCGCCCAACACGTCCACTACATGATCACCGCGCCCGGGCACAAGCCGCTCATCACGCAGCTCTATTTCGCGACCGATCCTTATTTTGAAAGCGATCTCGACAAGAACTGGAACAAGCGCGGCATCGTGAGCAATCGCGATCTGATCCGGCCCGTGGCGCTGTATGAAGGTCCGGGAGCGCCGCGCGCGACAACCGCGTTTGACATTGTGGTGGAGAAGGCCTGATGATCCGGTCGGAATCGGAAGTCGGACAGATCGCGTTTCTGCCGGACGGCTCGCTCGCGGGTGTTTGCAACGATCGTAAGGCCCGCTTGTGGGATCCGAAGAGTGGCACGATGAAGCGGAGCGTGGCGCTCGAAGCCGGCGATGGCTCACCTACGCTCATCGGATCGGCGTCGCAACTGGCCGCGCTCGGCAAGGACGGCGCGGTGAAAATCTGGGACCTTCGGACGGGAGAGAAGGCGCGGCGCATGGCAGGTCCGGAACAGAAGGTCCGGAACTTGTGCGTCGCGCGCGACCTGCAACTGGTGGCGGGCACCGAACGCGCCGCGGACAATCCGAGCGCCTACGTGATGCACGTCGTCGATTCGACAGGCCGCGCACGGTTCGCGGCTGCGGCTGGACTCGGCGGAGTGTCGGCGATGGCATTTTCGCCGGGCGACGAAACGTTCGTGGCGGCCAGCTACGACACGAGCATTCGAGCCTGGGACACGCGCAAGGGCGAGTTGCTCAAGCACGTCGAGGACATCGATGTCGCTACGTTCGCGATGGTCTTCTCGCCGGACGGAAAGCTGTTCGCGACCGCTGGCGTCGATCGCATTGTGCGGTTGTGGGATGCCAAGTCGTGGAGCCTCGTGCGCAAACTCGAAGGGCAGCTGGAGATGATTTCCGCGCTCGCGTTTTCGCCGGATGGACGGCAGATCCTGAGCGGTGGCTTCAGCGAGTTGACCAGCCGTCAGCCGGTGAGCGTGCTGCTATGGGAGACGGACTCCGGCCGGATGGTGAAGAAGATGGCAGCGCCGCAGCGCGTGGATACGGTAGCGTTTTCGCCCGATGGTGCGTTGGCCGCGATGTCGTGCCGGAACAAAGAGGTCGCGGTGTGGGAACTGGGGAAGTAGCCCGTACCGCGGATCCATTGCCTGGCGCCGCGTCGAGTGGCATCCTGGTTTATTTGGAACCTGACACTCGGCCCGAATCGGCGCGGATCACCCGTGAATTTCCGGTGATGCCATCGCTGCCGTTTGGTTCCGCTCCCCCGCTCACAGACGCGCGGGCAAAAGAGATCCTCCGTCTCGAAGACGACGAATCGATTCGCCTGCTCCGATAGGGCTGCTGCTGGTCACCGCCCCTTGAGCCGGTTCTCGAACCAGACCACATTCTGGCTCGCCTGTCCCGCGACCAGCACATCGAGATCGCCGTCGCGATCCATGTCCACCAACCGGATGTCGTAGGCGGACTGATCCTCGCTGATGTGGTGCGTAGTGAAGTTTCCCTTGCCGTCGTTCTCGAACCACGCCGCGATGCCCGAGTCTTTCGCGCACGTCGCTGCGTCGATATCGCCGTCGCCATCGATGTCGCCAAGTTCGAGCGAGTGCGGACCCGTGATCTCCGCGTTCACTTCGTGCGGAGTCCAGTTCGGAGCCTCGTACCAGACGATGCCTTTCCCATGCCCGCGCGACGCGAAGAAGTCGGCGCGTTTGTCGCCATTGAGGTCCGCGATGTGGATATTGGTGGCGCCTTCCTGATCCTTGGCAATGAGGTGCTTCTTCCAAGTCTTGCGCGGATCCCGGGGCTGCTCCCACCAGGCAAACCAGTTGCCTAGATCGGGAACCTTCGCTCCCGCCGCGATATCGGGACGCCCGTCGCCGTTCACGTCGCCGACACCCATGTAGTGACTCAGGCCGGGCGCATCCTTGTCGGCGAAGACGTAGCGCTCCCATGTTTTCGCCGCGCGTGGATTCTTCGGAATCCGGAACCACGCGATCGAGTTCGGATAGTTGCGGGTAAACTTCGGTGGTTTGGTATTGCTCAGTCCGGGCTGGCCGCTGTTGCCGATCAGATCGAGCTTGCCGTCACGGTCGACGTCGCCCTTGATCAACCCGTGAATCCCATCGACGCCGCCGAGTTCGACGTCATCGACGATGTGATAGGTCCACTTGTCGGTGAGCGCATTCTTCGGCTGTTCGAGCCAGAAGATCAGGCCCGGTGAATAGCGAGTTCCAATGTAGTCGATGTCACCGTCGCCGTCGATATCCATGGCCTCGCTATGAATGGCACCCACGCCCTCGTGCAACGTGACCGGCTTCCAATCGGGCGCGACGTAGAGAATGGTCTTGTTCTCTCCGTTGGTGATGACGTCGGGCTTGCCGTCGCCGGTGAAATCCGCCGCGATCGCCGTCGAATTGTGGAAGCCGCGCGTGACTTCATGCCGGACCCACTTGGGTTTCGACTCGTTCCAATAGATCCGCACGTTCTGCGTCGCGCGGCCGCCCGCGACGATCTCGGGCTTGCCATCGCCGTTCAGGTCACCGACCGCGAGATCCTCGGTGGCCATGCCGTCATCGACCATCGTCTTCGCCCACGCGCCCTTCTCGTCGCGCTTGTAGACCGCCACGCCGAACGGTTTGTTGCGCCAGCCCACCGCCAGTTCGTCCGATCCATCGCCATCGAAATCGCCCCAGCCGAGCGCGTGCGCCTGATTCAGGTTCGACTCGATGACGCTCCGGTTCCATTCCTTGCCGCCGATGGCTTTGCGGGTAGTCTGCGTTCCGGCTTGCGGTGTCAGCGGCTCCACCGGTTCGTCATAGACCACGATCTTGTTGCCGTGCCAAGGCTCGACCGTCGCCAGATGGCGGACCCGATTCACCGTGCCGAGCTTGATCTCACCCGGCGCACCCTGCCCGATCTTGCGTTTGGACCATTGTCCGCCGGATCCACGCCGGATCGCATAGACGCCCTCCTTCGAAGCCGTCCAGATCTCTCCGTTGACGACGATGAAGTTGTGGACGATGTGCAGCGTTTCGTCCGCCACTTCTATCTTCCACTCGCCGTTGGCGCGGGGCCAGTAAACGAGAATGCGGGCGCCCTGGCCTTCCCATTCCGGCCCCTTCGTGTCGCGCCCATGCAGCGGCACCACGATCAGTTCACGCTTGCCGTCGCCGTCGACATCGCCCCAGCGCATGCGATGCAACGTGGGTTCCTCGCCCAGCGGCTTCAGCGGGCCGCCCTTGCCGTTCACCCAATGAAGCGAACCCGCGCTCTTGGTGTTGGTGGGTTGCCAGTCGGCGCCGATCGCGAAGTCGAGCGTGCCGTCGCCATCGAGGTCCTCTCCGGCGAAACAGACGTTGTCCTTCTTGGTGAGGCCGTCCATGACCACGTGCTTGGTCCACGACGGATTCTCCCACCAGACGAGTTGAGTGGGGCTGATGGCGGCGACATCGGGCTTGCCATCCTGATTCACGTCTTCGATCACCACCGCGTAGACGACGCCCCAATTGTTCTGGAGTTCCTGCGTCCGGAAAGCAGGCTGCCCCAGCAGGGGCGAGGCCAGGACCATGAGCACGGCAAGGTTGCGCATCGCGACAACGATACAACGCCCGCGCGTCCGGCGGCAAGTGCGTGCCTCGCCAAACGCCGCGGCAATGCTTCTTCCAGGACCGCGCGGTATACTGCGTTTGGAGACCTCTGATGACGGACGCGAGCTTGGCCGAAGTTGTTCGATCTCTGACGCCTCACGAGCAAGAAGCGGTGCGGCGGTTTATCGACCATCTGAGGCGTGGTGACTCGGCCCCCTCCGAGGCGCCCTTTCTCCAGGCCGCCGAGGAGTTCATGGCCGAGCATCCGGAGCTGTTGCGGCGCCTCGCACAGTGACCCGATATCCAACAATCGAGGAGACGGCCGCCGTTCACGCCAAGCTGATCGAACGCTTCGGAGGGTCCGTCGGCATTCGGGATCGCGGAGCATTGGAGTCGGCGCTGGCGCGGCCTCGCAGCGGCTATTACAGTGATCTGTTCCAGGAAGCCGCCGCTTTGTGGGAGAGCCTGTCCCAGAACCATCCTTTCGTCGATGGAAACAAGCGAGCCGCCATCACGATGACAGCCGCTTTCCTGCGCGTGAACGGTTACCGCCTGGAGTTTGACGGCGCCGAGGCGTATTCGTTCTTGCTGGATCTCTACGAAACAGGCCGAATGCGGTTCGAGCAACTCGACCGATGGCTCCGTCAACACGCCGTGTTAGGCCCCTGGTCGAGCTAGCCCGCCGCAAGCGGTAAGATGGGCAGAGGATGAGGCTGTTCACGGGAATCGATCTGCCTGCGGATATCGAGGCCGCGCTGGCCGGGACGATCGACCAGCTTCGGCCCGCCGCGCGCCTCCGGTGGTCGAAGGCGGCCAATCTCCATATCACGACGAAGTTCATCGGCGAATGGCCCGAGGGGCGGCTCGAGGAGTTGAAGGCAGCGCTTGCGCTGATTGCCAAGCCGGGAATCATCCCCATTGAAATCAGGGGATTGGGCTGGTTCCCAAACCCGCACCAGCCGCGTGTGTTCTGGGCGGCGGTGCATGGCGCGCAATCATTGCGCGACCTCGCCAATGCCACCGATTCCGCTTGCGCCGGGCTTGGAATCGCGCGCGAAACCAAGCCATACACGCCGCATCTGACGCTGGCGCGGATCGAGCCGAGGGGTGGCGGTCCGGCGCCCGATCTCGGGGCGTTGCGCCGCGCGATCGCCGGACTTCCGGTCGCGCCGTTCGGCCGGTTCGAAGCCGGCCGATTCCACCTCTATTTGAGCGAACAGCGCGACGGTGCCTCGCACTACACACGGTTGGCCGGCTTCCCACTCGAGTAACCGGAAAATGGCCGATACTCCGCCGAAACATTCTCCGGAACCCCGTGTTCAGTCAGACATGGGTGCGGCGATGGTCGTGAACAGTGCGGGAATGGCGGGATCGTCCGCCGGTTCGCGAGGCACCGAAATCGACCGCGACGCCCAGTTGATGCTGCAGGTCCGCGAGGGCGACATGAGTTGCTTCAGTGTCCTGGTGGACCGGCATCGCGCTCCCGTGATCCACTTCGTCTATCGCATGGTCCAGGATCAGGCGGTGGCCGAGGAACTCGCGCAGGAGGTTTTTGTCCGGATCTACCGGGCCCGCGAATCGTATGAGCCGTCGGCGAAGTTCACCACGTGGATGTTCCGGATTGCGTCGCACCTGGCGCTGAATTGGATTCGGGACCACAAGGGAGAGCGCGGCAAGGAGAGTCTGGATCAGGAGATCGTGGAGGGAGCGAGCCGCCAGGTGGTGGATCGCGAGGCCAATGTCGAGCAGCGCATGTTACGCGAAGTCCGGTTGGCGGAGGTGCGCCGTGCCATCCAACTGCTGCCGGAGAAACAGCGCGCGGCCGTCCTGATGCACAAGTACGAGGAAATGGATTATTCTCAGATAGCGAGGACACTCGAATGCTCGGAGCCGGCGCTCAAGTCGCTGCTGTTCCGGGCGTACGAAACCCTGCGGTCGCGGCTGGCGCATCTGTCGGGCGGGAGGAGGAACTCATGAGGGAATTCAAGCAAACCGGTTGCCCGGTTCAAACCCAGGAGACCGCTGGCCTGCTGCTCGAGTACCTAGACCGCCGCCTCGATCCATCCGTTGCGATTGGCGTCGAACGCCACATCGCGGCCTGCGAGGATTGCCAACGGGTGGTTTCCGCCCAGCGTGCCGTTTGGGACGCGCTCGACACGTGGCAGCCGGGCCAGATTTCATCGGACTTCAACGAACGTCTTTTCGCGCGCCTCGAGGCGGAGAAAGCCAAACCCGGCTGGTTCGCCTCGATTCGCAATTTCGTCGAGTCCAACTTCTCGATGCGTGCCGCGATCCCCGCTGCGGTTGCTTGCACGCTGTTCGTGGGAGTATTCGCCTTCCGGGCGTCCAATCTGACCGGAGGCGTCGAAACCATGACCGAGCCTACTGTCGACGTCGAGCAGGCCGAAGCCACGCTCGCCGATATCGATGCCTTGCAGCAACTGGGGGTGAGCCAATCCGTGGACGAGGTGTCCTCGAAACAGGCTCTCTAGAGCACATGCACATTTCGATCGCAGTCTGGCTGCTGTCGGCTGCTTTGTTCGTGAGTCCCGCCTTCGGTCAGGCGGGCGTGATTGTCAAGAAGGGGGCTAAGGCTGCCCGAACCAAGGCGGCCGTGCAGCGGGCAAGGAAACAACAAGTCGACCGCCTCAGCGCCATGAGTCCGCAGGATCGAGACCGAGCCCTCGCCCAACTCCCGCCGGCCCGGCGCCGTGAAATGGAGCGCCGCCTCGAACAGTACCGGAACATGACTCCCGAGGAACGCAAGCGAATCGTCGATCAGGCGGCCGCGCTCACGCCCGCGCAACGGCGTGCCATGCGTGATGGCGTGGAGCGCATGAACCGGCTGCCCGAGGAGCGCCGGCCGCTCGTGCGGCAGGAGGTCGCGCGATTGCGGCGCATGACGCCCGAGGAGCGGAAGGAGCGATTGGCGAGCGCCCAAGTCAAGGAGAAGTTCAAGGGCGATGAGCAGAAGCTTCTCGCGGACCTCAGCGAGAGTCTGCCTCCGCCGCCGAGCCAGTGAGACGCCACGCCGCCGGACTCGTGGTCACCTCCGCGCTGCTCGCCTGCTCGGTGCAACCGGCACCTCTCCTCCCCCGTGGAAAGCACTACTCTTCGGATACACCGCTATTTCCGATCACGATCGATGGCAAGACCGGATTCATCGACCGCTCCGGCCGCGTTGTGATCCCACCGCGATTGGACGGCGGCGGAGCGTGGCTGGACTTCTTCGAAGGTGTCCTCGTGCATGGGCAAGAGCTGCTCGACGTCCGTGGCCGCCCGATCCGCCATGGCAGATGGGCACTCGCCGGCGAAAGATCCGCGGAGGGCTTCATTCGAATTCGTCTGCCGAGCGGGAAAATGAGCCATCTCCAATGGAGACGTAAGTCCGTGCTGCCCGGCCAGTTCGATGAGGCCGCGGACTTTTCAGATGGCTTGGCCGCCGTCAAGCAGAGCGGCAAGTGGGGCTACATCGACCGGACCGGCCGTGCCGTCATCCCGCCGAGGTTCCTCCGGGTTGACCGGTTCTGGAACGGACTGGCGCGCGTGATCGAGGAAGGCCCGTGCTGGATCGATCCTGGAGACTGCACCGGGAATTTCGTCATCGGAGCCTCCGAAGAGTGGTACCGGCAAGCTGGGCTTCACCCCGAGAGGCCCATCCACCCGAAGGTTCCGGCTTGCCGGTACATCCTAATTGACCGGACCGGAGCCTACGTCCGCGACGGCCAGTCCGGTCCAGCGTTCAGCCCGGGTGAACCCGAGTACTCCCAAGGCGTCAAGCGCGTACGGTCCGATTCGCCTCCGGGCGTTTGGTTCGTTGACGAATCGCGCAACAAGCTCTTTGGCCGCGCCTTCGCCGAGGCGACTCCCTTCCGGCATGGGCTCGCCCTCGTGACCGAAGGCGGCATGTACCACTACATCGACCGCACAGGCCGAACCGTGTTCAGCTACCCGACGCCGAAGCCGCCCGTCATGTGGGCCACGCCCAGGATCCCGAAATAGCGGCGGTCGTAACATCGGTTGCGGGTACTTTCGCGGTCAGCGCGGCAGGGAGACCGCTGAAGTGCCGTCTCCCGCCACGCTGAGCCACACCGAGCCTACCAGCCGTAGGCGTTGCGGAGCGCTACGGTGACTTCCCAGGCGAAGTCCACGTTGCCACCGCCAGCGTTCACCAGCACGACGAATGCCTGATTCCGCTGCGGATGGCCGCTCATGTAGGTATGAGCCCGGTCGCCGTGACTGCCGTCGTGAGCGAAGAAGCCCGAAACCTCGTTGACGCTGGTCTCGCTCAGGTTGATTCCCAGTCCGTACTTCTTGGTGCCTGCGGCGTGGTCAGTCATCATGAGCGCTGTGGTGAACGGATGCAGAAACTGCGAACCATCCTTCTTGGCGCCGCTGTTGAGCAGCGGAATGATTGCCTTCGCGTAGTCCTTGGCCGAGGCGTAGAACCCGCCTGCCGCCGCCCAGGGATAAACCACGCGCTCCGAGCGCGGCACGCCGTTGTCGTCATGATGCTTGGCGAGTTTGCCTTCGAGCGTTGCGTTCGGCGGAGCGACGACGCATTGGGTATTGGTCATCGACAACGGACCGAAGACCCGTTGTTGCGCTACCTGACAGAAGTTTTGCCCGGTCACATGCGCAACCATCGCCTCGGCCACCAGGAACCCGCCACCAGAGTAGTCGTACGTCGTACCGGGCACACCGAAGTCCGGGTTGTACCAGACCTGACGGCCTCCGCCGTAGGTGCATCCGCCGTTCGTGCACTGACTACCGAGCAGCAACTGCCACGTCTGTGGCGGCGCGTTCGGGAAAGCCGAGACCGGGAATCCTGTCGATGAGTGCGGCACCAGGCTCGCGCTGTGGCTCAAGAGCCGGCGCAGTGTCATGCCCGAGGGAAGCGTCACGCCCGGCGTGATTCCGAACAGCGCCGGCGCGGCCTCGCCCCATTGCTTCCACAACGCCAACTGGTTGGTGTTGCCGCCCTGATTGGCAATGGACCGAGCGTCGGTGGCGAGCGTCATCAGTCCTTCGTCCACCACGCGCATCGCCGTGAGAGCGCCGAGGTACTTCGACAGAGATGCCAAGTCGAACGGTGAGTCGGCGATGGCGAAGTTCTGCGTGCCAGCCTCGAGCACTCCGTAGGTGCGGGCGTACTTCACCTCGTTGTCTTCCACGACGGCGATGCTCACACCGGGAACGCCCAGTTCCGCCATGCGCTGGTAGATATTCTTCCCGCTCTGGAAATTGTCCTCGGCGAGTTCGATCGTCTTGGACGCGTCCGGAGCATACCCTCCATTCGAATAGAGAACGTATCCCCCATTGCCATTCACGCGCACATGGCTGATCGTCTTGCGCTGGGTCTGCCACGATTTCAGCGAATTCACCGCCGCCGTGGGCATGTTATTGGTGGCGATCCACTGGTCGGCGTAGAGCGCCCAGCGAGTGCCGGAGATGTGGAGCCCCTGAACGTCGCGCTTGCTGTAGACACGGTCATGCACGGCGTCGTAGACGCGCTGCGTGACCTCATGCATGTAGGCCCAGTTGCCCGACAAGACCGCCCAGCCGGTTCCGTTCGCGCTGAACGCGATCTCCTGGATGCGATGCCCGCCGCTGAGCCGGGCCTCGATCTGGTCGGCCAGCAGGTTCGGTTCGGGCAGCCCCGCGCTGCGCCAGTGCAGATCCTGCGCGACGACGACCCATGAGCCGTTCGGCGCGAAAGACACGACGTCGATGGTCCGGCCGGCCGCGATGTATTGATTGATCTTCTGCAGGGCGAAGGCCGGGAATCCCGAACTGGCGGTGACGTCGTTGCCTGCGACGATCACCCATTCCCCATCGGGGGTGACGCCGATCTCGTCGATGTGTTTGTTGGTGATCTGATAGGTCTGTAGTTTGAGCCCGAGCTGCGCGGGTTCCGCGAAGCCGGTCGTGTTGTAGGCTGTGGTGGTGGCGGCCATCGGAATGGCGGCCAGGATCATGGTTGCGATGAGTGTTTTCAAAATCTCCTCCTGCCTGTGAAGGCGCCGGAAGCCATCGAAGCGGATCAGAATATTGGCGAACGCGACCCGCGATTCCGGTCCCGGCTACCCGGTGCCGGAGCCCCCTTTATTGGGGTACGCCGCGACCCCTCGAAAAAATATTTCGCGCGAGGTGAGAATTTTTCCGCCCAAAACCTACCTATTAAATGCGGAGGCAATATGACATCCGCGGGAGGGCATGAGAAATGAACACGGAAACGGTCCGGCACCAGTTGAACGGCAAGCGCCAGGAATTAGTGGCGAATCTCAATGGAATCCGCGCCGACGTGATGACAGCGAAAGGCCGGGTCGCCGAAGACGATCAGGCCGCGATGGAGCATGAAGAATTCATCTCTATTCAGCGGAACAGTTTGAACCATGACACGCTGCTGCTGGTGAATCAGGCGCTCGAACGCCTCGACACCGGCGAGTACGGCATCTGCCAGGCGTGCGAGGAGCCGATCTCGGAAAAGCGGCTGAAGGTGCTGCCGTGGGCCAAGTACTGCGTGCCGTGCCAGGAGCGCATCGCGCTCATGCAGACCGACATGCCGCAAGTGGGCGCTTCGGCGCTCGAGCATGTCGAGATCTACGCGTAGGCGGGGTGGGCGGGCGGTTGCGGTCTGTCCAAGCCGTAACCGCCCGGCTCGATGCCTTGACGCCTCGCGCGGAATCCCGATACGCTTGTCGTCAAGATGTCGATCCCTCGTAGTCTCGCTTGCTTGGTCGTTTGCGCCCTGTTGGCACTCGGTCAATCCACCACCGCTGAACTCAGCGGCACTGTCTCCGACCAGTCCGGAGCCGCCATCGCCAACGCGAAAGTCTCGATTCGCAGCGCCGCCACCTCGGAAACCCGGGAAGCCACTGCCGATTCGGCGGGCGGATTCCTCCTCGGACAACTGATCCCCGGCGAGTATCAACTCACCGTCGAAGCCAGCGGATTCCGCCGCTTCGTGCGCAGCGGAGTCGTGTTGCAGGTCGGCCAGCGCGCGCGCGTCGAACTCGCGCTCACGGTCGGATCACAGACCGAATCGATCGAAGTCACCGCCGAACCTCCGCTGCTCGACACGAGCGAAGCCTCGCTCGGCCAAGCGATCGAGAATCGCAAGATCCTCGAGCTTCCCCTCAACGGCCGCAACGTCGTCGGACTCGCGGCGCTCGTCACCGGCGTCACCCCGGGCGCGGGCTTCGGCATCGGAGTGCCCGACGGACGCGCCGCGCTGATCCAGGCCTCCACCGCCAACCTCGTCGTCAACGGCGGAATGAGCGCCCACAACGACGTGCTCGTCGATGGTGTTCCGCTCGCGCTCTGCTGCCAGAACCAGATCGCCTTCATCCCGTCGATCGACGCGACGCAGGAATTCCGCGTGCGCACGAATCTGTTCGACGCCGAATACGGACGGACCAGCGGCGGTGTCATCACCTACGCCACACGCAGCGGCGCCAACGATCTCCACGCGAGCGTCTTCGAGTTCCTCCGCAACAAGCAACTCGACGCGAACAACTTCTTCAGCAATCGCGCCGGGGTCCGCCGCGGCCACTTCGTCTACAACCAGTTCGGAGGGCGCGTGGGCGGCCGCATCATCCGCGACAAGACGTTCTACTTCGCCAACTTCGAAGCGATCGAAAACCGGCGCGGATCGTTCCTGTCGGGCATCACGCCAACGGACGCCGAGAAAGGCGGACAGTTCGCGCAAGCGATCTTCGATCCGCTGAGCGTTCAGCAGTCGGGCACCACGTTCACGCGCACGCCCTTTCCTGGCAACCGGATTCCCACCTCGCGATTCGATCCGGTGGCCGTGAATCTGTCGAAGCTCTGGCCCGGCCCCAACACATCCGGAACTAACAACTTCATCAGCAACGCCTCGGCCACCGACGCCGAACGCCAGCTTACCGGCCGCATCGATCACCTGTTCACGCAAACGCACCGGCTGTTCGCGCGCTACTCCTACAACTTCAATGATGGACTGCTGCCCGATTGGTTCGGGAACATCGCCTCGCCCGGAGTCTTCGCCCAACAGATTCGGAATCACAACGGCGTCGTGGACGACACGCTGACGCTCTCGCCCACGATGACGGTGAACGTCCGCTACGGACTCACACGCCAAAGCAACGTCCGCGAACCGCGCAGCACCGGAACCGATCTCACGCAATTCGGCTGGCCCGCCGCCTTCAGCGCCGCGCGTCAGGATACCTCGCTTCCGCGTATCACGCCCGCCGGATATCTGGCGCTCAGTTCCAACCACCTGTTCGAACGGATCGCCGAAGTCCACGCGCTGGCCGGAACCGTCCACAAGATCCGCGGCCGTCACTCGCTGAAGTTCGGAACCGACTGGCGTGTCTATCGGGCCAACTGGGTCAACAACGGCACTGCCGCCGGCCAGTTCGCTTTCAATACCGGATTCACCCGTGGACCCAACGCGCAAACCGGCGGTGGCGGCAATTCGTTCGCGAGTTTTCTGCTCGGCAATCCCGCCAGCGGCAACATCATCATCCTCGAACCGTCCGCCTCGCCGCAGCTCTATCACGGCCTGTTCGCACAAGACGACATCCGGCTGAATTCGAAGCTCACGCTGAATCTCGGCCTCCGCTGGGATGTCGAAACACCGCGCTGGGAGCGATACGACCGCCTCAGCTACTTCAATCCGGACGCGGCCTCCCCGCTCGCCGGACCCACCGGAATCCCCGGCCTTCGCGGCGGACTCGAATTCGTGGGCGTCAACGGAAATCCGCGCAAACAGCAGGATATCGATTGGAACAACCTCGGTCCGCGCTTCGGCCTCGCCTACGCGCTCAGCAGCAAGATCGCGCTGCGCACCGGATACGGCATCACCTTCGTGCCCACCACCAGCCGCTACGTCAATAATTCGAATCAGGGCTTCGCCTCCACCACGACATTTTTCAGCAGCGTCGACGGCGTGACGCCTGTCGGCGTGCTTCGCGATCCGTTCCCATCGGGTGTTGTGCGCCCTCCCGGCGCATCCGGCGGACTCGCGACGAGCGTCGGCGAAAGCTTCGGGACACTCCTGCGCAACGATCCGGTCGGCTACAGCCAGCAGTGGAGTGCGAATCTCCAGTTCGAACCCTTCCAGAACCTGCTGATCGACGCAGCTTACGCGGGCAGCAAGGGGACCGCTTTGCCCGCCCCCTACAACATGAACCAACTCGACTCACGACTTCTTTCGCAAGGCGCGGCACTGTTGCAGCAGGTCCCGAACCCCTTTCGCACGTTCGCCAGCCCTGGTACGCTGTCGGGCGCGAACACCACGCGGCTGCAACTCCAGCGCCCCTTCCCGCAATATACCGGACTCACCAATAATCTCGGCGGCGTCGGCTCATCGACGTATCATTCGTTCCAGCTCAAGGTGAACAAGCGCCTCAGCCGAGGCTTCAGCGTACTCGGCTCCTACACCAACGGAAAGATCCTTACCGATACCGCTCCCTTCCTCACCAGCTTCCTCGACCCCGCGCCCGGATTCCAGGATGTCTACAACCGCCGGCTCGATCGCGCGCTTGCCACGCAGGATATCGCGCAACGCCTCGCCATCAGCTACGTGTGGGAGATTCCGTTCGCGCGCGGAGCCGCGCCGCGCGCCGTGAAGCTCGCGCTCGGCGGATGGCAGCTCAACGGCATCACCACATTCCAGAGCGGACAGCCCCTCGTGATCGGCAACGCGGTGCCCACCAATTCAGGCGCCACGCGTCCGCACAACATCGGGCGTTCAGCGGCCAAGTCCGGACCAGTGCATGAACGCCTCACGGCCTACTTCGACACCACCGCCTTCGCGCCCCCCGGACCCTTCGAGTTCGGCACAACAGGCCGCACCCTGCCCGACGTTCGCACGGACGGCGTCCGCAACTTCGATCTCTCGCTGTTCAAGAACTTCGCTGTCACCGAGAAGTCGACCCTGCAACTCCGGGCCGAGTTTTTCAACGTCTTCAACACGGTCCGTTTCGACGGCCCCAACGGCACCTTCGGCAATCCCGGATTCGGCAGCATCAACGCGCAAGAGAATCTCCCGCGCAACGTACAACTCGCTCTGCGCTTCAGCTTCTGACCATATGACACGGCGATCCTTTCTCGCCAGCGCGCTCGCCGCCGGACGCGACAAACCGAATGTCCTGTTCGTCGCCTTCGATGACCTGCGCCCGCAAATCGGCTGCTACGGCGATCGATTCGCACACACGCCGAGTATCGATTCGATCGCCGCGCGCGGCGTCTTGTTCGAACGCGCCTACTGCCAGCAGGCGCTCTGCGGACCCTCGCGCGCATCGCTCCTCACCGGTCTGCGGCCCGACACCATTCGTGTCCACGATCTCACCACGCCCTTCCGCCGCGCCGTTCCCGATGCCGTCACACTTCCGCAACTCTTCAAGAACCACGGCTATCACACCGAGAACATCGGAAAGATCTTCCACGGTCACGAACTGATGAATGATCGCGCGAGTTGGTCCGTGCCGGAGCGCCTTCACATGGTCACCAAGCGCGACCAGTATGCCCTGAAGCAGAATCAGCCGGCCGAAGAGTGGACCAAGACCGTTGCCACCGAACGCGCCGATGTTGCCGATGAAGCCTACATCGACGGACGCGTGGCGGCCGATGCCGTCGACACCCTACATCGAATCAAGGATCGCCCCTTCTTCCTCGGGGTCGGCATCACGAAGCCACACCTCCCGTTCACCGCGCCATCCAAATATTGGAATCTTTTCGACCGCGCGAAGCTGCCGCTTGCGGCCAATCCCGGTCCAGCGCGAGGGGCAGCCAGCTTCGCGATTCCCTCCTATAGTGAACTCCGCAGCTACGCGGACTTTCCGAAAGACGGAACGATTCCCGAAGCGAAGATTCGCGAGGCCATGCACGGCTACTACGCCGCAACTGCGTATGCGGATGCCTGTCTCGGCCGAGTCTTGCGTGCCCTCGATCGCCTGAATCTCACTCGCAACACGATCGTCGCGCTTTGGGGCGATCATGGCTGGCACCTGGGCGAGCACGGCCACTGGGGCAAGTCCACCAACTTCGAAGCCGGTACGCGTGCGCCGTTGATCGTTGCCGCCCCCGGCGTCTCTCGCACGGGCGCGCGATGCCGGGGATTGGTCGAGTTCGTCGATATCTATCCCACTCTCGCCGAACTCTGCGCGCTGCCGGCGCCCGCGAATCTCGAAGGCCAGAGCTTCGTGCCGCTGCTCCGCCGTCCGGAACAACGCGGCAAGCTGGCCGCTTTCAGCCAATATCCACGGCCTTCGAGCACGAAGGCGTCGGGCACCGACAGCATCCTGAAGGGAGACACGATGGGTTACACGATGCGGACCGAAGCGCACAGGGCCGCGGAGCCGCCGTGCCAACAGTGGAGGAACACGACGAGATTCGGGCGGCGACCGGCTCCGTTGTGCGCGTGTTCCTTAGAGGCGTTCCGCTATACCGAATGGCGCCGAGGCAGCGAGGTGATCGAGACCGAAGCCTACGATCATCGCCGCGATCCGGCCGAGACGGTGAACGTCGCCGGCGATCCCGCCTATGCCGAACCCGTCGCACGATTGAAGCGGATAATGCAAGCCGGATGGCGCGGAGCCAAACGTGCGTAGCGCCCTGGCCGCATTGGCCGCAACCGCGTTGGCGCAACATCCGGAGCTCTTGCTGAAAGACGCTTCCCTGCTCGCGTCCCCGAAATCGCTGAAGATCGTACCCGCGAAGACCAGCACCGTCTATCGCGCCGAAGCGGGCAAGTGGCAGTTCAACTTGCATTCCTACGTCACGCGCCACGAAGGCATGTTCTGGGCGATCTGGTCATCGGGCCGCGAAGACGAAGATTCGTCCAGCCAACTGATCCGATATGCGACGAGCAGCGACGGCCACACATGGTCCGAACCGCGAACCGTCGCCGAAGATCCCGATGGGCCCGAGGGTCCGCGCCGTTGGATAGCCCGCGGAATCTTCGTGCGTGACGGGAAGCTACAGGCGCTGCTCGCCGGATACGAAGGTCCGCGCGACACACCGCATGGCCGCGAGAGCTGGCACGGCCTCCGGCTCCACCGCTTCGAGTGGACCGGCACCGAATGGGCCAATCGCGGCGTAATGGTCGAAGACTGCATGAACAACTACCCGCCGCGCTCTCACGGCGGGCCGCTCGTCATGACCTGCCGCGACAGCTTGGCGCGCATGTCTACCGCCTACGAGGACAACGGCCGCTGGATCGTCACCCGCCTCCCGGGCGAACCTCCGCACCATCGCATGAGCGAGCCGAGCGAA
>CADECY010000080.1 GCA_902825945.1 uncultured Acidobacteriota bacterium
GCCGAGCGATTCTCTCTTTTGGGGTGTGGGCAGACCCGCTCTTCAGAACGCGCGCTCGTGATCAGTTCTCGGGCGGCGCCACGTATTCCCACTTCTCGCCGAAGAAACCGCCGGTCACGATCTTGCCGGGCCAGCGCGAGTCGGGCGGCGTGGTGAGATCGACGATCGCCCAGTCGGGCAGCTTCGGAATCTGCCGCGCGTTGTTCAGGTAGTCGTACTCGCGGAACGTGAATCCGCTGTTCAGCACCACGTACTTCGCCGGATGCAGCGGATTCGGATAGACCAGCACCGGCGCGTGTTTGCCGGCTGGGAACGTCTTCCCGCCCGCCTTCACACCCTCCGCCGTCCACGCAACGGGCAGCTTCGCGGCGATCCTGGCGAGCACCTGATTCGATCCGGGATCGCCCCACAGCACGAGGTTCGCGGACTTGATGTCGGCTTCGGTGATATCGGTGTCGTTCTTCACGATCGGACGTCCGCGGAAATGGCGGCGCCATTCGGTGATCGCGCGGTCCATCTCGGCCTTCACCCACGCGGACGTGGCGGGAGCCATCGGAGATCCCGTGGGCTTCACGAAGATGAAGCGATCGAGGAAAGCGTCGTCGATCGGGCCTTGCAGGCCGTGCCGCTTGGTGAGTCCCGCGGGCTTCGCCGTCACGTGTTGCCAGCGTCCGGCGGCTTTCGCGAACGAGACGTCCCACGAACGGTCCGACATCGGCGGGGCTACGCTGACAGGCACTCCGTCGATCACGACGGACACCTTCGCCGAAACATCGAGCGGACATCCGCCCGGGCCGAAGTGCAGTGAGAGTCCGGTGACGCCTTGCGTCATCACGACAACCGTGCGGTCATCCTTGATGCGCGCATCCACGCGGCCGCGTTCCCAATGCTTTTCGAGCGCGTCGACGATCAACCACTTCATCCGGTTGTAGCGGAGCGTGAATGTCGTGAAGCGGACATGCGCCGGATACGGGTCGCGGCCGCGCGCGGCGATCGCATCGATCTTGCGATCGACGATGATCTTCGAATCCGGATGGTAGCGATGTTGCGTGTCGGGCCCGATCACGTGGGTCATCGCGATGCCTTCCTTCTTCATCTCGCGCTCCATGACGAGCGCCGCTTGAATCTGGCGATCCTTCTCTCCGCTGTAGGCGACCACGGGTGTGTTGAACAGGTTCGCCGCGTATTCGGTGGCATCGTAGAGCCGGTAGAGCTTGCGCTCCCACCACTGCGGCTGCACCTTCTCCTTCTGGAACACGTCCAGGAACTCCGCCGTTTCGGCAAAGCCCGCTCCCGGCGCGATCGCTGCCCATTGTCCGGCGAAGTGCGTGCCGAACTGCCACGCCGCGGCGCCCCCCATCGAGAATCCGCGGACGGTGATCCGGTTCGGATCGATTTTGTAGTTCTTTCGAACTGCATCAAGTGCTTCGAACAGATCCACTTCGCCCGCGAATTTGTTCGCGTTGCAGTAGCGGCCATAGAGATGCAGCACGATCGTGTCGTCCGGCGTGAACTGGCCCCGGCTGGTGAGCCGCTCATGTAGGAAGTTCACCTCGGTCAGCGTTTCCGACCGGCCGTGGAACCACGCATCCACACGCCAGCGATGCGGCGAGTTCGGGGTCCATGAATTCGGCATCACAAGCCCGTACGGTTGCACGCTCTCGTCGATCCTCGATACGTAGCCGCGCACGACGAGGCCAGTCTGCCCGGCCCAGGGAAGCACACCGCGCAACATCGCGTCCGCGCGTTCCTGTCCGCGCCGGAGCAGGTCCTTGCCGCGCTGGATCTCTTCCACTTTCAGAAATTCGTTGAACTCGAGTGCGTATTGAACCGCGTCATGGAAGATGCGGACGTCGGCGATCTGGAGTGGATTGACGCCTTCCTTGCGGGCCAGCACATCGATCGTGCCCTTCAATTTGGCGAGACCCGATTCGAGTTCAGCGCGATCGGCGGCCGAAACCGCGACTCCCGGAGGAGGCACCGGACGTTCGGCGGCGGCCAATAGTGCCGACAGGAGCAGTAGACAGAGTCTTTTCATGGTGAAATGAGTTTAGTATCCCATGCGACTCGCCGTAGTGGTTCTATGGGCAGCGGCTTGGGCAGCCGCGCAAAACCCGGACTTCCGCCTGGTCCGATTCATGGGCAACATGCCGAACGCGATCGACATTCAGAATGCGCGCGACGGCACGGGACGGCTTTTCGTCGCCTTGCAGACCGGCAGCATATGGGTGGTGCGCGATGGCCGCGAACTCGGAACTCCGTTGCTCAACCTTGGATCGAAGACCCGCGCGATGGGCGAGTGCGGACTGCTCGGGCTCGCCTTTCCACCCGGATTCCGCGACAAGCAGTACTTCTACGTCAACTACACCGACGCGCAATGCCGCAACACGATCGTCTCCCGATATCGAATGCGCGATACCGATACGGTCGATCCGGACAGCGAGGCTGTGATTCTGCGGCAAACCCAGCCGTTCCAGAATCACAACGGCGGCCAGCTCGCGTTCGGCCCGGACGGTTATCTCTACATCGGCTTCGGCGACGGTGGCTCGGGCGGAGATCCGCAGGGGAACGGACAAAACCGGCGCTCTTGGCTAGGAAAGATCTTGCGCATCGACACCGAAGCAGGCGGATCGCAGCCGTATCGAGTGCCGCCATCGAATCCGTTCGTGGGCAACGATGCCTACCTGCCCGAGATCTGGTCGCTGGGCTGGCGCAATCCGTGGCGCTTCTCGTTCGATCGCGAGACCGCCGACATGTGGATCGGCGACGTGGGGCAGAATCGCGCCGAAGAGATCGACTTCCAGCCCGGGTCGAGCCGGGGCGGTGAAAACTATGGCTGGAATGTGATGGAAGGCCTTCGCTGCTACTCGGCCCAGAACTGCAATCAGTCGGGCCTGACGCCGCCCATTCACGAATACACCCGCGAGCGCGGCGATGTCAGCGTCACGGGCGGATTCGTGTTGCGCGGACCCAGCGCCGGCGCCCTCCGCGGCGCCTACGTCTACGCTGACTACGCCTCGGGCCGCATCTGGGCGATTCGCCGCGACGGCACGAACTTCGTCAACTCCCTCCTGCAAGACTCGCCCTACAACATCTCGGCGTTCGGCGAGGACGAAGCAGGTGACGTGTACGTGGCCGACCACAGCGGCGGCAACATCTACCGGATCGAAGCGGCGGACGCGCGGCGGCCAGCCATCGAATCCGTGGTTAGCTCCGCGAGCCTCGAGCCCGGACTCGTGCCCGGATCGTTGAGCACTGCTTTTGTTTCGAACCTCATCGGCGCATCGACGCTTCTCGAGGCGGCCCCGCCGCTGCCCGCTTCACTTGGCGGAGTCCGCGTGACGGCCGGCGGAGCGGATGCGCCCGTGCTCGCTGTCGCGAACGTGAGTGGCAGAGAACAGGTGAACTTCCAGGTTCCGTGGAACGTTTCCGGCGAATCGGCGGCCGTGGTTGTGAGCCGCGATGGCGTAGCGAGCGAGCCCGCGAACGTGCAGGTCCGCGCGGCGATGCCGGGAATCTTCGTCTTCAACAACGCGGCGATCGTAGTCGCGTTCTCGGATGGCCGGCTCGTCTCCGCCTCTCGCCCGCTCGTTCGCGGCGAGATCGGGACGATTTGGGCGACCGGACTCGGACCCGTCGACAGCGCGCCCGCAACCGGAGCAGCCGCTTTGGCGCAGCCATTGTCGCGCGTGCTGGGCGAAGTCCGTGTGACACTCGGCGGTGTCGCCTGCGACGTGTCGTTCGCCGGACTCGCGCCCACTTTCGCCGGCGTCTACGTCGTCAACTTCACCGCATCCGAACGGGCGCCAGCAGGCGAACTCGATCTCGTGGTCACCGCAGGTGCGCGGCCGAGCAGGCCCGCCAAGGTTGCGGTACAGTAAGCGGAAAGCCATGCAGACTCGACGCCAACTGCTCGCGGCCGCAGCCGCTCCTTTCGTGTTGCGATCCCAAACACGGGCCTCGCGGCCCAACGTCCTGATGATCGCGGTGGACGACCTGAATGACTGGGTGAGCTGCCTCGGCGGGCATCCCGGCGGACGCACGCCGAACCTCGACCGCCTCGCGGCGCGTGGCGTCTTGTTCACCAATTCCCACTGCAACGCTCCGCTGTGCAATCCGTCGCGCGCGTCGCTCATGATGAGCCGCCGGCCATCGACAAGCGGTATCTACGACAACTCGCAGCCGCCGCGAAAATCGCCGGTGCTGAAAGATGCGGTTTCGCTGTCGCAGCACTTCATGGCGAATGGCTACCGGGCCGTGGGCGGCGGCAAGATCTACCATGGCGGATATCCGGATGCCGCGAGTTGGCAGGAGTACTTCCCGAGCCAGAAGCAGACCAAACCGAAGGACCCGGTGCCGGCCAATCTGCCCGCGAACGGAATCAAGGGAACCGGCCATTTCGACTGGGGTGCCGTCAACGTTCCCGATTCCCAGATGGGCGACTATCAGGTGGTCGACTGGGCGATCTCGGAGATGAATCGCAGGCAATCGCAACCGCTGTTTCTGGCCTGCGGCCTATTCCGTCCACACCTACCCTGGTACGTGCCGCCGAAATACTTCGACATGTTCCCGCTCTCGAAGGTCACGTTGCCACGGGTCAAAGACGACGATCTCGACGACGTGCCCGCGCAAGGTGTCAAGTTCGCCAAGCCGAACGGCGATCACAGAAGCGTCACTTCGAACAATCAGTACAAGCAGGCCGTGCAGGGCTACCTCGCCTCGATCGCGTTCATGGACGAGCAACTCGGGCGGCTGATCGACGCGTTCGACAAATCACCGATCGCCAAGAACACGGTAGTTGCCCTGTGGAGCGATCACGGATGGCACCTCGGCGAGAAACTCCATTGGCGCAAATTCAGCTTGTGGGAAGAGTCCACTCGCAATGTCTTTACGATCAACGCACCTGGCGTCACGAAAACCAATCAACGCTGCTCACGCACGGTGAGTCTGATCGACCTCTATCCGACGTTGAGCGATCTCTGTGGACTTCCCGCGCGCAAGGAACTCGATGGAACGAGCCTCACGCCGCTGCTGCGGGACCCGAAGACCGCATGGGACCGGCCCGCGGTGTGTACTTACTTCCGGAACAATCACTCGGTCCGCAGTGAGCGTTGGCGCTACACGCGCTACCAGGATGGCGGAGAAGAACTGTACGACCACAATGTCGATCCGCAGGAGTGGGAGAATCTCGCGGGCCAGCCGCGGTATCACTTCATCAAGCAGGAACTGTCCAGGTGGCTGCCCACGGTGAATGCACCGGACTCGGTGCATGAGCGCGGGGTAGCGGAAGACGTTTGATCAGGGACGGGAACTGGCAAGGACTTGGAGCCGCTCGAGCCATTCCGCGAAGTGTGGGCAAGCACGAACGATCGTGGGGACGCCGATCGCCTCAACCGCACGGGGCCCGTCCAGTGCCTTGCGATATCGAGGAAAGATTCCGAGAATCCGCTTGGACGGTGCGGTTTGTGGACTATCGTCGATATCCTCTGGAGCGCCAGCCGCGGCGACAATATTCTGGAATCGTTCGCCAATGAAGGTTCGCCAATGCTTTCGGCTAGCGCATTGGGGTCGCTGAAGAGCAATGCCTCGAATTCGTGCAGGACGATGAATGGAACGAATCGCTCGCGAACACGGAGATCGTCGCCGAGAGCCTCCGCGATGTCGTCGAGCGTGGCGCGTTCGATGCCGGCCGCATGTTGTTGCCGGAGTGTCTTCTCCTGGCGGGACGCATCTCCGGGAAATCCGTCGCCGAGTCCGTAGTAGTCGATCAGGGTCGAGCAATGGCTTCGCCGGTCGGAGCGAAGCAGGTGGGTGACATCTTTCTTGACGCGCGCGTAGTTGACGCGCCCACCCTTGTGGCCCGGGACACCGATGATCTTTCCGGAAACCAGGATGCCGAACGGCAACAGGTGCTCGAGAAGCGGACCTTCGACGAACTGCCGTTCCGTTTGACCCTCCACCACGATGTTGATTCTGGTCATGGTGGTCAAATCAGGCGAAGATCGGAGTGCCGTCCTTCTTCGGCTGTGCTCCCAGAACTCCTTTGCGCCAAAGTTCTCCGAGGCTATAGTCGCCAAGCCACTCCGCGAGATCGGCTGCGACCAGCCTGCGGAACTTCGATTCGCCGCCCTCCCGTTCCACTACAATGATGTCCTCGGGGTCGAACTCCTCGATGAGATTCGAGGACTGCGTCGAAACGATCAACTGACGTTGGTCTCCGGCCGCCGCCTTGAAGAGATTCCCCAAAAGGTGCAGTGCCGCCGGATGCTGGCCGAGTTCGGGTTCGTCGAACAGCATCACCTCGGGTGCATCCGGCTGCAGGATGGCGGTAGCAAGGCAGGCGAAGCGCAGCGTACCGTCGGAGAGCTGATGCGGGCGAAGCAGGTATTCGGAATCACGCTGGCGCCATTCGAGGCTGATTCGCTCTGGGGCGAGCGGATTGACCCGCAGCGCGAAGTCGTCGAAGAACGGCGCCGCCCGGCGTATGGCGTCGCGGATCAGGGAGTAGGTCGCCGGGTGAGTGGTCCGGACACGAAGCAGGTACGCCGCCAAGTTTCCCGCGTCGGGATGAAGGCGTTCGTTGTCATGAACTCCACACTCGCGGCGGACAGGCGCTGTATGGCTGGTGTCGTGGAAGTGGTAGACCGTCCACGTCGAAATGGCGCCGTACACGTAGTTCGCTACGCTTTTTTGCCCCCGCGAGCCCGGGCGATCATCGGCCTTAACCGAGGCCTCTGTGTGGCCGCCGCCGTAGTTCCATGACTTCTTTCCGTCGAAGAACGTAGTCTCTCTGACGAAGCGGAACTGGTTGTTGAGCGCCGGCTCCAGCCCGAACTCATACACATTCCGTCCAAAGTCCACAGACGCGGAAATCGTCTGTGTCACCTTGGGTCCCATGAACAGGCAACCGTCGGCTCCACCTTCCCTCTTCTGAACGTGAAGCTGCAACCGCTGCTCGATCAACTCTCGCAGGAATTGGAAGAAACCGATGAAGTTGCTCTTGCCCGCTCCGTTCGCACCGATCAAAACGCTCAGCGGGCGCAGTTCGAATCGCTCCAGTTTGCGAATCGACTTGTACCCCTCGATGGTGATCGTGCGAATAGGGTTGCACTTTTTGATGGCGATCGGGCGGATCTGCATTCTCTACTACGATAGCGCTGCGCGAGAAAGTTGCGCTCCGATGAATCCAGCCGGAGCGCAGCCTCCATAATCCGGTCTGCCCCCCAGATACAACGGAGAAACGACCATGCTGCTGTCAAAGCACCGCCGAGTGCTCGCACTCGCCCTGTCCGTATTGTTCTTCACGCCGGCGTCACGGACGGCCCCAGCGGACTCACCCGGCACCCCCGTCCCTTTCAGTTCCGCGCGAAGACATTGACTCCCCACATCGAGTCCGTCCATGTCACGACCGGGGCGATTCCGGCCGGACCCGCCAAAAGGTGTACGGTAGCGGCGCCATTGGTCCGTTCTTCAATCAAGGAGACCACCGCGATCGCGTTGCCCGCGCATCCGGATTTCATCGCGGCCGGCGAACGTCCCGGAACAATCGTGCTCGCCGGGATCGGCTTGTCGCTGATCGCGGCATGCAAGCGCATGCGGTGCTGATCAGACGGTGCCTGCTGGATGTCGTGATCGTTCGGACAGGGGGAGGCGGCATCGCGATCAACTGTGAATCGCGGCCGCCCCACCCTCGAAGGATCAGAAGCTGAACTTCAACCCGAACTGTAGCACTCGCATCGCGGCGCGCAAACCGCGGATCTCGCCCACGCGGGGCGCATCCGGAGTCACCGAGTTCGGCGTCGCGAACCCGAGATTGGTCGGCGCGCCGAAGTAGGGCGTGTTGAACGTGTTGAACGCCTCGGCGCGGAACTGGATCTTGATCGCCTCCGTTACCGCGAAGTTCTTGAACATCGACAGGTCGAGATTGCGCTGACCAGGCGAGTCCATGATGTTGCGGCCCGAGTTGCCGTAATGGCAGAGATCGGGGCGCGCGGCGTTCTGGCAGGTCACACGCTGGAAGGCGGAGGGATCGAACCAGAGCTGGCGATTACGGGTTCCGTCTGGAAGGCGCCCGTCACTGAGGCGATCGGGGCGGACGGGCGTGCCGTCGCCGCCGGTATTGAGATCATTGCCACCGACGGTCGGCGTCCACGGGAATCCGCTGCGAATCGACACGATGCCATTGGTCTGCCAGCCCGCCAACAGCATTCCAGCGGGTCCTTTGAGACTCTTTCCGAACGGAATCTCGTAGACATAGTGGAACACCGCGTTGTGGGTCAGATCGAAGGAGGTGCGGCCACGCGACCCGGCGCGATCGAGAGCCACCTGGCGTTGCGCGCCTTCGTTGCCACCATCTTCGCCGTCTCCATTGGCCTTGCTGTAGGTGTAGGAGACACCGAAGGTCAGCCCTTTCGAGTAGCGGCGTTCGAGCTTGGTCTGCAGGCCGTGGTAGTGCTGATTCGAGTAGGAGTCGAACGCGAAGATGCGGCCCAGTGTCTGCACGCCCTTCGCTGGCTGTGACGGATCGAAGAATTGACGCACCGGCCGCCGGGCCTGGAAGTTCGAATCCATCGAGGGCAGCGCGCCGTTGAAGTTCTCATAGGAGTTGGCCGAATGCGAAGTCTTGCTTCCCACATAGCCGACCGTCAGCGACATCTGGTAGGGCAACTCGCGCTGAAGGTCGAAACTCCATTGCCAGTTATCGCGCTCCTGCCGGTCCGGCTCGAGACGCCACACGCTGACGGGCGGGTTCGCTTGGCTGCCCACGAACGGATCGTCGAGCGTCAGAATCGGCAAGCCGGCGCGGAACCGCCGCAACGGCGTGCCCGCGATCGGATCGGTGATCGCATCGTACTGCTGGAATCCCGACAGCGGCGGCATCAGGTTCGCCGTGCTGATCTGTACGAAGTGCTGCGGACTCGTATACTGGCCCACTCCAGTTCGCACCACCCACTTGTTGGTTGGACGATACGCGATGCCGAGGCGCGGCTGCCAGAACGGCGCCACCTGCTTCCAGAACTTCTTCTTCGCCGCATCGCTGCTCACTTCGGGGAACAGCGTCGGAATCTGCGCATTCGTCCCCGGAATCGTGTAGGGCCGTTCGAGGCTGACAGTGCGAACGTGCCCGAGCTTGTCGTATGGGTTGCCCATGTAGTCGAAGCGGAATCCAGCGGTGACGCTGAGATTTGGGCGGACCTTCCACTCGTCGGAGATGTAAGCGCCCACACGGCGCGAGCGCATGTTCACCGAAGGATAACCTTCCGCGGTGGAAGCGCGCGAGGGATAGCCGAGCACGAACGACGCGAACTCGTGACCGCTCTCGTTGGGCGAGAAGGAGAGAGCGCCGCGTGTGAGGTTCGCGGCGAACCGGTCCATCGCCGCATGCACGATGAGTACCCCGGTCTTCAGCGTGTGTTTGCCTCGGATCACCGAGAGGTTGTCCGCGATCTGGTAGGTATAAGTATCGTCAATGCGGCCGTTCTGGTCGCCGATCGTGAATCCGATGCCGGGGACTCCGGTCTCGGCCTTGTTGAACTTGCGATTGCCGTCCCCGGCCACACGGAACTTGCCGATGCCGAGCGTATCGACATCGAAGTCGGAGCCTGTGCGGGGGTTGATGTATTGGTCGCCCCAGTTGTTGATACCGAACCGGAATTCGTGCAGCACGTTCGGGCTGAACGTGTGGAGCCACTGCGTCGCCACGTTGTAGGCATCCGAATAGCGGTCTTCAGGGAAATTCGGATTGATGAAGTTCTGCACCCATTTCGACTTGTCGAGCGCGAAACGTCCGAACACCTTGTCCTTTGAGCTGAAGTTGTGGTCGAGCCGTCCGAAATACTGGCGGGCGGTGACGATGCCGGGCAGCGCGCGGCGCACGGTGAAATCGAGCGGATCGAGCTGCTGGAAGTCCGGTTGCGGCAGATAGGTCTTGATCACGTTCTGCGCCCCCTGATGCAGGCGCGACGCTGGGATGACGTTTCCGGAGAACGGAGTCCCGTTCAATGCGTCGTAGATCGTGATGGGAGCGCGCACTTGGCGCCCCGTGGCGGGATTGATGGGCGGATTCGCCAGCACTGAAAAGTCGCCGCGGCGGAAGCTGTCGCTCGGCCACCAAGCCGTCGCCACGGCCTCCTGCGTCTGCTGACGCTCTTCGTAGTTGAACGACCAGAAGGTGCGATTCTTAATCACCGGTCCACTGATGAAGCCGCCGAACTGGTGCCGGCGAAGGCGGTCTTTGTTGAGACGGCCCGCTCCAGCCGGACGCTGGAAGTTGAGGAAGTAGGTTTCGGCATCGAACGCGTCGTTCCGCAGGAACTCCCACGCCGTGCCGTGCAACTGGTTGCCGCCGGTCTTGAGCGATACCTCGACACGCGCGCCAGAGCTTTGTCCGAATTCAGCCGAGTAGGAGCCCGTCTGCACCTTGAACTCTTCCACCGCGTCCACCGAAGGCGTGAAGCTCGAAATGTTGTAAAGCGGCGTGATCGACTCCACTCCGTCGAGCGAGACGCTCTGATGCACTTCGCGCTGCCCGTTGGCGATCACCGACATTCCGCCGCCCGGAATCGGGAAGCCCCCCTGTCCGTCGGCGCCACCGCTGCGGCTGCCGTACTGCACGCCGGGAACCATCGCCGCAAGGTGGATGATGTTGCGGCCGTTCAACGGAAGATCGGAGACACGCTTGTTCTCGATCACCTGGCCCACGGTCGAGTTTTCGGTTTCGAGAACCGCGCCGGTTGCGGTCACCTCTACAGTCTCCGACACCGATCCGATTTCGAGAGTGAAATCGACGCGAGCTTTCTGTTGTGTTTCGACCTTCAATCCCGAAACCGTCTGGGACCGGAAGCCCTGCTTCTCGACACGGACCGTCCAATCGCCGATTTCGATGAGCGGGAAGATGTACTCGCCCGCTTCATTGGTGTTTCGGTTGAGCGTCTGGCCGGTGGCGGTGCGAGTGATGGTCACTTTGGCGCCCGGCACGGCGGAGCCGGTGGAGTCTTTGACGAGTCCGAGGATTTCGGTGGCCGACGTCTGGCCGAATGCCGCCATCGACAGAATAATCGTGAGGGGAAGAACCCTTAATGCAAGTCCCATGGTGAAAAGCTATATCATTCTCTGTGTGCGAGTCAATCCCCTATCCCAACCCATGAATAGAAGATCCTTCACCGGAATCCTGGCGGGAGCCGCCAGTGCACCGCTCCTGGCGCAATCGGAGCGCTCTCGTCTCGTTGCGTGGATGTACATGATCTATCCGCTCGAGTCATGGCTCGACGATTACAAGCGCACGCTGGACGCGTGGGGCGAAGGCGGCGTGCGCGGCATCGTCATCGGCCCGTTGCGATTCTGGGACGGGCCTCCGTCCTTCGACTTCACCTATCGCCGCGCGGGCGCCAAGCTCGCCACGTTCGCACCCGATCCGAAAATCTATCGCGATCTCGGCGTCGATGTGCCGGCAGCAATGCCGCGCGATCCGGTGAAGGAGAAGAAGTTACAGGGGCTCCTCGACGAGATCCGCTCGCGCAACTGGAATCTGATGCTGTTCGGGCCTGGCTACTACGGCGTGCGGAAATCGTTCGAGCAGGATCCGTTCGGAGCACTTTCGCTCGCGGCTGGCGTGCGCGACACGATGCGCGCGTTCCCGCAAGCGGATGGCGTCATCGTGGATGGCGCGGGTGAACAGCACTACGAACTCGACTTCCACCATGGCGGCGAACTGTTCGAAATCCGCGACCATCACAAGGCGATGATGCGCCATCTCGGATTCGACGTCACGCGCATGGAACGCGGCATGAGCCATCTGCGCACGCGATTCCACAATCTGACGCCCGGAACCGTTCGCTACCACGCTGACGGCGGCATGCTCGGCGGGCTCGCACTGTTCGACGTCAATGAAGACGTTCTCTACTGGCTCCGCATGCGTCAGGAGCTTACGCTGCGGTCGATGCAGGCGATGCGCGAGCAGATCGACCGCATCGATCCGAAACCCAAGCTCGGCACCATTCCGCGCGCCGCCACGTTCTCCGTGCTCACCACGCAGAGCTACGAGCGGACTCACAAGTACTTCGATCTCATGTTCCCGAAGCACTACTTCTGGCATCGCGGCTTCGATGGGATGTATGGCAGCATCGCGCGCTGGGTCCGTACCATCGGAGACTGGAATCCATCGCTCTCCGAGCGCGATTGCTTCGCGGTCGTGAAGTCTTGGTTCGGAATCGAATTGCCGGGAGTGAACTCGCTCTCCGATATGGAGATGGGCTTTCCCGAGGAGTTCTTCACGAAGGTGGTCTACTCGCAGACGCAGCGAGCACTGGCGGCGATCGGCGATCCGGACAAGGTCATCGCATGGGTCTCGACCGGACGCAATCCGCATGCGGGCGATCCGATGCCCGCGCGCGACCTGCATCGCATTCTCACCGAGTCACATCGCGCAGGATTGAAGCGCTTCATCTTCCATCCGGACGTGAATCTCGGCGCGGCGGAATGGAGCGTGATCTCGAGCGTGTGCGGGAAGCCGTGGAAGGAAGATCCGAACGGCTATTGGCCGCCCGACACGCCCAAGCCCGGCACTTGGAACGGCGGACGCACGCCGCCGAGATCGAGCAAGTAGCCGCGCTTGCCCACGTTCATCGCGGTGGTGGCGCCGATCGTCTCCACCGCGCCCTCGGCCTCGTGAATGTGGCCGCAGAAGAAGTACGCGGGTTGCTCCCGTTCGATGAACTCCTTCATCGCCGTCGAGCCGAAGTGCAACCGCTCCCCCGCTCGGTCGAGCTTGGTTCCCTTGGGTGGACAATGACAGATCATCACCAGTGGACTCTTCCCCGAAAACGCCGCGAGCTTTTCCACGAACTGTGTCTCGGAGTATTCGCCCGGAGTGTTGAAGGGCGTGGGCGACGAGCAGCCGAGCCCCGCGATGTGAACGCCGCCGATCTCGATCGATTGCCCGTGGAAGTCGCGGAACCCATGCTTGGAGCAGAAGGCCACGACGTCCGCTGGAGATTCGTGATTACCGGGGATCACATAAACGCGATCCGCCTTGGACTTCATCACCTCGGCCGCCTTGTCGAGTCCGCGAGCCCAGGAGACGAGGTCGCCGGCCACGAAGTAGAGATCGGCCTCGGTGCTCATGAGCTCGGCGAGGCGCTTCAGGTCGCTATGGATGTCGGAGAAAACGAGGATCTTCATCGCCAATCGTCCAGTCTAGCGGGCGCCGCGCGACTGTGCGCAGCGCCGCTCGGTGGAGGCGATGCCAAGTCCTCCTGGTGCCTGATGCGCTTCGGCGGCAACGGCGGGCGGTTCAGTCGCGGCCGACCCGCTCGCCACCCCTCGGGGAACGGCTGGTCCGGATTTCATGAGCCCGCCGGACATCCTCGGGCTTTCCGGGCCCGTGGCAGTTCACGCACCGCTCTGTGACGCCGGCGATTATGTTGTCCTGCCGTGTTCCGAACGATGCGCCGCCGGTCCGGATCATGTGGCCGCGGACCTCGGAACTGTCGTGGCAACCGGAACAAGCAGCAGCCGTTGGCGTGATTTTCAAGTCGTTCCACGGGTCGGTATCGATCGTGCGGGCTGCTGTCGCGGAGGACTGCGTGCTCCCAGTTTGAACCGTGCTCCCCAGCGCCTTCGTGTTGATGGGCAGCTCGAATGACCCTTTGCCGTTTTCCTCGATGTGGCACTTCAGGCAGTTGCGAAGCTCCGCCGGGAAACGGACGCCGCCGAAGTCCTGCAGTGCGCCCTGGAAACCCACAATCCGCAGCGGTGTCTTGCGAAATCCGCCCGCATGGATCCCGTGGATCATTCGCTTGAAGTCGATCGAGACCTCCTCGCCGGAGGTGCGGAAGGGGATGTCGGTCTGGTTGGCATTGTGGCAAATCACGCAGAGGCCGAGTTCCTCGTTGCGGTTTCCGCCGTGCAGGCTCAGCCTGGGGACGATCGTATCCCCGTGCTTACCGCCGTCATGGCAGCCCTTGCAGAGCGCGATGTCGACAATCTTCCTCCGCCCGGCGGGAGGACCACCGTTGAGTGCGAAGGCTCTCACCGCGCTCTTCACTGGAATGATGGCGGCCGGTGTGCCGTTGGAGACAGGGCAGCCGGGCAGCGCGGGTCCGCTCGTGGGACACACCGGGCGGCCTTCCATGGCCACGACACCCGAGGTCACCACCTGTCCGGACGGAAAGGCGAGGGGCGAAACCGTAGTGTTCACGGTGAAGTGCCCGGCCGGGGGGAGCGATCCGAGTTCAGCGCAGTTGGCAGGCGTACACGGCTGCGACGCGGAGATCGCGTTGATGGAGACGGGCAGCGCCGCACCCACGCTCGAGGGCCCCGTGGCGACCGGATTGAGGCTGCCGCGGCTGTTCGTGTTCATGAACTCGGCGGCATCCCATCCAATCAGGATCCGCAGGGTGCCGCCGGTGAAGGGTAACGCGGACTTGATATTCCAAAACGGGTCGGGGAAAGCGGTGCTTGGCGCGGGATTCGCGACGGAGAAAATCACCTTGACATTCCAGGAGCCCCCGGCCTGCGTGGCCGAGGCAGAGTCCACTCTGTAGGCGAAGTTCTGTGTGGCGTTCCAGGAGAGCGGGGGCTCCTGGCCGTTAACCGCGGTGACGAGAAAGAGCATCTGCGGCAGGACAAGCCGGCCGTACCGGCGTTCGAATCGTTTCATGTGTCGCCTCCAGCGAAACAGAGATTGCGATCCGGTCTGCGCCAGCGGCCGGAAATTCGATCCAAATTTGCCCCTTGCTCATAAAGGGGGTCGTTGGGGGCTGGAAAATATAGGGGCCGGGGGAAATTTTCGCACTATCCTTCCCGAATCGCGCGCTTTTGCGCGTCATGCACCATGCGGCGTCCGCGTACCAGCGCTTCATCCGACATGATCACTGCCACCGAGTGCGCGTAGCCGGACTCGATTGGCGCATTGGGCTGCTGACGGGTTCGCAGGCACTTCAGCCAATTCAGCATATGGTGGTCGCTCTGCACTTCGGGAATCGTGGTCCCCTCGGGCAGTGGCTCCTCCGCGCCCTTACCGGACACTTCGAACGGCCGGCCGGACCAGTTGCTCGCATCGAGCGTGCCCTTGCTCCCGAAAAACTTCAGATAGTTGCCCGCGCCCGTTCCGAACGCGGTGGAATAGCGCACGAGGAAATCGTCGTACTCGAGGATCGTCTCCACCGAGTCGGGAGCCGTGTACTGATCCTTCCAGCGAAACGTTCCACCGAGGGTCACCACGCGCTTCGGCGGATTCGAACCCGTGACATGATGCACGAGATCGATGAAGTGGACCATCAGGTTCGAGTGCGCACCGCGCGAGAAGTCGCGATGCCCGAACCAGCCGGTCTGCAGATTCGCCTCGAACGGACGCGCCTTGCGGTTGAAGAGAAACGCCTTCCAGTCGGTGTCGCCCTCGACGAGCGTCCGCTCCCCGTAGCGATGCCAGTAGGGATGAATGCCGTTGCGCACCTGCTCGATCTTGATCACCTTGCCGAGTCCGCCGGCCTGCACCCATTTCTTCGCGCCCATCGAACTCGGCAGACTGCGGACCTGCGTTCCCATCTGCACCACGCGATCGGACTTCTTTACCGTATCGACGCACAGGTTCAAATCCCGCATGTCCATGGCGAGAGGCTTTTCGCAATAAGCATCCTTGCCGGCGCGCACGGCGTCGGTGAGCATCGTGGCGTGTTGATGGTCGGGCGTGGCGATGAGAACCGCATCGATTTCCTTTTGCGCGAGCAGTTCACGATAGGCGGTCATCTGGCGGGCCTCGTTGCCCGCGGTCTTCTTCACGTAGCCCGCCGCCTCTTCCTTGTGCTGCCGCCAAATGTCGCAGACGGCGGTGCACTCGATGTTCGCCTCTTCGCGGAACTTGAGCGCGTCCGTCAGCAGCGCCTTGATCCCGCGCTGTCCGCAGCCGATCAGGCCGACCTGAATCCGGTCATTGGCGCCGAGCACGCGGCCGGCGGAGAGCGCGGTGAACGCGGAGGCGGTTACGAAGCTTCGTCGATTGGTCATGGGAATTCTCCATTCTCACTCAGAGTGTGACGACCGGGATACTCGCCGATCCATAGATCCGGCCCGACTTCACGGTGGCGACAGGAAGCAGCCGGCGGTGCACGATTCGCGATTGCTTCACCGAATCGAACAGCATGAAGTCGCCTTGATCGAGCTTGAACACGGCGACATCGCCTTCGCTGCCGGGCTTCAGCGTTCCGAGACCCTGCGGGAATCCGAACGTTTGGGCGGGATTCTTCGTGGCGCGCTCGATCACCTGCTCGAGCGTCATGCCGAGATGCATGAATTTCGAGAGTGTTGTCGCGAGGTCGAGCACCGGACCATGAACGTTGTACTGATGCACGTCGCTCGAAATCGTGGCGGGAACCACGTCCTGCTTCATCGCGGACTCGGCGACCGCCCATCCGAAGCTGCCCGCGCCGTGACCGACATCGAGCCGCAGGCCGTTTGCCACCGCGCGCTTCACTTCGGGTAGAACGCGTCCGCGATCATCGAGGATGCCGCCCGCTTCCTGCCGGAACGTGTGCGTGATCACGTCGCCCGGACGCAGCAGGTCGAGGATCTTCGGCAGCGTCGAGAACGTTCCGCCGATGTGCGCCATTAACGGCAACTGCACCGCGTCCGCCGCCTCACGGGCCAGCTTCAACGCGTCGAGATCGTGCTTGCCCGCGATGTTCTCGGTGAGACGGATCTTGACGCCCAGAATGCGGTCGCGATTCTGTTCGATGGTCTTCGCGGTGAGCTTCGGATTCGCGTAGCGGATATCGAGCAGTTCGCCCCACGGATTGCCGGGCGAGAGCGTCGATTGTCCGATCACCGAGATGTTGAGGAGCGCGTAGACGCGCGTATCCACGACGTTGATCACATACTTGCGCAAGCCGGGAAACGTGTGCGCCCCGGCCGAACCGGCGTCGAGCACGGTGGTCACGCCTTTGGCGATGCAGTTCGGATCGGCGGGTATGCCGAGCGGCGCCACGCCGTCGTAGACGTGCACGTGAACATCGATGAGCCCGGGTGTAACGATCATGCCCTTGGCTTCGAGCACCTGCGCCGCCTCCGATTCCGGAATCGACTTCGCGATCCGCGCCACCTTGCCCTGCGCGATCGCGACGTCGCGCACCGCCGAGAGGTTCTGCCACGGATCGACCACGTGGCCACCGCGAATCAGCAGTTCGTACTGGGGCGACGCCGATTGCCCACGCAGAATCGTGAGCGGCGCTGCGAACATGACGGTCCGGCGAGAATAGCGCTTCATGCGCTCTGATTCTATCGCGCCGGGGCTTATTGTGCTTCGAGCCAGACCCAGCCCGGCAGCGCTCCCGGTTGGCCTCCCAGAAACGCGATCCGGCGCGTCTTCGGGAACGGAAATCCGGTGCGGATCGCGCGCGAGTAGAACGGAGCCTTCGACATCACGCGGCGATAGGACTCATCCTCGACCTTCGGCCACGCGGACTTGCCGAGAAGGCCCGTGCCCCAGCCGAGCGCCAACAGACACGCCGTGCCATGTTCACGCGCGGCGGCAAGCCTGGCTTGCAGTACCTGAATGTTCTCGCCCAGCGCGCGCATGCCGGTGATGTTCGCGTAGTTCAGGTGATTCGCCAGCGCGATCCCGGCATAGGCATTCGCGGCTTCGCACAGCGCCTTCACTGTCAGCGGCTCGCGCCAGTGCAATCCGGTCAGCGCTTCCTGCGTCGCAAAGAACGGACGTTCGGCCAACGATCCTTCGATGACGGTTCCGGGCCGAGCCATTTCTGCGAACACCGGAGTGCCTTCATCCACGCGCCGTCCTTCGACAGAGCCTCGCCCGGCGATCTTCCATCCGAGCTCGAACTTGCCTGCCGCGGATCGATTCTCGAGCAGCGTCGCGGTGCGAAGCATGTAGACCGCGAGTTTGCTGGCATCGACGGTAGACGAGTCGCTCATCGCGATCGACTTGAACTGATCACCGGTGCCCGGCCGGCTGTCGCGGGCCAGTGCCCTGTGCTCGCAGACCTCGGCCGGCCGCCGCGAGGGACGTTCGCCACCGAGCGCCTGCTCGACCGCCGCCAGCGTCTTTTCGTCGATGCGAGACGCGACGAGCGCCGTGCGCAGGGCGCCGCGAATCGCGCTGCCCGGGACATACGGGCCACGCACGCTTCGAGCGAAGGTCGGAATGTGGCAGTGCTCGGCCCGCTGCCGCTCCCAGTTCGGAGTACAGCTCGAGTGTTCGAACGGAATACGCCGGCCCGCGTAGTTTTGCGCGAATCCGCCCCAGTTGGCGAAGTCGAGCTTCTCGGCCTTCTTGATTTGATTCAGGTATCCGTCGAGGCGCGGCCCCTTCGACAGAAGTTTGAAGATGCGCTCCTGGTCGAGCACATTCACCTGATCCTTCCAGACCATGTAGTCGATCGGCGAGAGCGCGTCGCCATCGCCCACGAGCATGGGCGTCAGAACTTCCAGCCGGTAGTTCATGCGTTCACCGTCCACGGCAACGGAATCGAAAGCGCGAGTCCCGATTGATAAACCGGATGCGCGCATCCTTCCGGTGCCACATCGCGCGCGGCTCCCTTCGGAGCTTCGGCGGCGAACAGCATCGAGCCTTCGCGAATCATGCGTACGTTCTTCTTGCGCGCGCCCCACGCGGAGGCGCTCTCCACTCGTCCGCTCCGTTCGACGAGATCGTAGCTGCCTCGCGTCCAGTCGATCGAATCCGTTTCGGCGGGACTCACCAGCGAGAGCACCCAATGGGCGGACTCCGCCGCCGGATCGGGCGCGAACTTGGAGCCGAGCACCAGTTGCGCCAACTCTCCGCGCCGGACAGAAGCGAGTTCGAAATGACCCCAGCCGAGGGATCGCTCGCCGCCGATACCCGAATCGCCGAGCAGCCGCATCGCGGATTCGACGCGATCGGCCCAGTGATCATCCGCGCAATCGGCCACGCACCACAGTCCGGCGTTCTCCTCGAATTCGAGGCACGCGGTCTGGTGGATGTGAATCTGTCCGTGCTGCAGCCGGTCGACCGAGGCATGCGAGCGCAAAGCGATGCGGAACGGGCCCGTGCGGCTGCGTCCGCGGCGCAGCAGGCATTCGCTCAACGCGTCGACTTCCCAGTGATCTTCCTGGAACGGCTGCCCCGAGGCGAGCAGGCCGGTGAGAAAGGTGGGGATGAATCGTGCGCCGGAGGCCCTCAGCTTCGATGCGCCTTGCGGCGGCCACAGATGCGCGGGTGCGGGCGCAAGCAGCGAATCGTGATGCCACGGAAACAACGAGCTCAATCGTGTGGCCGATGATTCGGCGCGCGCCGTCGCATCGAACCACTCCTCGCCCCAGCCGAGGCGCAGCATCGCCGCGGACACGGCGGAATACAACGTGTCGCTATGGCAGATTCGATCGACGCGGTCACGCGCGCCCGAATCCGGGCCGATGCGCCAGGGGCCGAGCGGCCGGAGCTTGAACAAACGGGCCGGCATGCCGTTACTCGGAGAGCTTGCCTGAAAGCTCCGCGTCGTTGGCGAGTGCTTGCAAGCCGGCCACATCGGCTCCGGAGAGCAGTTCCGCCTCGGGCGCGCCCGTCGAGTAGTGAGAGCGTCCGCGCCATCGCAGCTTCAAGTTCGAAAAACGAACCCGGCCGCTGCCGCGCGATCCACCGCCGCCGAGCGTATCATCCTCGAGAAGGCGAAGCGCTTCGGCCAAGCGGGCCAGCAGAGCTTTGTCTTCCTCGCAGAGCACATCGAGCACCATGCGCACCTTGAATCGCGCACCGGCTGGAACGCGCTCGAGCGTTCGCGTGGAGGCCGCGCTCGTGATGCGGTCGATTGCGTTTTCGCTCTTGACCTCGGTCAACTCGTCGTCGAGATTCTCGCGCATTTGCGGCGTGATGCTGTCGAGATCGAGTTGCGCGTCGTAGACGGTCAACCGCGCCGGGCTCGCGTTGTGCGTGCTCACTTCTCCGCCCGAGACCCGTTCCAGGCGCAGCGGGCTGCGGCCGAACAACAGGCAGACTTCGTCATCGGGCCGGTCGCTCTGATGGATGCGAACGTCCTGTCCGCGGCGTTTGGAAAGGTAGACGAGCTCCGATGGCACGGCGAGTCCATGAGCCTGTTCGAGCAGCGAGCGCAGGCGCCCGCGCAGCGAACTGCCCGGCACGTAGGGACGCCCGAAAGCATCCTTGACCACTGGATTGTCGGCGCCGCCGATTTCGAGCGAGCCTTTACCCGCGCCCACATGGAGGCCGGTTTCGCAATTGAGCTCGGCGTCGAGAAGAAGTTTCCCGGCGAGCTTCAGTTCGGTTTTCGCGGTGTGCGAACTCATTGCTGATAGTCCTTATTCGTTGTAGGCGACGATGGCTTCGAACAGATCACGGAACCGCTCGTAGCCGCGGGTTTCGTTCTTGCGCGTGACCTGCAGCAGGAGTTTCTCCATGCTGTCGAGGCTGCGCAGCGAATGGCGCGCGATCGTATAGGCGAGCCGGGCGCGCAGCATGACGAACTCGTGCTGGCGTTCGCCCTCTGCTGTGCGGCAAGCGCGGCGCACCGCGTTGTAGAAGCGCCGGAGCTGGCTGCGCGTGCCCGAATCCATGTCGCGCATGCGGGCCACGACCGCGTGCGCCTGATTGTCGAGATAGAGCGGATCCGAGATCAACTTTTCGAGATCGATGTCGGAGAAAAAGCCTCCGTCGGGACGCCCGCCGCGATCGCCACCGCGGCCGCCGTGTTCGCGCCCGCCGCCACCGCCATGCGGACCTCCGCCACCCTGGCCTCCGCCGCCGCGATTCCCTTCACGCGGCCCGCGGTCGGGGCGGCCTTCTCTCGGTTTGTCCTTCTGCTGTTCGTCTGCCATTGAGACCTCAGTTTTCCATCAACATTCGCGCCCAGGCAACGGCTACCAAGCCGGCCGGGCGGAGCCTGACCTGCGACGGACTCTTGCCGACCACGTCGGTGATCAGCGATGCGCGCAGCTTCTGTAATTCACGATCCTTGTGCTGTCCGAGCACGACCGCGAGCCGCCGGTGATAACGCCACGGCCGGTCAGGCCGCGTGAGCGACGGCTTCTCGCGATAAAACGAACCCAACTCCTCGAGAAACGCTGGCGGACAGCCGAACTCGCGCACCATGCGGATCATCGTGTCCTTGAGTCCGCTGGCGTGCGCGATGTTGCGCCACTCCACCGTCTTGCCGAAGATATAGAAGCAATCCTTGAAATCGCACTTGGCGGCCTCGAGATTCCGGCCCGCTTCCTCGTAGACGAATGCGAAAGGCGTGTCCGGATCATGCGCCACTTCGAGGGACATCGAGATCGTCTTGCCTTCGGGTCCAGGGAGGTCTTTCAGATTCGCTTCGGCGAACTTGGAGAACAGCCTGTGAATCTCGCGCGCGAGCAGGAGCAAGGCGTCCCAAGAGCCGTAGACCGCGAAGTCATCGCCACCCGCGTACAGGATGGTGACCTTGCGCCAGTAGTCGGCCGAAGAGCACGAAACTTCGAGCTCGCCAGCGAAGAACTGCTTGAACAGGATCGAAAGCTGGATATGCTCGGCGATCGAGGTCAGTTTGCGCAGACGGACTCCGAAGCCGTCGACATCGGCTCGCAGAACGCCCCAGCCCGGACGTCCGCCCGCCCGGCTGGCAAGCGTCTCGAGCGATGCCGCCGTCGAGCCGTCCTCGGCGAGCGCGCAGTGGCGCGCGACTGGAATCGCGTCGGCACCGGTGCGGACCGGCCATGTGTGCTTGCCCTCTCCAACGAGAATACGGCCCGGCGCTTCGGGCGACCAGCCAACCGACTCCGCATTGCGAAACTTCTCTCCAAATTCGAGAAAATAGGCGTCGTCGCGCGAATCGTGTCCATCGTCGTCGCGCGGCAGGAAGACGTCCGCCGAAGGCGCTTCGGGCCGCGTGTTCTGCCGCCGCCACATCTCTTCCGTGAGGCGCCGCCGCACCACGAGCCAATCGCCCAAGTCTTCGGTCGCAGACCACACCAATCGCAGACGGTCTCCGCTCAGCTCTCGAATCTGTGCGGCCGCATTGTGCAGGAACTCTTCGGCGGAGGGAATCGACTCCGACGGCAACAGGACCAGGAATCCGCCACCGCCAGAAGATCCGAGCAGTATCTTGGCGAGACCGAGTTCATTCAACAGAGCCCGCGGTAATACCTCCATCAGGAGCGAAACCCAATGAGAGCGGCCAGTCAAAACCGCTTCGCCCCGCTCGGGAGCGGGCGCGAGAACGAAGTTCTCGATACCGAGGAGTTTGCCTTGAAGGAAGATCTGGACTGACATTGGGAGTCCGTGTAGTGTCCGGGAATGAACACTGTAGCAGGAATCGGCCTTGTTACGCCACGCGTATTCATGCCGCGTCCGGTGCGTGTTCCGGCGCCCTCCCGGCCGTCAACGGCCGGCCAGCCACGCCGGTCCGCTCGCTCACTCGGTGTAGATTCCCATCCTCTGCTTCACCGTGCGGACCGTCGAGTTCGCGATCGGCGACACGCGCCCGGCGCCCTCGCGCAACACACTTTCGAGATAACCGGGTTCCTGGCGGATCTGGTTGTACCGTTGCTGGAACGGCTCGAGATGCTCGGCCACCGCGTTCGCCACCTGCTTCTTGAAGTCGCCGTAGCGCATCCCCGAAAAGTGATTCTTCATCTGATCGTCGGGCCATTCTGAGATTGCCTGGAAGATCGAGAGCAGGTTCGCCACGCCAGGGCCCATCGTCTCGAAGTCGATGTGAGGGTTGGAATCCGTCGTCGCGCGCATGATCTTCTTGCGCATATCCGCGGGCGCGTCGAGCAGCGCGATCGCGTGCCCGCTCCCCTTCTCCGACTTCGACATCTTCTTCGTGGGATCGTCGAGCCCCATCACGCGCGCTCCCACGCTCGGCAGGCTCGTCGCGGGCATGACGAAGGTATCTCCGTAGAGCGAGTTGAACCGTTGCGCGATGTCGCGCGCCAGTTCGAGGTGTTGCGCCTGATCCTCGCCCACCGGCACAACCGCGGCCTGATACAGCAGGATGTCGGCCGCCATGAGCACCGGGTACTGCAGGAGTCCATCGCCGATCGACGACCCTTCCATTGATTCCGTTTTCGCCTTGAACTGCGTCATGCGGTACAGCCACCCGACCGGCGTCACGCACGTCAGCAGCCATGCGAGTTCGGCATGCGCGGGGACCATCGACTGCACCACCATCGACGACAGCTTCGGATCGATCCCGGAGGCGAGAAACAGCGCCGCGATCTCGAGGATCTTCGCCCGCAGTTCTTCCGGCTTCTGGTAGACGGTGATGGCATGCAGGTCGACGATGCAGAAAACGCACTCGTAGCCGTGCTGCATGGCGACCCAATTTTTGAGCGCACCCAGATAATTGCCAATATGAAGGTTGCCGGAGGGTTGGATACCGGATAGAACTCGTGGTCTCATCGTAAGAGGGGTAAACATCCATCCTAAACGAACTGCGTTTTGAGAAGCTGGTTTTCGGCGGTGATGCGCTGGCGCGCGAAGACGGCCGCGTGTGGCTTGTGCCTTACGCGCTGCCCGGCGAACTGGCCCGCGTGCGGGCGGTGAACGAGAAACCCGCCCTCGTGCGCGGCACGGTCGAATCGATCGTCGAGCCGTCGCCGCATCGCGTGGAACCCAAGTGCACCCGGTTCGGCGCCTGCGGCGGATGCCAGTATCAACATGCCGCGGATGATTGGCAGCCGCGCGCCAAAGTCGAGATCCTGCGCGAAGTGCTCACGCGCGTCGGCAAGTTCGAGCCGCCCGCCGAAATCGAACTGATCACCGGACCCGCGTGGGAATACCGCAACCGCGTCCAACTGCATTTCGAAAAGGGCCGCATGGGCTTTCACGCGGCGGGTTCGAACCGGCTCGTGGTGGGCGTCGAATGCCCGGTCTCGTCGCCCCGCTTGAACAGCGCGATGGCCGCGCTCGCCAAGATGACGCGCGACCGCCGCTGGCCGGACTTCGTCAAGGTGATCGAACTGTTCACCAACGGGGTCGAAGTACAGTTGAACGTGCTCGACTCGGGCCCGCGCCACGTCAATCGCGGCTTCTTCGAATGGTGCGATAGCCAGATCCCGGGCTCGCTCGCACCCGCGCTCGACTACCAAGCGTGTGGGTTCGTTTTCCGAGTCAGCCACAAGTCGTTCTTCCAGGTCAACCGCTTCCTCATTGACAAACTGGTGGAAGCGGTGATCGGCGACGCCGAGGGCGGACGCGCCATCGATCTATACGCGGGCGCCGGCCTGATGTCGCTGCCACTCGCGAACCGCTTCAAGCAGGTATCGGCGGTGGAAGTGGTGGGCAGCGCCGCGAGCGATCTCGAATTCAACGCCGAGCGCTCGGGCCAGAACGTCGTATGCGTGAAGTCGGCCGCGGAGGATTTCCTCGAGTCGGCGAACATCCAGCCGGAGTTCATCGTGGCCGACCCTCCGCGCTCCGGGTTGGGAGCAAAGGCCGTGGAGCATCTGGTCCGGCTGGCCGCGCCAAAGCTGCACATCGCTAGCTGCGACCCGGCGACGCTGGCTCGCGACCTCGCCGGCCTGTTGAAAGGCGGTTATCGCATCGGATCGATGGTGCTCGTGGACCTGTTTCCGCAAACGTCCCACATCGAGACGGTGGTCCGGCTGGAGCGATAAGACCTGGGGCCGCTCAAGAAGCGCGCGTTTCCACGTACCAGGGATCGGAGGGTTTGGTCGACACGCGGCTCGGAGAGAATTGCTGCGAAACCTGGTCGAGCCACAGAGGGAGTTCGAGATCGACTTCGGAGGCACGGAAGGGGATCAACCGCACCCCGAACTCCTCTTTGAGGTCCTGCGCCGCCCGCGCCCATCTCGAACCGGTGACACCGGATGCGATCCAGTGCCGCACCTCATTCGACGGGGAAATGTTGAGGCTGCGCAGGTCCGCTAGCAGACGCTCCGGAGAGACGCCGACGAAGAAGAACGAGTTCTCCTTGAACAGCGTTCGCAGCGTGTCTCCGAGTGTTGGCCACTCCTCGGCGGCAGCGTAGAGTTCGCTCGGGCAAAGCAGAATCGTTTCCGGATCGCGGAGATCACCGTACAGTTTCATCAGAAAGAACTTGGGCGACTCGACCGCGCGCGCAAAGCCCTGCGAGCGGGCCGTGTAGAGACGCGCGTTCCAGTCTGGCCCCAGACGTTCGAGCATGTTGTCGTAGTTGGTGGTGATGCAAGCGCGGAACGGCATCCGGTAGAGCGCATAGTGCGACTTCGACAACTGCGCGGGCATGTTGAAGATGTTGCAGATGAACTCGACCATTCGCGGACGCCGGTTCGCCATTCCTTGCACGATTTCCTCGAGCACGCGATCGTCCGCCGAACGGCGTGCCACATCGAGCGCACGAAGCGTATCCTTGGCGAACCAGTTCTCGATCGTCGCGGTCTTGTGCAGCCGTTCGAGCAGCTCACTCCAGGTGGGATGCCCGGCTTGCGCGCTCAGTCCCGATCCGGCCCAGAGGACGGCTCGCCGGGAGTTCAGCGCCTCCATCAGTTCCGGGGGTGGAGCGGTGGACCGCTTCGCGAACTCTCCGCCGAAACCCGAAGGGATCCGGCTGCCGAGCCGGATGATGTGCTTCCAAGCGAGTCTTCCGAACAACGCCAGCATGTAGATTCCGAGCGCGCCGAGCAGGATTCCAGCGGCATACACGAGGGTGCGGCCCCGGTCGGTGAGAGTCTGCGCGCCCCGGACGTTGTAGAGCGCGGCACCCCGCGATCCCGCGATCGCCAATTTTCCGCCCGTGAACGTCAGCGTCGACCTCGGCTCGGCGTTGACCAGTTTCTCCGCCGGACGATCCGGATGCAACAGGTACACTCCCTCGAAATCGCCGTTGACCAGAATGCCTCCGAAGCGCCGCAATGCGACCGACCGCACAGGACCCGGTGCCTCGTAGGTGACACCGTCATGCCACACGCCGTTTTTGACGATCGCAGCCACCGATCCGAATGCGTTGAGGACCGGCCTCGACCCCGCCGGGAGAGCTTTGACTCCCCTCGCCGACCACTCGCCGTCATCAGAAAGGGAGAAAGTTGCGATCTCCTGGCGCCGGATGCGCCAGATTCCCAGCCAGCCACCCTCGAAGAGCGCCTGGTCACCTGTGGCGAGCGGGATCTTCTGATCGCTGGCCAAACTCATCGAGTTCACATCCCAGCGCTGGATCGAGCCTCCGGCCAATACCACCGCCAGTGTCCGGTCTGGCAACGCGGCCAACGTAACCGGAGTCCTGCCGCTGGTGTCGAGCGTCTTCGGAGCGGGTTGGCGGCCGTCTTCCAACGGAGCCTGCACGATCGAGATCCGGGCGCCGCTACTCCAGGCCACCCATCCCCCTACCGGATCAGCCGCCCACGAGGTCCGTGACCTGCCGGTATCGACCGCCCACGACTTCGCCGGAGTGGGGCTGTTGGCGTCCCATCGTTCGACCACCAGTTTCGTGCCGTCGGCGGCGACCGTTCCGTAGGCGTTGTCTTCCACGCGCACCAGCGCGAAGTTAGCGGACCATTCCTGTACCGCCGGCAACGACAGGTTCAGCTTCAGTTCGTATCCCAGCGCGGCGATGACCCCACCCACCGACCCGATCGCGCAGATCGTCGCGAACAGGACTCGCGCCCTGCCCGAGGCCGGAATGAGAAGCTTGCGATCGCCCACTGGTCCGATGTTTCCCTCCTTGGCTGTATCGGCGGCTACAACCGTTGACTTTATGGAGCGGCCGGCTCAGCCGCCACGTAGACGCCGCCCGACGCCGTCAGCAATCCCTCGCGGAACGCGCGCTGAACTTCGTTCCGGTAGACCGGCCAAGTGAGTTCCTGGCTGTCCAGGTGATAGTCGGTCAGGGCGAGCAGGGCGAATCCGATTCCGTGCGCGCGGGCGAGCACCGGAATCTGGCGAAAATAGCGCTCGATCTCCTTCCGGTCGCCCCGCTTCTGGACCCCTGGAGGAACCCGCAGACTGTATCCGCGGCGCCCCGTCATCAAGTAAACGGAAGGATCGCCATACGAGAGGACTCGCGCGCTCCCTGGCGTATTCTGGCGCAGCCACTCGAGCGCGGGCTGGTTCTTCACCGCGATCTCGTCGTGCTGGCGATACGACTCGGGCAGCAGGCGGAAGATCGCCGAAGCGTTGCCGATCGCCGCGAAGGCCACCAACGCCGCGACCAGCGCGCCAGTCAACGCCGAGGCCACACGGTCACCCGGTTTGTTGCGCTTCCACACGGCCTCCACCATTCCGGCGAGGTTGGCGAACTCGGCCCAGACTCCCGCCACCGCGAGGGGCAGCAGCGGCAACGCGAACCGCGCCACCGGCGGATAGTTCCAGCACAGAAGTTGGGCGCAGTAGAGCGCCGCGAACGCGGCGTACAGGCGGAATCGCTCGTGCCGCGCCAGGCGGATGACTCCGGCGATCGCCGCCGACCCCAACGCTCGCGCGAGCATCGACGGAAGGAAATCGCCCGTCGCGTCGAACGCGATCAAATGACCGAGTGCGTTCAGCAGCGCGCCCGAATTGGCATAGACCAGGCCGGGCAGGCTCGCTCCCGCGAGATCGAGTTTCCAGTAGCCGAGGTAACTCGTGTAGAACAGCGTCAGCGGATCTTCCGCCACAGCGCCCCGATTCGCGAAGGTCCACCATTGCCAGCCCGCCACGGCCGGCAGCATCGCCGCCGTGAACAGGCCCGCCTTGCGCCACTCCCGCCGTGTCGCGAACCAAACCGGTGCCACGATCGCCAGCGGCAACGCCGCCGATCGGGTGAGAAACGCCGCGCCGCCCAGCAATCCGGCAGCGAGCGCCGAACCGCGCGAAACCGCCATCAGCGCGGCGAGAAGCAGCCCGAGAAACGGCAGTTCGCTCAGCAGCAGTGTCGAGGCCATCACCGTGGTGGGCGCCGCACACACGATCGCCGCGAGAATCCCCGCAGTCAGGTCCGAAAACCCCTCCCGCCGGAATAGCGTCCACGAGAGCCAGGCGCACAGAGGCAGAAAGAGCCAGACCAGCAGCGCCATCCAGGGAAGGTTCGCCGGATACTCCGGCGCCAGCTTCCAGACTCCCGCCAGGAGCACTGGCCACAAGGGCGGATACTTGGTCTGCGGCGGACGCTCGGGCAGGCTGTCGATCCGGTATCCGGAGCCTTCGGCGATCGACTTGGCGGAAACCAGATAGATCGCGTCGTCGTGGTAGATACCCAACTGTGGCATCGCCCGCCATTGCCAGGCGAGCCAAGCCGATGGGAGAAGGCCCGCGATCAGGAGCAACACGACGAGCAAACGGCGCACAGCCTCAACGCTAGCAGTTTGCCCGAGCAACTCCTATCGGGGAAAGCCCTGAGTTACGTGGAGCGGGGTGCCTGATCCGCCGCTCGAGCAACCGAACCGCGGATCCAAACCGAAGCGCGGCCGGAAAGGGAGCGCTCTTCGAACTCAGTGCAAGGTGCCTGGCTCTGGGAGCGCTCCACGCGCAGCCGGTTATTTAACCCGAGATCGGCCGAATGACGATCGACCCGATGAAAATCTTCGGCGGGTCCGGTTGCGGGTTGAAACCGGCCTTGACGCCGGACTTGATCAGGATGATGCGTTTGGTGGTCATGCCCGGTACGCGACGGCAATCTCCGCGAGGGATCAATTCTCGTGTAGATTTTTTTCAGCCGCCCGGAAGCCGCGCGACAACCCGCCCGCTCCGTGCAGTAGGAAGAATGGCCGCCAGCAGCTATCGGCTTCGTTTCCTGCACATATCCGGCCTGAACGCCACGGGCGACCGGGAAGGCGAGCAACACCTATTGCAACACGCCCGTAGAGATTCAGCCCGCGATCCGCGCTTGCGCTCGGCGCGCCCCCGGACTTCACCACCCTGGTTCTGCGATGGCTCGAGTTCCACCAGTTGATCAAGCCCGCCGTTCGAAGAACCGCGCAGATCTCACTCGTTCCTCATCAAGCTCCCCGATGACGACGTCCTGGCTCACCGCAAGGTCGGCAAGCGCCGCAGCGCCGTATGGACGAGGTGATGGCCGCCGGCTCGGGCGCGGATTCCGCCAACTGGCTGAGCACGTACAACGGCCCCAGGCAAGGAGCATGACGACGGTGGTCCGCGCGGCCATTACCGTGTTCTTGTCGACACCAGCAACGCCACTCCGGCAAGGACCGGCTTCACGGCAGCGAAAACGGCGGACAGCATTGCCCAGCCTATCCAGTTCATGATTGGCTCAACTCATCAAACCGTTGCGAAGTGCGAAACGAACGATGTCTCCCGTGTTGTGCAGGTTGAGCTTCTCCATCACGCTGCCTCGATGCGACTCGACGGTGTACACGCTCAGGGTGAGCGCATTGGCAATTTCCTTGTTGGTCTTCCCTTCGGCGATCATCGTCAGGACCTCGCGTTCCCGGCTGGTCAACAGGTCCACGGGGTTCGATACGTGCTTGCGGTAGTCGGTCAGCACCGCGTCGGAAATCGCCGGACTCAGGAAAGCCTCCCCGCGAGCCACGGCGCGGATGGCCCGCAGCAGGTCGTCATCTTCGGAATCCTTGAGCAAATAGCCTCGAGCGCCGGCGCGCAGGATCTCGCGCACGTAGACAGAATCCTTGTGCATGCTGAGCCCGACCACTTTGGTTTGCGCGAGCTGATCGCAAATTTGACGAGTGCCCTCGATCCCGTTCAGTTCCGGCATGGAAACGTCCATCACCACAACGTCCGGCCTCAATTTGCGCGCCTCTTCGATCGCCTCGCGGCCGGTCTTGGCCTCGCCGACGACTTCCAGATCCGGCTGAGCATCGATCAGCATTCGAACCCCCTTGCGGAGAATCGCGTGATCGTCAGCCAACAAAACTCGTATCTTCTTGGTCTGCATTTTCGTTCACCTGCCGGAGCGGCGCCTCGATTCGAACGGCAAGGCCCCCGCCAACGCGGCTTTCAATTGTCAATTCGCCGCCCAACTGGCGGGCACGCGCGCGCATTCCAACCAAGCCGAGACTGGGCGGTTTCTCGCCGGGTTCGGGCTTCAATCCGTGACCATTGTCGGCAATCTCCAGGTGGATCGTGGAACCCTTCACCTGAAGCATAACCCACGCTTCAGTGGCGCCGGAATGCCGGGCGATGTTGGTGAGCGCCTCCTGCGTGATCCGGAACAGGTGCGTCTCCTCGCCGCTCTCCAGCCGCTCGTTCCAGTTGGACTCATATTGGACTGCAATCTGAGTGCGCTGCGTAAATCGCTCGCACAGCCAACGCAACCCCGAGTCTAGCCCGAAGTCGTCAAGGATCACGGGCCGCAACACCTGCGAAAGCTTGCGTACATTCTGCAGGACTTCATCCACAATGCCGACGCACTCTTGTCGCATCGCCGCAAAGCCAGTGTCGCTCACTCCGCCCAACATGCGTCGAAGCCCGCTCAGAGACTGTCCCAGTTCGTCGTGCATTTCGTGGGAAAAGCGACGGGCCATCTTTTCATGCCCATCCAGCATGTGCCACGAAACGCGATCCAGTTCGGCCGACTGCCACTCCAGCCGGGCGAACGCCCGCTGAATGATCCAAACAGTGAGGCCCGCCGTCCCGATAGCGAGCAAGAAGCATAGCCCGAGGACCCAACTGAGGCGATCGATCAGTTCTTGTGTTTCACGCACGATCAACGCTTCGATCTCGGCGCCTCTACCCGTCTGCACTAGGTTTTCGCGGACCAGTTCCTGCGCCGTGTCTTGAATTCGATTCGACCCGTTGTAACCGAGGTACGCGGCGAGCAACACCAGCCCAACCACCAGCCCAAAGCCGCCCACTGAGACTAGAACCACCTGCTTGCGCGAGATGGCGGGCTCAGCGGCGAAAGCCAAGGGTAGTGGGAGTGACTGGTCATGGCTCGAGGACATTGTCTGGATTCTTCCCTCTTTAGAATGACAGCCTCACCGCCGATCACGCACCCCCTGGCCACGGGAGTTTTGAAGTCCGCCCGGCGGGAGCGTCCCCTGTCCAAGGGAGAAACTCGCCCTCGACAGGGGAGCGCCAGCCATTTCCAACCGGCGAATTCTCCCCGTGCGAAGCGAGGGTCTTTTGTTCTCCTTCCCGGCATTCTGGATTCGTGGACAAGAGACTCATAGCCGCGGCACTCACGGTGGCATCGCTGGCTGTCGCGCAAACCGCGCCCCGTGGCGCCGTCACCCTCGAACAGGCCACGCAGGAAGCAATGGCCAGCAATCTGGATCTCGCGGCGGAGAAGCTCAACATCCCGGTTGCCGAGGCTCGCGAGATCACGGCGAGGCTCCGGCCCAACCCGGTGCTTACGGTGTCCGGCCAAACGCTAAACCTGCTTGGCGCAACCTATTCGCCAGCCACACCCCTGGGCCCGAATCAGATGAACATTCATACGGACTTCCCCTTTGAGCGAGGCCACAAACGCGAAGAGCGCATTGCAGTCGCCAGAGAGGAGAAGTCGCTCGTCGAACTCGGCGTGCGCGAAGTGATGCGCCAGGTGATTGCCAACGTTCAGTCGGCCTTTGTGGATGTGCAGCAAGCCCAAGAAAACAGATCGCTGGCGCAAGAGAATCTGCAACGGCTGGAGAGCGTCGTCGCCATCAACGAATCGCGTTTGAAAGCTGGCGACTTGGCACAGGTGGAATTGGATCGCTCGCGGGTGGCCGCGCTCCAATATCGAGCGGCGGTCCAACAGGCTCAGTTGCAGTTGGATCAGTCGAAAAGCCAGTTGCAGCAGGTGATGGGAAGGCGGCGGAAGACGCCATCGTTTGAAGTAGCCGGCGAATTGCGCCGCGGCCCTGTCGCCGGCACCCAAGAGGAAATCACGCGGCTGGCATTGACCCGAAGGCCGGATTATCTCGGCGATCAGCAGTCGCAGGCACGCTCCCGTGCCGATCTACGGCTCCAGTTGGCGAACAGCAAGGTGGACTACACGGTCAGCACCGAGTTCACCCGCCAATCCGCTTGGGGAGTTTCCGGGAACTCCGTTGGCGTGTACTTCAGCATGCCCCTCAGAATCTTCAACAAGAACCAGGGCGAGATCGCCCGCGCCCAAAGGGAAATCGCACTGGCTAGCGCGCGAACCAACGCTCTTGAATCTTCGATCGAGACGGAAGTGGACAAGGCGTATCGGCAATACACCGTATCGCAACGATTGCTGACGAGCATCGAGACCGACATGCTGGCCAAGGCCCGAAGCGTTCGGGACACGACCGAGTACTCCTACAAGCGCGGCGAAGCAAGCCTGGTCGAATTCCTCGATGCCCAGCGCGCCTTCAACGACGCGATGCAGACTTTCAACGATGCTCGCGCGAACTACGCGCGCAGCCTGTACCTGATTGACACGGTATCCGCCGCGACGGTGAGCGGTTCCTGATGACGGAGAAAACTTCATGAAGACCTCGAACTGGAAATCCCTCGCTGGCATGATCGCTTTGACCACGCTTCTGGTGGCGTGCAGCGAAAACAAGCCCATTGAACAAACTAGAGACGCCGCGCCAGCCGCCGCCGAAGAGGTCAACTCCGGCCAGGCGGTCATCGATCCGAACTCCCCGCAACTGATGCAGATCAAGACGGAATCGCTTGAATCATCCGTAGTGCCAGTAGGAAGCGTCTCGGCTCCCGGCAAAGTGGAAGCGAACATCAACCGCCAATCGCATGTCGTGCTTCCCGTGGCGGGGCGAGTCAACAGCGTCCTGGTGAAGATCGGCGATTTCGTGCGGCAGGGTCAACCGTTGCTGACGATCGAGAGCGCCGATATCGATGCGGCCGTATCCAGTTTTCAGCAGGCGCAGGCGGGCGTGACGCAAGCCAAATCCGCACTGGCCAAAGCACAGATGGATCTCGACCGCGAGAAGGACCTCTTCGAGCATGGCGCGGTTCCACAGAAAGAGGTCTTCAACGCGCAGGCGGTAACCGTGCAAGTACAGGCCGCCGTCGAGCAGGCGCAAGCGGGAGTTGAACAGACTCGCCGCCGTCTCCAGATTCTCGGCGTCGGAACGGGCACCTTTGGGCAGCGCGTGACGATTCACGCGCCCATCGCCGGCAAAGTGCTCGAGATGTCGGTAGTGAACGGAGAGTTCCGCAACGACCTCAGCGCTCCTTTGATGACCATCGCCGACTTGAGCTCAGTGTGGGTTACATCCGACGTGCCGGAAACAGCCATCCGTTTTGTGAGGGTGGGCGAGCGCGTCAAAATTGACTTGGCCGCCTATCCTGGCGACACCTTCCGTGGCCGCGTGGCTCTGATTGGTGATCTGGTGGATCCGCAAACCCGCACCGTAAAGGTCCGCGCCGAACTTGCTAACCCGGACGGGCGATTGAAACCCGAGATGTTCGGAAACATTCAGCTTGCCGAGCAGACCGAGCAGCGCCCGACCGTGCCCGCCGCTGCCGTCATCGCAAGTGACGGAAAAACGCTGGTCTGGCGTGAAGCCAAACGCGGCGTCTTTCAAAAAGTGGCCATCACGACGGGCGTCCAAATCGGAGATCGCGTGGCAGTGCTCGACGGGTTGAAGCCGGCCGACCGCGTGGTCGTGGACGGCGTGATGCTGTTGGCGGCGAGATAGGTTCCGATGATCGCGCAACTCTTACGCCACGCTCTGCGCCAACGGTTCATCACCGTCCTGGTTGGCCTTACGCTGATCGGTGCGGGGCTGTGGGCTTTCGTGCAACTCAAAATTGAGGCCTACCCGGATATCTCCGACACGCAAGCCGTCGTCATTTCTCAGTACCCTGGCCGTGCCGCCGAAGAGGTGGAGCAGCAGGTGACCGTTCCTATTGAGCGCGCCCTCAACAGCGCGCCAGGCGTCATCGCGCGGCGATCGCGGACCATCTTCGGCCTGTCGGTGGTGGAACTCACCTTCGACTACGGGACTAACGACTACTTTGCCCGCCAGGTAGTCTTGGAGAAATTGCGTGACGCGGACCTTCCCGATGGCGTCAGGCCTTCCCTTGGTCCCCTTTCGACGCCCATCGGAGAACTCTACCGCTACACGCTGTCCGGCGGCGGTCTCGATGCGATGAAGCTACGGGAACTGCAGGACTGGGTGGTGGAACCCCGCTTCCTTCAGGTACCTGGCGTGGCGGACGTTACGCCCTTCGGCGGCCTGATCAAGCAATACCAGCTTCAGATCGATCCGCTGGCGCTTTCCAAATACGGCCTCTCGATTGCGCAAATTGCCGAGTCCGTGCATGCCAACAACAGCAATGCAGGCGGCGCCATGCTCGACAACAAGCAGCAATCCATGGTGATTCGCGGCGTCGGTTTGATCCAGAACGCCAACGACATCGAGAACATCGTCATCACCGAGTCCAAGGGCGTTCCGGTTTTCGTGAAAGACGTGGCCAAGGTAGGCATCACCGCAGCGCCCCAGACCGGAATTTTCGGACTCGGCAGGGACACGGGTGGCGTGGAAGGAATCGTGCTGATGCGGCGCGGCGAGAACCCTTCCGAGGTGCTGAAATCCATCAAAGCCGCGGTTGAGGATCTGAACACGGGCCGGCTTCCGAAGGGTGTCACCATTGCACCGATCTACGACCGCACGGACCTGGTGAACAACACGCTGCACACCGTCTCGCACACGTTGTTGGAGGGATTGGTGATTGTCGTCGTTGTGCTGTTCCTCTTCCTGGGAAGCGCGCGGGCGGCGCTGTTAACGGCTATCACGATCCCGCTGTCCCTGCTGTTTGCTTTCATCTGCATGCACTTCTCGGGCATCCCGGCCAATCTGTTGAGCCTGGGTGCGCTCGACTTCGGCATTATCGTGGACGCCACGCTGGTGATGGTTGAACACGTACTCCACACGATGCACGAACGCCAGCACCATGAAGCGCTGAACCAGGCGGGCGTGATCGCGGCGATTCGTGACGCGGCGCTTGAAGTAGAGCGGCCCATCTTCTTTTCGTTGCTCATCATCATCTCGGCTTACATCCCGTTGTTCACGCTGGAGCGCGTGGAGCGTAAGCTTTTCACGCCCATGGCCTTCACTGTGTGTTACGCGCTGCTAGGGTCGATGCTGTTGGCCTTGACGCTGATTCCCGTGTTGGCCACCTATCTGTTTCGTAACGGCGCGAAAAGCTGGGAAAACCCGATTCTTCCCTGGTTGGCCAAACGCTATGAGGGGGTCCTCAATCGCGCCCTGCGCCGTCCTTTGATGGTGTTCGGTATCTCCGGGGGCGTTGTCGTGGCGGCCTTCGCGCTGGCGGGAGCGCTGGGTATCGAGTTTCTGCCGAACCTCGACGAAGGCGTAGTTTGGGTGCGCGCCGTACTGCCCCCCGGAATTTCGCTCGACAAGTCCGCCCAAGTGGCCGGCCAGATCCGCAATATCATCAGGGACTATCCGGAAGTTCAACTAGCTTCGTCGCAGACCGGCCGCAACGATTCCGGCACCGATCCGTACGGACCGAACCGCAATGAGTTCTTCCTGGCTCTGAAGCCGTACGACACGTGGCCCGCCGGAATGGACAAGGCCAAGCTCATCGAAGAGCTCAGTCACAAGCTGAATGAGCAGATTCCCGGCGCGGCCTTCAGTTTCACCCAGCCGATCGTCGACAATGTCACCGAGTCCGTCACGGGCTCGGCGGCCGATTTGGCCGTCATCATTCGCGGGCCGGATCTGAAACTGCTCCGCTCGCAGGCCGAAAAGATCCTCCGTATGATCCGCCAAGTTCCCGGCGCGGCCGACTCGGCCATCGAACAGGAGGCGGACCAATCCCAACTCCGCATCCAAATCGACCGGCAGGCAGTCGCCCGCTATGGCATCAACGTTCGCGACGTGCAGGACGTAATTGAAATGGCGATCGGCGGGCGCGCCGCGGGCACCATGTTCGAAGGCGAACGCCGGTTCGACATCACCGTCCGCTACATTCCAGAAGCCCGTACCAGCATTACCGCCATCGGCAACGTCATGGTTCCCACCCGCGAGGGCGGCCGCGTGCCGTTGTCGCAACTGGCCGAGATCAAGGTGGTCGATGGCGCGAGCATCATCGCCCGGCGCGAGAATCAGCGTCAGATCACGGTCCGTACCAACATCCGCGGACGGGATCAGGGCAGCTTTGTTTCCGGCGCACAGAAGGAATTTGCCAAAGCGATTCACCTGCCGTCCGGCTACGAGGTGACCTGGGGTGGCCAGTTCGAAAACCTCCAACGGGCAAAAAAGCGGCTGACCGTGATTCTTCCGATCACCATCGCCATCATCTTCATCCTGCTGTTCTTCATGTTCGGCTCGCCGAAGTACGCGGGGCTGGTGATGATGAATGTGCCGTTCTCACTCGTCGGCGGCATTCTGTTTCTCTATCTGCGGCGCATCAATCTCAGTGTCTCGGCCGCCGTCGGGTTCATCAGTCTGTTCGGCGTGGCGGTCATGAGTGGCGTTCTGGTGATCGCGGAGATCAACCGCATCCGCCGCTCCGAACCGGACCTGCCCGTGCGCGACGCCATCATCCGGGGTTCGTTGGGCCAACTGCGTCCGGTGCTGCTCATGGTGGTGGTGGCGCTACTCGGCATGGTGCCCGCGGCCAGAGCCAGCGGTATCGGTTCCGACGTGCAGCGGCCGCTCGCCACGGTTGTCGTGGGCGGGCTGCTTTCCACGCTCTTTCTCACCCTATTGGCATTGCCCAGCATGTACGCGCTGGCCGTCCGCGATGCCGCCCCGCGCGAGGAGATTGCCCAATGAAGAAACTCCAACTCACCATGTATTTGAACGAGGCCGACCAAATCGGAGACATTCCGTTGCACGAAGACATCGTGCGCCGGCTGCTGCATTTCGAAATCGCCGGGGCTACGGTCACGCGAGGTCTGATGGGCTACGGCAAGCACGGCAAGGTCCATCGAAAGCGCCTGTTCGGGGTTTCCGATGACCGGCCCATCGTGATCACCGCGATCGATGACGAGCGCCGGATCCGGCCCATCCTCACCGAACTGAAGGCGGTAGTGATCGAGGGGCTGATTACCCTCCATGAAGTGGAGATCGTGTGAAAAGGCTCCTCCATTGCGCTTGCCCCGCTGCGGGACTCGTACCCGCGCGGAACGTGACGAGCGACCCGGTTGCTGCTCTTGTACCACCGACATGGGCTGACCGGCGGCATGTGCTCGTGTCGCACCTGTTCGGTCCGAGGGCCGTCCTCGAGACCGTACCCGGGACTCTGTTCGATACCGCGCGCGGGTTTCCGCGGCAGTGGGGCCGCGGCGGCACCGGTTTCACCAAGCGCCTGGGCTCGCAGTACGGCCAGTTCGTCGTAGGTGAAGGGATTGAGATGGGCGTTTCGGCGCTTCACAAAGGAGACCCCCGATACGTGAGCCTTCCGGATGAAAGGTTCTCGCGGCGGCTACGCCACGCCCTCGGCAGCACGGTCGTTGTGCGAGGCGCGGACGGATCGCCAGCGGTTGGCTTGGCCCGGCTAGCCAATCTCTACGGTAGCTGGACCACTGCAACACGTGGAATCCGCCCGGCCAACGCAATCCGCGGAAGATCGCACGCAACGGAACGCTGGGTCTGGGGATCAAAGCGGGAGGCAATGTGTTCCGTGAATTCTGGCCCGTCGTGAAGCAGAATCTGGGGAGGCATTGAAATCGCATGAGGCACTGGCTGACGCAGCTTACTTTTGGCTTGTCGCTGGGCCTGGCGGCCCGCGCCACACTACCGGGGCACCATCCAGGCAGTTGGTTGGCGGCGGCGGCTCTGAGTGGGATTGGCGCGTTCACTGGCCGGGCGCTCGCCGCCTGGGCGCTTCCGCCCGAAATGGAAGGCGGGGGCGGGTTCGTCCTGGCGGGCCTGGGCTCGCTGGCGGCCTTGTTGTTTCAGGCTGTCGTGATTCGGTGAGGAAGGAATCGATGAAGTTCAAAAAAACGCTATCTAATGCCATCGCTCTGGTGGCTCTGTCTACGCCGCTCGGTTGGGGCCGTCAGCCAAACGCGGAATTTGATGCGGTTCGACTCTCGCACGACGATCACAGCAGCGCGATTCAGCGCGCCTGTGCCATCGGATTCCGAAACTTGAGGGCATTCTTTGAATCCACAGGCGCGCCGTTTGACCCTAAGCTCGTCAGTTCCCACAAGGGCCGGTACTGCCACCTCATGTACGAACCTACGGTGAGAGGCTTCCGCGCGGCGGCGATCCAGGATCGGGTTACGGCGGTCCTTTTCGATTCCGAGTCCAGCCCGGCGGTGAAATGGGCCGGATCGCTGGCGAAACGGGCCATCCAACCCGTCCAATTGATACCGGTGCCTCGGAATGTGATCGCCGATTCCGATTGGAACGGCTTGTTCGTCCAGGGCATTGCCGATGGCCACCCCCTGCTACTTCGTGCGAGATCGGCGCTGGAGCGTGCACCGGACCTGGTTCCGTGGAAGGTCCGCGCGTCCCGGCTTCCATGGGATGCGCGCGACATTGCCATCGTCCGTGGGGCGGGCGGCGATGGAAAGACGACTCTTCTCTACGGCGACCAATTGCGGGCATCCTGGCATGGTCTACGGGAAGAGGAGAGAGCGTTTGTTCTTCGAACCGAGTTCGGCGTGGACGAAGCGCTGCATGTTCCATTGGCTGGCAAGAGCCTGGGCGAAGTTCTCGTTCCCGGCGAGTCAGGTCTGTTGGCGGCCTCCGAATCGCTCCATCCAAGCGAAGCTGCCCACATCAGGGAGCGCCTCAAAAGGGCCGGCATCGCCCTGCAAGCACCCGACGCAAAGCCAGAACGAATCCCGGCTCGCTTGCTTCTGCTCCGCACAGTAAGCCGTTAGGCAGATCCGGAGAGCTACGATTGGTCCCACGCAGTGGCAATTTCTGATCGAGACCGAACCGCTTCACTACGGCTATCTGTTTATCCTTGGTGGGCCTACTCGCTGAGGGAGACGCCTCTCTGCTTTGCGGCGGCGTTCCTCGCTCATTAAGGCTACTTCCATCTTCCCCTGGCGCGGCTGGCCGCCTGTTTTGCGACCATCCTCGCCGGCCAGCACCTATGATCGCGCGGCGGTCTGAGCGCAGTGGATGGAACGAAGTACGGACCGGCGGCTGGAACAGATCAAGCCCTGCGCCTGCACGCGGGGCGGCCCGTTGCTCATCGCCTCCCGGTTTCGATTAGTTTCCGGGCGTTAGTTCCCGTGGTTTGCCGCGCCACCGGTACCCAGGCCGCTTCCTGCTGTGGGATTCGGGTGCGGATTCGGACCGGGACACTGGCGGCGTTCGCTATCTCGGCGAGACATCTCCTTAACCGAGCCGTGGATGACATCCGTCGCCATGAGATCCGGGCCGCGATCGCCGCCGCGCCCCACGAGTAGAGTCTCGAACTCGAATTTCTCCCCTCGCCAGGTCATGGGGATTTTTGCGATTCCAGTGGAACATGGGATTGCGAGGACGAGTACAGTCCTCGCAGGAATGGAGAAGAGTGATGAAAAGAATGTTTGGTGGCGCTCTGATACTCGGGCTTGCAGCCATGCTCAGCGCCGCGTCACAAGCCGCAAAGAGAGTTGAGGGCAAGGTTGGCGCCGTCACCGGAGCCAACCCGGCCGCGGCGAGCGATCCGGCACCGGCCAAAGCCCCCAAAGCCCCTGCGAAGGTGACTTCGAAAGCGACCGCCCCCACCGCCGGGGAGATCCAGGCCGCCCAGGCCAAGGGATTGGTCTGGGTAAACCTCAATACCGGCATCTATCACAAGGACGGCGCATATTTCGGTAAGACCAAGAACGGCAAGTTCATGACGGAAAGCGAAGCGCAACAGGCTGGACATCGCGCGGCTGGTGAACCGGCCAAGCATGCGGCCACCAAGGACGCCAAGGAGCGGACCAAGGCCGCCGTTGCCGCGAAGAAATAGGTCGCCACAACCACAGTCGATGCGGAAGGACGTATTGATGCGCAGCTACCAATTCCAGTCGCCCCGCGCCGAGGTTGCGGCGGGGCTGAAACTTCAGCCCGCTTCTAGCAGCGGACTACTCCACATCGCCGCTCGCGTGGTGGCGATCCTGGTTGCCGGTAGCGGTATGCTGAACCTCCTGTCCCTGATGGGCGGCCCGGTGCCTACCGAACTGCCCGCGTGGCTGCTGTTCCTGTTCCCCCTCGACTTCGCGGGAATCTCCCGGACACTCACGCTGGTCTCAGGTTTCGCCCTCATTCTCGCCGGTCTGCACCTGTGGGCCTACAAGCGCCGCGCCTGGCAGATGGCGTTTGGCATGAGTGCTGGTTCGGTGGTGTTCCACCTCTTGCCGCTCACGTCTCGATATGGCTGGAACCTCGACGAGGCGGTGAGCTCCGGCCTGATGTGCGCGGTGCTCTGGTGGGCTCGCAGCCTGTTCAACGTGGGCTCAGAGCCTCCACGGCTCGCAAACGCCGCGCGGCGCGCATTGTTCGCCTTCTCCGTCGCCGCGCTGTATGGCGTAGCCGGATTCTGGCTGCTCGAGCCTTCGGAATTCCACCGCAACTTTCATTGGTGGGATGCGGCCGCTCGAACCCTGCGGCTCCTGCTCTTCCTGGGTGATCGAAGCCTGGTGCCGCGGACGCCTTACGCAGCGTGGTTTCTGAACTCGCTCTTTTGGATCTCAGGCGCGGCTCTGCTCTACAGCGGCTTCGTGCTGTTTCGTCCCGCGGTTTACCGCTTTCAGGTCAGTCTGACCGACTCGACAATCGCCCGGTCGATTGCTGAGCGGTATGGGCGCAGTGGCCAGGATTTCTTCAAACACTGGCCGGACAAGAGCTACTTCTTTTCCAAGAACCGTGATTCGTTTCTCGGATACCGGGTTGCCGGCCATTACGCTCTCGTGTTGGGTGATCCCGTGGGGCCGGAGTCCGAACTCGCAGTAGCCGTGACGCAGTTTCGCGACTATTGCCGTGAACGCGGTTGGCGATTGGGGTTCCATCAAGTGAGCGGCGACCGCTTGCCGTTGTACGAGTCGCTGGGCTTTCAGCGCCTGAAAGTAGGAGATGACGCCATCGTCGACGTGCAGAAGTTTGCGCTCAGCGGCAGCGCAATGAAGGAGTTCCGCAACACGGTAAGCCGGCTCGACCGCCTCGGCTATCGGGTGGAACGAATCGATCCCCCGTTGGCGAACGCATTGCTTGCCGATCTCGAGCGCATCTCGGACCACTGGCTGGAGATTCCGGGCCATCGGGAACGCCAGTTCACGCTAGGCCGGTTTGAGCGCTGGTACGTTCAGGCCACGCCAGTGTATGTGGCATTTGATTCCGAGGACAGGGCGGTGGCGTTCCTCAATCTCGTCCCATCCTATGATCCCGAGTTAGCCACGGTCGACCTGATGCGGCGCAAGCCGGACCAGGTCAACGGGTTGATGGACTATCTATTTGCCAAGACGTTTCTCGATCTCAAGTCCCGCGGCTTGCGTTCATTCAGCCTGGGCATGGCGCCGTTGACCGGCGGTGGCAACCAGGGTGAGATCACGGTTGACGAGAAGGCTGTGTATTGGGCCATGAAGCGCATGCCGTTTCTGTTCCGCGCCGACAGCTTGCGCGCCTTCAAGGCCAAGTATGCGGACTCGTGGCGGCCGCGCTACGCCGTCTATCAATGCCGCTTGGATTTGCCGCGGCTCGCCTTCGCTCTCCGGCGCGTCAGCGAGATCGCACCCAACGAAGGAAGCGCTCGGAAGCTGGAGGCCGCATGAGGATCGCTGCCATACTACTCGCGGCTCTGCCACTGGTCGCGGCGGACACCTCCGTGGAAACAGCGGTTCGGGGACAGACCCTGACGCTCAGCCTATTGACACCGGGAGGGCCAGATAGGGGCGTTGCGGTGATCTTTTTGCCGGGCGACGGAGGCTGGCGTGGAGCGGCGGTTACCATGGGCCGGACGATTGCTGGATGGGGTTACGAAGTTTACGGCTTTGACACCAAGAAGTATTTGGAAGCGTTCTCCGCCAGCGGCAACAAGCCATCCGTACGTCAATTGTCGGAAGACGTCCGATTCATCGCCGAGCGAGTGTCGAACCTCTCGCGCAAGCCCGTGGTTCTGGTGGGTTGGTCGCAGGGCGCATCCATGTCGATTGCCGCTGCATCCGCGGTGAAAGCGCGGATGCCGATTTTCGGCGTAGTCACATTAGGGCTGCCCGAGACGGGCGTGCTGGGGTGGGACTGGAAAGCGACGCTGGCGGTGGTTGCGCACCGCGTGCCTGATCAGCCAGCGTTCGCCGTAAAACCTCTGCTTCCCTCGGCATCGCCCGTGCCGGTTTGGATGATTCACGGAACCGGCGATGAATACACCACGTCGGAAGTAGCCCGTGAGTTGTTCCGGGCAACCGCCGAGCCAAAACAGATGGAAGAGATTGCCGGCGCGAACCACCGGTTCGATGGCCATCAGGACGAGTTGTACCGGTCGCTAGGAAAGGGCCTGGCATGGATCGCATCGAAATGAGCCGGCGGCGGGCGGCCGTCACCGGAATATTCTCCCTCACGCTCGCGGCAGTTGCGCTGGTCATGGCGTTGCGCGGACTCGAATGGCACACCTTCCTCAATCAGATCCACGGCCTTGATTGGCGTTGGCTCGCTGTCGGCGTTACGTTCGACATCGTGAGTTATCTCGTGCAAGGCGTTCGCTGGCGCATCCTGCTTCGCCAGGCGAGCCTTCGGCAAACGACGCGCGCGATCTACGCCGGGCTCTTCCTGAACGAGATTGTCCCGCTCCGGCCCGGAGAGGCAGTCCGCGCCTGGCTCGCCGCGCGTGACCTGGGTGTCGGCGTCCTCGCGGTCGCACCGACGATGGTTACCGAAAGGCTGATCGATGGGGTCTGGCTCGCCGGCGCCATGCTGGCCATGTTGGCGCTTGTCCCCCTTCCCGCTCCCATCGCGCGAGTCGCATGGGCCGTAGTGGCCGTCATTTGTGTTGCCCTGATCGCTGCGTTGTTCTTTGGCCAACGCCGCTTTCCCATGGCGGCCAAAGTGCGCGAAGGTCTTTCTCAGAGGAGCGCTTTCCTGGTTTCCGGCGCTTTCCTCTTAGCGCAGGGCCTTGCCTTCTGGGCCGTCGCGCGGGCCAGCCACTTGAGTCTGGGCGTGGCCGCTGCCTTCGTGGTGATGCTGACTGTGCGGGTCGGCACTATGATTCCAGGCGCGCCCGCCAACCTGGGCACACATCAATTCTCCACGGTGCTCGGTCTATCGATCTACGGCGTTCCGCACGCTGTCGCTGCGAGCTTCTCTTTGATCGTCTTCGTCGTGCTCACGGTTCCGCTGCTGCTGATCGGGTTCACCGCTTGTCTTGATGCCGGGTTGACGCTACGCGATCTGCGGGCACCCGCGAATAGCGCCGCCAGCAGGTCATTCCCGCATTCGGCGGGCCCTCTCCGGCCTGAAGATTCTCCCCTGCCGGGTGATCGGAACATCGCGCAGCATGCTGCATGCTAAGTGCATTAGGGCAATCGCCTTCCCGAACTGGGGAGATGCGGATAGGAGCGCTGCATCAGGGTTGCGGTCGGGGCATCGCCGGCCTCCCATAGGGCCGCGATCACGTTCCTCGATCCGGCCCATGCTCGTATCGCACGCCGACAGCGTGACCAAGTCCGCGTTCAGTTTTCGGCTCTGTAGCACAATTCGCGGGTGTGACTACTTAAGCTGGTAAGGACGAAGGTGCAGTCTGTGTTGGGCGCGCCGCCCGTTGGTCGGCCCCGTGGTGCAGCGCGCCGGGCGCGCGGAACGCGGAGGTGATCGAGGTGGAGGGGATGCCGCCTCCCGCTGGCCCTACCCTCTCACCCTCCCGCCACACGCCGGACACTCCCGCAACACCATTGCGGGCTTGCCTTCCGCCTCGTTCCATGGACAAAACCTATCATCCCGGCCGGGGCGGCCCTTCGGGTCACCGTGCCAACAGTTCTCCGTTTGGCCGCCTCGCCCTTCACTCCACCACATTCCCATCTGGAAGAAAACGCTCACCGTCTTCCGCTACTCTCCCCTTTGTGTGGATTGGCCGGTTTTGCAGTCACACGAAAGTGAAATTTTCCGGCACTTTTTGCATCCTCCGTCCCCACAAGACCTTACAGGCCGCCGCCAGCAAAAAAGGTGCGGCTAAATCGGCAAAACGCATTTGACGCCAGA
>CADECY010000081.1 GCA_902825945.1 uncultured Acidobacteriota bacterium
CGGTGTGAGCGGGATGGGGTATGGCGGGACGTATGCGAAGGTCCGGTTTGGGGGGGAAGGAGCGGGATGTCGAGCGGGCGACTAGCTCTTCGTTGGGTTTGGACTATTTCGAGGCTCGGTATTTGGGTGTTGGGCTGGGGAGGTTCACGAGTCCGGGCCCCATCCCGGGCGTGTCGCATCTTCCCCAGAGTTGGAACCTGCCACGGGTTCACTCGTTGAACAACCCGTCCGGACCCCCGTCCCAGTCCTGGATCAGGAAGTTGTGAGCCGAGGCGATCGCGTGGATCGACGCCGTGTGGGCCACCGGACCATACCACATGTGCGGCGAGATCTCCGCCTGATACGTCTCGGCGAGCGCCGCGATCCGCCGGATCTCGGTGATGCCGCCGCAATGGATGACGTCGGGCTGGATGATCTGCGAACCCTTGGCATCGAGCAGTTGCCGGAAGTCGAAGCGATGCAGCAATCCCTCGCCCGAAGCTACCGGCACCGGACTCTTCGCCGCCACCTCGGCCAACGCCTGCGGGCTCTCGCGCCACACTGGTTCTTCGATGAACATCGGCTTGTACGGAGCCACCGCGCGAGCCAGTTCGATCGCCGATCGCACGGTGAATGTCTCAACATCTCGAGGCCAATGCATGCTTCTCTGGAAGGCAAGTCGTGCTGATCCACACCGAGGCGAGCACTCTGCGGAAGAGGCAGACTGGCGCCCTCCGGCCCGGTGCACCGGGCGGTGGGTATTCGGCCCTGGACCGGCAGCACGCAGCAAGCAGCACCACTTCGCGCCGCTCCAGTCGAGGTAGAATGGCACCCGATGAACCGCCGCCAGTTCCTCGCCACCGGCGCCGCAGCGAGTCTTGCGCCTCGCGCTCACGCGCAGCAGCGTCCGCCGAACGTCGTGCTGATCCTCACCGACAACCACGGTGCGTGGTCGCTCGGCTGCTACGGGAATCGCGACATCCGCACGCCGCACATCGACAAGCTCGCCTCGGAGGGGACGCTCTTCACGCAGGCCCATTCGAACAACGCGGTCTGTTCGCCGACGCGCGCCAGCTTGCTCACAGGCCTGATGCCGTCGCAGCACGGCGTCCACACCTATCTCGGCGCCGGACTTCCGCAGATCGGCGAGGGCTCCTACAATACGATCGCCGAATTCGCCACGCTGCCGAAGATCCTCACCAGTGCGGGATACACGGCGGGGCTGAGCGGCAAGTGGCACCTCGGCGACAATCTGAATCCGCAGGAAGGCTTTTCCTATTGGGTGACCAAACCGCATGGATCGAGCGACGGATTCTACGATCAGGAGATCATCGAGAACCGGAAGATCCGCAAAGAACCCCAGTATCTTACCGATTTCTGGACTGATCAAGGCATCCGCTTCATCGAACAAAACCGGAGCAATCCGTTTTTTCTGATGCTCGCCTACAACGGTCCATACGGGTTGGGGCGTTCGATGCGGGAGCCGATCCGGAACGCGCACCAGGCCTACTACGCCAATCACGAACTGCCCTCGATGCCGCGGGACACGCCGCATCCGTGGAATCACGTGCACTCTGCGTGGCTCGACGATATCGCGGTGCGGCGCAAGTACGCGGCGGAGATTTCGGGAATCGATGATGGCGTGGGCCGTGTCATGGATACGTTGGGAAAGCACGGGCTCGATCAGAACACGCTCGTGATCTTCGTGGCCGATCAGGGGCTTGCCAGCGGTCATTCCGGATTCTGGGGGATGGGCGATCACACCCGTCCGCTGACGGCGTTCGATTGGACGACCTGGATTCCGCTGATCGCGCGTCAGCCGGGGCGCGTGGCGAAGGGGCAACGCTCCGATCTCCTGGTGAGCACCTACGATGTGATGCCGTCCATCGTGTCGCATCTCGGGCTCGGATCGAAGCTGCCGCAACGGCCGGCGCTTCCCGGGCGGGACTTCGCGCCCGTGCTCGAAGGGCGGACGGTCGAATGGGACAACACGGTGTTCTTCGAGTTCGAGAACGTGCGGTCGATTCGCACGGCGGAGTGGAAGTACATCGAGCGCTACAAGCAGGAGCCGAACGAGCTCTACCATCTGAAGTCCGACGCGGGTGAGCGATTGAACCTAGCCGGCCGCGCCGAACACCGTCAGTTGCAGGAGAGCATGCGGAAGCGGATGTACGCGTTCTTTGACCGCTACGCTGATCCGAAGTGGGACTTGTGGAAAGGCGGAAAATCGAAGGTGAACGCGCTTTCGGCGGACGTGCTCGGGATCCAGAATCCGTACGGGCGGCGTCAATAGAAATCGAGGATCTCGTACTTCGGTTCGCCGCGCGAATCGCGAATGGTGGCGGCGACGCGGGTCCGCTGGCCCATTTTCGTGGCGTGGTCCACGAGCTTCCCGGCGCTGTCGGGAAAGAAGCGCTGGTCGCCGAGAGAGCGGATGGCGATGGCGTCGGCCTCGGCGATCGCGTTGGTCATGGCGCTCGGCTCCGGGTCCAGGGCAGCGAAGTTCGACCGCGGCGCAAGGAAGCAGAGATTGTTGTGGAGGCCCCAGTCGGTCAGGATGACCCAGCGATCGGGGAACCGGTGGAGTTCTTGGGCAAGACCGAACATCGCGTTCGTCCATCCGGGGCCGCCCCCGCCCGATTCGGCGGCGACGCGGTAGCGATGGATGACGAGCCATCCCGAGAGCGTGGCCGCGGCGCAGGCGGCGGCTCCGAAGTATCGCCATGAGCGCGCGGGCCGCTCGAACAGGCGAGCCACCACGATCGCAACGAGAGCGTGAGGCAGCGGCCAGAGAAGAATCGTATGATGCGCGCCACCTCCGCCGCGGCTCACTGCCATGAAGATCCAGGAGACTGAGCCCGCGATGACGAAGAAGAGAGTGGGGCGCGCCGCGAACGCTAGCCCAGCGGGAATGGCCGCCAACACGACGGCCGGGAGCAGGCTCGTTCGAATTCCGCGCGCAATCGACTCGCGTCCCTCAGCCTCCGGGAAGAGGTATCCGAAGGACACGGAGCCATTGAGCGTGCGGCGCAGGATCAAGGCGCGCCCACTCCAGTCTGGCTTCTCCATCGCCGCGTTCTCACGAACGGTCGGCCAATCCGAGGTGACGTTGTAGATCATGAGCGGCGCGGCGCCCAACACGATCCCGCCGGCGAACGCGAGCGCATTGCGCGGCCGTATCAGAGCTCGCAGCGATTGCCCGTAGCAGGCGAGCAGCCCGCCGGCGAGTCCGGTGAGAAACCAAACCGCGATGGTCTTGTTCCAAATCGCGAGACCTACGCAGAACCCGCAGCCGAAGAGCTGCCACGTGCTGGCGGATCGCTGAAACCGGAGATAGAGCCACGCGGCGCTCGCCAGCAGCAGATGCTGGAGCGCCACGGGGCCCCAATCGAACACCGAGGTGAGGAGATAGGACGCATCGGACACCAGGAGCGCGGCAACCGCGATCGCGGCAACGGGTCCGGCGGCGAGGGCGAGAACGCGTGAGGTGACGAGAATAGCGAGCGCGGCTATCAGGAGCGCTGGAAGACGGATCGACCAGACCGACGGCTCCCAGATCGCGAACACTGGCTTGTAAAGCCAGCCCTTCAGCGCGCCCACGTAACTCATGAGCATCAGGGGCACGTGTACGCCCGCTACCCGGATTCCTGGAGCCTTTCCGCACTGGCCCTCGAGCGCGACTGGCGTGAAGAGCGCTTCGTCCTGCTGCGGTCCGAGCCTGGGTATGAAACCGATGCCCGCGATCACGAAGACCAGCAAGAACGCCAAGATCCAAGCCGCGCCCCACGAAACCTTCATCCGCCTCTAAGACCCCAGAGTAGCCGAATCGCCGACACCGCCACCGAAATTCCTAGGCTGGAGCTACACTCGAATCATGAGACGACGCGAACTGATCACGCTGGCGACCGGGTCGATGACTGCCTGCGTGCTCGACACACGCCAGGATGCGCCAGACTACAAGGCCACTTCGCTGTCCGGAGTCCGGTTTTCGAAAACGATCCTCAAGGGCAAGGTCGTGCTGGTGCAGCTTTGGGCCACCTGGTGCGGCTACTGCCGGAAGGAGCAGCCGATGGTAGACAGGCTGATCCAGGAGTTCGGCGATCGCGGACTGACGCTGTTGGCCGTGAATGTCGGCGAGCCACGCGACAAGGTGGCGGAGTATCTGCACGATTTCCCGCGCCGTCCACACGTGGTGCTCGAGAAGGACACTAATCTCGCCGAGCTCTATCACAGCGGCGGATTTCCGGCGTACGTGCTGATCGATCGCGATGGAAAGATCGCGGGTGGACAGCGCGGGGCCGGCGGAGAGGAATCGCTTCGGGAACTGCTTGCGAAGACCGGCTTGCAGTAACTACTCCGCCTGAAACTTGACCGACGCCTTGCCGGTGGAGACGTTCAGTTTCTTGGCGATCGGATTCAGGCCCTGCCACACCCACACTTCGTTGATGCGCAGTTCCGATGATCCTTCGGGAAGCGGGAACTTGCCAGCGGCATCCTTCCGGGAGTGGTCGAGATCGAGCGCATCCACGGTGAAGATGTCCCAGGTGAGGTGCTCCTTCTTCAAGCCCGCCGCCTTCCCGGTAGCCTTGCGCACGGTGAGCAGAATCGAAGGCTGCGTCTTGGAAATCGGATTCTTGCTCGACCCCGTGTAGTTCTTCCATTCGCCTTTCGCGTTCTTATGTTCGAGCACGATGCCGATGACGGAGTTGTGCGGCAGCACGTAGCTGTTCTGATCGCCATCGCCCTTTTGCACGATGACCTTCCACGTATTCGCGGCGGCCAAGCGTTGATAGCGGCTGCCGTACTTCCAAATCCGCAGCGTGCCGCCCTTGTCGACGAAAGCGAGACACGAAGAGTCGGTGCCCGGGCTGACACGCACGGGTCCATCGGTGATTTCGAGCGGCGCCGCTTTCGATGCTTCATTGCACGTCGCGGGGTCGGCAAGCTGGACCTGGTTTTGAGCCATGGCGGCTGAAACGAAGAGCAGGAGTGAGAGTGCGGTTACTGGTTTCACGTTGGGTGCCTTCAGCCATCGTAGCGGACCCGCCGGATCGAGCGTCACCCTCGATTTCCGCTCGTCTCCTGTGTTCGCATGATGGGCTCGGCCCCGGCGTGGGCGTTACCCTCGACATATGGCCGATTTCTTTCAAACCGGAATCGTTCCCACGCTGCACCGGCTGCGGCCCGACAACATTGAACGGCTCGAGGCGGATCTGGAGCGATTCGCGCGGAACAAACCGATCGGCCTGGTGTTGCCCGCGCTGTACACGGAGTTCGAAACGCCGGCGATGCTGCGCATCGTGAGGGAACTGCAAAAGGTCCGGTATCTGCAGCGGATCGTGGTCTCGCTCGGGCGCGCGACAGCGGACAATTTCGCGCGCGTGCAGAGTCTGTTCGCCGGCTTTTACACGCCGGTTTCGATCGTTCATCTGGAGAGCGAAAGAACGAAGGCGCTGTTGCGGATGCTCGACGATCGCGGCCTTCCGGCGGGTCAGGATGGAAAAGGGCGGGCCTGCTGGCTCGCGTATGGATACGTGCTCGCGGCGGGCGATTGCGACGTGATCGCGCTCCACGATTGCGACATCGTGAGCTATGACCGTACGCTGCTCGCGCGCCTCTGCTATCCGGTGGTGCATCCGAACCTGGGGTTCGAATTCTGCAAGGGCTACTATGCGCGCGTAACCGATCAGATGCATGGCCGCGTGACGCGCCTGTTTTTCACGCCGCTGGTGCGATCGATGATGGGGATGGCTCCCGAAGCTCCGTTCCTTTCGTTCCTCGACAGCTTCCGCTATGCGCTGGCGGGCGAGTTCGCGATGAACCTGAATCTCGCGCGAGTGAACCGCATTCCGGCCGACTGGGGTCTCGAAGTCGGCGTGCTCGCCGAGGTGTTCCGGAACTGCGCGATCGCCCGAACGTGTCAGGTCGATCTCGCCGACAATTACGAACACAAGCACCAGCAGCTCTCGGCGGACGACACCTCGAAAGGGTTGTCGCGCATGACGGCAGACATCGCGAAATCGCTGTTCCGCACCGTGGCGGCCGAGGGCGTAGTGTTCACGGCCGAGCACTTCCGGTCGCTCGAGGTCCGCTATGTACGCCTCGCGCAGGACATGATCTCGCGCTACTACGCCGACGCGATGCTCAACGGATTGAAATTCGACCGGCACGCCGAGGAAGTCGCCGTGGCCACGTTCGCTCGGAGCCTGCGCAGAGCGGCGGAAGAGTTCCTCGAGGACCCGCTCGGTATTCCGCCGATTCCCAACTGGAATCGCGTGCTCGCGGCGATTCCGGAATTCTTCGACCTGATCCTCGACGGGGTGAGTCGCGACGCCAAGGAAGCGCCCGTGCTGGTTGGAGCGCGAGGCTGAGATGTCACTGCAGCATCAGGCGCGGCAGGCGGCCAGCTTCGTGCGCGGTGCCGACATCGTGATCGGCATCGCCGTGGATCACGGTACTGGGCGCGCCGCGCGCGCCGCGAGGCTGGCCTCGGCGGGTCTCGCCAAGTACTATCCGGGCGTGGAAGCGTTGATCGCGGTGTGTGGCGCCGACGGCGAGGAGATTCCCCCGGTGGATGCGAAGGTCGTGCGCCTATCGACCCGCCCGGGGGCGGTGACGGAGCGGCAGGATGCCACCCGGCTGCTGATCGAACTTGCCGCGGAACTTTCGGCGAAAGCTCTCGCGATTCTCGATCCCGATTCGGCGGTTCCGGAATCGATCGATAGTCTGTTGCGGCCCGTGCTGCTCGCCGGGCAGGATTTCGCGGCGCCAGTGTACCGGGATTCCTCTGGATCGGGCCTATTGAGCTCGCTGACGCTCTATCCGATGATGCGGTGCCTCTACGGCCGGTGCGTTCGCAACCCGGCGCCGGGTGAGTTCGCGATGTCGCGAGCGCTTCTCGGCGAACTATCGGAAGGCGGCGGATGGATTACGGAAGCGGCCCGTCGCGCACCCTCGCTGTGGATCGCATCGGAAGCTCTCGACCGCGGACACCGCGTGTGCGATACCTTGATTCCCGCGCGCGGGCCCGCAGTGCGCGGCGCCTCGGGTCAAGTGGCGGCGCTGCTTTCGCTGATCGCGGAGAACGAGGGCCGCGCGGGTCGCGTACTCGAAGGTCCGGAGTTGTTCGGTGTCCCGGCGGAGGCAGGATCCGATCGCGACGACGCTCGTTCCGGGGCGCTCGCCGCACGATTCCTGGCCGCACGGCGCGACCTCGAGCCGGTGTGGCGAACCTTCCTGCGCAAGGAGACCGTGGACCGTCTCATGTGTCCGGGTGAGCGCGGCGGAGTCTGCCTCTCCGATGGCTTGTGGGCCCACGTCCTCTTCGAACTGGCTGACGTGTTCCGCGAACGGACGTGGTTCGGTCCGCCCGCGCTCGAAACATTTCCCGTGCTTCATGGAGGGCGCGTGGCGGCCTACCGCGCGGGCATCGGGACCGACATCGAGCGCTCCTGCCAGGTGTTCGACGCTGTGCGGACAAGATTCGAACAGAACCGCGCGAAAGGAGACCCGGTGCCATGCCTGAACTGATGGGGAAAGTATCGGAGGGTGTCGCCGGACGGCTGCAGCATCTGGTGGCGGCGTTCCTGCCGCAGATTCTGGTGGCGCTGATTCTCATGGCGCTGTCGTTCCTGGCGGCGTCGATCCTGCGGTGGCTGCTCTACCGGATCTTCAAGGGCCTGGCGATCGACCGCTTTCTACGGCGCAGCGGTGTCGCCTACGTGCTCGACGCATCGGGGCGTTTGCGCGCCACGCGCGTGGTGGCGGAGTCGGCGTATTGGGCGGTGCTGCTCGCGGGTTTGCTCACCGGCTTGAGCGCGCTCGACACGCAGCTCACCTCGCGAATGGTCCAGGAGTTCGTGCTGCAGTTGCCCAAGCTCGCGGTCTCGGCGTTGACGCTGGTGGCGGGCGCCTGGCTCTCGCAGTATCTGGGCCGCGCGGCGCTGGTGTGGGCCGTGAACGAAGCACTGCCCGGACCTCGCCGTATCGGCGCGCTCGTGCGCGTGATCGTGATGTTCATCGGCGTGGTGGCCGCCGCCGATCATCTCGGCTTCGCGCGCAACGTGTTCCTGGCGGCGTTCATCATCGTGGGCGGAGGCCTGGTGCTGACGGCGAGCCTGGCCGTCGGGATCGGCGCGGGGGGCGAACTGAAGCGCCTGTTTCTGCCGCGGAACCGCGACCGGGAGGAGGCGGCCGAGGCGTGGAACGAATACTAACCGATCAGATCGAGAATCGCCGCGTTCCAGCCTCGGGGTCCTGGGAGGGTGGTGACGATCTTGTCGGACCGCCGCAGCCGGACGTTGCTGCCGTGTTCACCTCGCACGACGACGGCGACATCGGTGATATCGAGGAAGGCCGCGTCGTTCGGACTATCTCCCAGTCCGATGGTGCGCGCGGGCCCGTGGGCGCGGCGATACATCGCGGTGAGCGTTTCGACGGCCCGGCGCTTGTCGTTGCCGCCGAAGATGTGATGGAAGCGCCCACCCTTCGTGCAGGAGAGGCCGCGTCGCTCGATCGCCGCGAAAAGGCTCGCTTCCTTGTCCGGATCGGGGATCAGGAACGGCTCGTCGCACATTCTTTGCTTCGATTGGCGCGCCTGTTCGATTCCGAACCCGCAGGCTTCCGCGACTTCCTCCGCGCTCATCTCATGGAAGGCTCGTACACGGCATCCGGATTCCGCCGAAGCCCGCTGAAGCGCTTCGGTGAGCCGCTCGTAACTGACTCCGCACTCGATTCCATCGAGCACGCCTTCGCTGCCCGGAACGAAGATCGCGCCGCCGTTTTCGACCACGAACGGATCGCGATTGCCCATCCGTTCCCGCAAGGGTTCGACCTCGGCTCGCGTCTTGCTCGTGACGAGGATGCACGGGATACCGCGCCGTTCGAGCGCCTGCAGCGCGGGCCGCGCTTCCTCGAACGAATAGGTATCACGGTCGAGAAGCGTTCCATCGAGATCGGTGAAGACAATAGTCACTGCATCCATTGTGAAGGCAGACCGGCCGCCGAACCATCGTACGAACAGGTGGTATCCGGGTGACAATGACAGTAGGCGCGCCATGAGAAAACGATTGTTGATTCTCCTGACGGCGGGCTTCGGCACGCTGGTCTTGCTGATGGCCCTGGTTGGGTTCGGCGTGATGCGCCGCGTTCGCCAAATGAACGAGGAGATCGAGAGCGCGCAGCGAAGCTACCTCGCGGCCGACGCCGTGCTTCGCGACATTCCGGCCGATTTGCACCTCGCGGGAATCCTGGTGCGCGACTATCTGCTGGACCCCTCGCCCGAAGCGGCGTCCGACTACAAGGCCCAATTAATCCATTATCAGGAAGCGATCGAGAAACGCCTCGGAGCGTTGTCGAGCCTGCCCCTGGGCGACGAGGCCCAAGCCGTCCAGAAACTTCGCAACGAAGCGCAAGCCTATCTCGATTCGCTCGATCCGATGCTCGCCTGGAGTCCGGAAGAGAAGGTGGCACTGAGTTTCTGGTTCGTGCAGCGCGATGTGATGCCGCGACGCAACACCGTCATCAAGCTCTCGCGCGAACTGGCGGGCCTGAATCTCAAGCAGCTCGAATCAGCACGCGAGAACGCGCGCCGCAATCACGATGGACTGTTGACGTTTCTCGGAAACACGCTCGGTATCGCGCTGGCGCTGGCACTCGTGGTGGCGGCGCTCACGATCTCGCTCGTGGTCGCTCTCGAACGTAAGAGCCAGGCTGAGCGGGCTCGTGCCGAAGCCGCCGAGCAGGAACAGCGCCGGCTGGCGCGCAAGCTCGTGAGGACGCAGGAGCAGGAGCGCAAGTTCCTCTCCCTCGAACTTCATGACGCGATCGGTCAGATGCTCTCCGCGGCCGGCATGGAACTCGGCAATCTCGAGAAAGTCCGGCAGGGACCGGGCGAGTTGTTTCGCGAACGGCTCGAGGAGATCCGGCGCTTGAATACGGACGCCGTGCGCGCGGTGAAGGATCTCGCGGCGGGATTGCGGCCTGCGACGCTCGACGAACTCGGCCTCGGTCCGGCACTGCGCGCGCACGCCCGCGAGTTCTCGCGCCGTTGCAACGTTCCGGTGGATGTGCAGATCGATGGCGATGTCGATAGCCTGCCGGAAGAACACCGGACCTCGGTGTTTCGCGTGGTGCAGGAAGCGCTGAACAACTGCGCGCGGCATGCCAAGGCGAAGTCGATTCGAATCTCGGCCTACGGACGCAAGGATTGGATGAGCCTGACGATTCAGGACGATGGCGTGGGATTCAATCCTTTCGCGCCGCGCAAGGGACTCGGCCTGATGGGCATCGAAGAACGGGTTCGCGATCTCGGAGGCAAAGTAACGGTCTCATCGCATCCCGGCAAGGGAACAACGCTCGAGGTGGAAGTGCCCGTGAACCCGGCGGTGGCGGCGTGAATTCGATCCGTGTGCTGATCGCCGACGACCACGGTGTGATGCGCCGCGGCCTGCGCCTGCAACTCGAGCAGTGCGCCGGGTTCGATGTCGCGGGAGAAGCTTCCGACGGTCGCCAAGCGGTGCAACTGGCGGAGGAATTGCAGCCGGACATCGTGCTGATGGATATCGGCATGCCGAACCTCAACGGAATCGAGGCAACGGCTCAGATCGGCAAGCGATGCCCGGCGATCAAGGTGATCATCCTCAGCATGCATTCCGACGAGGAGTTTCTGCTGCGTGCGCTGACGGCCGGTGCCAAGGGATTCCTGCTCAAGGAAAGCGGAGACACCGACCTCGAGCGCGCCGTACGTTCCGTCGCGCACGGGAAATCGTTCTTCAGTCCGGCCATTCAGCAGACGCTCATGGAAGACTACGTGAGCCAGCTTCGCCAGCGCGGGTTACAGGATTCCTACGACCTGCTGACCGATCGGGAGCGCGAGGTGTTGCAGATGCTCGCCGAGGGCAAGTCGAACAAGGAGGTCGCGACCGTGCTCGATTGCAGCGTGAACACGGTGGCGACGCATCGCATGCACTTGATGCAGAAGCTCGACCTGCACAGCTCGGCCGATATCGTGCTCTACGCGGTCCGGAAGCGGATCATTTCGTAGAATCGCGCCTCACCTATTCATAGGATTTGCACCGGACACCGTTCGGGTCTACACTGAACCAACGGTCGAAAACCATGCTTACCCATATTCGTTGGCTCGTAGTCCATGCCTTCGCGTGGCTGGTATCGCACAACTGGATCGCGCGGCGTTTCGATGGTCAGGATCCGTTCCTGCCTGGGTGATCGCGCCGAACCCAGCGAGGACTATACTGAAGGCATGTCGTTCGTGATCGATGAGGCATTCCTGCCCGCCGTCTTGACGGTTGGTCCGATGACAGACGAGGAGTTCGCAAAGCTCTGCGAGGAGCATGCGGACTTGAACCTCGAGGTCACGGCGGAAGGGGAGCTGGTCGTCATGCCCCAAACCTTCACTCTGACGGGAGCGCGCAACCAGGAACTCGGAGCGCAGCTTCACAACTGGGCACGGCGCGATAAACGTGGCGTTGCGTTCGACTCTTCCACCGGATGGGTGCTTCCCAATGGCGCGCGCCGCTCGCCTGACGCGGCTTGGGTGTTCAAGAGCCGCGTGCGCGAACTCGACCCGGCGACACTCCATCGCTTCTGGCGCTTGTGCCCGGACTTCGTCATTGAGCTTCGCTCGCAGAGCGATCGCATCGGCACGCTTCGATCCAAGATGAAAGAGTGGATTGCCAATGGGGCGCAACTCGGCTGGCTGGTCGATCTGGAGAGCCGGGCTGTGGAGATCTACCGGGCTGGGAGGGAAGCGGAAGTGTTGACCGATCCGGTCGAGGTCCGCGGCGAGGGTCCTGTCGAGGGGTTCGTGCTCGAACTCGCCCCGGTCTGGGATCCGTTCGGGGATTGAACCGCGGTCCACAAGCGGCGAGGCTGAGATGAGGTTTCAGCCGTTATTGGGGAGAGAAGGGCAGCGCCTCCGTGACCCGTGCGCTCTGATCTGCCCGAGAACTTTCCGGATCTCACCTGCTCCGCAGTCAGCCTCGCATCCGCGGAAGGCATGTTTGAAACTCAGGCGAGGACCTGCCGCACCACGTTGCCATGAACATCCGTCAGCCGGAAATCACGACCGCTGTAACGATACGTCAGCCGCTCGTGGTCGAGCCCCAGCAGATGCAGGATCGTCGCGTGCAGGTCATGCACGTGGACCTTGCCATCCACGGCCTTCCATGCATACTCGTCGGTTTCGCCGAGGATCATGCCCTGTTTGACACCAGCGCCCGCGAGGAACATCGTCCAGCAATACGGATTGTGATCGCGGCCAGCGTCGGCACGGCCACCAGCGAGTGACTGATCGTACGGCGTGCGGCCGAACTCGCCGGTCCAGACGACGAGCGTATCGTCGAGAAGTCCGCGAGCCTCGAGATCGGTGAGGAGTCCGGTGAGCGGCCTGTCGATCTGCGCGGCGCTCTTGCGAAGTGTCGTGGAGATCTTCGAGTGATGGTCCCAGCCGTTGTCGGTCACCTGAATGTAGCGGACACCTGCTTCCGCGAGCCGCCGGGCCATCAAACACTTCCGGCCAAAATTGTCGGTGACGTCATCGCCGATTCCGTAGAGCTTGCGCGTTGCCTCCGATTCGCGCATCACATCGAAGGCTTCGGGGGCCTGAATCTGCATGCGAAAGGCGAGTTCGTAGGATTGGATGAGGCCTTCGATGTTCGGGTCCGCGCCGGAGGTTTCCTGGTCCATGCGATTGCGGGCTTGAATGAGGTCGAGGTGCTGCCGCTGGAGCTCGGGCGCGAGTGAAGGATCGCCGAGGTAGCCGATCTTCGAATTCTTGACCGGCGTGCGCGCGTCGCCGAGCCGCGTGCCCTGATAGATCGCGGGCAGGAAGACGTTCGAGTAGTGCAGCGGACTCCCGTCGTCGCCATACAGCATCGGACTGATGACGACGAATCCCGGCAGATTTCGATTCTCGGTGCCGAGTCCGTAGACGATCCAAGAGCCCATCGACGGCCGCACGAACTGGAGCGATCCTGTTTGAAACAACCGGATCGCGCCGGGGTGGGCGGGGCTGTCGGTCACCATCGCTCGCAGCCAGCAGAGTTCGTCCACCTTGGTGGCGAGGTTCGGCATGAGGTCCGACATCCAGAGTCCGCACTGGCCGGCTTGTTTGAATTCCGACACGGGCGGCATCAGGCGTGCGTTCTCTTCGTAGCGCTCCTTGGCGGAGTTGACGCGGAACGGAATCTTTTCGCCGCCTTCCTTCTTCAAGCGCGGCTTGAAGTCGAACAGATCCATCTGCGATGGGCCGCCCTGCATCCAGAGCAGGATGACGCGCTTGGCCTTGGCGGGAAAGTGCGGCTTCTTCGGCGCAAGCGGATCCGCGGCGGCACCGGCAGCGAGGTCCGCCAACGCCAGGGATCCGAAGCCGCCGCCCAACTGTCGGAGGAACGCGCGGCGGTCATGGGGCGCGGGTGCGATCGGATGCATCATTCTGTTGCTACCTACGATACAGGAATTCGCTCGAGACGAAGATGGCGTGGCAATAGCGGACCCAGGCCTCGGCGGGCGAAGCCGCGACTCCGAAATCGGAGACGAACTGCCGTGCCTGATCGATGTCACGCTGCGTGGACGGCCGGTTCAGCGCCGCCATCACGATGCGCGCCACGCGGGCTTGATGATCGAGATCGCGAGTCGATTCCGCCAACCGCCGCGCCTCCTCCTTGATGAACGGCGAATTCATCAGGTAGAGCATCTGCGTAGGCACGGTTGTTGACGCGCGTGTGCCAGCGATCTGGTCCGGATCCTTGAAGTCGAATACGTTCAGGATGTCGACATCTTCCATCTGGCTGTTGCGCATGATCGGCTGATAGACCGTGCGGCGGAACTTGATGTGCGGCTCGATCTTCGAATCGTCCTCGAGGAAAAATGGCGCGATCGTGTGAACGTTCCGTGCCGTGAGCGGCAGCGAGGGTCCACCGGCCGTCGAATCGAGGCGTCCGCTCGATTGCAGAATCGCGTCACGAATCGCTTCTACTTCCAGGCGCCGGCGATTGGCGCGCCAGAACCACGTATTCGCCGCATCGATCTCGTCATTACGCGGGTCGGGCTTGCTCGAAAGCCGGTAGGTCCTGCTCAATGCGATCTCGCGGATCAGCCGCTTGGTGGACCACTTCTCTTCCACCAGGCGCGCCGCCAGATAGTCGAGCAGCTCCGGATGCGTGGGTGCCTCCCCGCGGTTGCCGAAGTTCTCGGTGCTCGAAACGATCCCACGTCCGAACAAATGATGCCAGATGCGATTCACGTAGACGCGGGCCGTGAGCGGATGTCCGGGTTGGGTGAGCCACGCCGCGAGCTCTTTGCGCCCGCTCGAATGCGGGTCGATCTCCGGTGCGGATTCGCCCGTATTCACCGCGCCCGGGAATCGGCGCGGTACGAATTCGCCGAGTTGATGCGCGTCTCCGCGTGAGGCGATGCGGGCGTCTTCGGGAAACTCCATCTCTTCGGCCGCGTAGTATTGCGGCCACTTCGGCTTCATGTATTTCGCGTGCAGCAGAATCTGGCGGTCGCCCGCGAACTCGGTCTTCTTCTTGAGTTCGGCGAGTTCCTTCTCCGCCGTCTTGATCGCGGCCTTCGTCTCTTCGCCCGCTGGTTTCGTCTTCAGCTCTTCGAGCTTCTTCTTGACCGCGTCCTGTTCCTTCTTGAAAACCTTGTCGTCCGCCTCCACCTGAGCCAGACGCTTCTCCCACTCGCTCATCGCGGTGGCGTGCGTGCGGGCGAGTTCAGGCGTCTCGGTCACGCGAACCGTGTTCAGCCCGCCTTCCGAATTCGCGCGCGATGTCGTCTTGGTGCTCAGGAAGATTCCGGCGAGCGCGTAGTAGTCCTTGTTCGTGATCGGGTCGAACTTGTGATCGTGGCAGCGGGCGCAACCGAGAGTGAGGCCCATCACGGTGCGGCCGATCAGGTCTACTTGCAGGTCGGCGATATCGAGCCGCATCTGCGCCTTGTCGTAAGCAAACCACGCCCACGGACCGAGGACCAGGAATCCCGTCGCCGCCACCGCATCCTCGGCGGATCCGCCCGCGATCTGTTCGCGCAGGAACTGGTCATACGGCTTGTCCTTGGCGAACGAGGCGATCACGTAGTCGCGATATCGCCACGCATCGCGAAGCGGAATGCGCCGGCCCACGCCAGTTGTGTCGGCCCAGTAGGTAACATCGAGCCAGTGGCGTCCCCAGCGTTCGCCATACGCGGGCGAGTCGAGCAAACGATTCACGACCGTCTCGACGGCATTCTGCGAAGCGTCGTTGACGAAGCGTTCGATCTCCGCCCGTGAGGGAAGCAGACCCGTGATGTCGAGACTGAGCCTTCGGAGCAGCGTGTATCGATCGGCGTCCGAGGCGGGCTTCAGCCCGTTCGCCTCGATCTTCGAGAGGATGAACCGGTCGATCACGCCGCGCGGCCACTGTGAATCCTTCACCTCGGGCGGCGCGGACTTCTTCACCGGCTTCAGCGACCACAGTGACGCATCGGATTTCGTCAGAGCGGCCGCGGATTCCGGCCAGATCGCGCCATCGCGCACCCACTTCTCGAGCGCTTCGATTTCGTGCGGAGCTAGCTTGCCCGTGGGCGGCATCTTGACCTTGCCCGTTTGACGAATCACCTGGAGCAGCGGACTCGCGTCCGGGTCACCCGGCACCACAGCCCCGGAACGATGCATGCCGTCACGCGTGGTGAACTGCTTCTGGCCCATTTGGACCTTGTCGCCGTGACACTGCGAACACCGCGCCTCGAGCACGGGCCGGACCTTCGACTCGAAGAAATCCGCCGGGCTCTGGCCCAGACAGGAGGCGAGAGCGAACGGGAGAACGGCAGCGATCCGCATCGAACTCAGGCCAGAATTTCTTTGATCACCCGTCCGTGGACTTCGGTCAAGCGCTCCTTACGTCCCTGATGCAGGAAGCTGAGCTGTTCCTGATGCAGACCCATCTGATGGAGCAGCGTCGCATGCAGATCGCGGAAGTGCACTGGATTCTCGACGGACTTGAGTCCGATGGCATCGGTGTTGCCATAGGTGATGCCGGGTTTGAAACCGCCGCCGGCCACCCACATGCTGAAGCCCGTGTTGTGGTGATCGCGCCCGGTGCCGCGCTCGGATTCGGGAGAGCGTCCGAATTCGCCGCCCCAGAGTACGATGGTCGAATCCAGCAGGCCGCGGCGCTTGAGATCGGTGACGAGAGCCGCAGTCGGCCGATCGGTGAGTCCGGCCATGCGCCAGTGATTCTTTTCGATGTCGGAGTGCGCGTCCCACTCGGTTTCGCCGCCGCCGCCGCCCGCAACCACGCAGACGTAACGCACGCCGCGCTCCACGAGCCGCCGCGCGAGCAGGCAGCGCCGGCCGTAATCATCGGTTTGCGGATTGCCGACGCCGTAGAGCTCGAGCGTCTCCTTCGATTCGCCTTTCGAAACGTCGAGAATCTCCTGCGCTTCGGTCTGCATCTTGAACGCGGTGTCGTAGGCCGACATGCGCGCGGCGAACTCGGCGTCTTCGCCCACGAGGCTGGCTTCGTTTACCGCGCGGAGCAGATCCATCGTCTTGCGGCGGCGTTCGAGCGAAACGCCTTCCGGCAAATCGAGATTGAGCACGGGGCGCTTGCCCGCGCGGAACATCGCGGGCTGGTAGACCGCGGGCAGGAATCCGTTCGTGTACATCGGCTGGCCGGCTTCCGGCGCGCCCAGCGGATCGGGCATGACCACATATGCCGGGAGGTTGTCGGCTTCGTTGCCAAGTCCATAGGCGATCCAGCTTCCCATCGACGGGAAGCCCGGAATCACACGGCCCGACATCATCTGATACTGCGCGGCGGAGTGGACAACCATGTCTCCATGCATCGACCGCAGCACGCACAGATCGTCGATGATCGAGGCTTGATGCGGCAACAGATCGGACACTTCGATTCCCGACTTGCCGTGCTTGTTGAAAGTCCGCTTGGTGCCGAGCAGCCGAGAGTTCTCGTTGACCGTTTGATACTTCACCTCGCCGAATTCCGCCGGCCGCTTCTGCCCGTGGAGCTGGTTGAGCAGAGGCTTCGGATCGAAGGTTTCGACGTGCGAGGGTCCACCGGCCTGGAACAGGAAAATCATGGCCTTCGCCTTCGGCTGATGGTGGGGAGCCTTGGGGGCGAGCGGGTTGTACCGCGCGGCGCGCGCTTGTTCGGCGGTTGACATTCCCGCGAAGGCGAGAGAACCGAATCCGCAGAAGCAATCCGTCAGAAACTCGCGGCGGTTGCGATTGAATCGAACATGTTCGGACATCTGTGTTTCGGGCCTCAGTTCACGTAAAGGAAAGGATTCATGTTGAACAGCACGAGCGCGAATTCCTTCAGCACTTCGAGCTGGTCCGGGCCATCGTCGAGGTAGCGCATCGCGCTCTTCACTTCGGCCGGTGTGGGCGCCCGTCCGGCAGCGAGCCGCCAGGCGTGGCCGATCCGCTCGTCGAGAGTCCGCTTCTCGGCGAGCAGGCGCTTGGCGAATGACTCCGCGTAGACGTTGGCCAGCTTGCCGTTCATCATCTCGAGCGCTTGCGGGGCGTGCGTCGACTGATCGCGGCGCGCGCAGGAGAACATCGTGTCCGGCGCATCGAACACCTGCATGAACGGCAGAATCAGGTTCCGCTTGTAGATCATGTAGATCGTTCGGCGGTCGTGCTCGCTCTTGTCCTTGGTGGGCTGCCAATATTGCGGACGCTTCAGATCCTTGATCAATTCCGGATCGATCAGCGTCATCACGCTGCGGCCGCCAGTCTTGGCGTTGAGGCGTCCGGAGATCGCGAGCATCGAATCACGGATTTCACCGGCCTCGAGGCGCCGCCGGTTGAACTTCCAGAGAAGCTTGTTTTCGGAGTCCTTCTCCATCGCGAGGGCTTCGATCGGCGAACGGCTGGACTGGCGATAGGCGCTCGACATCAGAATCATGCGGTGGAGAGGCTTCATCTTCCATCCGCCTTCGACGAATTGATTCGCCAGCCAGTCGAGCGATTCCGGATGCGACGGACGTGTGCCCATGCGGCCATAGTCGTTCGGCGTCGAGACAAGCCCCTGGCCGAAATGGTACTGCCAGATACGATTGGCCATCACGCGGGCCGTGAGCGGATGGTTCGGATCGGTGATCCACTCGGCGAGTTTCGTCCGCGGCTTGGAGGTGTCGAACGGCAGTTCCGGCGCGTTCTCCTCGAGCAGGACACCCAGCGGACGCATGCCGACTGGCGCACCTTTGAACCGATAGTCGCCGCGCGACAGGATATGGACCGGCGTCATCTGCTTGGTCTCGTTCTTCACCGCGTACATCGCCGTGAGCGGATCGGGCATCTTCTCGTCGAGCGCTTCGAGCTTCTCGATGACCTTCGCCTTCTCCTCTTCCGGCAGCTTGCGCATCGAGCGGCGGAGCTGTGTCATCTCGGCTTCGATCGGCGCGGCCTTCGCTTTCCAGGCCGCTTGCTCTTCGGGACTCGCCACAACAATATCGTGCGCCTGCGTTTGCGCGAAGTAGCCCTGCATCCGGTAGTAGTCGGACTGGCGGATCGGGTCGAACTTGTGGTCGTGACAACGCGCGCAGCCGACCGTCATGCCGAGGAACGCCGCGCCGACGATGTTGGTCATCTCCGTCAGCACTTCTGTCCGCGAACTCGCGACTTCCTGGTTGCCCGCGTTCTTGCGCAGCGGGCCGAGCCGGTTGAACCCGCTCGCGATAGCGAGTGTCTCGTTCGAAGCGTCAGTCTCATCACCCGCGAGTTGCTCGCGAATGAACTGATCGTATGGCTTGTCGCTATTGATGCTGGCGATCACGTAATCCCGGTACCGATACGCGTCCGGGCGGTGAGTATCGTATTCGTAACCGTCGGACTCGGCGAAGCGGACGACATCGAGCCAGTGGTGGCCCCACTGTTCGCCGTAGCGATGCGAGGAGAGCAGACGCTCGACGAGGTTCTCATACGCCTGGGGCGATTTGTCATTGACGAACGCATCGATCTCTTCCGGCGTGGGCGGAAGCCCATGCAGGTTGTAGGTGAGCCGCCGAATCAGCGTGATGCGATCGGCTTCCGGAGCGGGTTTCAGACCCTCTTTGCGCAAGCGGTCGAGGATGAACCGGTCGACCGGCGTACGGACCCAAACCTTGGCCGCCGCGTCATCGAGCACCGGCGGAGTGACTTGTTTGCGTGGCTGGAGGGACCAGTGGCGGCGTTCCGCGGGCTTGTAGGTTCCCAGCGGAGCGGGTGCCGGAGAATCGCTCGCCATCACCACGATGGCGGCGGAAGACACGAAGAGTGCGAGACTGCGGCGCATATGAAAAAAGTGTGGGCCTGACGCGAGTCTATCAAACCCCTATTTCAGTTGCTTGATCCACCGTTCGACGAGCTTGGCGCCCGCCACATCCACCCGATTCGTGCTGGTGGGCGGCATCTGGTTGGGTCCGCGGCGGGTGATGCGGCCATACAACACGCTCTTCTCGGGCGACCCGGGCGCCACTACCATCGCGTCCGCGATGTTCAGCGTATCGTGCACCGGCTTTTCGCCGATCAGCTTGGCCTTCTCGATGGCCACCTGATAGCCGAGGTCCATTGGGGCATTGCCGCCGCCGTCGGGCACGTGACAGATCGCACAGTTGACCTGCAGGTAGGTCTTCACACGCGCGCCGATCTCGACGGATTCATCGAACGGGTCCGGATACTTGGCAAGATTGGCAACGGGCTTCTCCACCGCCTTGCGGAAATAGCCTCCCGAGATCAGCTTCTCGATTTGTCCGTCGCGGTTCATTTGCGGTGTGTCGATCCCGAGCACGAATCCTGAAGCCCGCGAGTGGCAGAACATGCATTCGTTCCGGCTCGGGTAGTGCCACGTCTGCTTGCGAATTCCGCCTGGAGCAGACGGGTCCTTCACTTCGTAGACACGATCCATGCCCTTCGCTTCCACCAGGAAAGCGTCCGTCTGCGCGTCGTTCCAGACGTAGGTGTAACCGATCCAATGGTTGTCCTGTTTGAGCACGATGCGGGTTTCGATCTTCCGGCCCGACTTCGGATTTCCCTCCTCCATGTCGAGGGTGAACGACTTCACGGTCACAGCGCCGTCATCGAAATCCCACGCGCCTTTTTCCTTCAGCTCGACCTTCGCATCGCCAGGCAGCGCGAAGTACCGGTCTTTGTGCGCGCCGTCCGACCAGAAGGGAGCGTTGATCGAATACGCCACGACACCCGGAGCCATCCGGTGATCCTTGACGGAAGTGAACAGGCCCGTGTCGCTCAGTTTGCGAGGAAAGTTGAGATTTGCGGATCCGCCCACCCGGCGCGCGAGCTGGTAGATGTTGCCGTTGTTGTAGTCCACCGCCCAGAACGAACCGTCGCGCCCCACACCGAAGCTCGAGATCTTCACTGTCGTGTCGGCGAGTTCCTTGTGCCACGTGACCTTTTCGTCTTTGTAGTCATAACGCAGAGCCCAAACCTTGCCGTATTCGTAGTCGCCATAGATGTAGGCGCCTTTCAGTTCCGGGAACTTCGAACCCTGATACACGTAGCCGCCGGTGATCGACCGGCATTCCGTGTGGTGATGCTCGACCACGGGTTTCGTGAACGGACCCGGTCCGGCCTTCTTGTGTGGATGGAAGCTATGCGATCCCTCCATCACGCTCCAGCCGTGATTGGCGCCCTTGTAGGAGAGCTCGATCATTTCCCAGATGTCCTGGCCCACGTCGCCGACCCAAGGCCTGCCCGTCACCGGATCGAAACTGAAGCGCCACGGATTGCGATAGCCGTACGCCCAGATTTCGGGGCGAGCGCCTTCCACCCCCACGAACGGATTGTCCTTCGGAATCGAATAGGCGCGGCCGGGATCGGGATGATCGACATCGAGCCTCATCATGACGGAGAGCAGGTCGTCGACGCCTTGCCCCGTTGCCTTGAGATCGGAACCGCCGGTGCTGTCTCCGGTGGCTACGTAGAGGTATCCGTCCGGACCGATGATCGCTTCGCCACCGTTGTGTCCACCGCCCGGCCACTCGACGATGATCGTGAGCGAGTCTTTCTTCGCAACGGGAGGGTTCGCGCGATCCACCACGTAGCGATGGATTTGGCTCACCTGATCGCCTTGCTTCTGTTTCGGATGCGCGTGGCTGAAGAGGAAGATCTGGCCGTTCTGTGCGTATTTGGGATGGAAAGAGAAAGCGCTCAGCCCGCGTTCGATATCGAGCACGAGGCTCTTGGTGCCGGCGGGATCGCGCGGCAGAAAGCTGTAGATCTTGCCCTTGTACTCGGCGACCCAGATCCTCTCCGACGTTGGATCCTGCGCGATGAAGACGGGTTCGTTGAACGCGACCTGCGGAAACGCCCGGACGAGTTGATAAGGAGGAGGCGGATCGGGAGCGCCCCGAAGGCGGGAAGTGGTCCATTTCACACGCTCGGCCGAAGCGGTTTGCGAGTTGACGAACCTGGGGAGCAGAACCAGGAGGCTCGTCATTGCGAGCGCCGCGAAGGGACGGATCATTCGGGCAGCATATCAAGAATGGCCACACCTCCGCCGGGTTGCCGGCATCCGTCGCCTGCAGCTCTGGTACCAGAACCTCACTGCGATCCGCCCCCGATTCCGTACCGGCGGATTTTGAACAACCGGTACCTGGGAAACCCCGGTCCAACAGGGCACACTTGCTTCATGACAAGAATGCTCTTCGTGACAGTCAGCCTGGCCTGTGCCAGCGGCTTTTTCGCAGCGGCCAAGTATGTGGTCGAAGCCAGCTTTCGCGAGCCTACCTACAGCCGCGTGAAACTTTCAGACCAGGACCATCCGGTGGTCCCCACCCGTCATCGCGTGGCCAAGTAGCCCCTCTGGCATCCACGGCTCCCAAAACGCCGCAGCGGACCTCGTCATAACGGATACGTGGGCGAGGCAACAGGCTTGGAGCAAACTCATCGCGCGTGTGCGTTCGGGCGATCCGGACGCAGTGAACGCCCTGTCTTCGGTGCCTATCGGAAACTGCGGGGATTGGCGCGAGCCCGGCTTCGCGCGGCGCCTCGTTGGTTGGCGCGGCAGCGGCGGCCACCATGGGCCTGCTGCGGGCTCGCGAAGCTGAAGCGGTAGCGCGCGCGGAGGGCGGCCTCCGAGGCTCCGGCTTCCAACTTCCTGACCGGTTTGTTCGAAGCTTCATATCACAGCCCTTGAGTTGCTCGACCGGGGGTGCCGGGCGGTTCGAGGGCGATCTCGGCGAAGACCCGATTTCTGCCCAGTGCGCAAAACGTGGCTCAGGCCTCGTATGGCTTGATTTTCGCCGTCGAGGATTCGCCCAAGCAGGGCTACAGCCTCGACTGTTGCGAATCGCGGCTACGCGCACGCCGCATGTGATCAAGTACCTGTGTCGAAGGCATCGCGGCCGCTGGAACTCTGCTCGGCGGCGGACTCGGCCAATCCAGTTGTCAACGTCCTCGCGTCAGGATCCGGAACCTATGGCGCCCGGGTTTTTCACCGGAACGCGAACGTTCACACTGCGCTTCGCTGGATCCCCTTCCTCAACGCCTTGAACCGGCTCCCCGCTGGCACGACGGGCGAGGCAGCGGTCCGCTTCGGCCTCGATCCTGCCACCGCGCAGCTCAACTTCGTGAACTACCCGGACCTCGATAGCGAAGCCGCCAGTCAACACGGGCATTTCGTGAGTGTCGGGCAACGTTCCTCGATCCGGCTCCCTCCCAAGTCCCCGAACCGGGTACGTGGGGCATGGCGCTCACCGGCGCATTTGTTGCTCGGCGTCTGCCTGATTCGGAGCAGGCGGGCGTAGCCGGAGCCCGCGCGACGGTAACGAAAAAACAATCCTCGATCGCCGCCGCGCAACGGCGTTGACTCTGGTACCATGACTCTTCAACCGGTCCCGCCCAGTTCCGTGTACCAACGGAATTGAGAGCGGAGTACCTCGGACGCTTCGCTCGTACAAGGCACACTTAGCTCATGATCAAGAAGCTCCTCGTGGCGGTCAGCCTCGCCAGCGCGATCGGCCTTTTTTCAGCCGCCAAGGAAATCGTCACCATCAGTCTCGCGGAGCCCGCGCATCAATGCCTGGAACACTCGAGCGAAGATAATCCGGCGATCCTGGCGCAACACCAGCACGCGCCTCGGCAGTAACCTCGACGGTGAATCGGCCACCTTTACATTGATTCACCGCATGCGATTTGCAAGCCTGATCCTCCTCCTGAAGATTTCATTCGCGGCCGAAAAAGGCACCGACATCCTGCTATGGCCCCTGGGCGCGCCGGGTTCCGAAAACGCCACCGCGGTCGAAGCGGTCCGCGTCACCGATTCCGGTGAACGCGTCATTTCGAGCGTCCACAAGCCGTCTATCACGCCGTATCTCCCGGGGAAGGAGAAGGCATTGGGAATCGCGGTAATCATCGCGCCCGGTGGCGGGCACCGCGAACTGTGGTCCGATCACGAAGGCCACAACGTGGCGCAATGGCTGAGCGATCGCGGCGTGGCGGCGTTCGTGCTGAAGTATCGCTTGGCGCGCGAGAAGGGATCCACCTACACCGTGGAAGGGCACGCGCTGGCCGACATCCAGCGAGCCATCGAGTCAGTGAAGAGCAAATCCACGGAGTGGGGTGTCAATCCCGATCGCGTGGGCGTGATGGGCTTCTCCGCCGGTGGCGAAATCGCGGCGCTGGCCGCCGTCCGCTGGAGCGCGAATCCGGCATTGAAGCCCGCCTTCCAGGCACTGATCTATCCGGGCCTTCCGCGCGGCGAAATACCGCTATCGAAAGAAACGCCTCCCGCGTTTCTGGTGTGTGGCGAGAATGACCGCCAGAACATTTCACAAGGTTTGCCGGAGCTCTACCTCGCGATGAAGAACGCCGGCGCTTCGGCGGAACTCCATGTCTACGCGGGTGTGGGCCACGGCTTCGGCTTACGCCCGAAGATGAAGGGCCCGGTGGCGAGCTGGGTGGTGCGATTCCACGAATGGCTCGACGCGCGGTTCCCGGCTTCCACGAAGTAACGTAGGAGAATGCGCACCGCTTCCCGCGCCATGCTCGGCGCAGTGTCCCTTCTCACGGCGATCGTCCTGCTGATCCCGCTCGCCGCGCAACAGCCTCGGGCCTCCGCTCAGACAAAGAAGAAGGCGATACCGCCGCCCATCAAACCGAAGGCGGAAGAACTCGCCCGCGTGAAAGAGAAGACGGACCGGATCGAGGAGTCGATGCGCGCCGTCAAGGCTTCCGGCAAGATGCGCGAAGCGTGGCCCGATGTCGATGTCTACGCGAAGGCCGGGCGTTTCCTGCTCGAGTTCCCCGAAACGTTCTTCACGCAGGAAGGAGTCGATCGCGCGCTGACCGTCCTTGACCAGGGCATCGAGCGGGCTCGCGCCCTTCAGGCCGGAAACGCGCCCTGGATCGGCGCGAAGAGACGCAACATCCACGGCTACTACTCCGACCTCGACGGCTCCGTCCAACCGTACGGCGTGACCGTGCCCGAGTCCTACGACGGCTCGAAGCCCGTTCGGCTCTACGTCTGGCTTCATGGGCGCGATCAGATCCTGAGCGAGGCGAGCTTCCTGTTCCGCTTTCCGAATCCGAACACGGGCATCACCTACAAGACAGCGGACGTGGGTCAGATCACGATCGACTGCTATGGGCGCTGGAACAATGCCAATCATTGGGCGGGCGAAGTGGATGTCTTCGAAGCGATCGCCGATGTGAAGAAGCGATACAAGATCGATCCCGATCGCGTGATCCTGCGTGGATTCTCGCTCGGTGGCGCGGGCGCCTGGCACATCGCGCTGCATCATCCCGATGAATTTGCCGCCGCCGATATCGGGGCGGGCACCTATCCGCGCCGCGCCTACATGCCCGGATTTCCGCCGTATCAGGCGGGTCCGCTGCGAATCTGGGAGAACATTCTCGACTATTCGCTAAACGCCTTCAACATCCCGATCGCGGCGCACGACGGCGATAGCGACGTGGGAGCTTCCGGACTGCCCGCGGTTCCGGGCGAGAAGAATCGCGGACAGTTGGAGTCTTCACTGCGCGTCCGCGCGCAGCTCGAAAAGGAAGGTTTCGCCTCCGGGGGCGAGCCGAACTTCCTGCGCGTCAAGGGGACGCCTTCGATCTTTCTGATCTCGGCGAACACCGGGCACAGTGTGAGTCCGCTGGTGCGTCAACAAGTGGACGCGTTTCTGAAAGAGAACGGCGATCGCGGACGTGTCTCTCCGGATCATGTCCGGTTCGTCACGTTCTCCACGCGCTACAACCGCTCGTTCTGGGTGTCGGTGGATGGGCTCGACAAGCACTATGAACGGTCCGATGTCGATGCGCGAAGAGACGCGGCGCGCGAGCAGTTCACGATCAGCACGAAAAACATCGCCCGGCTCACGTTGCGCGAGACCGGGAAACTGAAGGGCTTGACGATCGATGGGCGCGCGCTTCGAGTCAAGGCCGCGCCAGAGATCCGGCTGGAGAAGGGCGCCAACGGTTGGTCCACTGCGAAGAACAGCCGAGGTCCGCGTAAGACCCACGCATTGCAGGGCCCGATCGATGATGCGTTCCTCGATCCCTATCTTCTCGTGCGCCCCACCGGCGTTCCGTGGAACCAAGCAGCGCACGATCAGGCGATGCGCATGCTCGCGCGGTTCGATCGTGTGTACGCCCGCTGGTATCGAGCGCATCCGCGGGTGAAGGACGACAAGGACGTCACTCCCGAAGACTTCAAGCGCTACCACGTCGCGCTGTTCGGAGATCCGGGGAGCAACCGTTGGATCGCGAAGCTTGCTCCGAAGCTTCCCCTGCGATGGAACCGGGAGAGCATCGCGGCGGGTTCGAAGAGCTTTGCCGCGGCGAGCCACGTTCCAGCCTTCGTGTATCCGAACCCGATGGCGCCGTCGAAGTACGTAGTGATCAATTCCGGACTCACGATCGACGAGCGCGAATACCAGTCCGACTACAGCATGCCCAAGCTCGGCGACTTCGCGATCCTGAAGGTGGGGGAGGGGGCCGACGTGCCCGATGTGGCCGTAGCGGGCCTGTTCGACGAATTCTGGCGTCTTCCAGCGGAGTTCAAGTGATCAAGCAATTTCTGGGCGCTGCGGCGATGGCCGCGCTCGCCTTCGCGCAGACGGAACCACCGGAGTCATGGGTCGATGCCGACACTGGCCATCGTGTGATCCGGTTGACGAAGGAGCGTGGCAGCGCCAGCCTCTACTTCAACCAGAACTGGTTCACGGGCGGCGGCCGCAAGCTGGTCTACACGATTCCGAACGGAATCGCCACACTCGACCTCGACACGAAACGCAAGAGCCAGGTGGTCGAAGGGCGCGTGCGCCTGATCGACGCGGGCCGCAAGACACAACGCGTCTACTACGCGCGCGACGGCGCGGTGCACTGGACTGATACCGAATCGGGGGAGACGAAGAAGATCGCGGACCTGCCCAAGCGCGGCGGTATCTCGACCGTCAATGCCGATGAGACGCTGCTCGCGGGAACCTACATCGAAGGCGAGGGCGAGGACTACAACGGTGGGCGCCGCGCGGCGGAACAGCCGCGCAACAAGGGCGAGATGATGGAGCGGCGCTGGGCCGCGCGCCTGCCGATGGCGCTGTTTACGGTCAACATCGCGACCGGCGAAACCAGGATCATCCACAAGGCGAATGACTGGCTGAATCACCTGCTGTTCTCGCCCACCGATCCGGGCCTGCTGATGTTCTGCCACGAAGGCCCGTGGCACAAGGTGGATCGCATCTGGCTGATCCGCACCGAGGGCAAGCCTCAACCGAAGAAGGTCCACTCGCGCACGATCGCGATGGAGATCTGGGGTCACGAGTTCTGGAGCGCCGATGGCAAGACCGTTTGGTATGACCTCCAGACTCCTCGCGGCGAAGACTTCTGGCTCGCGGGCTATCGCGTGGACACGGGCGAACGCGTGCGCTATCACTTGCAGCGCGATGAGTGGTCGATTCACTTCAACGTGTCGCGCGACGGGGCGCTGTTCGCGGGTGATGGCGGAGATCCCGGTCAGGTCGCGCGGGCGAAGAACGGGCGGTGGATTTATCTGTTCAAACCCGAACTGTTGCTGAATCGTGGGATCGATGATCCTTCGTTCATCAAGCCGGGCGTTCTACACGCCGAGAAGCTCGTGAACATGAGCAAGCATGATTATCGGCTCGAGCCGAACGTCAGCTTCAGCCCCGACAAGAAGTGGGTCATCTTCCGCTCGAACATGTTCGGGGACACCTACGTTTTCGCGGTGGAAGTAGAGAAGGCGGCGAAGTAGCTTCGCACGGTCTCGATCGTGTCGGCCGCGGCGGCACTCTTGTCGCCGCGATAACGCTTCACGCGCGCGAACCGCAATGCCATTCCGCCCGGATAGACCGGGCTTGCCTGGATCTCGTTGAACGCGATCTCGGCGACGATCTTCGGTTCGAGATGGACCGTGTAGCCGTCCCCGGCGACCGCGATCTTCTGGAACTCTTCTGTTTGCCAGGCGAGCATCTCGTCCGTCAGGCCCTTGAACGTCTTGCCGAGCATCACGAATCCGCCGGTCGCGGGATCGCGCGCGCCGAGATGCAGATTGCTGAGCCAACCCTTGCGGCGCCCGCTGCCCCACTCCGCCGCGAGGATCACGAGATCGAGCGTTCGAGCCTGCTTGATCTTGAGCCAGTTCTGTCCGCGTGAGCCCGCCTCGTAACTCGCGGCAACGGACTTCGCCATGATTCCTTCGTGCCCTCGCTCGAGCGCGTCCCGGAGGAACTCTTGCGCCCTCGCGCTGTCGGATGTCACGGCGTGAGGAATGACGAGTCCGGCGGGCGAGACCCGCTCGAGTTCCGCGAATCGCTTGGCTTGCGGCTCGTCGAGCAGCGCGCCGCCATCGGCGTAGAGGAGGTCGAACCAGAACGGCGTGAGAGGCAGTTCGGCCCGGACCCGCTCGACATCGAGCTTGCGTCCGAACCGCCGCATGGTGACTTGAAACGGCCGCGGACGCCCGTCGGGTAGGAGACTCAACACCTCGCCGTCGAGGATCAGCTCGCGTGCAGGCATGGCGCGCACGATCTCGACTACCTCGGGTACGGCCGCCGTCACTTCGTTTTGTCCGCGTGAATAGACGGCGACTGCATCGCCGGATTTGTGCACCTGAATCCGCGCCCCGTCGAGCTTGAACTCGAGGGCGGCTTGGCCGAGTTCGGCGATTGCCTCCGCGGGGCCTTCGGCCGTATTCGCGAGCATGGGCTGAACCGGCTGAAACAGTTTCACCTGGAACTGTTCCAGGCCCTCAGAGCCTCTTTCGAGTGCCGCACAGGCCACCGGGACGATGGTGCCTGCCATCATCGAGGCCCGGCGGATGCGATCGGGCGGGATGCCAGTGGCTCTGGCGACCGCGCCGGCCATGAGCCCTTCGAGCGCGCCTTGGCGAAGCTCGCCGGTGAGCAATCCCGCCAGGAACCGCCGCTCAGTTGGCGTGGCCGCGGCCGTCAGGCTCCGCAAGAGGTCGAGTTTATTCGACCGCGACGAGACCGCGCTGATCTCGCCGAGCCGCCGGTCCACGTCGAGCAGCTCGAGCGAAGGCACGGCGGCAGCATCACCGGTTGCATCGCGCAGCGATCGATAGGCGATGCCGATCTTCCCCTGCGGCGGCTCGCCGCACAGGTAGCTCACGGCGATCGCAACTTCGCCGCCCGCGAGCCTGCGCAGCAGATCCGCGAGCAGTGCGCTCTTCTCCGTCCGGCGCGAGGTGGCGGCGATACGCGCCGAAGTTTCGACCAGTTCCGAGAGCCGCACACCTCCGATTAGAACAGATACTTGAGCGCGAACTGCAAGCTTCTCATCGAAGTCCGCGTCGAGGTCACCGCTCCGAACGAAGCGCTGCTCATGATCGAATTCGGATAGCCCCAGTTCGGATGATTCGGCATGTTGAATGCTTCGAACCGGAACTGCAGCCGGTGGTTCTCGTGGATTTCGAAGTTCTTGAGCGTCGAGAAGTCCCAGCCGATGATGCCGCCGCTCATGCCGGTGGACCGGCCGACATTTCCGAATGTTCCGAATGGCGCGAGGACGAACTGCGAGGTATCGAACCATCGCTGCGGATCCTGCTGGCCGCGTGGAAATGCGGCATTTCGCCCGGTCGATGTGGGCCTGTCGTCATCACGGCTCGTGTTGGCCTGATCGCGACCGGCGCGCATCGTGAACGGACTTCCGGACTGGAGCGTGAGGATCGAACTGATCTGCCAGCCGCCGAGGATCTGGTTGGCGATGCCGCCTTGGTTCATCCACGCCTTACCCTTGCCGAACGGCAGATCCCACATCACCGACGTCACCGCGCGATGCCCGACATGGAAAGTCGCGAGTCCACGCTCGCAGCGCAGGCAATCGTTGTTCTGCGGGAACGTGCCATCATTAGAGTCCGAGCGGATACCACTCAAGTAGTCGATCGCGCGCGACCACGTGTAGCTGGTGAGATGGGTGATCCCGGCGCTCATCCGCCGCTGGAACTTGAACGAAAGCGAGTGGTACGCTGCGTTGCCATCGTTGCTCGCCAAGTGGATATTGCCGAACTCGGTGAAGGGCCGGCGCACGATCACTGATCCACCATCGGGTCCGGCAGGCACGGCCTTGTTCTGAAAGGTCAGGAATTGCAGACGGTGGCTCACCGACCCCATGTATCCGATCTCGAGGACCTCCTTCTGAGACAGCTCATGCTGCACGTTGCCGATGAACTGCATCGAATACGGCGTGCGGCGGTCGACGGAGTTGATGAAGATCGTCGGCCGGTTCACGACCACTTGTCCGCCGGGCGAGAGGAAGACACGGCTCCACGAGAGATCGGGGCTATCGACGCTCACGATATCCTGGCGGCGGCCCGCGATGTTGCGGCTCATGTCGAAGATCAGGTTTCCGACATCCTGCGCATAGAAGAAGCCCGCGCCGGTACGGAACGTCCACTTGGACATGGGACTCCACGCGATGCCGAGGCGGGGAGCGAAGTCGTTCTTGTCCGCCTGCACCAGACGTGTTCCGAGGCGGCCGTCGCGAGCCACGGCGATCGGTTCGATGCCCTGGTTGAAGCGCAGCACGGTGCCTTCGAAGAAGTCGCCCGTGCCCGCGCGAACGAGAACGGGATGCCGCGAGAGATCGCGCACGTTGGCCTGCCCCCGCGCCCAATCCTTGACGTCGAGGTTCATCAGAGTCTGGGTGCGATCCGACCAAGGCGGCGTGTATTCGTATCGCAGGCCGAGCGAGAGCGTGAGGCGCGGCGCGATCTTCCAAACATCGTCGACATAGTAGTACTGGCTGGTGGCCCTGAACTGAGCGACCGCGGGTACGAGTCCGTGTTGCGACTGCCGGATCGTTCCGAGCAGGTAGTCGCCGAAGCCGTAACCGGTGCCGGTCGGTGCCGCCGGATTCTGCGTCGCTAGCGCGTCGAAGTTGAAGTTCCCCATCAGGAACTGATTGCCGAGCTGGTTGTAGCGGTCACGCCGCAACTCCGCACCCAGCCGGATCGAGTGCTTGCCACGCGTCCACGAGAAGTTGTCCACCCACTGGAAGACGTGATTGTTGTTGGTCCACGGACCATCGCCGCCTCCGAAGTTCGCAAATCCCTGGATCGCGACTCCGGGCGGCGCCCACGCGGCGGGATCGGGCGAAGGCAGGTTCGGAATCGCGAGTTCTCCGAGCACATTGCGCGTGAAGGCGAGTTCGGGCCCGATCGTGTTGAAAAACTTGTTGTAGCCGAAACGGAATTCGTTGATCTTGTTCGGTGACAACACGCGGATATTCGAGAGCAGGACCTGCTTGGCGACGGTCGCGAGCTTCAGCCCGTTCAGTTTGATGGCGGGCGTGAGCTGTTGCTCGTCGGTCCACGCATAGCGCCCGAACCAATTCGAATTGTTGCTTTCGACGAAATCGATCCGTTGCAGGAATTGATCCTTGTCGATCGGACGATTCTGCAACACTACGAGATTGTTCGCCAGCGCGTTCGTGTTGACGTTCGGTTCGGGAATGAACTCGAAGAACTTGACCGAGACCGGGTGCAGCCGGTTCTGCGGAATCGTGTTGTTCGGGAACGGCTGCGCGGTCAGGCTGCCGGTCGCGTGCGTGCGTGTGGCGGGATCGAAGATTGGCGTCGAGAGCGCGGAGAGGTTGCCGGTGCGCATGCTCGCTGGCGGTGTGTTGAAAACGGCCTGGCCTTGGCGGCGCTCGCGGAACCCCTCGAAGTTCGACATGAAGAAGAGACGGTTGCGGCCGTTGAACAGCTTCGGAATCACCACCGGACCATCGAGCTCGAACCCGTATTGATTCCACCGGAACGGGCTCTTGGCGGGCCGCAGGCGCGTGAACGCGTAGACCTGTGCGTCCAGCGCGCTGTTGCGCAGGAACTCGAACGCGGCGCCGTGAAAGCTGTTGCCGCCGGATTTCGTCGAGACGTTCACTTGGCTGAAGCTGCGTCCGAACTCAGCCGGATAAATGCCCGACTGGACTTTGAATTCCTGCAGCGCGTCGATCGACGGCAGAATCACGTAGGAGTTGAAATTGACGTCGGTGTTCTCCATCCCATCCAGCGTGAACCGGTTGAAGAAAACGCGCTGGCCGGCGATCGAGATCTGTTGATCGGTGCGAGTTCCACCTTGGCGGCTCGCCGCACCCGCGGCGGAGAAGCCGTAGTTCGTGTTCGGACTCAGCGCGACCAATTGTAGGAAATTCCGGCCGTTCAGGGGCAGTTCGACGATGCGCCGGTTTTCGATCACGGTTCCGACCGTCGCGTTCTCCGTGTTCACCTGACTCGCCGCGCCGGACACTTCAACCACTTCGCTGACCTGGCCCAATTGCAGCGAGGCGTCAACGCGCGCCGTTTGCTGCACCTGGAGTTCGATCGACGAGCGCACGGCCGCGCGAAAGCCCTCCTTCTCGACACGGAGATCGTAGAGACCGGGCAGCAGCGACGGCACGCTATAGATGCCGGATTCGTTGCTCGCCACCGTGCGCGCGGCACCAGTGGCTTTGTTGGTTACCGTGATGTTCGCGCCGGCGATCGCCGATCCGGAGGGATCGGAAACGACGCCGGTGATTTCGCCGAATGTTTGCGCGGACGATGGTAGCGCCAGCGCGATGATCAAAGTCAGTAGAGCGATAAACCCCTTCATGAAGCACCTCCCAGGTGTTCTACCAAGGCATCTTGCGTTTCGTGAACTTGCGTCCCTTTTCGGCCGCGGGCGGATTGGCGCCCGCCGACAGGACCATGATTCCGTCGCGGATCTGCGACTCGACGTTGTCGACCGTGGCGTCTTCGAGGCGGAAAAGCTTGTTCCTCTTGCACGCGTTCCAGACAATTTCGCGCGCCTTCGCCATGTCGGGCGGAAGCGGCTTTCCCGGGTACTTGATGTAGCCGTACGACATCGCCATGTCGCCGCCGCCCCACTCGGCGAAAGCAATTCCCGGAACCGCGGCGACGGCTTCCGCATTGGCCACCGCGTGTTTGTCCTCGATCTTCAAGCCCATCAGGAGCTCGCCCTTCGGGTTCAGCGGCCACACATCGGCGCGGCTCAAATACTCTTCGGCCGGGATGCCCCACATCTCCGCCGCGTAGGTTTGGCTGCCGCTTCCGCGCAGTCCCTCGCCGAGCTTGCCAGGGCCCGTTCCGATCTTGGCGAACGGATACCGTGTGCTTTCGACGAACGCTCGCACCCCGGCCGCGCTTCGCGCATGGCAAAACAGAATGCCGTGCACTCCGGTCGCGAGGGTCTGCTGGAACACCCAGTAGTTGGCGCGGACCGTCGCCTCGTCCAAGCCGCCCACGGGAACAGTGACGATCACCGCCGGCGTTCGGTGACCGCTCCTCGTGGGCCCGCCCGCCACGAGTCCGCGCATGAACTCGCGTAGCGCGTGGAAATCGAATGCTCCATGCTCCATTTCGTAGTTGATGTAGTCGGCCCATGTCGAAGCCATCTTGCGGCCTTCTTCGAATCCGCCGTGGCCATGCGTGTAGTAGATCGGCTGGCCCTGTTCGAGCAGCTCGATCGCGCGGTTGATCCGCTTCGGTTTTGCCGCGGGGTCCGCGGCGGTCAACAGCAGCGCGCTCATGGCGCAGGTCAGAAAGAATCGCATCATCGTATTCCTCAGGGTTGGATGAACTGAAACGCGTAGAGCGCGGCTTCGTTCAAATGGAACGCGAGCATCACGGGCTTGTTCCACAGGGCCCGGACATCGGCCTTGCCTTTCCATGACACCGTGTGCCAGATCGTGTTCGGGTCAGGTTGGTGAATCGGATCGCACTCGGCCGCCGAGAATCCCTCGTAGGGCTCGAACATCGGATTCAACGCTTCCACGCGAATCCGGCCGAACGTGCAGTCCGCGTTGATACGAAGTTCGGTGCCCTCGAAAACGAACTGGCGCGTGAGCACGCGGCCTTGCACCCTCGTGGGCTGAAGCTTCGCCCAACCGTCCTCGCGCAGCACCAAGCCGGACGCCGCGCGCCGTAGACGCTTGCTCCCGAGTCCGGCATCGCCGGTACTAGCTTCCTTGACCAGCTTTTCGTACTCGGCGCGAGCAGCCGCCGGCACGAGCACCCAGTCCTTGCGAGGCAGCGTCCACTGCTTGACCGGAATCGCCGTGTACGGAACCACTAGCTTGCCGCCATGATAGAGCGCGCCGGACGCCGTGGCGCAAGCGTATCCGAAATCCTGACTCCCGAACGGACCGTTGTCCATCCACGGCTCGGGCCCATGGGCACGGGTAAAGCGCCGGCCATCGCGGCTCACATAGAGTGCGAGATTGACCTTGAACTGGTCGCGCCAAACCGTACCCTGATGCATGCCGCGCAGCGTCTCGGTGCGTGAGTTCCAGATTGGCTCGGTGTGAGCTTCGGCGATGATGCCGATGTAGAGCCCGCCCACCTTGCGCACGGAACCGTCGTGAAACTCGCGGTCCGGCCCGAGCGACGGATCCCAAGCGGGCGAGAGCACAACTTCCTTCGGAGACCAGTGGACAAAATCCTTGCTCGTCTGCCGGCCGACCTGGCGGATGTGCGGCCCATGATGCCAGTGCGGTGAGTGCTGGCTGTAGGCGACCCAACGCTGAATCGCTTCATCCCAGAAAATGCGTGACTCGTGCTGATGCCGCTCGTTCACGTCGCGGCTGATGACGTTCCATTTCCATCCGTCGGCTGACGCCGCGACACGCGAAAGCGAGCGAGCGCCTTTCTGGCGCGCTTCGAGCGCGGGTCCGTAGATCAACAGGAACTTGCGCGATGGGTCGCTCTGATCGTGGTTGAGAACGAGACCCGTCCCTGACACGTCATCCGCATGGACGATGTTGGTGGCCTTGATGTCGCGATACGGAATGCCCTTGCCGCTGACAGTCTTGTGCCAGGTGATGGCGTCCGTCGATTCGGCGTGGCACAACACTTGGCCAGTGCTGTACGGATCGCCCGTGAGCGATTGCGTGTACCAAAGCCGGAACTTCTTCTCGCCCGGATCCCACATCGCGGCACTCACGCCGGGGCTGAAGGCGGTCTCTTCCCACGGGAGCCCGGTGTATTCGATCAGCGGTTTCGCGGTCTTCTCTGGCTTGACGATCACCCTCTCGACACCATCGAGATACTCGAGCATGAAGTTGTCGAGGAAGAGCTGCTTCCCGGTCCCGATGTGAGTGAACGGCAGCTTGTAGTCAGGCGAGAAGTACGGGTAGGAGAGCGGATCGAAGGGCCGCTTCCCCGCGAGCGTGTCCTCGATCTTGCGCTCGACATCGAGCGGTTCGATGGGGCTCTTTTTCTCTGGACCGGTCTGAGCCTGAGCCGGAGCGGCAGCGCTGAGCGCAATCGAACCGAGCCATTCGCGCCGATTCACCAGGGCACCTCCGAACCGAGAAGGAAGTCGCTTTACCTACGGTTGGGAATTATATATCACGCCACTACATGGCGGCGGTCACGGCAAGTTCGAGGCCAGTGTCTTGTAGGATCCGGCTTCCGCCAGCGCCCTTCAGGATCTCGATTCGCGCGGGCATCTGTTCGGCGAGCGATGCCACGTGCGTGATGATGCCGACCATGCGATGTCCGCCATGCAGCACCTCGAGGGCGTCGGCCACTTTGCCGAGTGTTTCCGGATCGAGGGTCGAAAAGCCTTCATCGAGGAAGAGTGACTCGAGGTTGACCGCGCCGCGCGCTCCGCTCAACTGCGTGATGCTCTCGGCGAGAGCGAGTGCGAGCGACAACGATGCGAGGAAAGATTCGCCGCCGCTCAGGGTCCGTACGGAGCGGGTATCGTCGGCGTTAGCGTGATCCATCACGGCGAACTCGTCGTCCTCGTAGACGAACTCGTAGCGGCCGCCGGAAAGCTGCGATAGATGGCGCGAGCCTTCCTTGGTTAGGATCGAGTAGGCCGACTTCAACAGGTACTGCTGGAAGTTCGCAGCGTTGAGCCAGACGCCGAGATCGTGATAAATCGATGCATCCGCGCGCAGTGCTTCCACCTCTTCGCGGAGCTTGGCGTTCCGCTCGATCCGGGCCACCAAGCCCGCGATCGCGAGTTCCGTTCGCTGGATCTCGAGGTTCAACGAATCGAGCTCCCGGCGATTCGTTTGTTCGAGAGCCTCGATGCGTGAGGCGTCCGATTCCCCAACCGCTTCGCGTAACTCCCGCGCGAGGTTGGCGGTCTCTCCGGCCAGGCGTCTGATGTCGCCGTCCAAAGCGGAAAGCGATGCCTCGAGAGCGCCGAGCTCCTGCCGTTTGGACTCGGCGTCGCGCTCGGCCCGCTGTCGGCGATCCTCGCCCTGTCGAAGCTGTGCTTCGATCGCGTTGCGTTGTTGGAGCGCACTCTCGAGAGACGCGAGCCCCACGGCGATCGCGGCCGCATCGGTGCGATCGCCTAACTCGCCGGCGAGCGATTCTCGCTGTTGATCGAGTGCCGCGACACGCTGCGCCGAACGGCGGATGTCGGCCTCGACCATCTCGCGTCCGTGCCGCGCGTGCTGAGCCTCCGCCTCGGCGCGGGCTTGCCGCGCGCGGGCTTCCTCGAGCTGCTTGCGAGAGTCGAGCGCGATGCGTTCGGCCTTCGTGCTCTGCTCGACTGCCGTGCGCAGGGCGGGCTTCGCCGCATCGAGTCCACCGGCCGGCAGGCGATTCTCAAGCGAGGTTATCTGCTCATTGCGTGAGGCAAGCGACTGCTTCAAACGAGCGATGCGATCGGGCAGTTGCGCCGACTCGATCTCGAGTCCGTTGAGCTTTTGAGCGGCCCGGTCTCGCGCGAGCTTCGCGCCCTTCAGCTTTGCTTGCGTGCTGGCTGGTGCCGCCGGCGGCTCCTGGACCGTCTGCTCGCAGACCGGGCATGCTTCGCCCTTCTTCAAACCGAGCCGTAGCGCCGCGCCGGAGTGAACCGCGTTCAGGTGGTCGAGCGCCGCATCGGCCTGCTCCAATTGAATCGCCGCCGCGCCGATGTCGGCGTCGAGCACGCTGGCTCGCGATTCGAGTTGGCGGATCTCTTCTGCTTCGCGCGCGACCGCCGGTATCCCGGATTCCACGCGTGCGATCTCGTCGAGCAAGAGGCGGATCTTGTCCGCCGAACCGAACTGTTCACGAAGGGCGGAGAGAGTCCCTTCGGCTTCGTTCGCAACCGATTCCGATTGTTCGAGGCGGCCAGTCACTTCAACGAGTACTCCTTCGGCCTCCTCCACCTTCTTCTCGGCCGCTGCGAGCTGATTTCCCGACTTCATCCAGCGCGATTGCTCGGCGGAGAGCTCGGCGCGGATCTGCTCGAGTTGTCGCGCCCTCGGCAGCAGAGCGCTCACGCGGAGATGTTCGGCGGAGTCGTACGCGATCGATCCGAGCTGAGCGGTCAATTCAGCGACACGTTTCTTTTCGGTTTCGAGCGCCGAGAGCGTGCCCTCGATCGTCTCGCGCAGGCGCGCGGCATTGGTGGAAACCGTCTCGCGGCGCGACTCATTGTCGCGCAGGGCGCGCGTCAGCTCGCATAGCGCGAGGGCTTTCGGTAGTGCCTTGCGAAGCACCGCTCCGTGTGCATCCGCCACGCGATGACGTTCGCGGAGTCCGGCGAGCGAAACTTCCGCCTCCGCCTTCGCTTCTTCGGTCGCGTCCGCATCGATGCCGCGCTCGCGCTCTTCCACGCGAATCTGCGCGTCCTTCGATTTCGAGTTCGCCGATGACGCCATCTGCCCATAGATCTTGACGTCGAGCAGTTCGGCGAGCACCGCGCGGCGCTCTTTCGGATCGCCACGGAGAAAGACATCGAACTGTCCCTGCGGCAGGATCACGGTCTTGGTAAAGCCGCCGAAATCGAGCCCGATCAGCTTCTCGATCTCCGCGTTCGCGTCGGTGATGCGCCCGGCGCCCGGCTTCCACACGCCACTTTCGAGCGTCTCCAGGCGGACCGTCGCGGTCGCGCCACGGATGGCCCTCGCCACCCGATACGAGCGCGCACCCACTTGGAACTCGAAGACCACCGACATCGCGGTGGCGCCTTGACTCACGAGTTCCTTGCCGGCCTTGTTCAGCCGCGCAGTCTTGCCATAGAGCGCATAGGTAATCGCGTCGAGCAGCGATGTCTTGCCGGCGCCGGTGGGCCCCGTGATCGCGAACAGATCGAGCCGGGTGAAATCGACCGTGCTCTTGTCGCGAAAGGCCGTGAATCCTGCGATCTCGAGCTTAACCGGCCTCACTGCGCGCCTCCACGTAGAGTTCCTGAAATCTCTCGAGCATCTCGGGTGGCGGAATCGTGGCGCGCTCTTCGCGCACGTAACGTTCGAAGAGTTCGACCGGCGTCGCCATGCCGAGGTCCGGCGGAGGCTCAACCTCCTCCTGCCGCGCGATCTCCTGACGCACTTCCAAAGCATTCGGCAGCAGCTCACAGACCTTCTGCGACAGTCCGGAGACGCGGAAATCGGTCTTCACGATCACGCGCAGGAAATCGTCGCTCACTTCGTCCGCGATGGCCGGAATACGATCGAGTGTCGCGGTGACTTCGCGGAGCCGGCGGCCCGCGGTGAGCGGGATGCTCTCTATGTTCGCTGGCAGTCCCGCCTTCAAATCGACGATCACGACGGACTTCTGCTGGCCTCGCTCGCCGAAGTCGAGTTGCAACGGCGAGCCCGAGTAGAACAGGCGCGTGCCGCTGCCGAGTTCCTGCGGCTTGTGCAGATGTCCGAGCGCGATGTACTGCGCGCTCACCGGCAGTTGCGCTGGCTTGACCGCGAACGGCGCGGCCACATGGATCGCGCGTTCACTGCCGCTCGTCTCGGCGCCGAATGCGAACAGATGCGCGGTCAGGATGTTGATCGTGTCGTCGCGAAAGTCCCCCGCGAGCAGCCGGCACATCGCGGCGACATTCGCCGAGTAGGCTTCGAACCACGTATCCTCGGGGTTCATCATCCGCTGGATGTCGACGATCTTGTGCTCGGGCACCCACGGCAACACCGCGATCTTCGCGCATTCACCGCGCCTCTCGAACGTGATCACGCCGCCCGCCTCCGCGCGCGCCGGCTCCGGCCGCAGATAGATTCCGAGCGGTTCGCCGAGCTTCCGCAACGCAGCCAAGCGGCGTGGATGATCGTGGTTGCCGCCCACGACGATTACCGCGATGCGCGCGGCGGCGAACTCGGCCAGCGCATCGCAGACGAGACGCTCCGCTTCGGCCGTCGGCGCAAGATTCTCGAAGACGTCGCCCGCGAGGAGCACGCAATCGACATGCGAACGGCGCGCGATATCGAGGATCTCAGCCGTCACCTGTTCCTGTTCGTCGAGCCGCGACCTTCCGAATAGGCCTTTGCCGATGTGCCAATCGGCCGTGTGCAGGAATCGCATCGCCGCTAGAAGCTCGCGAACGGATCCGAGGTTTCCACCTGGACCGCCTCCGAAGGACGCGTGGCCCACGCGGGAAACGGAAACCGCACCAGCAGCGGTATCGGAATTTCGGGCTGCGACACGATCATTGTGCCGGGCTTCAGGATGCTCGAACGCAGACGCGTGGCCGCGGGCAGGAAGCCGTACTCACCGTGCTGAGCTTCCGCGGTGTCGAGACGGCCGACCACACGGAACGACGAGTTCGAAACGACGCGCCGCTCGATTTGGCTTGCCGTCTGCTGCGCACCGATCAGGATCACGCCGAGGCTGCGTCCGCGCTCGGCGATGTCGAGGATGACGTCCTTGATCGGGCTCCAGCCCTCGCGCGGCGCGTACTTGTTCAACTCATCGAGCACCACGAAGACCAACGGTTTCGGCGTGCCCGCCCGTTCCTTGTCCTCGAACATGCGCTTCAACATGACTCCGATCACGAAGCGTTTGGCGCGATCGTGCAGATTGTGGATATCGACCACCGTGACCTGCTTGCGCTTCCAATCGATTCGGTGACGCTCGGAATCCGCCACCTTGCCACGAATCAGATGGCCCACGCGCGCTGCGGACGCCTGCAGGCGGCGCAGGAAGCTCATGCGCGTGCCCGCCGCGGCGAAGCCAGCCCACTGGTCGAGATTTGCTTCGATCAGCGCGGCGAGATCGTCGAACGATTCCAGCGCCGCGACATTGGCATACGCCAAGTGGTTCTCGACGCGGTCGATCACGGCGCCGAGGTGGCTGGTTTCGTCGTCCGCATCCGCGAACAGGAAGCGCAGATATCGTTCACGGCAGAATTCCTCGATCGTCCAGCAGTAGGCGAGTACGCCTTCCGAGCGCGTGCCGGTGTCGGGAATCATCTTCTCCTGTCCGCGGCGCACTGGCGCGTAGAGCCCGACGCTTTCGAATGCTTGCACCGGAAGGCCGAGCTTCTCGTACAGCTTGCGCGATTCGGGCTTCATGTCGCGATTCTCCTTGTCGAGGAAGAGGAGATCCTCGCCCTTGACGTTGAAGATCAGCGCATGTGTGTTCGCGCGGTCGCCCTCGAGCAAGCCTTTCGAATGAAAGATCCCGTAGAGCAGGAACGACGCGTAGGTGGTCTTGGTCGCGACACCGGAAACGCCGGAGATGTTGATGTGCGCGCCGCGGCTTCCGTCGAGGAACTCGAAGTTACCCCACACCACTTCGCCGCCGCGCGAGACACCGAGCGCGAATCGCTTCTTCATCGAATCGAAGAAGAGAGCCTGATCGCGTTCCGCGCCCTCGGCCTTGTAGACCGCGTCCCCCGGAAACGGCGGGACGAAGACTTCGGGCTCCACGCGCGTGACGAGCACATGCGCCTTGATCACCGGATTCAAGGGCAGCACGCCTTGTTGCGAGAGGAAGACGTCGCTTTCGAGTTTCGCGCCTTCGTGCCGCGCGACGAGCGAATCGACGACGCCGTAAATAGCGACTTGCCCGCCATCGGGCAGCGGCCGCTTGACGGCGACCACGTCATCCAGTTGCACGAGTTTGTCCGGCGGCGCGGCCACCCAGAACTCGAGCGGCTGCGCGTCTTCCGTCCCCAGCACTCGTCCGATTTCGTTCAAATCGTCACTCCTTCGAAGATTCTCTTTTCGATGCCGCGGCGAATGGTCACCGCGTCTCCCATTCTGCGGCGCAGTTCCTGCTCGAGCGCGCCGACCGGCACCAGATTCTGCGGCGCGCGCGGATCGCGGACGGCGTTCGACGCAAACCCGGGCAAGCGCTTGGACGCGAAGTCGGCGAGTTCCACCGCCCGATCGGCGCCCAGCGCAGCGCGCACTTCGAGCCGGATGATTCCCGCCAAGGGATGCTCCATCGCGCGCTTCGCCGCCAAGCGAAGATACCACGAATAGCGGTCGTATTTGCCGTCACGAATCGCGAACAACGGCGTGCGCTGTCCGGCTTCGAGCGTGCCGACGAGTTGGAAATGACGGGCGTCGAGGTACGGAGTGAGGATCTTCTTCACGACCCCGACTAGCGGTCCCACGGCCGCTGGAAAGAAATTCAGCGGACCGTCAGCGAAGACGCAGGTCCCTTCCGCGATACGCCGCTCGGCGAGGTCGACTTCGAGCGATCGCATGCGATTCTGCAGAACATTCACCAGACTATCGGGCTCGTCATCGGGCGCTGCCCAGCCTTCGAACGCCATCCTCATCGCGCCGGCCTGGATCATCTCGGTCCGCTGCTTGCCCGATCCGAGGACGAGCAGACGATGGATGCCGATCTCGTCGAACGCCGCCGCGCCGCTCTCGACCGAGACGGCGCCAACACCAAGTGTGGCGAAGATGCCGTGGATCAGCTTGCCATCGTCACCTTGCGCGAGCACACGCGCTTCGATGCGACGCGCGCCATCGACGAAGAAGAGACGGCGATCGGCGGCAGCGGCAGGGCAGGGAATCGGCCGCCAGTCCGTTGTTTCCGCGCGGGGATCTACCTCGCCGGAGGAGGCAACGTTCGGTCCCTCCGTCTGCACGGGCGATTCGTAATCGGGGGACCAGGGATCGAGGAGTAGCTTGGGCACTCGGAGGGATCGATCCATGGTAACGCGGATTACCGCCAGAGCTGCTGGAATGGCTCGGGTAGACTTCAGCCCGGTGCGCTTCTCGGCTTCGGCTACCGCCAGATTAGTGGATTCGGATGACCGTTCCCCGGTCTCCGCTTTGGCATCAACACGGCAATCAGCCGGGATCGTTGACCAGAAATTACCCTGCAGCGCTCCGCTGGGACCGCTACGCCGCCGTCGCGATCGGTTCATCGCGACGCCTTTTGGTGCACGGCATTCGACAACAGGCACGAATCGCGCAACGCCCGTTTGTCCTGGCCAATCGCGGGCACGAGATGTCCTCTGCTGAGGCCTGACTTCCGGCTATTGGCATCGGGAGTTCACGCGCCGCGCCGGGACGGCGTGACAGCCAGTCGCGACGGGACATGTTCGTGGACCGCCCAGAGAGGAGCCTTCAGTTCAGATGAACAGCGAGCCTGCTCGCGCTCCGAACCAGGCGGGTAGAGTAGAAAGATGTCGCGATTCACGCTGATTCTCGTCTTGACTCTCTGCCTTTCGGGCCTCGTCTCCGCCCAGGTGACGAAGACCGAAATCACCAAGCCCACGACACCGCACGGCGACGCGAAGGCGAACAGCGATTCCGTGCCCGATGTCTACGCGATCTCGGCTAAGATCGAACGCGTAGTGGTGCTGAGATTCAAGTATCAAACGGACCTGCTCGCCGGACTCGAAAAGATGGTGGCGGGCGAAAAGATCAAGAACGCGGTGATCCTTTCGGGAATCGGCTCGCTGCGAAACTACCACGTCCACTCGGTGAGCAATCGCGAGTTCCCCTCGAAGAACGTGTTCGTCAAGGACCCCGCCGCGCCGGCCGACATCATCAGCATCAACGGCTATGTGATCAACGGACGGCTCCATCCGCACATGACGCTTTCGACTGGCGAGCACGCATTCGGCGGACACATCGAGCCGGGGAACACGGTGTTCACCTTCGCGATCGTGACGCTCGGGGTGCTCGGTGACGATGTCGACTTGAGCAAAGTGGACGACAAGACGTACCGGTAGAAGCCAGCTTCAATTACGCGGAGAGTGCCGCGACGAGAACATCTTCCGCCTGAATCCGGTCGAGCGGCTCCATCGACGCCGGTACCAGTGGCAGGAATCCTCGAACTGGTTGGTTCTCCAGCGAAGGATCACAACCGGGATCCTTGCGGACACGTTCTGCTGGTGCGGCATTCCATGGGCCACTCGGTCGACCCTTCAGCCCGGCCCATTTGAACGCTGTGAAGCTCATGGCCTGGCAGGTGGTTTAGGAAATTCACCGGCAAGCACTCGTCGAGCAAGGCCTTCATGCGGTCTTGGTGAGAAGCGCACAGGCGGCGAAGGCGATGCTCCGGAAGTCCAGGAACACGTACCGGGTGGGGCGCCGTAGCGGAACTCACCGAGCGGATGGCCACCTTCGAGGTAGTCGATGAGATCTTGAATGGAACAGGGGTACCACGGAGGCAGAGAACTCCGTTCATCGCCTCGGGGTCCGAGACCGTGCGGAATTAGCGAACGTGTAGACCCGGCTCGCAATGCCACGCTCGCGCACGATCTCGTCGCGTTCCGCCACGCCAACGAACACCGCGTCCGCGGCCTGGTCAGTGCCGCATATGCCGGGACCGATGCATGAGCACGCGAGCACGCATTGCGTGCCGCCGAGCAATGCCGGGATGAAGCGGCCAATCATCCCACGACCTGCGCCCGGATATCCAGCCCCACCTCATCGCTCCACTGGGCGATGATGCGCTCGAAGATAGGGCCCGCTTTTCCTTCGCCGATCTGCAATCCGTTCACTCGCGTCACCGGAGCCATGCAGTAAGGCGTCGTCGCCAGAAACGCCTCGTCCGCGTTGATCGCGTCATGGACCTGCAAATCGCGCTCGATGAACGGAATCCCCTGGCTCTCACAGATCCGCCGGATGGTGTCGCGGCTGACGCCGAGCAGGATGTTGCGCGGAGTGGGTGAAAGTACGGCGCCGTTCTTGACGAACAGCACGTTCGAGCCACTGGTTTCGGTGAGGTTTCCGTCGAGATCGAGCAGCAGTGAGATCGCGCGCGGGTCGGCGAGCCGCGCCTCGTGGTCGGCCAGCCACCAATGCATGCGGCTGCGGTTCTTCACCTTCGGAA
>CADECY010000082.1 GCA_902825945.1 uncultured Acidobacteriota bacterium
GCGTATGCAGGTCTACCTGGCAGCAGATCGCTACGAGATGGTGAAGACGCGCCGCCTCCCCGCATCCGAGCTTCTTCAGGAAGCGGTGCGTATGGAAGTCCGCCGCCGGGAGCTGCAGTCCGCCAGCCGTCGCTACACAGCCGAACTTGCGGCGCAGGTGGGCCAGCCTACTCCTCGACCGCGCGGCCGCGCGGTCGACTTGGCACAGCGAATCGCCGGTCGCACGAATCGCAAGGCTGGCTAGCTTCTGTGTTGATCCTGGATTCGGGGGCGGTCAGCTTACTGGCGGAGCGCACGCGCCGGAAGCTTCCCGGAAGCAAGCCAAGCAATCCAGCAACTCCTGGCGAACCTCCCGGAGAACCCGGCATGAAAGGCACTTCCGTTGATTCGCGTTCATTCGCGGCGGAAATCTCGAGCCCGCTGAGGTTCGCCGAGACCCGGTTACGCTTCCACCCGGAGCCACAGCAGCTACCAGTCTTCGACCCCGCGATCACCCGCGGCATCCTCTGCTGCAACCGGCAATGGGGCAAGAGCACCACGCTCGCCGCGCTCGCCGTCCACAAGGCATGGTGTCTCGCGCCAGCACTGATCCTGATCGTCGCGCCGACCGTCCGTCAGAGCTACGAACTGATCCTGAAGATCAAGGGATTCCTCCGCGAACTGAACGTGCGCCCGAAGCAAGACGGCTTCAACGACGTCTCACTGCTGCTCCCGAACGAATCGCGCGTCATCGCGGTTCCAGCGGACCCGGACACCATCCGCGGCTACTCAAGGGTCAGCATGATCCTAGTCGATGAAGCCGCGCGCGTGCCCGATGAAGTCTTCCGCTCCGTCACGCCCGCGCTCGCGCGTTCGCACAACGGAACCATCTGGTTGATGTCGACTCCAAAGGGCCGTCGCGGCTTCTTTCACGACCTCTGGCACAACGGTGACCCCCAGTGGACCCGTATCCACTCCACAGTCGCCGACGGCGAGCGCATTCCCGCGAGCTTCCTCGATTCCGAGCGAGCCTCCAAACCCGCGTCAGACTTCGACGAAGACTACCACTGCGTCTTCCAGGACACGCACGATCAGTTCTTCGCCTCCGACGACATCACGGTCGCCTTCACCAGCGAAGTTCGCGCACTCGGGCCCGATCCCGAGCGCTTCGCGAAGTCCACGAGCCTCCACTACTACATCGGAGTCGACCTCGGATAGTTCCGCGACCACACCGCGATCGTCGTCCTCGAGCACCGCGTCACCAACACCGGACAGCGCGATCCGCGCACCTATGACTGGATCACCGAGACCACCCGCTAAGTGCGTCACATCGAGCGAGTCCCGCTGCGCACTCCGTATGACGAAGTCGTCCGCCGGTTCTCGCAACTCGTCGCACAGGAACCGCTCACCACGCGGACCACGCTCGTCGTCGACGCCACCGGACCCGGAGCGCCAGTCGTCGACCACATCCGCCGCGCTCGCCTCGGCGCAACGTTCATCTCGATCTCGATCACCTCCGGCGAACAGTCGAATCACGCGAACGGCATCAGCCACGTTCCGAAAGCACAGTTGACCTCGAACCTGCAGTTGCAATTCCAGAACCGCCTCCTGACAATCGCCAATGAACTGCACGAGTCGCGCAACCTCGGCAAGGAACTCCTCGAAATGCGCGCCTCGAGCCACCATCACGGCGACCTCGCGATGGCTCTCGCACTAGCCTCCTGACAGGAAGCGAAAAGAAAAGGAACTCGATGATGCCACCGATCGCGGGACCCGAAACCACATGGGGCGCGGACTCCCTGAACATCCGAAAATCCGGATCGAAGATCCTAGCGTCTTGGCGCCTTTGCGTGAGGTCCCGTCCGCGGCGTTCTAAAATTGAAGTAATGTCCCGAATTCTCGCCGCGTTGCCGCTGCTCGTGTTCTCGCTCCCAGCGTTCGCGATCTACGTCCTCAAGTTCAACACGAACACTCCGGCTGGCCGTCCAATCGCGGTCGAAGGATTTCTCCCCGCTGACGTCCAGCTCAACAGTCTCCTGATTCGTGGCAACAACCAGAACGTCGCCTACAAGATCGAGCGAACTACGCAACGCGCACGCATGAGCTGGATCTCGAACGGCGCGGCTACCTACCACATCTCCTACGAAACCGGACCCGGCGGCAGTTTCGGTGTCGGACTGATGCCCGAACTCAACGCGCCGGTCTATCCGGCGATGGTTGGCGCCGGTGACCGGGTTATGTACGGGAGGCCGGGTGTTCGCGGCAAGGTTGCGGTGGGCTTGTGGGCGCATCCCGCGATGATCGATTTCGACGAAGACGGCGACATGGACTTGATCGTGGGTTGTCCGGACCGGCCCTTCAACGGCACGTTCCTGTTCCGCAATATCGGATCGAATTCTCAGCCGTTCTACGACCGCGCCGAGTGGTTCGGCCCGGCGAAGAAGGACATCGTCATCGCGGACTTCAATGGAGACGGCCTGCTCGACCTCGTGACCGCTGGCGGCTACTTCAGCGACGTGCGCGTCAATCGCATGAACAAGTGGGTGGGCGTTCCCGTTCCGAAGACCTATCATGTGGGCCGCGACGAGCTTTGGTATCCGGTGGACTGGGATAAGGACGGCAATCTCGATTTGCTGGTGGGGCCGTCGGACTGGCGCGAATACGGTTGGGACGACGCCTTCGACACCAAGGGCAATTGGACGCGCGGACCGCTGCACGGCTATGTCTGGTATCACCGCAACCTCGGCACCAATCAGGCTCCGCGATTCGCTGCGCCCGTCCAACTGCAATCGGAAGGCAAGCCAGTGGATCTCTACGGGAGTCCTTCGCCCAATCCCGTGGATTGGCTCGGAAAGGGCACGCTCGATCTGCTCGGCGGCGAGTTTCTCGATACGCTCACCCTGTTCCGCCGTGCTCCGGACGGCAATCTCGGAAAGCCCGAAAAGATCCAGGCTGGAGGAGAGACCTACTACGCCGACCTCTGCATGATCCAACCGCGCATCGTCACGCTGCACGAAGACGGGCGTCCGTCGATTCTCGTCGGCGAGGAAGACGGCGTGATCGCGCTGCTCGAAAACACGGCCGCACGGCCAGCGGAGCCGAAGTTCGCCAAGGCACGTTATCTCGAACAAGTCGACCCGTTCCTGAAGTCGGGCGCATTGTCGCGACCGGAATCGGTCGATTGGAACGGCGACGGCAAGCTCGACATCGTGGCCGGCAACTCAGCCGGCTACCTGCAGTTCTTCGAAAACGTGGGCACCAAGGAATCGGTCGCGTTCGAGGACCGTGGATACCTGCAAGCCGATGGCAAGGTGATTCGCCGCATCGCGGGGCCCAACGGATCGATTCAAGGGCCTGCGGAAGCCAAGTGGGGCTACGCGAATCCCGCGGTCGCCGACTGGGATATGGACGGCGACCTCGATATCCTCGTCAACGACATCTGGGGCTCCGTCCACTGGTATCGTAACGTCGGCACGGCGAAGGAGCCGAAGCTGACGGCAGCGGGCGATATCGACGTGGAGTGGGAAGGCGCGACACCGAAGCCCGCGTGGCTCTGGTGGGAACCGAAGGGCAAGCAACTGGTGACGCAGTGGCGTACGACGCCGAGAGTGGTCGACTGGAATCGCGACGGACTGCCGGACCTCGCGATGCTCGATCACGAAGGCTACCTCGCGCTGTTCCAGCGCGTGAAGAAGGATGGGGCGTTGAAGCTGCTGCCGCCGCAAAGGATCTTTGTCGATGCGGCCGGCAAGCCCCTGATGCTCGCGCGCGGACGCGCCGGCAAGAGCGGACGCCGCAAGGTCCAATTCGCCGATTGGGACCGGGACGGCGACCTCGATCTAATCACCGATGGTGACTTCGGTGGTGACTGGCACGAGAACACCGGTTCGCAGGACAAGCCCGTCTTCGTCTTCCGCGGGCTCATCAACCGCATGCGCATCATCTCGGGCCACAACCCAACACCGAACGTAGCGGATTGGAACGGCGACGGGAAACTCGACTTGCTGATCGGCGGCGAGGACGGATTCTTCTACTACTTCGAGCGCGGATACCTGGATCAATCGATTCCCGCGGTACGATAAGGGACTCCGCGATGAGTCCGAAAAATCCGAACTACAAGTGGTTCGTCGTCGCGATGCTGTGGGGCATCGCGTTCTTCAACTACGCTGACCGCCAGGCGATTTTCTCCGTCTTTCCGCTCTTGCAGAAAGAAATGAGCCTGAGCAACGTCGAACTGGGCCTGCTCGGTTCCGCCTTCGCCTGGGTCTATGGACTGGGGGCGCTGTTCGCGGGCTCGATCGTCGATCGCATCCGCCGCAAGACAGCGATTCTCGGCGGACTCCACGCCTGGAGCCTCATCTGCATGGCCACGGCGCTGGCGAAGAAGTTCCCGCACTTGGTCTTCTTCCGGGCAGCGGAAGGCTTGGGCGAGACGTTCTACTTTCCGGCTTCGATGTCGCTGATCAGCGACTATCACGGCAAGGACACCCGCTCGCGCGCGATGGGCTTTCACCAGACCAGCGTCTACGTCGGCACCATCGGCGGCGGCGCGTTCGCGGGCCTGATCGGACAGTATTACGGCTGGCGCTGGTCATTCGTCATCTTCGGCGGACTCGGTGTGATCCTCGGGCTCGTCCTACAGCGGTTCCTGCACGAAGCGCCACGCGGCGCGTCCGAAAACACCGAGGCTGGCAAACCGCTGTCGATCCCGGAGTTCCTCGCGCTCGCCGGGCGCACGCCCACGGTGCTCCTGTTGCTCGCGGCTTTCATCTGCTCGAACTTCGTCGCGACCGTCGTGCTCTCGTGGATGCCCAAGTTCGTTTATGACCGCTTCCAAATGGATCTCGCGAGATCGGGCCTCACCGCGACGCTTTATATCCAGGTCGCGAGCATGCTCGCCTGTCCGGTGGGCGGCTGGCTCGCGGACAAACTGCGCGAGCGGACTCCCGGCGGCCGAATGATGGTCCAAGCGGCGGGCGTACTCTGCGGTGCTCCGTTCGTCGTGTTGTGCGGTGCGAGCACCACGCTGGGTACGTTGATCGTCGCGCTGATCGGGTGGGGCATGTTCAAGGGCTTCTATGATGCCAATATCTTCGCCTCGGTCTACGACGTGATCCCGCCGGAGTCGCGCGGCGCGACGGCCGGACTGATGAATACGGTCGGCTGGCTCGCCGGCGGCGGAACCGCACCGATCGTCATCGGCTGGATCGCCGAATCGCACGGGCTCGGCTACGCGATTTCGCTCGCCGCGGGCGTCTATGTGCTCGCCGGAATCCTGTTGCTGATCGGGATCTTCTTCACGGTTTCGAATGACTCGAAACGCTTGGCGGACGCCGCGCATCGGATAAACTGAGATCATGCCTTTGAGCCGTAGAACCTTCGCGATATCCGCGCTCGCGGGCGCGGCGGTGCCGTTGTCCGGCGCCACGGTTCCCCGACCCGCGCCGAAGATGGTATTCAATACCACCGATGGCGGCAAAGTGGACACCTGGAAGCACCTTGGGAAGGTGGTCTGCCTCGAGTTCATCCTGACCACTTGCCCGCATTGCCAGGACACCTCGCGAACCTTACAGCGCCTGCTCGACACCTATGGTCCGCGCGGATTCGAAGTCTTGGCCGTCGCTACCAATCCGATGTCGCACATGCTGATTCCCGATTTCAAGAAGAATCATCAGGTGAAGTTCCCGGTGGCTTATGCGGAGAGCGAGAAGGCTCATGAGTACCTCCAGCATCCGTCCATTCAGATCATGTACATGCCGCAGCTGGTCTTCATCGACAAGAAGGGCACGATTCAACGCCAGGTTCCTGGCGGCGACCCTTTCTTCAGCCAGCCCGGCCAGGAAAAGAACATTCGCGCCGAGATCGAGAAACTGCTCGCGGCCAAGTAAGGACTTCACACGAACATGAGACTCGTCAGCGTCGCCGCGCTCGCGGCCTTCTCCCTGATCGCGGCCGATATTCCTCGCCCCGCGCCCAAGACCGTCTTCCCGGCGGCGAACGGCGTGTCGATCGACACATCCAAGCACGCGGGCAAGGTCATCGCGCTCGAGTTCCTGCTGACCACCTGTCCGCATTGCCAGAAGACGGCGGCGATCCTGCAGCGCATGCAGGATGAGTACGGCTCCCGCGGTTTCCAGGCGCTGGGCGTGGCCACCAACACCGAAGTGCCCACCGTGGTGGAAGACTTCCGCCGTCAGTTCGGGATCAAATTCCCTGTCGGCTGGGGGCAACGCGATGTCGTGCACACCTACCTCCAGCACTCGGTGATGCAGACGATGTACATGCCGCAGCTCATCTTCATCGACAAGAAGGGCACGATCCGCGCCTACTACCCGGGCGGCCACAATTTCTACGACGACATGCGCCAAGTGCAGAACATGCGTGATCAGATCGAAGCGCTGATGAAGGAATCCGCCACTTCGGCGCCGAAGCCCGCTCCGAAGGGACCGGCGAAAACTGCTGCTGCCGTCAAGAAGTAACGAGCGATGACACGGCGCATGTTCGGTGCGGCTCTCGGCGCCGCCGTGCCGGCCGGCGCCGCGGACATTCCCCGGCCCGTGCGGGCGAAGGTCTTTCCCGCGCCGGGCGGAGCCACGATCGACACGTCGAAGCACAAGGGCAAGGCCGTCGTGATCGAGTTCCTGCTCACGACGTGTCCGCATTGCCAGAAAACGGCCGCGATTCTCCAGCGCATGCAGGACGAGTTCGGCGCACGCGGGTTCCAGGCATTCGGGCTCGCGATCAACACCGAAGATCCCGCCGTGATCGAGGCCTTCCGGCAGAGGTTCGGCGTGAAATTTCCGGTTGGCTGGAGCAAACGCGAAGATGCACATGCCTACCTGCAGCACCCGGTAATGCTCGCGATGAAGATGCCGCAGCTGGTGTTCATCGATCGGAGAGGCGTGATTCAGGCGCAATATGCGGGCGACAACGCGTTCTTCGACGACGCGTCCCAGGCAGCGAACTTCCGGAAGAAGATTCTGGAATTGATGAAGTAGTCGCGTTCGGGTGCCGCTGAGGTGGCTGACGTGGAGCATCTTCACCTCAATCCGTGTTTGCGGGGCCTCACAAAGCGCGAGGCTCGTGATGCGGGACGTTGTAGCCGTCGCGGGCGTAGTGCGCCGAGCCAGTTCCGGTGTCGTGACCGGCATGATGGTCGCGTGGATATTTGCGGACGTTTCGACAACGGGCCTTCCCGCGCCGGTCGCATCGACGCGGTTCGCGATTTCTTCGCACGGCGTGTGCAACGCTTCGTCTCGATGATCCAGACCTCAAACCCTACGGTACGACTTTGATCGGATCGTGGCGGATCTGTGCCTCGGGCACGCCTTTCGCCTTGGCCACCTTCACGGTCTCCTGCAGCATGCGCGGCGAGCCGGCAATCAACAAGTCCGCGTCGAGCGTGCCGGAGAAGTGCCTGTCGAGAACCACATTGATGAAGCCCGTGGGTCCCGTCCAGTTGTCATCGAGCGCGGGATCGGAGAGCCCCGGCACGTAGGTGAAATTCGAATGCTTAGCGGCCCACCGGCGGAACTGGGTGTCGAGCAGCAGGTCGCGTCGTTGGCGGGCTCCGAAGAAGAGATAGATCTTGCGGCCCTTGTGCTGCTTGGTCCGGAACCAGTGATCGAGCAGCCCCACGAACGGAGCCACGCCGGTTCCACCCGCCACCAGAACGAGCGGCCGGGCGCCGCTCTCGCCGGCTTTGTTCATGCTGCCCAAGGGCTGTCCGATCTCGATCGTGTCGCCGGGTTTCAATTCGCCGTGAATGTAGGTAGAGGCGATTCCCGGCGGAACATCGCGTCCCGGTGGCGGAGCGGCCAACTGAATGATGAACTCCGCGACCGGCAACCGCTTCGGGCTCGAGGCAAACGAATACGGGCGGCGCACCGTACCGAGTTTGGTCTTGTACTTCGCGTTCCATCCTTCGACAAACGAGGATGGCACGGTGAGAAGCGCAAACTGCCCCGCTTCGAACTTGTAATTCTTGGGCAGGCGCACCCGAAGGCGCTTGACGTTGGGTGCCAGCGGCTCAACGGAAACGACCTTGGCGGTGGCGGGTGACTCTTGCGCTGGCGCTGCCACCGCCGCGAGTAAATAGGCGAGAACGAGAGTGAGACGAATCAACGCGATTCTCCGGAAGCTTCCTTGACCGTTTGCGGATTGCCCACCGCATCGCCGCCCAGCCAACGGTAGGGCGAAGGCATCAGCGTCAGAGAGCGGTCGGCGAGCGGCAGCGCAATCGTCCGCCCTCCCTCGATCGCCGAGACCTTGCTCGCGATCGCGGCCTCGAGCGATTGGCGCAGATCGTGCCCGGACACGAAGAGCGAACTCGACGGCCGTCCGAGATGCACCGCATCCACGAAAGAGCGGATCGAAGCCACCAGATAGTCATCGTCCATTCGTAACGGCGGCGTTTCGAGCATCTTCGCCCAAGGAAACGGCGGATAGGCGGGATCGATCTCCTTGCGGGGCGCCGTTTTTCCACTGCCGTCGAATAGCTGAGGCGCGTTCCAACTCCACCGGACCGCAGCCCGTTCGGCCCGCACTTCTACTCCGCTGAACGGCTCGCGCTCACCGAACACCATGCAGTCGATTCCGCTCGACAATCTCCACCGGCCGTTGATCATGAGACCTTGATCGTCCGCGTCGGGCGCGAGGGTCTTGGCCGGATAGCCGAATGCTTCTACCTGTGTGATCTCGGCTCCTGTCAGCAACCGCAGCACAGCGACATGTTGGCATCCGCCGCCCGAGATTTCGCCGCCGTAACCCATCACCGCCGCCCCCGTGATCCGGCCATAGGCGCCGGAGCGCAAGCGCCGGGCGGCCACCTGCGTCTGCCATCGCGCGCGCTGCAGGTTGCCGCCTGCGAACACGATCTTGCGGCGGTTACATGCCTCCACCATCGCATCGGCATCGGCGAGTTTCGCGGCGATCGGCTTGTCGGTGGAGATGCCGTTCACTCCGGCTTCGGCGGCGGCCAAAACAGCCGCCTTCATGAACTTCGTCGGCGTGATGATCGCCACGATGTCCAGCTTTTCGCTTCGGACCATCTCCGGCGCTTCCTTGAACAACGCCTTCACCTGAAAGCGCTCACCGACTACCTTTCGGCGTTCGTCATTGTACTCGGCGATCGCCGCGAGTTCGGTGTCGGGAGACCGGCGATAAACCTCGGCGAAGTATTGTCCCATCCGGCCGCAGCCAACGATTCCCACGCGAAGTTTCTTGCGGCCCGCGGCCTGTTCCGGTGTCGTAAGCAAGCCGCCGGAATCGGTGGCGCTCATCAGAAGCGGCGAGCCGGCGGAAGACAAGAGCACGCGGCGTGTCATCGACATTCGAGTATACATGGCTCCTATCTCTCTTCGAGCGCGCGAGGACGCTCGAACATGGAACTGGGAAGGCCGTAATCCACCGCTACCTCTACCTGCTCCAGCGTAACGCCGCCCTCCAGTCCCTCCGGCCGCTTGGCGAGAGTCACCTCGAGCACATTCTCGCCGCGCCGGGGACGGATGCCGGTGAGCGTGTAGTCGAGCCATTGAAATCCGTACCGGTGACTGGTCCGGCGCCGCCGCTCGCCCTCGAGCGAAGTTCCATTCAACCGGACCACGAGTTGATCCGGGCCGACCATGTTCACCACTTTGAGCATCAACCGCACCGAGCGGATTCGCTTCGATGAGCAATCATCGGCCATATGAAAGGGCACGGGGTGTCGCGCGTCCGGATCGGCCCGTTCGATCGCCAACGGGAGCGGCTGTCCGTAGCCGTATCGCGCCGCATCCGGTTCGCGGTGCGCCACGATGTAGTGTTTATCGCGATCGCGCACGGCGTCCGGATCGCCGATGTCGGTAAGGAAAGACTTCTCGGCATCGCGCAGCGGCCATCGGAACCACGGCGCCACGATCAACCCAGTGGCACCCTTGGCCCAGAAGTTCGCCACCGCCGCGCGCAGCATGGCGGGCGTGGCATGCTCTTCTTGCGTGAGATAGAAAGGATGAACCACTGGAAACACGTCCGCGCCGGTCCCCCGCGCCGCGGCCACCAGCGACTCGAACGGAAGATTCGGATCCAGTTGATGGAACCCGTAGAACATCGGCGCGACGTAGTCGACGTAACGCTTGGCCAACCACTCCTTGACATCGAGCCCGAGCGATTCATTGATCGCAACGGTGGGAAACACCCGCGCGCCGACGATGCGGCTCTTGCCCTTCGACCGGACCATGGCTGCGATTTCGCGCACAAAGGCGCTCATCACCGGCGCGTTGGCCCTCGCTTCGGAAGGCTGAAAGTAGACCGGCGTGTAGGTGAGATCGAGTTCGATGCCCTCCACCGGATATCCGGCGAGTTCCTCGAGCCAGGAGAAGCGGGTATCGCGGACCTCCTTGCGCGAGAAGTCAATCTTGCCATCGCCTACGCGCATGCTCGTGATGAAGTCGAGCCCCTTGTCGTGCGCGCGATCGATCACCACGCGAAGTGGATCGAGCCCGCGATCGATCAGGCTCTGCATGTTGTACCAGGCACGCCACGCGAGCGCGCTCGTGTAGGGCCGCTCCCGCGAGAAGGCGCGCGGCGCAACCTTCGACCTGCTGAACAGTCCGCCTGTTTCGACTCCGTAGATCAGCGTGTTCACCGCCGTTCCGAGCAACTCATCGATCGGGCGCCACGAGTCCTCGTCGTTCATCGGAGGGTCGAACGAATAGAGATAGAAATGGCGGGCGTCGTTGAAGTACATGGTCCGCCGCTTTTTGAACGGCGCCGCGGCGGCAGCCATCGCCACGGCGGACCCCACGAACGTCCGTCGCAACATCATGCCCGCTCGAGGACCATCCCGTCCTTTTCGAGCCGGCCCATCATCGTCCGGAACGCCGGCGATCCATCCGGGTCCCAGTATTCGGTGGTAACGGGCGCATCGTAGCTGAGCGTCGCCAACCGCCGTGTATCCGGGCGAACCATGAAGATCGGCGAGCGGGTGTCGCCGATGTTGTACATCGTGGCGCCGTTAGCGAATCGAGTCTTGATGATCCACTTCGGTTGCGCGGGCAGTTGCAACTTCTTCAGCCGCTCGAGCTCCCCGCGGTCGAGCGTCAGTCCCAAGCCCGGAGTCTCGGGCACCCGAATCAATCCGTTGACCGGTTCGAGCCGCTCCTTCACCACGTCGGCACTCCAGGATTCGGTGTCGTTGTTGAAGTGCAGATACGCGGTCTTGCAAGCGGCCTGCATGTGGAGCGTCATCGCCCGCGTGATGGTGCCGCCGGTGTTCTGCCACGAGAAGGGTGTCTCGAGCATCGCGAACAGACCCGCGTGCCGCATCACCGCTCCGATCGAGCTATTGCCGAGTATGTAGCCGTCGGCCGCGCGATGCTGCGTCTCGAAGCCCGCGCCGAGCGGTGAATGATGGTACAGGATCGGCAGGCGGCACTTGGCGCGAAGCTCGGCGTAACCCTTGATGTCGCGCTCCGCCAGCGGGTCCTCGAAGGCACCCGCGATCGAATACTTCTCGATCTTTTGGAGCACTTCGAATACATGGTCGTCCGACCCGCCCATCGTGAAGTCGTGGTGAACCTTGAACCCCTTGGGCGCGACAGCCTGCATCGCCTCCATCTGGTCGATCACGTTCTCGAACGGCGAGAGGTGATACTTCATCCACGTGTAGCCGATGCTGGCCAGGTGCTTCACCGCGGCAGCCATGCGTTTGGGAGAAGTCGATACGTGCCAGGCGGCGCAAGGAACGAACGAGCGGTACTTGGGCCCGATCAACTTGTAGACCGGGACTCCGGCCGCCTTTCCCATCAAGTCGTACATCGCGGTGCCGAGCGCCTTGCTCGTCTCGTCCGCCACCCAGTCGAACGGACTCGTTCCGATGTATTTCCGCAGGGTGTCGTTCGGCTCCGGGTCCCCGGCTTCGCCGAGTCCGATGAGTTCGCTATTGGTGCGCACGACATAGATGACCCGGCTGCTCGGGCCGTAGAAGTGCATCATCTCGTACTTCTGGAAATCCGCCCACGGAACCTGGATCCGGTGCTCTTCGATATCGACGACCTTCAGCCTCGGGAAAGCCGCGTTGGCGCGCTCCTGCGCGCGGAGAGCGCGAGGCGAAAAAGCCGCCGCGCCAGCGGCGAAGAGTCCGCGCCGCGAAATCATTCGTGTCATCCGTTCCAACTCCTTCCGCCCCATGCGATCACTCGGTTCAGAAACGCAGCCACGTCGCCCGCGAACGTCTGCAGGAGCGCCTCGCCGATCTCAGCCGTCGCCAGCGCCGGTTCACCGACGTGCCCTTCCGGCGAGACGTCGGGCATGGTCCAGGCGCGCGTGGCGGGCTGAAACGGGTTCCCCCATTCAAATTTGGCCGCGCTCTTGTAATCGCCGATGAGATCCGGGCGCAGGCGCATCATCATCGACGTCTCCCATTGGCACGCATGTTCGATTCTGTGCCGCAAACCGGGAATCGACTGCGCCGGATCGGATCCGAGCGCCCAGTAGTTGGCCAGCAGCAGCAACAAGTCATCGCGATCGCGATGATGCTGACGCACTTCGTAAAGGACCTGCTGCCCCGGCACGCTGTTTCCGCCGTGTCCATTGAGCAGCACGATACGCTTGAAGCCGTGGTGCAAGACGCAATCGATCATCGTCCGCAGCATGTCGAGGTAGACACGCGGCGCCGCGGTCATCGTGCCCGCGAAATCGAGATGGTGATGCGAATTGCCGAGCCACGTCACTGGCGCTAGCAGCACCCGGTCCCCGAGCGCCTCGTTGGTTCGCCTTGCGACCTCGCCCACCAGGAAACTGTCGGTGAACAATGGCAGATGCGGCCCGTGTTGTTCGAGCGCCGCGATCGGCATGATCACGGGCATGTCGCGCGGCAACGCGTTCACAGCGGGCCAGGAAAGTTCAGCAAGCAGCAAAGTGTTTCACCTCGTTCATCGGGAATACGTGTAACCAGCCTGCAGACCGAGCGGCAGTTGAAAGGTCCAGAATACTGCGAGCAGGAGACTCCAGACCACCAGGAACGCGATCGAGTACGGCAGCATCAGGGAGATGACCGTCCCAGTTCCCGCATCCTTGCTGTACCGGCGCGCATAAAGGACAACCAGGGGGAAGAACGGCATCAGTGGCGTGATGATGTTGGTGCTCGAGTCGCCCACGCGGAACGCCGCCTGCGTGAGTTCTGGTGAAAGTCCCACGGCCATCAGCATCGGTACGAAGATCGGACTGAGCAGCGCCCATTTCGCCGAAGCCGAGCCGATCAGCAGATTGATCGCGGCGGTGAGCAGGATGATTCCGCCAACCGTCATCCGTGCCGGTAACTGCCACGCCTCGAGCGCGCGCGCGCCCTTGATCGCGATCAGCAGGCCGAGGTTCGATTGCGTGAAGGCGGCGGTGAACTGCGCGGCGAAAAACGCCATGACGGCGTAGTAGCTGATGCCGGCCATTCCTTTCGTCATCGCCTGGACCACGTCGCGATGGTTGGTCACCGTGCCCGCCGCGCACCCGTAGGCGATGCCCGGAACGAGCAGCAGAAAAAAGAGGATCGGCACAACCATTTGCATCAGCGGTGCGGCGGGAGTCACCAGGCTGCCATCTGGCGCGCGCAGTGCCGAACTCGCGGGCCAGCAAGCGAGCACGACAACTGCCGTGATCGCCAAGGCCGCCAATGCGGCCGATCGCAGCCCGCGCGACTCACTGGCCGACACCTCTCGGATCATCGACGCATCGGCCTGTTCACCATCGGCGGCAACACCCGCCAGCCGGGGCTCGACGACGCGATCGGTGACGAACCAGCCCACTCCGATCAGGAACAGAGCAGAGGCGCTCATGAAGCCCCAATTGCACAGCGGATTGATTTCGGCGGCGGGATCAATGATCCGCGCCGCCTGTTGCGTGAATCCCTGCAGCAGCGGATCGAGCGACGAAGGCAGGAAACTGGCGCTAAAGCCGCCCGCCGCTCCCGCGAAAGCGGCCGCGATTCCGAGCAGTGGATGCCGCCCGGAAGCAGCGAACATCGCCCCGCCAGCCGGAATCACGATCGCATAACCGGGGTCGCCCGCCGAGTGACTCAGGATCGCGACCAATAGCAGCATCGGAGTCAGAAGCCGGGGTGAGGTGCGCCGCAGCAGCGCGCGGATCGCCGCCGAGAAGAGCCCGCTGTGCTCGGCCACGCCCGTGGCAAGCAGAATCACCAGCACGGTGCCGAGCGGCGGAAACTCCATGAAGGTGCGGACCATTCGGCCCAGAAAGGCGACGATGGCCGGCCCGGTCAATTGGCTTACGACGCGAATCGGCTGCTTTGTTCTCGGATCTAACTCCGCGAACGCCGCCGGAGCCAGGAGCGCCGACGCCACCCACGTCAGCACCAGCACCCAAACGAACAGGATCGCCGGATCGGGCAGCCGGTTGCCCAGCCGTTCGATCCGGTCGAGTACACTTCGGCCTGCTGAGCCCGTTGCCGTCATCCGGGAACTAGAATTCGATTTTAGCCTCGATTCGAACGGTTCGAGCACCCGTCATGGCGCCCCTGCCCGCTGTTCCACCAGTAATGATGTTGCTTCCGCCAGCTTGCGTCAGCCAGGGATGATTGAAGAGGTTGACGAACTTCCCGCCGATCCGAAGCATGGCGCTCTCGGTGAACAACAGTGGAATGTCCTTGTACAGTGCCACGTTGTTCTGCCCGAGGCCTACCCAGGATTTGGGCAGGATCACGTTGTAGGCGGCATCGCCGTACTGTCCCGCGGTCGGCCGCGTGAAGCAGGCAGTGTTGTAGATCGCTCCGAGTGTAGGGGCGATGTTCGGGTTGCACCCAGGCACGACCGACGCCCGGATGTTGCGGCCGAGCCCGAGCGGGTCCTGTCCGGCAACCACCGGGGTGATCGGCTTCCAGGTGTCGAACCACCACCAGCCACTCAATGCCCATCCGCCGATCGCGTAGTTCGCCGCTCGAGGAATGGAAGAGAGGAAGCGCCTTCCGCGTCCGAACGGCAATTCCACGACATGGGAGATGCTGAACCGTTGATCGGCCCAATCGGGCTGGCGGCCGTAGTCACGTTCCCGGTTGCGGGCATCTTCGATGTAGTCGCCGAAATCGGTTTCCCTCCAAGGCCGCAGCACGCTCGGCAAGCCGAGTTTGTGCCCCCACGAATAGAAGACTTCGAACTGCATGCCCGCCGAGAATCGCCGCTTCAACGACGCTTCCATGCCCTGGTAGCTGAGGTTTCCTCCCGCGCTCACCATCGTCACCCGGCTGAACCGCGGATAGAGCGCGCCTTGGCCGATGGCGGGGCTGATGTAGGACTGATAGGGGAGGTTGGTGCCTTTCACTCCGAGGTAGCTGACCCTCAGTGCCGTGTCCGCGAGAACTTCCTTCTCCACGGTCAGGTTCCAATTGGCCGTGTAACCGAACGGGAAGTTCTTGTCCACTCCGAGCGCCGTCTGTCCCGTCGCTCCGAATGCCTGCGGGAACGGGAATGGGAAGGAGAACGCTGGGCGCCCGCCACTGTAGCTGTTGCTGAACGCCTCGTCCAGGGCGAACGGGACTCGCGTCGCCATGGCGCTTCCATCTTGCGCGCAACAGGCGCCGCCGCCGGCTTCCCAAGACGGAGGAACGGAGAAGAACCCGAAGCTGCCGCGAACCACGGACTTCGACACGAACCCGGGCCGGTAGGCGAACCCGAGGCGGGGGAACCAATGGAATTGCGGCCTGTTCCGCAGACGCAACGGGAAGCCTGCCTCCGCGGCGGTCTTGATCGGAATCGACGAAGGAAATGCCGGACTGATCAACGCGCGAGTCGCCTCCACAGGCACCACCAAACTACCTGTCGCCGGGTCGAAGTTCGACATCATGTTGTTCTTCTCGTAGGCCAGTCCGTTGTGCTCGAATCGCAACCCGAGTTCGAGATTCAGGCGTTGCGTCACGCGCCAGTTGTCCTGGAAGTAGACGCCGCCCCAAATCTGCTCACGATAAGGACGCGGAGTGACGCCGGCCCGCGCCGCATTGTCCGGAACCCCGAGCAGAAAGTCTCCGTACGGATGGCCCGAGAACCGGCCCGTGAAGTCGAACCGGCCCGCGGTCGCTTGGCCCCACTTGATCGTTTGGTTGTACGCCGGCCGAAGGTCGCCGCCCATCTTGAAGCTGTGCGCGCCCTTTACCCAGGAGAGGTTGTCGGTGATGTTCCGGGTGTCTACGCGATAGTCATATCCGCCGGTGAATCCGAAATCGAACCCCGTGGAGAATCCCGGGATGTTGATGACAGGCAGGCTGGCGGAGGTAGTGGGGTCGAGCGATGGCAGCCAGGTAAAGCCGAGTCCGCGAAGCAGGGTGAGGCCGTTGCCTTTGTATTGAGTCGAGAATCCACTCGGGAACGGCGTGTTCGGATCGGTGGCTTCGAATTCGTCCTTCCGTTCGATTCCCGCGCGAAACTCGTTGACCATGTTCGGGCGAATCACGCGGGTCCAATAGACCCGCTGGCTATTGCTCGGCCAGTTGTTGCCGAGCCACCAGAAGTTGTAACCGCTTCGATCACTGGTCGAGTAGGCGCGCCGCCATGTCGACGCCCAGCCGATGCGGTCCTTCGACGTTATCTGGTGATCGATCTTGACGGAGAAGTTCGAGCCAGTTGAAGAGCCCGTCGGAGTTCCGAGGCCCAGCAGAAAGTTCGGACCATCGTTGGCCGGGTTCTGAGACGGGAAGTTGGTGGCCGGGAGCAGCTTCATGAAGTTCGCCGAGACGCCGCTGATCGCCGACGCTGGAATCCGGTTGCCGGGAAACGGAGTGCCGGTGGATGGATCCATGAGCGTACCGGTGCGGAACCGGCTGGCGGACAGGAAAGAGAAATCGCCCGCGCGGATGCGTTCAGGCGCAATGGTCGTCGGGCTTCCGCCCTGTACGTATGTCACCTGATTGAGCCAATAGCGGTCCACGTAGAAGAACGTTTTGTCCTTGCCGTTGTAGATCCCCGGGATTCGAACCGGGCCGGACACCGACCAGAGCTGGTCGCGATTAGTGGGATACCCTGGCCCGCGTACGCGATTGTTCGGGCCGAGCGCGTTCATCGCCGGATTGCCGAGTTGCATCAGAAATTTCGCATGGATGGAATTGGTTCCGCTTTGCGTTGCGAAATCCATGACCATCGGCGTCGCGTACTCGGCGGAATTGCCGCTGGTCAGGACCTTCACTTCCTGCAGCGTCTCCACGTTGAGGAAGAAGTTGTTCATCTCGACGCCGTCGACGGTGGTCTTGTTCTGCGCGGCGGTGGTACCGACCCCCTGGAACCCCTGGAACGATGGAGAGAGCGCGCCCGCTGTGGCGACATAGACGTTCGAGATCTGCGGCAGGTAGTTGTTGTTGATGGCCTTGCGGTTGAAGTGGCCGCTGCTGACCTGACCGGAGTCGGTGGTCACCACGGGCGCCTGCCCGGTGACCTCCACCTGCTGACTGAGATCTCCGACTGTCAACACGACATCGATCCGCAGCGTCTGGCGGGTCTCCAGCACGATCCGGGCCTGCCGGTGGGTGCGAAACCCGGCAAGTTCGACTGCCACGGTATACGTGCCATCGGGGATCTTGTCAACCTCATAGTATCCACGCACGTCGGTCGACGCTGACGCCGAGAACCCCGTACCTTCGTTTCGGGCGGTCGCTTTGGCGCCCACCACGGCGGCGCCAGAAGGATCGGTCACCGTACCGACGATTTTCGACAGCGGCGATTGCGCCCAACCAAGCGAAGAGCACGACATCAGTGCGCCAAGGATGAAACATCTCTTTCTCGACACGGGTACACCTCTCATTTGCAAGCCGGATTCTGTCTTGCTTAATGTATACACTGCGCCGTGATGTTGTCAATCCCCTGGCCAAAGCTGCCGCTCGGGCGGAAGGCACTCAGGCTGATTTCGCGCGGAATGAGTACAACCGCGAGTCCTTCAGCAGAAACACCAACCGGATGCGCCGGCCTGCGAGTTCGCGAAGGGACCGGTCATTCGCCCACCGTACGGGGCGCTCTTCCTCCGACCATGGAAATGGATGCACGCGGTTGAACTTCGCGCGCTGATCGCCGGAAAAGCCCGGAATCGGGTTGCCCCCTTCGTCATGAGCCTCGATCTCGATCGACCCGCCACCGGCGTTGTAGAAACCTTGTTGGTAACGCGTGTAGTTGCAGTTGACGATCAGCTCACCGCCCGGCCACGTCATCGGCTTGGTGACCAACTGGCCTTCTTTGAAGTCGGCTCGGATAGCGGCGAAGCGTCCGTCCGTGATCACCGCCATTCCCACCGCGCCGTACGTCTGTCCGAGTTCCTGGCCGTGGGCGCGGCTGCGTCCGCCGAAATAGAAGCGGAGCATGTTGCCCACCCGAATCGGCGCGGTGTTCACCGTGCTGTTCCAACGTTCGTTCCACGGATACTTCGGCGAAATGAGGGGCTTGCGTACGGCCGGGCGATGCCAGGTGCCACCGTCGTGGCTCCACGCAGGCTGGATCTCGAAGACGTCCGGATTGCCCATCCATCGTTCGACCAACCCCAGATACATGTCGCCGTAAGGAAATCCGGTGAAGCCGTACAGTTCGGTGTTTGGATCGTCCTGCAGATCCGGCCGGATGATCGGTTCGGGTTCCGTCCAGTTGATGAAGTCGTCGCTTTCGCTGCGCCAGATGCTGCGCGCGCGATGGCGCTGCAGCATGAACTTGTGGCGTAGGTAGGCGACGAACTTCCCGCGATGGTCGCGCGTACCCATGAGGTTGGTCTGGTCACCGCTCATGGTCAGCACCGGTTCGGGCCGCATGTTCCACTCGATCCCGTCTTTGCTGAATCCGACGTACGTTCCTGCCGGCTTTCCACCGCCGGCGGCATAGAACATGAACTTGAAGGGAAGATTGGCATCGGCGGCGTCATGGCAGACAGTGCACGCGGTGAAGGACTGCTCGCCCGGCGGCATCCACAGGATGTTGTTCGCTTTGTTGCCAGCATATTCATGGAGCCCCAGATTGGGCCGCTCCCAGCGCATCCCATCGCGGCTGACGGCCATGCACAGCCGCATCGGATCGGGGCGGTTGTAGGTCATGTAGTAGAGCCGCCACTCGTTGCCCACGCGATGGACCGATCCGCCTGCAATCACGATCTGATAGCCTTCCCATGGCGTTTCCGGCTTCAGCATCGGTTCTGGAAAGATCTCCGCCGCCTCCCATGACCGCTCCAGGCGGTACGTCTCTTCGATCCATGTTTCGTCGAGGAAGAGCTGGCTTTGGTGAAGATTCTTGCGCGAAGTATCAGCGGCAAATCCTTTGCCCTGCGTGATCCTGGTGACGGGAGCGGCCACTAGTGCCGAGGTGGCGGCGGCTCCGCCGAGGAACGTCCTGCGGGTCGTCGTAAATCTGTGTTGGCGCACGGAAAGACGATACCCGGCGCGGCCGCCGGAGTCAACCGCCCGAGGACTGCCTACCGGAACCAGTCGTAGTTCAGTCCAAGCGACCGGCCGGCCAGCGGCAGTTCAACTTTGGCGCCGCCGCGCCGGGACGATTCCTTCATCGCGATCTCGACTTCCATCGCCATCGCGACCCGGCGGCCGGAGTTCTTCGGCTCGTCCATCCGCCCATCCATGCAAGCGATCACGTCATCGATCGTGTACACCGCATGATAAGGCGGCACGAATTGCGGATCGGGCCACGGAGTTTCGACGCGCTGCCGTCCGGCGGGAGTATCGAGTTCCACCTGCAGGGTCCAGTGGTAGTGATCGAACGTGATCTCGCCCTTGGTGCCGCTGAGCCTGACTGAGGGTGCGCCGTGCCGAAAATGAATCACCAGGCCTTCGCGCGTGACCGCCAAGCCCTGGCCCGGGAACTCGTCGCTGCCGCTCTCCCGCCTTGGCTTGTCGCCGGTGCCCGCGACCCATGCGATCGCCCCATCGACGAAGTAGGCCCAGTTCTGGTGTTGCGCCCCGACACCCTTGGTCTCGATCGAAACCAACTCTCCGATCACACCGTCCCGAACCAGTTGCTTGGCCCGGCCGAACGATGGATGCGTTGTCGTGATCGCTCCGGCGCTCAGCGGAATCTTGCGGTCCGCGCAGGCCTTGACCATCGCGTCGGCTTCGGCGAGCGTGTGACACATCGGTTTTTCGGCCACGATTCCCTTGGCGCCCATCTCCGCGGCCTTGACGGTGAGGAACGAGCGGCCTTTCGTGTTCGTGCAAACGGCCACGATGTCGAGTTGTTCTTTCCTCATCATCTCGAGCGCGTCGGTGTAGAGAGCCTTCAAACCGAAGCGCTCCCCGAATACGGCGAGCCGCTTCGGATCGCGCTCCGCGCCGGCCACGAGTTCCACGTCGGGCCGATCGGCCAGCGCCACCGAATACGACTGCGGGAGCCCTTCTTCGCCGGGATGATCGTGGTGGTAACGGCGCCGCTTCATATCGAGTTCGGGTGTCGGGCGGTTGATGTCGTCCACGCTGAACTTGTCGCCCGCGCGCTCGGCGAGATCGTAGAGCAGCCCTGTCCATCCGAGTCCGATGACTCCGGCCCGATACTTCTTCTTTCCCGCCGCCGGTTGTGTTTGCGCCGCGGCCGCGCCCGGCAGCATGGCTGCCCCCGCGAAGAAATTGCGTCTGTTCATGAAGCAGGCTCCGTTCGGATCAATTGGGCGAACTTCCCTGCGCCGGGCCGAGATCGGGGTCCTGGCCGCGATGGAAATTCTTGCCCATCTTGTATTTGATTTCCAGCTCCACATCGCGCAGCGAGATTTCGGGAATCAGATCCGGATCGCGCCGTGTGAGCGTGACGTCGAACCTGTTGCCGCCCGTTTCGGGCCAGTGGGCTTCGTCGAGCCGCCAGATGTACCAATAGCCGTTCACGCGATAACGTGGCGCCGACATCTTGTAGGTCTCGTTGATTCGCCGGTGCCCTTCGGGAGGCAGCACGTTGCCGTTGAACCGGAACTCGTAGCGATCGAGTTCGGTCGTATTGGTCAACCGGACCCGCAGCAGAACTTCGTGAACGCGTCCAACCTTCGCCCACCGTTTCAAGTCGTCGGAAACGGGGAACATTACGGACGCCGTCCGGCCCTCGGCCAAGGTCTTCGGCAGTTGCACGGACATGCCGGGCTCGAGGCCATCGGCCAAATCCGGATACCGGTAAGAAACCGTTGGCAGCGAGTAGAACTTGTCCTTCGGAGCCATGATGTCGGCATGAGGCAACTCCCGGAGGATCTCGTAGAACGGCGCCTGATAAGGCCAGCGGTTGAACCAGTGCGCCAGATAGAGACCGTCGGCGCCCTGCGCCCAATAATTGCAGGCCGCCGCGCGAACCATCTCGATCGGCGCGGTCTGCACGCGATCGGAGTCCACGTCACTTTGCAGCGCCGGGTGGATTCGCGTGCCGGTTCCCTTGGCGGCCTCCACGAACGCACGAACGTCGAACGCCGGATCGATGCGCTCCGGCCCACCGAAGATCTGCGGAACCACCACCTCGACGATTTTGCGCCGCATCCACTCGCGCACGTCGAGCCCGATCGACCAGCAGCCCTCGAGACTGCCGGGCACGCGCACCACCAACTCGCGTCCGGCACCGCTGGCGATCACGGCGCGGTAGATCCCGGCGATCCACTCGGTCATCATCTTGCGTCCTTCATCGAGTTCGTCCGGACGGAAATACCGGGATCCATAGTTGAGCTGCAGTTCGAAGCCGTCGACGGGGTAGCGCTTCAGGGTCTCGTCGATCAACGCGAACCTTTCTCGGCGCACCTCAGGCTGGTTGTAGTCCGCCAGTTGCAGCGCGCTTTTCGGAAAGGACGGATCGATGCCCCCGCGCGCCCCGATTTCGAGGTGGCGGTTCCGGAGCCGGAAGTTCGACGTTCGCGTGTCCTCTTCGCTGCCGGAACCCAGTTGCATGAGCAGAGTGGGATAGACGAGCATGCCCTTCTGATGGGCACGTTCACAGACGACTCGCAGCGGATCATGCCCGGCATCGATCATCATCCGGGCGTTCTGATGCGCGCGGCGGAAGATTGGGTGGGGCCACTTGTTGACGCGATGCCCCCAGAGCTCGCCAACCTTGGTGTCATGCAGCACCGTGCGTCCGTCGCCCAAGCCGAACATGATCGCCTGCACGGGAGTGCCAGCCAGTTCGTCGACGGCCGATTCGTACTCCTCCTTCTGCATCGGTGGCTCGTACATGTAGATCAGCGGATGGCGCCCATCGTGGTAGAACATGATCCGCGGCCGGACCTTGGGCCCGGCCGGCGGGGCTTGCGCTTGCACCGCGCAGTCCGCCGCGCTTCCCAACGCCACCACTCCACCGGTCGAACTCGTGAGAAAATTCCGCCGCTTCATCGCTTGCGTCTCCTTTGGCACAGGCATCGTTTTACCCGCCGATAGCGCCTGCCTACGAATACCGCACGTGGATTTCGACGTGCCGCACGACGAGCGGCACGCGAACACGCGGATGCCGCTCGAGCAGCACCGCCTTCACCGTATGCACGGCCGCGAGCGCGGCTTTGGCGGGCAGCTTCCACACGAGCCACGCGGATTCGGCCACATCGGCGGGAGAGTCCTCACCACCGGTCGCGTACTTCACCGTTGGTGCGCCCAACTCGGTGCCGTTCAAAGTGAACTTCACTTTGTCGTCTGGCGTAAGGTGATCAACCTCGATCTGCAATTCGACCGACGTGGCGTTGGCTTCCGGCTCGAACACGCGGACATGAAACTCCGGGCCATCTCCGGTCAGAGTTCTCAGCAGTTCGACGGGCGTTTCGCCGTGGATCCTGTCGTTGAGGTCGGCGCCGCCCCATTGACCGTCTTCCGCTCCCACGTGGCGATGCAGGCTCATGTATGCCTTGTTCGTTTTCCGCAGAGTCTCCTTGGACCCGATCGTGGTGAGCAAAGGGCGACGCCCGCGCTCGTTGGCGTGCCAGTTGAAGACGTACATGCCGTCGGCGCCGCGCGCCCAGAATCCTTGGGCGGCGGCCCGCACCCAAGCGTGATTCCAGTCAGCGGTCAGTCCACTGTGTTGGCCCCAGAACCCTCCGTCGAATCCTGGGTAAAAGCGGATCGGCGTTCCCCGCAAGAGAGTTCGGAACTCCTCGACGCCGGTACCCGGATCGGTTCCGGCGCCGCCGCCGGCGATCACCAGGTCGCAGAGACCCTCCCTGACCCAAAGTGGCAGATCGTAGCCAATGCGCCTGCACGATTCGAGCGTCGTGGCCACCCGAACCGCGAGGTAAAATGGGCGCCTGCGCTCGCGCCCGATCTGATTCGTCATGCGGCGAATCGCACGCTGCAAATCGGTCAGTGTGTAGCGGAGGCGTTCCGCGTCGGCGATCGGGAGATGAAACGCATGACGCTGCCAGTCGAGTTCGATCCCGTCCCAATCGGCCAGCTTGGCAACCTCGGTGACATGTTGAAGGCGATGCTCGCGGACTTCGGGCACGGCGAAGTTCCAACTTGCGGCAAACCATTTCGGGGTGTTCTTGGCTCCCAGACACCATTCGGGATGTTGCTTGCGCAGCCGCGTGAGTCCGGACATCACCGTGTCGCGCATCTCCGAGGGCTGGAGCCCGTCGAAGTGGTTGTCGTTCATTCGGACCGAAGCCCAAACCGAAATCCCCAGTTCCCGGCCCCGGCGGACCATGGCACCGTAGGGATCTTCGCCCCGGTCGTACATGGCGCGGATGCCCTCGTTGTGGCGCATCGATCCCGCCGAGTCATAGCGGCGGTCTTCGGGCTCGCCCGTGAACTCCATCCGCGTCGGACGCCACTTGGCCTCGTGTTCGCCGGTGCACCAGAAATGCGCGTCCACCTGTGTGTTCTTCATCGGCGCGAAGGTCTTGTCGAGAAACTGATCGAGAGTCTGCGGATACTCCGAATATCCGTGCGGCGCGCCGTCCCAGTTGTAGATGATGCGATAGGCGGGCACCCGTGACACGGCCGGGGCCGCGGAATCCTGCGCCGCCATCAGCGCCGAAGCACCGAGGCTCGCGCCGAGAACGGCGCGCCGGGTGGTGTCGTGGGAACTCATGGATGCTCCATTATGCCAAAGAGCCGAACCCGTTCAGCGAGATGTATACGGGATCGGAGACATTTTGTCCCGCTCAGGTGTGTCCGAACTGGGCTCGCTTCGGCGCCCGGTAGCGGACGTCCAGTTCAGGTGTGTCCAGAGGCTGGTGGCCGCGAATCTTGGACTCCAGGCACCGCTCCAGTATCCCGCTCACCAGCAGCGTTCGTTCCACCGGATAGGGCGCGATGCCGGTCTGGATCATTTCCTCGATTCCCGCACCGAGGCAAGCCGAGTAGGTGACGTTGGGTCCCGGTCCCATGAAGAATTGCGTGGATGTGATTGAGCCATTCACGCGTCCAGCGAACAGAAAGTTCGAAAGCGCGCCGTTCAACCACAGCAGCGTGACGCGCAACCCATCGCGATACTCGATCACGTATGCCGCCGGGTTGGGAACCAGCCGGGGCAGTTCGCCATTCCGCGTCAGATCCTGCGTTCGGCCGTCCTCGAGCGTCAATCCCCGAAGCGAAGTGGCGTTGGAGAGCGCCGCTTCGAGCAGGCGCTCGGACCACAGTCCGGACTTGCCCGCCGCCCAAACCGCATCGCCTTCGATCAGTTGTACCCGCTTCACGCCCGTCTCTCCGCCACGCCGCCGTTCCACCATGCACTGGAGCCCTTCGAGTGCGTGAAAGTCGTGCGCGTCGGACGATCCGGTGCCCACCATCAGGGCCTCCTCGACCCGGCAATCCAACGGAAGTTCGATCGAGGGCAAGCGCCATGTCACCGGCACCGATGATCCGGCCAGCATCGGGAAGCGCAGTTCACGCGCGGCTTCGACCATCTTTTTCGCCTTCTCGAAGCTGTAGGAAAGGTGCTTGTCGTTGAACACCGGCACGGCGCGGCCGTCTTTGCGAAACACCTCCGTCACCTGTTGAAAGAACTCGTAGCGCGGATAGAGAACTTGTCCTTTGTCGTTGCGCGGGTAGTTGCCGTGCTCGCCGATGATCAGGACGGCGTCCACCGCGAGTTTGTCCCCTCCGCGGCGAAGCGCCTCGGCGATCGTCGAGTAGATAGTGAATCCGGATTCGCGGGCGCGCCTTCCGCTGTCGTCGTTCTCGGGCTTCTGATCGACATAGAGCGAGACGACATCGACCGCCGGCTTGTGCCAGCGGCCGTTCTCCGGATAGCCGGCGATGAGCCGGTCACCGATGTGCTGCGAGTGAGAAAGATAGGTCCAGATCGTGGCGACGATGGCGACACGCTTCCGCGTTCCGGTCACCGGAATGTTGCGTCCACCGTAGCCCGGAGCCGAGGGCGGGAACGTCCGCGCTCCCCAATAGAAAGGCTCGCGGGGCGCCTGATAGCGAATCGCCAGATGCGGAGTTTCGATGCGTTTCTGTCCTTGCCAGAGCGACTCGACACCGGCTGCCGTGAGTCCGGTGGTGAGGAGCGTGCGCTCGACAGGATAAACGGGCTTGCCGGTGAGGAACAGCTTCTCGATTGCATAGGCCAGCGGATTGAAGAAAGGCGCTTCCGTGCCGCCGTTATCGACTCCGCGCCCAGGCAGCAGGAAGTAGGCCGATAGCGGCTCCTTCTGCCCCTTGATCCGCGCGGCGAAGTGAAAGGGATTCGCGAGCCCTTCGAGCAGCAGCATCGCCGCCTTCAGCCCATCTCGATACTCGATTCGGTAGGCAACCGGATTCGGGACCAGCTTCGGAATCTCGTCGAGCGTGGGAAGAACATGATTGAAGCCCTTGCGCGGCTGCCCGAGATCGTGACTGCGGCACAGACACGCTTCGAACAGTTCCGGATCCCAACCGCCCGCCGCGAACGAACCGGCGCGCATCGCCTTCCATACCGCATCGCCCTTGATTGCGTGAATGGCGGCCACCCCGGTCTCGCCGCCCCGCCGGCGTTCGATCATGCACTGCAGCGATTCGAGCACGTGGAAATCGTAGCTGTCCACGCCGCCGACTCCGATTGTCACCGCCTCTTCGATCTCCGCGCCTAGCGGAACATCGACATCCGGAATGCGGAACGCGAGCGGCACCGACGATCCGGCCATGAACGGGAAGCCCATGTCACGAGCCGTCTCCGCCATCTCGCGGGCCCATTCCCAGTTCCAGGAAAGGTGCTTGTCGTTGAACACGGGTACCGAGCGCCCGCTGGCGCGGAACACGTCCACGATCTGGCGGAAGAACTCGTAACGCGGATAAAGCGTCTGCCCCTTCTCGTTCACCGGATACTTGCCATGCTCTCCGATGAGAATGACTCCGTCCACCGCGAGACTGCTGCCGCCGAGGGTCAGCGCCTCGGGAATCGTCTTGTAGATCTTCATCGACGGGAACCGCGTGGCGCGCTCGCGGCTCAGGTCGTTGGGGCCCACCTGATCGGCGTAGAGCGACACCAGATCCACTGCGGGCCGATGGTGGCGGTTGTTCCAGCCATAGCCGTCGAGAAAGCGGTCCACGATGTGCTGCGCGTGCGACCACTTCCTGTATTCCGTCACCACCGCGGCGATCTTCGGCCGCTTCGGCCCAGAGCGTTGCGCGGCCGCGACACCCGCGCCGAACAGTTCTCGTCGTGAGATCGTGGGATCGGGCTTCATGGATGAAGTCTACCTCTGGAAGAAGAGATCTTCGGCGGTCTTCGTCAGAATCCGGTGCTTGTCGGAGGCACTCAGAAAATCGGCGTGATCGCGAATGACCGCCACCGCGGCCGCATACGTGTGGGGCGGCTTCGCCTGCATGGGCGCGTCGCTCTCCCACATGCAGCGATTCGGACCGAAGGCATCCACCAGCCGGCGGATCAGCGGCAGCATGTCCAGGTACGGCGGCTGCTTCCCGCCGAGAGCATAGAAGCCTCCGAACTTGACCATCACCCGTTCATGCCGTGCCATGCGAACCAGCGCCGCAACTTCTCCTTCGTCGAACCAGCCCTGCCTCCCGATTAGGCAGAAGTGGTCGATGATCACGGGCGTTTCCGGAAAGCGCGTGCACATACGATCCAACTCCGGCAGGTCCGATGGACTCATCAGAAAGCTCAACGCCAGGTTGTGCTTCGCTCCGGCCGCGAACATCTTGCCGTAGCCCGGGTGATCCATCCATCGCGTCATCTCCGGCAGCGGTGGCCGGGTGCTCTTGCCGCGAACACGAAACGCGGTCACGCCCCTCTTGGAAAGTTCGACCATGGCCTGATCCGGGCTCGGACCGGCGGCATCGGACATCGCAGGCACGATTCCCGTTCCGCAATAGCGCCGCGGATCCGTGGCGATCAGGTCGAGAATGTAGCTGTGGTCGAGCCCATACCACGTCATCTGCACCAGATTGATACGGCGCACACCAGCGGCGTCAGCATGCAGGCGCAGTTCCTCGGCTGTGAAACTGGGCGACCAGAGATCCTTGGCCGTGAAGCCCGGGGCCAGCGGATACTTCCCGGTATCGGCGCTCCAGACATGAACATGCGCATCGACGATTCCTGGCGCCGGAGCGGCATTGCTTTGCGCCAGAAGCGCCGCCATGGAGGCAACGCTCTGCCGCCGCGTGATCGTGCCCGTGGACTCAACGCCCACTGGTGTCCACTCCGCGAAGCCCGTCGCTGGCCGCGTTCAGAGCAGCCAGCGCATCGGGCGGCAGCGTGAGGCGCGTTCCGGAAAGATTGTCGTCTACATGTTCCGGACGCTCGGCACCCGCAAGCACACTCGTGACCTCTTTGTGCGAAAGCACCCACGCGACACACACCTGAGGCCGGGTCGCCTCGAGCTCGCGCGCCACCTTGTCGAGCGCATCCACCACGGGCGCCCACGGCTTGCTCCGATCCACTTCGCGCCCGGGAGCCAAGCGTCCTTCCGCGATCGGGCTGAACGCCATCAATCCGAGCCGGCCGCGGCGAATCAGCGGAAACAACTCGCCTTCCATGAAATCGCGGCGTTTGCCCGCGATGATGTTGTAGTAGTCTTCGAGGCCAGCCAGCGGTGCACGGCCTCCGCGCGAACCCAGATCCAGAAACTCGCCGATTTGCTTCGCCGAAAAATTCGAAGCGCCCCAATAGCGGATCTTGCCGGCTCGCACCAGCGAGTCCATGGTTCGAACCAGTTCCTCCGACGGCGTCTTACCGTCGGGGCTGTGATAGAGGTACAGGTCGATGTAGTCCGTTCCGAGACGCCGGAGGCTCCCCTCCACCTGTGTCATCACGTAGTCGCGCGAGAGCGCCAAGGTGGCGGATGGTTTTCCCTCCTCGGGTTTCTGGATTGGGGAAACCTTGGTCGCGATCACCAGCTTGTCGCGCCGGCCGGCGATCGCTTTGCCGAGCGCCATCTCCGCGCCGCCCCAGCCGTAGGCGTTCGAGGTGTCGAAGAAGTTGATCCCGATGTCGAGGGCCCGGTGCAGAATCCTCTGCCCCATCGCATCGCCCGGATCGCGGGCTACCTGGCGAAACGCCGTCCCCTGACACAGCCGCGATACGAAAAGATCCGTGCGGCCGAAGCGAACCAGCGAGCCTTTGCGGTCACGCGGGGACTCGGTCACCTGTGCAACCGCCGCCGTCACTGCGCCAGCAGCTCCAGCGGCGGTCATCCAGGTTCTTCTCGTGATGGATTCCATCGTGCTTCCTCCACGGCACGCCCGGTCGTTTCAGGGCCTGGCCATTTGTTCAGCGAGCGGACGCCAAATAGTCCTTCAGCATTCGCATCCACTCGCCAATGAAGTACGGATTGTCATGCCATGTGCGCCCGGAAACCATGTTGCCGTCGCGAACGCACCGGCCGTTCACGTAGGTTCCACCGCAGATCTCGACATCGAACTGGCACTTGGCGACTGTTGCCAGACGCCGCCCCCGGATGACATCGGCCGTCGCCACGATCTCGGCCCCGTGACAAACCACCGCGACGGGCTTCTGGGCCTCGAAGAAGTGGCGGGTGATCCGCATCAGATCTTTGTCATAGCGGAGGTATTCGGGTGCCCGCCCGCCGCTGATGAACATGCCCGCGTACTCTTCGGGGTTGACATCGCGAAAGGCAACGTCGGTGGCCCAATGGTAGCTCGGCGACTCTTTCGTGATGTCCCAGCCCGGCGGAATCTCGTGCATCACCAGATGATAGATGCGCTTTTCGGGACCGGCGACCACGGCTTCGTAGCCTTCCTCGATCACTCGCCAGATCGGATACACCGTATCCAGAGCCTCCGAGGCATCACCAATCGGAATCAATATTTTGGGTTTCATCGAAATCTCTCTGATCTTCGTTGGGTTCAACTACGCGCCCACACGGAGGCGCCGCCTTTGAGTGGCTCACCATTTTATCCTCGCCGGGCGGATGTCCGCCAACCGTGTATCGCCCCGCGCCGCCGGGCACATTCGATATGACCTTCGTGCGGGACGACTCTCGCGGCCTTCCTTCCAAGGGCAGAACTGTCATCGATTGCGGAATGGCCGTACCGGACAGGGTATTGGGCCGGTCAGTCGACGCCATCGGCGACAGTCTTGTATACACAACTGACTCGAGGTGCCCTGAAACCAAGGCGGCAAGCCGCCAGAATGGCCGCGAGGTGGATCATGAATCGAAAGAGGTCTGAGAGCAGGAGCTCGAGCGTGGCGGTGACGCTGATATTCGGCGCCTTGGCGGCGATTTCGGCTCACGCACAATCCATGCAAGGATCGGTGGCCGGAGCCGTTACCGATGCCTCTGGCGCTGGGATTCCCAACGTCAAAGTGCCTGCGACGAACGAATGGACGAGTTTCACCCGGAGCACCCAGACCAACGAGTCCGGCCTGTACGAACTGCCGAACTTGGAGCCGAGCGAGTATATGGTCAAGGCCGAAGCGTCTGGGTTCAAATCGTATACGAATACGAAGGTCCGCCTGGCGAACCGCGAATCTCTTCGGATCCATATCAAGCTCGATGTCGGCGACGTGGCGCAGGAAGTCACGGTGGAAGGGCAGATTCCCGTCATCCGCACGGAAGACGCCAAAATCGACTCGGGCATGACGTTCCAGTACCTCGATCAGAGACCCACCAACTCGGCGCACGGATTTGGCCTTACCGCGATCGAAGCAACACGGACGCTGCCGGGAGTCTACTATTCACGAGTGTTCGGCGACGACGGAACGGGAGTGATGATCACCGGTGCCCGCTCGAATCAGACGTCGGTGAACGTGATGGGCGTCAAGCAGGTCCAGTTCCAGACCTACAACGCCGCACTGTCGGCGATGGAAGAGGTGAAGATCGAGCGGTTCAACACTCCGGCCGAGTACCTGAACCCCGCGACGGTCGAGATGACGCTCCGTCATCCGGGCGATCTTCCCGGGCGACTGCTTCACGATCTCCCTCTGAAACGTGATGAGCGCCTGTTCCAACTCGCCGTTCCTGACCATTCCCTCAACCCTGCCGGTGACCGTGAGGTTCTCGCCAGCCGGTTCGTGCAGCGGCGGCTCGAGAGGATCAGCTTGGCGATACGGTTGGTCAGGAACGCAGCTTCGAGAGCGGCGACGCCGCCGTACGAGTGCCCGAAACGAAAACCGGTCCGGGGCGTGAACTCACGGCCGCAGCCACGTCCTCGGCCCCCTTCAACGGGCTGTCCTCAGACGGGTCGCCGCTTGCTTGGTGGCCCGCGCCGGCCCCCTCGCGCAAACCCTGAACTTCGACGCCAGGAGCGGAACATCGGCGTCCACCGGGTGCGGTCGCCGACGCCGTGAACGAAGAGCGGCGTCAGGCCAGTTCCTGCATACTCCATTCCGAGGCGCGTCCCGTTCTTAGAAATCACCACGACCGCTTCACTCTGATCCGCAGCGGCCGCAGTTTGCCCCGGCCATGCCCCGACAACTGCGAGGCGGTGGCCCCTCACCAGTCATGAGCAAGCTCCACTGAATTCGGACGGTGCAATTGGTCACCACCTTGTAAGCAGTCATCGAAAGTAAACAGTCATCGGGACTCCGATTTCCGGCGCCGGCCGCTCAACGCTCTTATGTCGATTGTCCCGGCATTGGGTCTCGCCATCGATTTGGCCCTCCGCTCCATCTGTCGGGCTTCTGATTTTCGCCCGAGGCCCTTCATGACCTCGGCATAGCCATAGAGGGTGCTGGCGAGAGCCGGCGATTCTTTGCCGAAGGTTCGCTCCAGAATTTCAGTCGCCGACTGGAGAAGGGGCACTGCTTGCCGCAATCGCCCCTCGCGCTGGTACGCGAGCGCGAGATTCGTCAGCACCAGCGCATAGTCCGGGTGCTGCGAACCGATCGTACCGGCAAACGTCGAGGCTGCCTCTCGTAGCGCCGTCTCCGCTTCCCTGTATTGGCCCTGCCGCAGATACGCGACACCGAGACCGTTCAGAATGTAACCCAAATCAGAGCGATCCTCGCAATTAGCGGATTCGGCGAGCGCAAAAGCCCGGCGAGCGAAGCTATTCGCTTCGGCATATTGTCCGAGATCATCGTATGTGTTTGCGAGATTGTTGAGGACAGAGCAGGCGAACTTCTGGGGAGGATTTCGGTCGAGGATCTGAACGGCACGTTCAAGCACGTCAATCGCACGTGAATACTTACCGAGCGAACGGTAAAGCGTGCCCAGTTCGTTCAAGGACTCGGCAACCGCCGGATCAAACGGCCCACGCATGCGTTCGACATGATCCAGCGCCAGCCTGTGCAGCCGCTCCGCCTCCTGAAGCCGTCCTTGCCGGTGATAAAGGGATGCCAGGTTGTAGACGGCCGTGGGCTGGGCTGGACCGGTGATCTCACGAGCACGAACAAGGTGCTCTTCGGCTTCCCGATAAAGACCCTGGTTCATGAGCTGCAAACCTCGTTCGGTCGCCGCCACCGCGTCCTTAACCGCATCCTGCGAGATCACGGCGCCGGAAAACGTAAGCGCAAGAATGCATGCTGCTGCGATGCTCGTCATATCACTTCTCCTCTCTGGTGGTTGAGTCTGCCGGGCGGGGTCCGTGCTCGCCCAGCTGTCGCCGAATTCAGCGAACGCTGGTGTAGTCGCAAGTGCCCGCCTACAGTTTGTTCAAATAGGCCAGCAGCGCGGGCCGCTCCTCCGGCGCGATGAATCCACGATCTACCACGGTGCCGTTTGATGACACGATCGCCGGCAGGTTGGCTGGGGCAAACTGACTCACTACAAAGCGGAAGAACGCATCGTAGTGATCGAGCACCTGTTCGAGCGTGGCTGCGGAGTTGTTGTGGAAATAGGGAGCTGTTCGGCTGATGCCGCGCAGTTGTGTGACGTCCATGGCACCGAGGTCCGCGGGTTGGCCGGTGAGAAGCAGACGGCCTGGATCGGAGGTGGTTACAAACTGATAGCTGCCGTCGGCCAGCATGACGCGATAGAGACGTGCATTGCGTGCGAGTCTCGGTGGGCAAGGGGCGAAGCCGTCGGAAGCCGGGCGTGGGCAGGCAGTCTGAATATTGTGATACCGCGCCCGTATCGGGCGCGGTATGCCAGCGTCTGACGTCGATCCGCTGGGATGGAGGACGCCACCGTGGCACTGCGCGCACGAGCGGTTGAACACCACTTTGCCCCGTCTCTCGAGCTCCGTCAGCTCGGGATCGGGATCAGGAAACATGGTGGAACCCGACGCGATTGCGCCGGCTAGCACTCCGGCCGCCGGCGAGGAAAACAATGTTCGCTGGAACGCCGCCAGATCGTCCAACATGCCGGCTGGGGGTTCGAAGGTCACTTGGGCATGCGCCAGGAGTGCGCCCCGGGCTTGCTCCTGCAACGTCCCGAAGCGTGCGTCATGCTGGTAGCCGCCCTGCCGGTTGGGCCCATTTGGATCGATGCCCATAATTGCGACCCGCGGCGCAGGAGGCCAGATGGGGGGGACGCCATCTGGCCCGGTGATGGCTACGTTATTCACCGGCATGACCGCTCGCCACACGTCGACCGATGTCTCGCCGATTGGCCGGCAAGCAATCGGGTCTGGCGTCCGGCATGTCGCTGGATTGATGAGCCTGACGTTAGGCGGTAGCGGCAGTGTCACACGCATCAGGCCGTTCTCGACCAGGTTCGAATAATCGTTCGCTCTGTCGCCGTGCTCGCGAAAATCGTCGGCATCGATGGGCCGGAAGAGAGGATCGTCGGCATTCTTGTTGACCGCGCGCCTAGCGAGCAGTGCTTCAAACCTGGCGCGGGCTACCGCTGGCGAGAGCTGAAAGCTCTCGGACGGGACGTGACAATCGGCACACGAACGGCCGTTCCCCCCCAAACCCTGCAGCTTGCCATCGTTGAACGCGGCTCGTCCTCGTGCAACCGAATCGCACGGTGTGTTCTGGCAATTCAGTTTGATCTCACCGAGTCCTTGGGCCGACGAGGAGATCCGTCCACCCACCGACAGGGCGGCGACGAAAAGTGCACCCATCAGATGCCGGCCGAATACGCTCATAGCTGCCTCCTTGGCACCGCAACGTTGTGCCGGCTCAGTACGCGGAAACGGCGGGCAGACTGCCTCACACTGCCGCACTGAAAAATGGGCGCCATCGGGGTGCGGTAGACTATTGCCGTATAGGCGGCCCAGCCAATGCCTCAGTGCGGAGGCCGAACGATGAGCGAACGAAAAACTCTAGAGGACAGCATGGCGCCTACCGGGACTGTTAGCAAGTTACTCCGGGCATGGGGCCGGGGCGACGTCCAGGCGGGGGAAGATCTGGTGCCGCTCGTGTACCACGAGCTTCGGCGGCGAGCGTCGGCGTACCTTCGCCGGGAGCGCCCGGAGCACACGCTGCAACCCACCGCCCTGGTACACGAGGCGTACATTCGTCTGAGGGCACAGACGCGCGTGAGCTGGTTGAATCGCGCGCAGTTCTTCGCGCTAGCCGCGCAACTGATGCGACGAATCCTGGTCGACCACGCCCGCGAGCGCCAGGCGGCCAAACGTCCGGCCGGCATACGCGTGACATTCGATGAAGCATTGCGAGCGGTTCCGCCGCCCGACTGCGAACTCCTCATGCTGAACGATGCGCTGCACGATCTTGCGAGCCTCGATTCGCGGCAGGCCGAAATCGTCGAATTGAAGTACTTCGCCGGGCTCTCGGAAACGGAGATCGCGGCTGTGCTGTCGCTGTCGCGTGCCACGGTGACGCGAGAATGGCAGTCGGCGCGAGCATGGCTCTATCGCCGCATCAAGGATGGCCGGATCGAGGGGGCATGACGGATCCAGACCGCTGGCCGCGGGTCAAGGACATCTTTCACTCCGCGCTCGCACGGCCGCCGCAGGAGCGCGGGGAGTTCGTGCGGGAGGCCTGTCAGGAAGACGCAGCGCTCAGGAAGGACGTCGAGTCGCTTCTCGCCGCGCACGCCGAGGCGGAGGGGTTCGCCGAAACTCCCGCAATCGCCGCGCTCGCCGGCGCGGCAGCCTATGCCGCCACGGCTGCCGCTGGAGCGCTCGCGCCGGGGGACGAGTTCGGGCAGTACCGAATCGTGGGACCGCTCGGTACGGGCGCCATGGGGGAGGTTTATCGGGCACGCGACAGCCGCCTCGCGCGTGATGTCGCCGTGAAAGTTCTACCGGCCGCTCTCTCTATCGACGCCGAGAGGATCGCGCGGCTCGAGCGAGAAGCCCGCCTGCTGGCCGCGCTGAACCACCCGTACATCGCGACGATATACAGCCTCGAAGTCTCCAGCGGTGCTTGCGCGCTCGTGATGGAGCTGATTGAGGGCCCGACCCTCGCCGAACACCTTGCAACCAGTGTGCTGCCGATCAACCGCACGCTGCAAATCGCGGGTCAGATCACTGAGGCCCTGGAGGCGGCACATGATAAAGGGATCGTTCACCGCGATCTGAAGCCGGCGAATATCAAGCTCACGGGCGACGGGGCCGTGAAAATCCTCGATTTCGGGCTAGCGACGGCCGTCGGGCCGGACGGTCATGACGCCAGCGCCCGTGGCGAGCCCGGCACCGTCCCCATACGGGACGGTCTGATTGCCGGAACGCCGGCCTACATGAGCCCCGAGCAGGCGCGCGGCGAGCGCGTCGACCAGCGCTGCGATATCTGGGCGTTCGGATGCGTGCTCTATGAAATGCTTACCGGCCATCGGGCGTTCTGCGGCGCGACCGTGTCCGAAACGATCGACGCCGTTCTGGAACACGAGCCCGACTGGGCTCTGTTGCCGCCTACCCTGCCAGACAGCATCCGCCGGCTCTTGCGCCGGTGTCTCGAGCGGGATCCGAAACGACGGCTGCACCACATGGCTGACGCGCGAATCGAAATCGACGACGCTTCGCGGGCTAGCGTGGATAGCCCCCCGGAGACGGCGCGTGGATTCCGGCGCCGGCGACCCCTTTCATTGGCATGGGCTCTCGCGTTTGCCGTGCCGCTTGGGCTGCTGTTCCTGCGATCGGCTCCCGAAGCTCCGGTGCAAATTGTCGACATTGCGACTTCGTGGACCTCGGATCCGCTGTCGTTTGCGCTCTCCCCCGACGGGCGCCGTCTCGCATTCGTCGGCGATTATCAGGGGCAGCCCACGATTTGGGTACGGCCGCTCGACTCGGCTGAGGCACAACCGTTGCTGGGAACTCAAGGAGCTCGGCGCCCGTTCTGGTCACCTGACAGCCGTTCTATCGGGTTCTTCGCATTCACCGAACTCAAGCGGATTGACGCGCGCGGAGGGGCTCCTCAAACCGTGACGTCAATTATCGCCGGAACCGCAGCAGCGTGGGGCGATAAGGGAAACATCCTGTTTTCCGGCATCCTGTCGCGCACCATCTCGCCTTCTCCGCCCGGGTTGCTGTGCGTCAATGCGGTTGGTGGGGCCGCCGAGACTGCCACTCGGCCGACGCCGCAATCGACCGGGCACCGCTTTCCGCAATTCCTCCCCGGTGGACGACAGTTCCTTTACTTCGCCGGGGGCGCCAGCAACGTGCGCGGGGTCTATGTCGGGGCTCTAGATTCGTCCGAGAGCACTCGCCTTGTCGCCTCCGACTCACAAGGAGCGTACCTCGCTCCGGGATGGTTGCTGTTCGTGCGACAGGGCGCGCTGCTGGCGCAGCGATTCGACATCACGCGCCGCAAGGTCAGCGGTGAACCGTTCATGGTGGCGGACTCGGTGGCATTCGATCCGATTACCGGTGGCGCCGCCTTTTCGACGGCGGACACTGGGGTGTTCGCGTACCGCTCTGGTCGCGCACCAGTGGCGCAGCTCGCCTGGTTTGACCGATCTGGCCGCACCCTCGCAACCATCGGCCCTTCCCAGGAAACCGGCTTGTCCAATCCCGCGCTGTCGCCAGACGGGCGCCGGGTCGTGGCGGAGCGGATCAGCCAGAATGGGACTGCTCTGTGGCTACTGGATTCCGGTCGTCAGTTCCAGTTTGCGACGGCAAGAGACGAGCGGATGGCACGCTGGCCAGTCTGGTCACCCGGCGGCGACCAGATCGCGTTCTCGTCCGTCCGCCCGGGGTCGACGATCCTGTTTGCAAAGCCAACAGCGGGCGAGGGCGGCGATGAAGTGTTGCTGGAGTACTCGACCGAGGCGCTCCTCAGCGACTGGTCTCGGGACGGGCGTTTCCTGCTGTACTTCGCTCCCGAAGCGAAAACCGGAACGGACATGTGGGTGCTGCCTCAGGATACCCACGTTCCGCGGGTTTTCCTCGCCACCTCAGCGAACGAAATGTGGGGCCAATTTTCACCGGACGGACGCCGGATTGCGTATCAGTCCAACGAGACCGGGCGATTCGAAATTTACGTGCGGCCGTTTCCGGGTCCGGGCGTACCGATTCCGATCTCCACGGCCGGCGGTGTCTATGTGCGCTGGTCTCGTGACGGGAATGAACTCTATTACGTGGCGCCGGACTCGACGATGATGGCGGTTCCGGTTCGACACACGGCGGCAATGCTCTCGGCCGGCGAGCCAGTCGCACTGTTCAAGACGCGACGCGTGGGCGGCGGGGTGAACGTGATCCGATCCGGGCATCAATACGATGTCGCACCCGACGGTCGCTTTCTGATCAATGTGGAACCCGAATCCAGCCCGCGGTCAATCACGCTCGTGATGAACTGGAAGCCCTCAACTCGGTGATCCATCAACGAATCGAGCCGGTATGTTGATGGATCACCCGGATGCAACGTGGGTCGCGCGTGATTGGCGGCGCGCGCCGCTGCTGCGGGATAGGCGAAGTGCGTGATTTGGCGGTAAACGGCCTCCAACGGTCTACCCCGCTGGAAGCCCCCTCAAACGGCCTCAGAAGGTAGCGGCTACTAACAGCACCACGGATCAAGCCCTGGGAGCAGGGCGGCCGGGGCCCAGGCATGAAGTGGCAGTGACTTTTTTCGGTTCAAGTCACAAAGAGTTAGGTTGTCTCAACACAGGGAGTAATGTGGGCCCGAATGCGACGCTCGAGCTCCCGCCCTCAACTTCGCTACTTCACTCCAGGATCGTGACGCACCTTGACCACCACCTTGTGAAGATCGTGGACACCATCCAAATGACAGTTCGGCATGTGTCCGCCCCCGGTGAAGAACACAGCGAACATCCCCGGGTATAGCTTCACCTTCGTGTAGTTGGCGGGCACGTAGTACATCGCCGCTTCATTCTTTTCGTCGTACGGGGTGTGCAGCTTCAACTCTTCGATCGGCGCATATCCGGTGGTGACCTGCCCCGAGATCATGTAGTGGACATCGATGTACTTCCGGTGCGCCTCGAACTCGACCTTCTCCGGAGGCAGCGACTTGGACTTGTCGATCATCGCGTAGGCCCTGCCGTCGATCTCATGCCTGCCCACCGGCAAGGTCTTTAGATCGGGCCGCTCCAGGAAGCGGAAAGCCGCCTCGAGTTGCGCGAGTTTCGGGTTCGATCGCCAGGACTTCAACTCTCCCTGAACGAGACGCGAGGCTGCTCCCACCGCCGCAAGCGGCCACGGGGAAACCAGGGCCATGCCACCGGCGCAGAGAGTCCGGAGGAATTTGCGCCGGGCCTCCGGATGCTGTTCGTAATATGCGTTCATTGTTTCCATCTTCCTTTCTTTGTTGCCAACGCGATCCTATGCGTAGGTTCCGTACTCGATCACCAGTTCCACTTCTTCCACCGTCACACCGCCTTCGAGTTTCGCGGGCCGCCGGCCGAGCGAGACTTCCAAGAGGTTCTCTCCACGCCGGGGCCGGATCTGGCGAAGGCGGTAGTCGAGCCACAACGCCGAATAAGGGCTGACAGAATTTCCCGGACTGCGCAGGAGAGCTTCGCCACCGAGGGAGTGTCCGTTCAACTTCACCGTGAACTCGTCCGCGGTCACGAGGTTCGTCACCAGGATTCGCAGAACCACTTCGCGCGGTTGCGTGGCCGCCACATCGTCGGCGACATGGAAGCGGATGGGATAAGCACGGTCCGGATTCGCCCGCGGAATCTCCACTGGCAGTGCGGCCTCATAGCCGAGTTCCGATGCCTGCTTCGAACGTCTACGCAAGACGTATCGCTTGGTCTGGTGCCGGATCAGGTCCGGATCTCCGATTTCGGTCAATATTCGCCGTTCGGCGTTGCCCAGCGGCCAGTTCAGGAACCATGTGTAGAGTCCGTCCGCGCCCCGATCCCAATAGTTGGCGGCCGCGGCGCGCAGTACCTCAGGCGTTGGTGCGATCCGCACGGCCGAGCCGGTGGCCTCGTCGCGGACGTATGGCTGCAGCATCGGATAGACAGCGGCGTTGGCGGACTTGGCCTCGCGCGCCAGCCATTCGAACGGCATGTCCGGATCGAGATTGAAATCGGCATAGAGCATTGGTGTCACCGAGTCGACGATCTTGTTCCGCAGCCAAGCGGGCACGTGCATTCCTTGCGCCAGGCACATGGCCTCGGTTGGGTAGACGCGGGCGGCGACATGACACGGCTTGCCGCTTCTTGTCCTCGCCATGCGCGCGATGCGCCCCACGTAGTCCGTCAGAACCGGCGTGAAGCTCTTCGCCTCCTCGTTGCGGACGATGGGAGGCATGCCGCCGGGCGCCGCCGCGAAATCGAGCTCGATGCCATCCACGCCGTAGCGCGTCACCAACTCTTCGAGCACCGCGAACTGGTGGTCGCGCAGTTCCGGATGGGCCATGCCCCGGCCACCTTCGGTGACCTTGAACTTCGGATTCATCCCGCCGTAGCTCGACATGCGGACGCTCGCGAAGAAGTCGAGTCCCTTGGCACGGGCGCGGTCACGCAGCACCTCGAGCGGGTCCAGGCCACGGTCGATGAGGCTTTGCATGTTCTGCCAGACACGCCAGTAGGCCGACAGCGTGAACGGCTGGATATCCGCGCCGAAACGCATGCCCACTTTGGATGGATAGAACAGTCCGTCACCGCGCTCCACCCCATACACGAAGGTGTCGACGGCGGTCCCGGCCACCTCGTCGATCGGCCGCCACGCATCCTCCAGTCGCATCGGCGGCTCCGGCACGAACAGGTAGTAGTGGCGCGCGTCGTTGTAATAGAGAGTGCGCCGTTTCGCGGGTTTCGCGGCTGGCGGAGCGGCCGCAGCCGCTGTGGCGGCGAGTTGGAGCATCTGACGGCGGCTCGGTTTCATCGCATGTTCCTCGCGGGATCAGCGGACCGTGACGCTTCGGAGCACAGGCGTGTTGGCATCGTCTGGACTCACCAGCATCGCCTTGAACTGAAGCCACCGGCCATCCGCGGTTTGGAGCGGACCGGGTCGCGAATAGACGCTATCCGGACCCGACGCGCCCTTCCACTCGGCCGATTCTAATTCTTTCTGCGTCCGGGCGGTGCGCACCTGGAACTCGACTCTCGTCCGGAACGGCGTCTCGGCCTTCCACGAGATCGAGGACCACGCGGACCCATCGCCTTCGATGGGCGCGGAGATGTAATCGTATCGATCGGTGCGATCATGCACGTTGCCGATGTCGGTGAGGTTGAAAAGATGCGGACCCTTTCCAGGAATGAGGAGCCTCCGGCGAGGAGAGAAGCCATCGGGGCCGCCCCAGTAGAGATACGAATCATTGCGGTGGTTGCCGTCCTTCGAGTGGCACGCAAACAACAGATCCTTGTGACCGTCACGATTGAAGTCGGCGGCGATTACGCCGGAACCGGAGTTGGTCTCGATCCGCGTTGGACTCGACGGATCGAACCCTCGCGGCCCGTTCCAGAAAATGTACGAAGGGTTGGCTCGCGTGCTCCCGGCATGGTAGCTGGTCAGCACGAGGTCGAGCCAGCCGTCGCGATTGAGGTCCGCCACTGCGGCATCCTCGTTGCCGGTCGATGGCAGTGTGAGCCGCCGCGACACATCGTAGCCGTCCTTGCTGCCCCAGTAGACATACGTTCCCGCTTCCGGAGATCCACCGAACGATCGAGGCTTGCCCGGCGGTGGATTCTTCGACCACAAGTTGCAGATCACGATGTCGAGGTAGCCGTCACGGTTCAGGTCGGCAACGCGCGTGGAGATTGCCACCTCCGATGGAAGGACGGTGCGGCGCTGATTGTCGAAGCCGGAGGCGCTGTTCCAGAGGATGACCACGCGGTTGTCCGTCGTGGTGAAGATGATGTCGAGCCACTGATCGCGGTTCAGATCGGCAACGGCGTGGAAGCGCAGTTCGCCGATGCGAAACAGAAAACGGCGGTCAGCGGAGAAGCCCTTCGAGCTGCCCCAGTACAGGCTCACTTCGTCCTTGGCTGGAGACCACTGGCTGGTCGCGATATCGAGGTGCCCGTCACGATTGAAGTCCGCGATCTGCGCGGAAAATGCATTGTCCTTGCTGAGTACGGTGTGGCGCTTCGGATCGAAGCGGCCCTCGGCGGATCCCCAGTAGATGAGTTGCGGCGACCCCGGGAAATAGAGATCCGGGAATCCGTCGGCATTCAGGTCCGCCGCGGAATACGCATTCACGTTGTGCGCCGGCAAAGCGAGACGGCGCGCCGCGGAGTACTCGCCCTTCGGATTTCCCCAGTAGATCCACGAATCGAGAGGGTCGCGATCGATGCCATCGATCTTGTTGAGAAATGCCAGGTCCGGTTCGCCATCGCGATCGAAGTCGGCAGCAATCACTCCGCTTGCGCCGTGCGTGGGAAGGGCGGTCCGGCGCGCGGGCGAGAACGAACCTCCGTTGTTCAGGTACACCCATGAATCCGTGTCATGCGACGCGCCGCTCGAGAAGTTCGCGACGGCCAAGTCCGTCCGCCCGTCCTTGTCGAAGTCGGCGGCCGCCAGATGCGTCGCGTGCCGCGAAGGAAGTTCTGCGCGCCGTTCGGACGAGAACCCCTGCGGCGAATTCCAGTAGACATAAGAAGCCGGACCCGAGTGATTCGCGAATGCGATGTCGGCGAGCCCGTCTCCATTCAGATCGGCCGTGAGCGCGTGGCGTGCGCCTTTCGTTGGCAGCGCCGTGCGCGCGGTAACGGAGAATCCCTTGGCCGAACCCCAGTAGACGAACGAGTCGATCGCGTCGGTATCGACGATGTTGTACATGCCGAGTTCCCGCGTCTTCAGTCGAAAGCTGTTCGCCAGAACCAGGTCCGGAAAGCGGTCGCCATTCAGGTCGCGCACGTCGACCGAGGAACTGCGCTCTCCCGGGAGATTCGTCACTCGGCTCTCGTCGAACCGGCCCTCGCGCGCTCCCCAATGGATCGATACTCCTCCCTGGCCGGGGTCGTTTCCTTCGTTGGCGAAGATCAGGTCCGGGAAACCGTCCCGGTCGAGATCGGCAATCTTCACATCGCGTGAGTTGATCGTCTTCACCGCCGTCCGGCGGTCGGGCGAGAGCCCGCTTTTCGATCCCCAGTAGATGAACGACTTCTGGAATGCATCCACGCTGACGTGATAGGAGAGCCCGCTGTTGGCGAACACGAGGTCGGCGAAGCCGTCGCCGTTCAGGTCGCCCGCGGCAACTGCCTCGGCGCCCTGCGTGGGCAGTTCCGAACGGCGCGACCGGTGGAACCCTCGAGCGCCGCCCCAGTAGACATAGGAGTTCAACTCGGTCTTGGTACCGTCGAACCGGTTGGCCACGATCAGTTCGGGATATCCGTCGCCGTTGAGGTCAGCCGCGATGGCTCCCTCCGCGCCTTCGGTAGGTAGCGGCGTCTTGCGTCTGGCGTCGAATCCGCGTTTACCCCAGTACAGGAACAGATCGAGCTTCTCGTTATGCTCGTGCGTGTTGGCGAAGACGAGGTCCACCGATCCATCCCGATTCAGGTCGCGGACATTGATGAGGCGGATGCCGCCATCCGCCGCCACGTAGGTATTGGCGCCGCCGTCACGTAACGTGCCGCGCCTCCAGTCGTTCGCGGTGGAGATGGTGAGGCCCTTTTGCGCCTGCGGCAGCAGAACTCCGCTCGCGGCGACAAGAAAAATCAAGCCCAATCGCTTCGACATCAGGTTGCATTTTACTAGAAGCACGCCGATCGACTGCCGGTCAACTTCAGGCAGAATCGGGTCCTGCGTACTTCGCCGTTACGGTCCTTGCGGTTTGGGTTGCAGGGCTAGCGATCGCAGGCGATCGACACTGCTCGCTTGTCGACTTTCTTCAGCGCTTCTTCTGGCGGGAGTCCAAGAACCGGACTCGAGATTTCATTCAAGACATTTCAAGACCAACAAGGGACCAGCCTGGGTGCACTGGCCAGCCTGCTGATCGAGATCTACATTGGCACGTTCACGCGAACTTCTTCTTCCTCTCTGCGCGGCTCGGCCTCGGACTCAAGATGCTGCTGGGCTGCCCGCAATCCTGGTCTACAGCGGCGGCCACCTAGCCAACGGCGCCTTCGCTTCATGGCACGAAGTCTGTGCGACGAAGACGGACGCACCGCGACTCGGACCAGCCACGGCGTTATCAACGGCGTTCCTCCGCGAGCTGTCCCATGGGCTCGGCGCGATGACCCGGCCTTAGATCCTTCCGGAGAACGTGCTCGTTCGCACGCCCGAGATGCTGATCTGGTGGACGCCCGCGCAGCATCGCAGGATGTTCTTCACGCCCGCAGACTTCCTCGACGCCGTGAGCGGACAGACGTTCCCGCAACCGCCGCTGGTCTTCAAGGTCACCAGAACGGAACTCTGGATTCGTGCCCTCTCCACGAATCGGCGCCCCAGCGGCGACACGCCGCTCTCGGTGGCGCCCCACTACAACGTGAACACTGAGGGCCTCGTTTGCCAAGGCTCGATGCGAGCACCTGCCCACGCAACCGTTGCGTCGATCCCGGAATGGGAGAAGGCCTTCTTCGACTCCGAGTTCACCCACATCTATGGAGGCGGGCACTTCACAAAGCACCCTGGCGGCCTACCCAGCTTGTGGACCCACCTCGCGAGAGCCGCCCGATTCCCAACGAGCATGCTCGTTTCTGCGAAGGAAACCCTCGCGCACTTCGCAGAGCGGACGCCATGACTCACCACATCCCCGCGCATCTCCTCCGGCGTGACGTGATCAAAGTCGCCGTGATCGGATG
>CADECY010000083.1:0-35229 GCA_902825945.1 uncultured Acidobacteriota bacterium
TTCCGCGTGTCTGTGCGGACACGGGCGTGTCCGCGATTCCGCGCCATGGGCGTCCGCATGCCATAATCTTGGACGATGCCCGACACCTTCTGGCGCCGCGAGGTGATCGAGCCCGCGCTCGATGAAGACACCGAGCGCCAGATCGCGGCGCAGAAGGACTGGATCGCCTCCGAGCCCTCGAATCCACGCCCGTACTGGCAACTCGCGACGTTGCTCCGCATGCAGAACAAACGCGACCTCGCTCTCGGACTGTTGCTGCACGCGGTCCACCTGGACAACGAGTTCGGGCCCGCACACGCCACGCTCGCCGAAGTCTACGCGGTGACTGGAGATTCGCGCGCGGCGTGGCGGCACGCCCGGCAGGCGGAAAAGGCGGGTCTCGTGGAGGCGGTCGAGATGCTCGGCCGCCACGGGGTTCCGGAAGAGACTACTGGCGCTCGCGAGTGAGCGTCGAGGCTCCTGGGGGTGAGGGCGGAGCCGGAGCGGCAGGCGCCGCGGGAGGTGTTGGCACGTCGAATCCGGTCGAGCTTCGGACCGAGATCTTACCGCGGTCGGTGTGAAGCGAGAGCACGGGGCCCGCGCCGGTCGAGCCCGTCATCCGAGCCCCTCTGCCTTGCCGCCCTTGTTGGAACGGCGCGCCGATTCCGTTGAAAATCTCGCCTCGCTCGGTGACGGCATTCAACTCGACCTTGGCTCCGCCGGGCAGGGCGAGATCCACGTCGCCGCCTCGAATCCGGACATCCATCTTGCCGACGGGAAGTTTGGGACGCAATTCCACGTCGCCCTTGTCGATCTGGAGTTCGAGCCCATCGGAAAAGCCGGACAGTTGAACGTCCTTCGAACGGCCACGCACGAAAACCGGCCCGGAGAGGTCGTCCCCGGTCAAATGTCCCCTTGACATCTCGATCCGGCCGGGCACCTTCGCGACACGGATCTCGGTGCTCGAGCTTTCGAAGCGGAAGGGTTTGGCGAGTTTGCGGAAAGCAAGGTCTCCATAGAAGCTGCCGTTGACCACCGAGGTGCCCTCGATGTTCTCCAGTTCGACATCGCTTCCGGAGCCTCTCAGTTCGACATTGCCCTTGACATTGATCGCGCGCAGGATGTCGCTGCGGCGGGTTTCGATCCGCACGTCACCGCCGATGTTGGCAGCGCGGACGCCCGTGTTGTCGCTGTCGACAACCAGGCTGCCAGCCACATCGGTGACGTCGAAGTCCCCGTAGCGGCCCTTGCATTCGATGGTGGCACCCTTGGGGACGGTGACCTCGAGTTCCGAACTGACCCGCAGGCCTTCGGAGGCGCGGTCATGATTGCTTCGCACGATGATGACATCCCCTTGCCTCACCACTTCCAAAACGGCCTGGCTGTTGGCCTTGTCCGCTTCGTTCTGGGTGTAGGCCTTGATGTTCGACACGCCCTTGGCAATCACCTCTTCGCTCTCGATGCCCGTGATGCGCGCGCTGCCCCTCATGTTCTCCACTCGAACACGCGGTGTCTTGCCAGCCGCGACACGTTTGGTGTCGTGGTTGTACTCGAAGTTCTCGCCGAGAACTTCACCCAATCCCCGGACCGTGATGCCGGGAATCCGGTTTCGAAAGTGTTGCCCGTAGAACATACCGGTGCCAATGAGGGAGAGAACGACGGCCAGTGTCCATTCGCCTCCCGAGATTCCGTTGGTGGGCAACGGACGGCCGCTGCGCCACCAGATCGTGATCTCCGCGATGCGTCCCAGACCCCAGGCGATCAACAGGAACGGCCACCAGTCGGAGACGAACTTGAGCGCGGGAAGGTCCGGGCGCAGGTTGTACACGAGGAAGAGAATGCCGGCTGCGATCAGCAGAACCGGTCCGATGATGGATCCGCGTTTCATGACAGCGGTCCTCCGCCGTTTTCGGACGCGGGTGTCGAGCGCTCGAGCAGGATCATGATCCCGAGCACCACGAGCAACGCGGGCCACGTCCGCCAGAAGGGCTGCGAGCCGAAGTGATCGGTCGCGAACAGCACGCCGGCGGTCGTGAGCAGCACGGGGCCGCGGATGGCGCGGAAGTAGTTTCTACTGGAGGTCATCGCTGCCTCCTGGATTCCGTGAGCCATTACCCGACAGGCGCTGGCGAAGCTGATACACGCCGATGACGATCAGCAGCAACGGCCAGAACCGGACGATCTGATGAAAATGCAGGATGTCGAGGTTATTCAGCAGGAACACGACGCCCACGGCGATGATCGCGATGGGGCCCACCGGGAGGCCGCCGGATTTCGACTGCAAGGATACGAGGCTCGAGAATTCGTCGACCGGCTCGCCGAGCATCCGCTTTCTGGCGGTGTGATAGGCTTCGAACGGCATGTAGACGAAAAAGGCCGACATCAACACCGCGATCAGCGGCTGCGCGCCGCCGCGGCTTTCGCTTTCCATGATGGTGATGAAGAGGCCGAACACGAAGGCGTGAACCAGGCCCTTGGCGTATTGACCGTTGTAGATCGCCCCGACTCCCGGCATGAGACCGAGCAGGAACGCGAGTCCGGGCGAGACGGAGGGATTGGCGGCCGCCGGGACTGGAATCGGTGGGGGAACGGCTGGGGCTGGATGCGGCCGGATCGCGGGTCCGCAGGCCGAGCAATACATCGCGCCCTCCGTTGCCTTCTCCTGGTCGGTCAGTGCCTTGCCACAATTGCGGCAGAATGAAGCCACCGGTGTCATTGGTTGTCACCCTCCTTCGCCGCAGGCCGCGCGGAGGGCTCGAGAATCTGCCCGCCACTCTGGTTCCGGCGTTCCTCTTCTTCTTGTGCCGACCATTCGTTCAACCGCGTCTGGATCTCGTAAACCAGACGCAGATTCTCGTAATACTTCACCGCACGGTCGTAAATGCGGTGGACTTTGCCATCGAACGCCGACCAGACCCGGGCCGGGTGCATGTCGTCCGCGGTGATCGTCTTGCCGGAAACTCCGGCGAACTTTCCGATCATCGAAAACGACAGGATCGTCATCGCCATTCCCATGGCGAACCGGGGTTGCAGAACCGGTTGGAAGAGCCGTGCGAACCATCCGGGGGACTGCGCGGGTTTGCGCATCGCCACTTCCGGTTCAGTCTGGGTACGGTACAGGATTCTGGTGACGAGTTCGGGCGGAGCTTCCACTTCCTCGACGTTTTCGAGGAAGGCCATCGCCGCCGCCACGTCGCGCGCCAGCTCGGAGCATCCGGCGCACGTGGCGAGGTGAACGTCCACCGCCGCGCGTTGCTCGCGCGGAAGTGTCCCCTCGGCGAACTCGCAAAGCAGGATTTCGACGTCTGAGCACTTCATACGACTACCTTCATGCGGCGCAGCACCTTACCCAGTTCGGCCCGCCCGCGGTTCAACCGGGACTTCACCGTGCCTTCCGGCACCTTCAGCACATCGGCGATTTCCCGGTACTCTAACTCTTCGAGGTCCCGCAGGACAACCGCCTCGCGCAGGTCGGGCGAAAGTTTTTGGAGTGCCGACTGCAAAATTTCGCTTGCCTCACGCCCCTCGAGCATCCCGTCGGCGCGCCCGCCGATGTGAGGCCGCTCCTCGAGCATCGGGAGCTGGTCTTCGATCGACGCGGTGGCGCGAGCCATCTTGCCGCGACGGTAGTGATCGATCAACAGATTTCTGGTGAGCCTGGTGAGCCACACGCCGAACGAACCTTCACCGGCGCGAAAGCTGCGCATACTTTGGAACACGCGCAAAAAGACGTCCTGCGTTACGTCCTGAGCTTCGGTGTCCGACCCGGTGAAGCGATAACAGATCGCGTAAACCCGCCGAGTATGCATTTTGACGAGCGATTCCCATGCTCCCTCGTCTCCGGCGAGGCACCGTTCCACCAGTCTGGCGTCGGCGTCTATATGATTGTCCGGATCCACGGTTTTCTCGAGACCACACGGCCGGTGCGCGGTGGAGAGATTCCCCATCCACCCGAGTGTTGCTGCCGCGGCCGCCATGATCTTCCTTTGCCTCCGTTGGCGGGCGGGAGCGTTCCGCTCACCGCCTTCCAGTCAAGGGGACGAGGATTTATCATGAGAAGTTCAATGTTTTCCTCGCGCGGGGGTTCCCCCCGGACGCGATTGAGTCTATTCTAGCCTGGAGGCTTGTCTATCGAGCAGCAAAAACGGCATTGGCGCGCGGCAATTGTGATCGGGGTGATCGTCCTGGCGGGGATCGCGTGGTTCGCCATGCGAGGCTGGCGCCAGGGATTCCAGTGGAACCTGCTGTTCGATACCTTTCGGACGCTCGACCTCCGCTGGATCGCCGCATCGATCGGGCTTGCGTTCGTCACCTACCTCGGCCGCGCCTATCGGTGGCGCGTACTGATCCGCCATCAGAAGGAACGCCCAAGCTTGTGGAATCTGTTCGCGGCGACCGCGATCGGGTTCACGGCACTCGTGTTGTTCGGGCGGCCTGGAGAGATGGTGCGCCCTTATCTGATCGCGGTCAAGGAGAAGCTGTCGTTCTCCTCCCAGATGGCCGCTTGGTTCCTCGAGCGGATCTACGACCTGATGATGGCGCTGCTCGTGTTCGGAGTCGCGCTGAGCCGCGTGCATGGGTCCGACGTTCAGGTGGGGGAGGGAATGCGCTGGGTCCTGCAGTTGGGGGGCTACTTCGTCGGCTCTGTCGGCGCGGTCTGCATGATTGTTTTCATCGCATTACGGCAGTTCGGCGAACGGTCCAAGCGGCGGATCCTCGACGGACTCGGGTTCCTCCCCGATGAATACCGCCAGCGCTGCTCGGAGCTGCTGACCGCGTTCATGCACGGAGTCCAGTCGACACGGGATCTGCGCGCCGTCGTCGAAGTGCTGGTGTGGTCAATCATCGAATGGGCCGTGATCGTCGCCTGCTACTTCTGCGTCTTCCAAGCGTCGAAGGACGTCGGCCATTTCAGCCTGATGGACGTACTGATCTTCATCGGTTTCGTTTCGTTCGGCGCCGTGATCCAGATCCCCGGCGTGGGCGGCGGAATGCAACTGGTGTCGATCGCCGTGCTGACCGAGCTTTTCGGCCTGCCGCTCGAGGTTTCAACCGGGCTGGCGATGGCCCTCTGGATGATTACTTTTGTCGTAATTGTGCCGTTCGGACTCCTTCTCGCGTTCCGCGAGGGGATCCAGTGGGGCAAACTGCGACACATTGAAGAGAACCTATGACCTGTCCATTTTGCAATCACCGCGAAGACAAGGTGATCGACTCGCGAGAGAGCAAAGAAGCCGATGTCGTCCGGCGGCGCCGCGAGTGCCTGAAGTGTGCCAAGCGCTTCACGACCTACGAGCGAATTGATGAAATTCCCTACATGGTCGTCAAGAAGGGGGGCCGGAGAGAGAAGTTCGAGAGGCAGAAAGTCCTGACTGGGCTGCTGAAGGCATGCGAAAAGCGGCCGGTGAGCATGGCGAAGCTCGCCGAGATCGTTGATGAGGTGGAGAGCCGGTTGGCGGAAACGGCGGACCGGGAGATGTCCACTACAGAAATCGGAGAACTATTGATGGACCGGCTTCAAGTTCTGGACAAGGTCGCCTACGTGCGGTTTGCCTCGGTCTACCGCGACTTCCAGGACGTGGAGACCTTCCTCGGGGAACTGCAGACGCTTGTCCGGCAAAAGCGTTCCTGAATCCGAAATCGGGTACTGAACGTCTATTCAATTGGGGCCCGACGCCGAGACGGTGGTAATTTTCGGCTGTAACCGCCAGAAAAGTCAAGGCGTCCTGTAATTTAGGCTTAACAAAAACGTTCGCCTTTGGTATAATCAGACGCGGTCTGTAGAATGGGACGGGTGTCGTGTGCGCGGCGGGAATACCCCGCGTACGGGGGCATCGCGTCTTTTTCTTTTGCCTGTCTGCGCGGAGATCGTTGCCGGTCACAGATTTTTCGAGTGTAGTAATGCACCACGGAGGTGGGTGTTAGGTGGATCATTTCGACGATCAATTCCTAGGTGATGCGCACGGGCCATTGGCCATTCCCTTCGACGAGGACTCTCACTACTTCCATCCGGAAGAGGTCCACGACGGGGATGACTTTCAGGCCACGCAACAACCTGAGGAATCGATTTACACGGACGACCCGGTTCGCGTATACCTGCGCGAAATGGGTGCGGTGCCTTTGCTCACCCGCGAAGGCGAGGTCGAGTTGGCGCGAAGGATGGAGCGGGGCAAGCTGCGGATGCAGAAAGCCGTCAGCCGTTCGGCGCTGGTACAGCTCCTGGTGGTGGAAATCGCGGAGAGTTTGAAGAACAATCCCGAGGATCTCGACAACGTTGCCGATTTGGGCGATGTCGAGGAGGGAACCACGGCCGATACCAAGCGGCGCAAGGAAGTCTTCCAGCAATTCACCGATTTCGCCCAATTGCACAAGAAGCAGGTTGGCGCATGGGAGAAGCTCGAGGCGGTGGCCGCGGCGAACAAGAAGCTGCGCCGGAAGTGGGTATGGAAGTACAACCGCAGCCGCGTCGAAGTTTCCAAGGCGGTCCGCGAGATTCCATGGGTGTTGCCGAAGTGGCGTGAATTCAGCCGCGAGCTCGAGCGCGCCGCCGAGGAGATGTCGCATCTCGAAGTTGAAATCCAGAAGATCGACACCAAGGGCAACTCCCTGGCCCAGGCGCGCGTGCGCGAACTTCGCCGCGAACTGCGCAAGAAGGAAAACACGGCTGGCGCGACGTTCCCCGATCTGAAGCAGAGCATGTCGGTCATCCGGCATGGTGAGGACGAGGCCGAGCGCGCCAAGAAGGACTTGGTCGAAGCCAACCTTCGCCTCGTGGTTTCGGTGGCGAAGAAGTACGTCAACCGGGGTCTGCACCTGCTCGACCTGATTCAGGAAGGCAACATCGGCCTCATGCGCGCCGCCGACAAGTTCGAATACCGGCGCGGCTACAAGTTCTCGACCTACGCGACCTGGTGGATCCGGCAGGCGATCACTCGTGCGATCGCCGATCAGTCGCGCACGATCCGCATTCCGGTGCACATGAACGAGTCGATGAACAAGTTCCTGCGGGCAACGCGGGAACTCGAGAAGGAACTCGGGCGCGCGCCGACCAACGAAGAGATCAGCCGCCGCATGGACATTCCAGTGGAGAAGGTCCAGAAGCTGAAGACGATTTCCCGCGATCCGGTTTCGCTCGAAACGCCGGTGGGCCGCGATGGCGAATCGGCTCTGGGCGATCTCATCGAAGACCGGTGGGTCGGGTCGCCTGTGGACGCGGTGATCGACACCAACGTACGCGACGAAACGGCCAACATCCTCAAGACCCTTTCACCGAAAGAAGAGAAGGTGATCCGGCTGCGCTTCGGAATCGGCTGCGACCGCGAGCATACGCTCGAAGAGATCGGACAGCAGTTCGATGTCACGCGCGAGCGGATCCGCCAGATCGAAGCGAAGGCGCTACGCCAACTCCGGTCGCCGGAACGGGCGCGGCATTTGCGGGCACTCCTGGCCGCGCGGTAGTGATCGCCTGAAGCTGGACTCATGATGGGCGCCGGAACTTGGCTCCGGCGCCCTTTGAATTTCTTGTGCGGGCTACGCGTCCGCAAACGCGCGAAACGCACGCGCGCAGGCCTCGATGATCCGCAATCCGTCTTCGCGCGATCCCGTGTCGAAATTGTCCCCTTCGTGATCCACGGCATTGCTGACGGTGGCCACTACCGCAACGGGTACTCCGCGAGCGGCACCGAGGGCGAACAAAGATGCGGCTTGCATCTCGACCGCCAGAACCCCTTCGCTCGCCCATGCCGAGAGCTGCGTCCGAGTCTCTCGGTATGGGGCATCCGTAGTCCAGACCTCGCCGCAACGGACCGCCCAGCCGGTCAAGGCGAGTTCCCGCTCAAGCAGGGGAGCGATCGGGACCGGGCAGGCGACCGAGCGGCCGGGCGGAAGGTAGTGCAGCGATGCCCCCTCGTCGCGAATCGCCGCCGTCGCGATGACAAGGCACGGGAGCGGCAGAGTGGGGGAGACCCTGCCCGCCGACGTGAGCCCCAGGATCAACTTTGCGCCGGCCGCGGCGAGTTGCTCGGCGATCAGCACAGCATAAGGTCCACCGATTGTTCGAGCGATGATCCCGCAGTGAACGCCGCCCAGGTCGAGCGAAAACATGGTGGTGTGAAAACACGCCCACGAGCCGAATGGCGTTGCGAGACCTTGCTGTACGAGCCAGTCCGTCAGGTCGCCATCGAACTCCAGAATACAGAGCGGCGGGACGGATCCCGGAGGCACCTTACGCGTCTTGCTGACACTCTCCATGAGGCTTTCAGCCGTGAACACGGAAGGCTCGTCGAGCGCCTGATTCAGGATGGGCAACTTGCCGTCGTCGTGGATCATCTCTCCCGAGCCCTGGCTACGGACGGCATCCGTTGATCGCCCGCGTACCCCGCGCGTTGAGCCCAAGCGCGTTGTAGTTGATCGTCAGATCGTGATTGCGTCCGTCGGCGGGAGGCTGCAGGATCACGCGCTGCTGGCCGTTCAGCGTTCCAAACGCGGACCGGACGCTCTGCACGATGATGCCGAAGCGCTCGTCCTGCGCGTAGAGTCCGTTGGTCTCGTTCGAGATCCGCTTGAGGTAGTTCTGGAGCGTCGCGTTGGTCAGGCCGGGTCCGTAGGTGTAGGTGTAGACCGGGATTCCGGCACCGATCACGCGGCCGAATGTGAACTCGCCGTCGCGCAGATTGCCGCTCAGATTGTCGAGCGGCGTCAGCAGGAAGATCGCCTTTCGGCGGCCCTGTTCGGTCGAGAGCAACTGCACGGCGGTCGATAGGCTGTCGTAGAGCGCCGATCCGTTGCCGGCCTCGCGCAGCGAGTCGAGCGCGCGGTTGAGGGTCTCCCTTGAGCTGGTGAACTGCTGGATGGGGTTCGCCGTTGTCTCGAGGTGAACGAGCGAGACGCGATCGTCACCCTTCATGAACTCGACGATCACCTTCGCTGCGGTGGTGACCCCTTGTTGGTCAGTGGGCGAGAGCCCGTTGTAGCCGGCTATGATCACGATCGACATCGGTCCTTCTTCCGCCGTGAAAGCACAGCGGATCGGCGCGCCGTCCCAGGCGCACGAAATGCTGTTGAGCGGAATCGAGGGCACGGGCCCGTTCTGATCGTTGACAATCGAGACGGTGGCCGCGATCTCGGGACAGTTGGTGTAGTCCAACTGCTGGACCAACGACACGGGACCTTTGATGGCGGGGATGTTCACCGCATCCCGGGATACGGCCGAACCGGCGAGGCGCACGGTGACGGTTGGGTTCTCGGCGTCACTGCTCGTGATCGTGAGCTGCGCGGCGTGTTGCCCGGAGGCCGTGGGCGCGTAGCGCACCGACAGAGTCGTCGAGGACGCAGGTGAGATGTCGATCGGCGGGTTTACGCTGATCTGGTACTGGGTGTCGGTGAACGCAACCGCGGAGATCCGCAGCGGGCCGTTGCCGAGATTGCGCAGCGTGAGCGGCAGGTCGCGAGTCTGGCCGACGGTGAGCGGGCCGAATTCGAGCGCTGTGGGGGAGACTTCGATCTTCGGCGCGATCGGCACACCCGTGCCGGCATCGCCAGTGCCCGCGAGCGGAATCGTGATGTTGGGTTGAATTCCGTCGTTCGAAGAGATGGTCAAAACTCCCGTCTGGGCGCCGGAGCGAGTGGGCGCGAACGTGATCGAAAGTTCCTGCCTTCCGTTGGCTGAGACCGCAAAAGGAGCTCGCGCGCCGCTCACGGTGAACAGTGGATTGTCGGCGGCGGCCACGGTGACATTGAGAGGTGATCCGCCGGCGTTGGTGATGAGCACCCGCAGCGCGCGGGTCTGGCCAACCGCCACCGTACCGAAATCGAGCCGCGCGGAATCGACCACGATGCGCGGAGCCACGGTGTCCACCGAGACGGCTTCGAGCGCGACGGTGAGCGCCGAATTCGCCGGATCATTGGTCGTGAGGACCCAGTTCGTGTTGAAACGGCCCACGGTATCGGTGAGGAAGCGGAACGGAACCGTGCGGGAGGCGCCGGGCGCCACGGTCATCTGCGTTCCGGGCGCCGCCAATTGGAATTCCTCCGAGGCGATCGGATTCCAGCGCAGCGCCAGCACGCCCGCCCCGGTGTTGCGAATCGTGACGATCCGTTCGGCCACCTGTCCGCGGCGTACGTCGCCGAACAGGACCGGCCTCGGAACGATCTCGGTGACCGGTCTCTCGGTGGTGGCGAAGGGGCCTACGCGCGCTTCGGCCGCATCGAGTCCCGCGATTGCCGTAATCCGGAACTGAACCGTGGGCCCGGTGAACAGTGCTCGCGAATCGAACTCGAGTTCCTGACGGCGCGTTTCGAGGGTCAGCGGGAACCAGCTCAGTCCGCTATCGTTCGAGTAGAAGACGCGGAAGCGCAGCGGACGCGGGCCGAAGTAGGCCGTGTTCCAGGCCAGACGGCCCACGCCGCTCACCGTGCTTCCCGGCAGCGGCTGCGACACGGTGACGCGCGGCGCTCCAGCCGATTCCACGCGATCGAGATCGCGATTCCGGAAGGTGAGGCGCATCGCCGACGTGTTAGCCGGAACCTGCGCGCGAATCAGGAATCCCGCGGCGCGCACCGGACCGTCCACGCCGAGGAAGCCAGGAGTGAAGCAATGCCGGCCGAGTTCCGCCGACCCATCGAGGAAGACCAGGCACGCCGCACCCGTGAGGACGGGGGTGTCCGGCTCGAGGAAGACCGGCAGCGCATTGTCGATTCCGCCGGCCGAGGCATCGGCCGCGAGGAACCCGGTGATTTCATAGACTCCACCCTCGAGTTCGCGGTGATCGGCCTGTTTCGCCCGGCCGGGAACCGGAAACGCGGGCAGCGTGGCGATCGGCGTCGAAGCGTCGGTGCGAATCCGTTGGAACTGCTGGAAGACCTGGTTGTAGTGAAAGTCCGAGATCCAGGTGGCATCGCGGGGACAGAAGCTCATGATGTCGAAGCGGTCCGCCGCAAAGAGCGACAGCGAAGGCAGGAAGCTGTAGCCGATCTCGTGGGTGTAGGTGTCGGCTGGATAGATCCAGTTGGTGCTGTCGTCGCGCGCGACGGTGCACTTGTTGCGGTCGAGGAAATCGCGCAGTTCGAGCCCGATCTCGCCGCGATTCGGATGGCGCAGGCCCATGTTGTGACCGAAGTCGTGCGCGAGCACGTCGGGATTGGCTCCACCGAAATCCTGCAGCAGGATCGCGCGCCCGCGCCCGCCCGCCCATGTTGCTTTGGGCAGTCCGCGCCAGGAAAGTGTGCGCACCTGCGGAATCACTCCCACGATCTGATGGAACCAGCGCGCGCGAGGCAGCGACCGGTTCAGTTCGTCGAGGATCGCGTCCATACGGCGGAAGACCTTGTCGGTCGCCGCGTAATCGTCGAAAGTGACACGCTGGCCGTTGATCGTCTCTTCGCCGAAGAGCGGCTCGTCGAGAATCATGTCACCGCTGATCTGTTCGACGTCGAATCCGAGTTCGTGCATCGGATACATCTGTCCAGTGAAAAGGAATCTCGCGGGATTGGCGATGTCGGGTCCGGGGCACTCCACGGTCGAGCCGGGTTGGGCCGACGTGGGGTGACAAAGCCGGACCACCGCCACCCGCAGTGGCCGGTTCTGATCGAATGTGCGCTGGAATGGCCGAGCGATCTCGCGGGAGGCATCGCGGAGGGTGACATTCGCGCCGCCCTCCTGCATCCGGATCGTCACGCGAAAAGTGAGCGTTTCCTGTTCGCCCGTCACCGCCGGACGAATCCAGCGGAACGGAACCTCGAAGTTGATCGAATGATCGAGCTGGGCGCGGCTCGGTTGGGCCGATGCCGATCCGACCAGCCGCGCTTCCACCGGTCCGAGCTCGGTGACGCGGCCATCGGCGGAACGGCGGGTGGCGCGGAGTTGACCGATCACGCCGGAAATCGCTGGCTCGGTAAGGCCGGTTTGCCGAACGAATGCGCGGACCACAGTGGCTTTGCCGAGGATCAACGGAAGCTGCGAATCGGCGTTCTGCACCGATTGCGCCACTTCGAGTCCCGTGAGCGTCAGTTCGAGCGTGCCTGTATCCCAGCTCTGCGAAGCCTCTGCGAGAACGGCTCCGCCGGAATCGCGCAACTCCACGCGCGCGGTCACCTGACTCGCGCCCGCGGGAACCTCGACATCCAGCCGGGCTGGAGCGAGCGGGCCTCCGTCGGGCCCATTCGCGGTGACGGGGAACGTCTGCTCGGTGCCGAGCGTCTGCCCCGCCTGATCGACGATGCGGACCGCAATCGTCCCGTTGCTCTTGGAGCCCAGCGTGTAGCGCACGGGGATCGTGAAGGCGCGCCGCGAGCCTGCTTCCACGCGGATTCCGGGCGCGGGCGAGAGCGACTCCCGGATCAGTGTGAGGCGATCCGGTGACGACGCTCGATAGGTAACCGGAGCGCTCATCAACAAGAGCGAGCCTGAGTCGGCGGCGGTCAACACCGATCGCAGGAAGACCTGCGCGCCATCGTCCGGAATGGATGCGGAGTCGATGCGTAGTGAGGCGGTTCCGCTACCCTTTTGCACGGTCTGGGGAGCGGACTGCGCAATGATGCCGCCGGCCGCATTCTCGAGGCGTAGCCGCAAGTTGGCCGAGTCGCGCGAATCGAGTGTGTAGTCGGTGTCGGCGGTGAAACTCACCGCGCCCGCGGTCAGGGAGTTGGCGGCGTCTGGCGTCGCGTTTTTCAGTGTCAGAATGTCGCCGCGGCTCGACTGCGTGAGGCGAACGACGATTTCACGATTGTCGTCGGTGGCACCGGGAGCGGTGACCAGGATGCGGGCCGTGTAGGTTCCGGGGGCGAGTCCGGCGGAGTCGGCGACCAGGGGGATGGCGGCGGTTTGCTGCCGGGTCAATTCGCCCGAGGGATTCGGGTTTTCGAAACGGAGCCAGTTGCCGCCCGTTTCGGACGTGATGCGTGCCTGCCAACGCAACGTCTGTCCGCCCGTGTTCTCGACCGTCACTCGGATCGGGCTCGCGGCGGAATCGGGTCCGTTGGTGAGCTGCGCTGGAGCGGCCGTGACGTTGAGCCGGGGCATCATCCGGAACTGGTAGAGCGTGACCACCGAATACCCGATGCCGGTGCGGCGCCGGTCCGCGCGGACGAGACCCTCTTCATACGAAACGAGCGAACTCGTGTAGACCTGCTGGATGTCGGAGAAGAAGAGCTCGCCGCTCGTCTGGAGCCGGATGTCCGGTCCGGGAGGCGGGAACGTCAACTGCTCGGTGGGCGTGAACCGCTCGACCGCGCAGGCGCCGGTGTCCACGGGCAGTTCGATATCGCCCGGGGCGCGCAAACTGCGGGTGAGGCTCTGGGTGCAAAGCGTGGTTCCCTGCGAGATCCGGACTGTTGTGACGAATTCCTCTTCGAACGGCGTGGCGGCGGGTATCCGGCCGCGCAGTGTCTGCGCCACCCGAACGCTCACCCGCTGGTTGACCGGAACGTAGGCGTTCAGCGCGGGATCGTGACGGACGTAGACTGGCTCCCGCGGAGGCAGGGTGAACTGAGAAAGCGCGGTGATCGAGCCCCACGAACACTGCCCCAAATTGGAGGGAAGCGGGGGGAGCTCCGGGTTCGCGACGGAGGGCAACTGGATGGTCTGGTTGACGGTCGGCGGAGAGAAGTTGCACCCATTGGAACCGCTATACGTGGCATATCGGGTGTTGACTGTTCCCTCCCAGACCTCCCCGGTCAATCCAACCGGCTGAGCAGAAAGGGGATACGCCAACAGGGGCAGTACGGCTAGGAAATAATGACTACGGCGCATTGCTAGCGCCAGTATGTCAGGGATCTTCCCGTAAACACAAGAGCCTCCGCTACGTTGATCGACATCGCGATTGCATGACACGATTCGCGCGGGTTCTTGCGCTATCGTTGCGGGACCCAAACAAATGAAATTGATCTTTCACCTTCCTCTATCGCGCCTCTTCCCCACGTTCCTCGCCGCGCAGACCGCCTGCCCCGCCCGTGGCCTATCGAGCTTCGACGTTCGGGGGTGGGCCCTGGCCGGCCACTCTTCCATCCACGGCTCCGGACATCAGGTTCGAGACGCCCTTTCGGCGCGGTCTAACTAGAAATCCGATGCGGCCTTCGCGCAGAGCGTCCTCCGGGGGTGGCGGCACGAGAGCGGTTCGATGGAAGCGGAACCTTTGCTGACGGAGAGCCACGTGGTCTCGCTGGAGGTAAGGCACCTTCTTGAAGCGCGGCCCGAACTGGCCCGGCTGGAGCACTTCCGTCGCGTGACCGGGCGCCAGCCGACAAAATAGGCTTACCGCGCTCGGCCCGGTCTGCTCGAGGACGGTGATTCCGGCGATCCGAAATCGCGCAAGTCCTACTTCGAGCCCGCCAAGCCCGAGCGCCGGAACAGCAACCCGGACGTAGCGAAAGCAGCCGCGCAAACCGCGTGGCCAATCGCTTGGCGAGCCGCCACTTCCGCCTGGTTCGACAAGAGCAACTGGACAACGGTCATGATCGCGAGCACCACAGCCATCGCGAACAGCGCCTCCGAGGTTCCCCGTGCCTGAAGCCGCGCGATCCACGCGCCGACGCCTCCCATCACGAGCACGCCGAAGTACACCAGGTACGCGGGATTTTCCGCCTCCGACATGTGGACCATGTTCGACCATCCCAACACGAATCCTGTCACGAGAGCCAATCCCACGGCCGCTCGGTGCGTCCAAGACCCCATCTTTTTCGCGATCAACTGGTACGCCAACGCGGTCCCGAAGAACAGGACGTAAACAAGCACGAATGCGCGTGGTGGCCAGTTCCAGCCCTCCACCACCTGAGATGCCACCAACGGCACCATCAAGAGGCCCAACGCGACCAACGCCGCGCGCGAAATCGCCTTGCTCGAGTCTGTCATAGTGTTCACTGCTATTGTCCCACGGCGTCTTCGCGGGCTCTGCCATAGGCAGTCAGCCATCTCCTTTCCTGACGAAAATCGTGCTTCCCGAGAGTGCCGGATGGTTCCATGTTTGCCTTCGAGCATGCTTACGCGCGCGAACTCCTCGAAGGCTGCCACTAAACGCCAACTCGCCTTCCTCGAAGAGCACGAGCATGGCATCTTGACAGTGAGCCACCAGACGGCGGTGAGTACGCCGTCGGCGACTCCGCCGACAATTGCGCAGAGCGACATATCCGCGCGGCCACGGCGGGCACCGAATCGCACCCAGCCATTGCACGGCGCGCGAGGTTCAGTGCATCGGGGACTGAGGCCCGAGCCGGGCGCCGGAGGACCATGGCGCCGGAGCGCGGTCCTCTCTCAATATGTATATCTAAAAATTCAATCTAACGCGTTGCCTGTGGGCGCGCTTTAGATATACGTAAACTGTTGAAAAACATGAGCTTGCCGACTCAACGACGGCCTCGCGATTGCGTCAAGAGGCGCCGCCTGCCCCTTTTCTAGGTAGACGCCATTTCGCCCAACGCGTCACACCGTCCGGTTCAATCTGTCCCTCCGTTTTCATCTCCTGCAGAAGATTCGTCACGAACGCCTTCTTTTGCTTCGCGTTCATCGCGTTAGAGAGCTTGTCGATCAAGAGGGAGTCCAGATCCATACGGGCGGCCTCTCCGAACTGCCTCAAGTACCTGATGACCATCTCTTTATAGTGAGCCCTGTCGAATGCTCGATTCTTGATATAGGCTGCTCTTTCCGCCGTTACGGCGGCCACCCCGGCCGACACGTAGATGTTCGGCCGCCGCCCTTCGATGAGGTTCCTTGCTTTGAGCCGTCCAAATGCCTCGCTGTCCAGTGGCAGCTTCTTCTGGACACGGTCGAGCGCGATAACATCCAGAAGTTCAAGGTCTGTGGCACGCAACAAAAGCTGTGTGTAGTTTTCGTCGAGCACCTGACCCGCCAAGCCTACCGCAACACGGTCCCCTGAGCTCAGGTCGTAGTCTGGCATCGGGAAACTCCGTTCCTTCTGCAGCCTGAACATCCTCTTGATGCCGCTGCCGATCGTGTCGATCATGTTCACGCTAACCATTGCTTGGGCGAGAAAGGGATTCCGGTAGATCGCCGGCGGAGCATCACTTCGGATCATGTCCTCTACGGTTCCTGGAATAAAACTACCGGCGTTCGTGAAAAGGAGCGATGCCGGCGTCTCCACAACAGTGATCTTGGCACCCAAACCGTAGTCCTGGTGGGCAATGCAATTGTGCAGCGTTTCTCGAATCACCCACGGGTCATATTGGGAGACCTCATGCGGAAAAAGGGTGCCGCTTGGAAGGTGTCGGATCGTAAGGTTCCGAATCTTCTCGAGAAGGCCGTCACTCGCCAGAATGAAAGGAGGATCGAAGTGGGAATAGTCCCGTTCCGTGCTCTTCTCGTCCCGCAGAATCCAAGTGATTCGAGCTTGGGCAGGCGCAACGAGTGCCGTCGCCTCGCGCTTGCCGAGGAGCACAAGAGCGGCATTGGTCACGTTGCCGCCGATCAGGAGCTTGGCTTTGTTCAAGAACGTCACATCGTCCCAAGAATCGATCGCAGCGGCATTCCGCGGATTCTTCAGCCGATACTGGGCGCGCGCAAAATCGAGCGCAGCCCGGTCGAGGTCCGCGACGGTTGCATCGGAAACGATCCGCGCTGACCAGTCACTCTTGGGTTCTGACAGCAACTGCCATAGCGTGCGCTCCTTTTCGGCATACTCTTTCAGCTTCTTCTTGTAGCTTCCAACGCGGATAAACCGCACGCCACGGAACTGAACTGGCCGTGAATTGGCTGCTTGGATAGCAAACAGGACAATCGGCTTGCCACTTGCCTCGAACTCGTGGATGGAAAAATCGATGCGCGGTTCGAGCTGCCGCAGCAGCCAATTCTCCAACTCCTCGTTGCCCTTCTTTTCTGTTTTTGGCCGAAAGCTCGTGCCAACAACGGCGTGAGTGCCGTCTTCAACACCCCAGATGATGTACCCGGCGCGCTTGCCATGAAGAGCGGCACTATTGGAAATCGCCGCGATGTACTCTCCGATCTCCTCGAAATTGCAGTTGTTGTGCTTGAACTCAACCCACTCCGTCTCTCTTGGGAGCCGGCGCAGTTCTTCGAGCTCTGAGCGCAATTCGGCTACAGTCATGAAAGTTCCATTATCGGCGTTGAGCCTGGTTCTTGGGAATCTCGGCTTCCGCGGGGTGTCCTGCGGTTGGAATGTCCAAATGTGGCCCGTGGTGACGGGTCCGGCGGGGTTGCCGCCAACATCTCTGATGTCGAACATCACAGGATGTCGCGGGAACCAGACACGCCACAGTCGGCGAAAAGGAGGCTGTGGCTGGTGCGGGACCGCAGGTCCACAGGGGACGCACAAGATCGAAGTGACGGTACCCGAGGGTGTATCGGGTCAAGTGTTTGATCGGTATGATCGTCGACGCGGCTCGCCGAACTGAGTGTTTGGAGAGCCTTCGAGGCACGTATTCACTCGGAGCCTACCTTTCGGCCATTGACCGGGCGTACCACTTCGCCTCGCGGCTTCGGCCCATCGACCGGTACAGGCCCGAGAGGCGTTCCCACGCCTGTCTCGTGTGGTCGTGATTCGCGCCCTGCCGGGCAGCGAGGATGTGAGCCGCTCGCTCGTAGAGTTTTCCGGCGCCCGCGAACTTGTCCTGCTCGACAAACAGCTCGGCGAGGTTGAGCAGGATGTAGGCCGCGCTCGGGTGGTCGGGCCCCAGCTTGGCTTCGGTCGCCGCGAGCGACTGCCGGTACAGCGGCTCCGCTTCGCGCCGGCGGAGCGCTTGGGCAAGGTTGTTGATGGCGGTGGAAGTCCAGGGGTGATCGGGTCCTGGATCCATGCGCAGATCGCCGACCGCCGCCGCGAACAGAAGCTGCCCGGGAAGCGTGGTTACGCTCGGCCTCGCTCAGGCGATTCTGGCGCAGCAGGATCAGTCCGAGGCCGTCGCGGGCATGGGCCGCCGACCGGTGATGCTCGCCGTGGAGCTCTTCCGCGAACAGCAGGACCCGGGTCTGCGCGGATTCGGCCGCGCCAACGTCGCCGGCCTCGAGCAACAGCGCCGATTCGCTCTGCAGGATGGCAAGCAGGACGGCATCGCGCGAATCACCGGACTCCGGAAGCAGGCGCTTCGCGCGCAGGATACTCACCCGTGCGTCAACGAGCCGTCCGGTGAGCCGCTCGATTTCGGCGATCGCCTGCCACGCCGATGCCGCGGTGACCGTACCCGATGCGGGTCCGATGATGTCGATCGCGGCACGGACAGCCGTTTCGGCATCCGAATAGCGGCCAGTCGTGCGAAGAATCGCGGCGAGTCCGGTGAGCGTCGGAACCGTGGCGAGCTTCGGCTCGCCGGACTGCTCGAACAGGCGCATCGCGGCGCGGAATCCAGCTTCGGCTTCGGCGTAGCGTCCGCCGAAGTAGTCCGCCGCGGCAGCGTTGTGCCGGGCGCGTGCTTGCTCGAGTGAATCGTTTACGCCCAGAATCGTGGCCAGGAGCGCGCAGGCGTACCTCATTGTTTCGTGTCCTCCTTTCGGATGCCGCTTCGGGGCGGCGGTCAAAAAGGGCTGGAACACGAACGGCGCCGGTCGTTGTCTCAGACCTACTGAGAACAGTCTCCGGTTCCGGCGTGGAGACCGGCAGATACACGGTGGAAAATGATGAGGAGTACAGTTTGACGGTGGCTCACGCCAGCGAGAAGTACCGGCCTGGCGTGCATCCGAGCTCCTTGCGAAACATCGACACGAAGGCGCTCGTGCTTTCGTAGCCTCACTCGGCCGCCACCACGGTCACACTCTCTCCATCCGCCAACAGCCGCAACGCGTGCAGCAGCCGCATGCGCCGAATCCACGTGCCCAGTGGGATCCCGGCTTCCGCCGGGAACAGGCGCTCGAGTGTCCGCACACTGGCCCCGGACTCTCTCGCGACCTTCGGTGTCAGCCCGCCGGCCGGATCGGCCAGTAGCAGATTCGCGGCTTTCGCGGCACGTGGATCGAGCGGGAGCGGAAGCTGCAACGGCACATCCGGCAGCGCGCGGACCTCATCGAGCAGCACCGCGGCCAGACGCCGCTGGGCCGGGATCGTGCGGTCGAGCGCGCCGAGGTCCACCGCACGCACGATCAATTCGTGCAGCAGTGCCGTCACGTTCACCGCGCAACAGTGGCGCGGAAGCGCCCGCGCGGCCCGGGCCCGGAAGTAAACGCTCCTCATCGCGGCTGGCCCCCGGACGTGGATCTCGTGAGCCTCGCCTGAAGGCATCCACAAGCCACGATGCGCGGCGACGATCCAGGTGCCCCGCTCTGTATCGACGGTGAGGCTGCCTTGCGTCGCATGAATCAACTGGTCCCACCCAGGAGCCGGCCAGGAAAGGCGCGACGGAGAATGGAACGTCAAGCCGAACGTGCGCACAGCGGCGGTGTCGCGGAGGGACTGGTGGGAATTCCGCATTCAATGGCAGAGTATCGCAACTCCGCCACCGGTGCTCCGGGGTACGATGGCGGCATGCCTGATCCACTTCGGCACTTTGCCATCAATTGCGATGACGTCGACCGCGCCAAGCGATTCTACGAAGGCGTGTTTGAATGGAAGTTCGCCTCGTGGGGCCCGCCGGGGTTCTTCGTCACCAACGACGCTGGGGTGATGGGCGCGATTCAGAAGCGGCGCGAAATCGTTCCGGGCGTTCCGCAAGGATTCGAATGTACGTTCGGAGTCACGGATATCGATGCCACGGCCCGAGCCATCGAGGCGATGGGCGTACCATCGTGATGCCCAAGGTCACGATTCCCACCGTCGGGATGCTACTGTTCTTCCGCGACCCGGAGGGTAACATTGCCGGCGCCATGCAATACGACAGCGCGGCTCAGTAGCGCTTCATCCGTCCCCGAATCCGTTTGGCGATCTTCTCGATCTCTTCGGTCTTCTTGTACGCCTTCACGCTCAGCACGTGGCGGTCGTTCTTTTCGAGTTCGATCTTCAGCTCTTCGCCCAGCTTGACGATCTCGTCCGCGTCGGCCAGGGACTTCTTGTGATCGGACTTCAGCAGTTCTTCGACCTGCTCGCGCTTGAGCCGCGGCGCATTCGGATCCTCGCGTTCACTGCCCCCGCCGCGCGGTAGTTGGGCCCAAAGCAGCAGAGCTCCCGTGAGAATGAACGCGGTGAAAAGGACGGCTCGTTTCATGGCGCGAAAAGCCCCATTGCTATCCTAACTCTTATGCAGGATGTCAAGGTAGGAGTCATCGGGCTCGGCAATGTAGGGTCGGGGACTCTGACGATTCTCGCGGAGAATGGTGAGCAAATCGCCGCCAAGTTGGGGTTCCGGCTGCGCGTTACCGCGGTTTGTTCCCGCTCGGTCGCGGAGAAGCAGATCCCGGCGGCGCTCGGAAACGTGCAGCGCTTCACCGATTGGCGCGATGTAGTGAATTCGCCCGGTGTCGATATCGTGGCGGAGTTGGTGGGCGGCACCGGCGCGGCGCGCGAAATCGTGGAGGCGGCCATCGCGACGGGGAAATCCGTCGTCACCGCGAACAAGGAATTGATGGCGCTCGAGGGCGCAGGGATCTGGGATCGCGCGATCCAGGCGGGAATCAACCTCGCGATGGAAGCGAGTGTCGCGGGCGGCATTCCGATTCACACCGTCTTGCGCGAAGGCATTTCCGGCGATCGCATCACGGCGCTCTACGGGATTTTGAACGGAACGAGCAACTTCATCCTCACCGAAATCGAGAAACGCGCATCGGATTTCGCGGACGTGCTCGCCGAAGCGCAACGGCTCGGCTACGCCGAAGCGGATCCGTCCGCCGACATCGACGGCTTTGACGCACGGTCGAAACTCGCGCTGCTCGCCGCGCTTGCGTTCGGAGAGCGCATCACGCCGTCCGACATCTACACCGAAGGCATCCGGCGGATCTCGCCCGTCGATTTCCAGTACGCACACAAGCTGGGGCACACGATTCGCCTCGTCTGCGCGGCTCGCGCGACCCGGGAAGGATTGCTGCTTTCCGTGCGTCCGGCCCTGATTCCGCTATCGACGATTCTCGCCAGTGTGCAGGGTGCCTACAACGCCGTGTGGGTGCGGGGACACTACGGGGCCGACACGTTCTACTACGGGCGTGGCGCTGGTCCGCACCCAACGGGAGTCGCGGTGGTGAGCGATCTGATGCGGGTGGCGCGAGAGATCCGGTCCGGCAGTCCGGGCCGCGTTTCGCCGTTCGCGCACGAGGAACTGGCCGAGTACAAGCCGATCCCGATCACGCTGCAAACCCGCGCATGGTATCTTCGATTCCGGGTCAAGGACAGGCCAGGCATCATCGCCACGCTCGCCGGAATTCTGGCCGAGAAGCGCGTCAGCCTCGACGCTGTCCTGCAGTTACCTTCCGAGACGAAGACCGACCTGCCCTTCGTCATTACGCTGGAGCCGACCAATGAAGCCTCCGTGCGCGAGGCGCTCGAAAAGATGAGCGCGCTCGACTTTCTCACCGAGCCTCCGCTGGCGCTCCCCATGGAGACAGCACTATGAGAATCACCGCGCTGCTCGCGTTCGCCGCGATCATGGCCCCGGCCCAAGTGGCCGATTATGCCAATTCCGGATACAAGACCGAGCAAGGCCGCGCCCGCGTGGCGGGAACTCTCGCCTCGCACGATCGCGAACAGACGCAGCGTCCACGCGATTTGGTCGCGGCGATGAAGCTGAAGCCCGGCATGGCGGTGGCCGATGTCGGAACCGGCGTTGGATACATGCTGCCGTTCCTGGTTGAGGCAGTGGGCGGGGAGGGCAAGGTCTTCGCCGAAGACATCTTCCCCGATTTCCTCGAAAAGGCTCGCGCCAATGCGAAGGTGAAAAACCTGACCAATGTCACCTTCATACACGGCACGGAAAAAGATCCGAAGCTGCCGGAGAACACGCTCGACGCGATTCTCGTCCTCGATGTTTATCACCACTTCGACTATCCGGCGGAGATGCTCGCGGGCCTGAAGAAGGCTCTGAAGGCGGACGGAAGGCTCATTATCGTCGACTTCTATAAGGCCGGATTTCGCGATCCCAAGCACATCCGGCTCGATCAGGTCGATCAGGCGAAAGAGACCGAAGCCAACGGCTTCCGGCTGCTTTCCACGGCGCCCTTTACGGTGAACCGGCAGTACATGTCGGCTTTCCACAAGGCCGAGTATCAGCCCAAGGCCGCGATCGAGTGGCGCGATGTGCGCAAGGCAACGATCGAAGGACAAGGCTGGAAGGACCTGCAGCATCCGTTTGACCGGCTGCCCGCGAAGGCGGAAGGCGTGGTCCGGCCGCCGGTATGGTCGCTCGCGCAGAATTCGGCGGGCATCGCGGCACGGTTCGTGACAGACGCGCCGGAGATGCACTTCAAGTGGTCGGTGCGGAAGAAAGCGCTAGCCCTGCCTCATATGCCCGCCACGGGCGTGAGCGGAATCGATCTGTACGTGCGCAGCGGTAATGGCTGGCGCTGGCTTGCCACGGGGATGCCTCGAGAAGCGGCTCTCAGTGAGAAGCCAGTGACGGGATTGACCGCCGAGCGGCGCGAGTACATGCTCTACTTTCCGCTCTACAACGGACTCGACACGCTCGAAATCGGACTGCCCGCGGGAGCCTCGTTCGAGGCGGCGCCCGCGCGCGCCGGCAAGGCTCCGGTCGTTTTCTACGGGACCTCGATCCTGCAGGGCGGCTGCGCGTCGCGTCCAGGAATGGCCTATCCGTCAATCATCGGCCGCAAGTTCGATTGGCCCACGATCAACCTCGGCTTCTCCGGCAACGGCAAGACCGAACCCGAAATGTCGGACCTGCTCGAAGAGCTGAAGCCCGCGGCCTATGTGCTCGACAGTCTGCCGAATTTGAGTCCGGCGGAAACGGCCGCGCTTGTGCCGCCGTTCTTCCGCAAGATCCGCGCCTCGCACCCACAGACGCCGATCGTGCTCGTGGAGAATGTCGAGTACACGGATGCACCGTTCGTCGCCAGCCGGTTGAAGAAGTACAAAGACGCGAACAGCCACCTGAAGGCGTTCTATGAACAGTTGAAGGCGGAGGGCGATCGCCACGTCTACTACGTGAAAGCGGCTGATCTGTTGGGTGACGATGGTGAAGGCACGGTGGACGGAACACATCCTACCGACATCGGATTCGCTCGTATGGCCGACGGCGTAGGCCGCGTGCTCGAGCCGATTCTGAAGGCCGCCGCACCCGTGCGCACAGGTGGATTCAAGTATCCACCGCAGATCGACGGCGCGAAGTCAGAGGTCTACAAGAAAACTCCGCAGGGCGACCTGAACATGTACGTGCTCGGCGCCGAAGCAGGAAAATCGAAGCCCGCGATGGTCTTTTTTTTCGGCGGCGGCTGGACGAACGGATCGCCCGTGCAGTTCAAAACCCAGGCTGAACACCTGGTGGGCCGCGGAATGGTAGCCTTCCTCGCGGACTATCGCGTGGCGAGCCGCCACAAAACAAAAGTCACCGATTGCGCAGCCGATGCGAAGAGCGCCGTACGCTGGATTCGCGCGAATGCCAAGCGCTTCGGCATCGACCCGAATCGTATCGTCGCGGGCGGCGGTTCGGCGGGCGGACACCTCGCCGCGCTCACCGGCGTGATCGACGCCTTCGATGAGGCCAGCGAAGATCGCGGCATCAGCTCGCGTCCGAACGCCATGGTCCTGTTCAACCCCGCGCTCGTGATCGGTGAAAGTCTGAGGGATCGGGTTGGCGCCGATCCGAAGATCGTGTCGCCCGCCGGCCATGTTCGCGCCGGGCAGCCGCCCGTGCTGATCTTCCACGGTACTGGTGATACGACGGTCCCATTCGCGACGGCGAAGCAATTCTGCGATCGCATGAAGCAGGCTGGGAACCGCTGCGAGCTTTCCGCGTTCGACGGCCGTCAGCATGGATTCTTCAACCTGGGGCGGAGCGAGGACGATTACGCTCGCACGATCCGCGAGATGGATGCGTTCCTCGAGTCGCTGAAGTTCCTGCGGCCTGGCCAATAGGATACCCTGAAGCGATGCTACTTCGGGCGGCCTGGCTGGGGTCGTGCATCGTCGCGAGTGCAACCGCGCAAACCGGGCCTGCGCCAACAGACTTGCCTGCGGCAGACACTGCCGTGGCGATCGGATCCGCCGTACCCAAATACGTTCCCCCTACGTGGCGCGAGCGGCGCGACGTGGCCCTCGGCAAACTGTTCGGTCCGCAGGCGATCCTCGAAACAATACCCGGCGCGGCCTTCGACACCGCGCGGAACTTTCCCCATTCGTGGGGCCGGGGCGCCCCAGGCTTCGGGAAACGAGCGCTTTCTCAATACGGCCAATTCGCGGCGGGAGAAGGAATCGAACTCGGGGTCGCCGCATTCCGCCGGGAGGACCCTCGCTACCACCGTGTGGGGCCCGGGCCCATGGGCAAGCGGATCAAACACGTGATCGCGAGTGGTGCAGTCACGCTGAACGACAAAGGGGATCGAACCCTCTACCTTGGCCGCCTCGCCAACATTTACGGAAGCTGGGCGATTGCCTCGCGCTGGAATCCGCCGGAAGTTCACGGGGCCAGCAGCGTTGTTCTCAACGGCTCGCTGGGCCTCGCGCTCAAGATCGGCGCCAGTGGGTTCCGGGAGTTTTGGCCGGACTTCAAGCAAGGCCGGAAGAGGAAGTAGCCAGCCAGCTATCCTGAGAAGCGGAATGTCCCTTCGACAACCGATTCTCGCCGGATTGGCGCTCTGGCTGTGCGCCTGCTCATCCCGCCCAAGCGAATCGCGCTTCAAAGTCCCGCCCGGGTTCTCCGTCGAAGCCGCCGCCCCGGCCGAGCTGACCGGGTCGATCGTCGCATTCACCTTCGATAGTTTCGGCCGGCCGGTGATCGCGAGAGAGAACAAGCATCCGATGATCCTGATCGACGCGAACGGCGACAGTGTCTTCGAGTCGGCCAAGGTCTTCTCGGACAAGGTCAACACACTCCAGGGACTCTGGTTCGACGGGCGCGTGCTCTACGCGGTAGGCAACAACGCCGAACGTCAGTGCGGACTCTATCGTCTCGAGGATACCGATGGCGACGACGTGGCCGACACGTTCGAGCAGATCAATCGATTCGAGCAGACGATGGGCGAACACGGTCCGCACGATATCCGCCGCGGACCGGACGGCCATCCGACGATCATGCTCGGCAATCACACCGGGGTGCCCCGTGAACTCATAGAGGAGACCTCGCCGGCGCGTGGATTTCGCGAGTCGCAGCTTCTCGAACGGTACATGGATGCGCGCGGACATGCGGCCGGCATCTTGGCGCCGGGCGGAACTCTCGTGCGCCTCAACCTCGACAAGCGCCGCTACACGCTGCTTGCGGGCGGATTCCGCAACGCCTACAACCACGCCTATGATCGCGAGGGCGAGGCGTTCACGTTCGACAGCGACATGGAATGGGACATCAACATGCCGTGGTATCGCGAAACGCGCAGCGTGCATCTCGTTCCAGGATCGGACTACGGCTGGCGCACTGGATCCGGCAAGTTTCCCCCCTACTATCTCGATTCGCTTCCCGCCATGCGCGATCGCGGCCGCGGATCCCCGGTGGGTGTCGAGTTCTATCAGCACCACGCTTATCCCGAGAACTATCGCGACGCCTACCTCGAAGCCGATTGGTCGCGTGGGCGCATTCTGATTTCACGTCCGCGCCGCAAGGGCGCCACGTATGAGGTGGCTGAAACGGCCACGGAGTTCGTGCATGGCGAACCTCTGAACGTGACCGATCTCGAAGTGGGTCCGGATGGATTCGTCTACTTCTCGACCGGCGGACGCGACACAGATGGTGGCTTTTTCCGGATCCGCTATCAGCCGCCACTGTGGGACCGGATCTTCGGATCGAAGAAGCCATCGGGTGCGCTCGCCGCCGCGCGCCAGCCGCAGCCGCTGTCGAGTTGGGGCCACGCGGCGCTCGTCGCGATGAAGGAAAGCATGATGTCGCAATGGGGGCCGGAACTCGAGAAGCTCGCGCGCGACACGAACGCCGATCCGATGGATCGCATTCAGGCGTTGTTCTTGTTGCAGCGATACGGTCCGAGGCCGAACGCCGATTTGCTGCGCCCACTCGCCGCGGCCAAGGACAGCCGCGTGCGCGCCGCGGCGATCTACGTGGTGGGGCTCCACGGAAGTCCGCGAGCAAAGGCGATCGCGGCATCGGGACTGAAGGATGCCGATCCGTTCGTGCGGCGCCGCGCCGCGGAGGCGATCGTGCGCATGGGTCTCGATCCGGAGCAGCCGCCGTTTGCACCGCTCGACGACATCTACGCGCTCCTGAAAGACAACGACCGCTTCACGCGATGGGCGGGACGCATCGCGCTCGAGCATACGCCACGCGCCGATTGGCGCGAACGCGCGCTGCGCGAAGACGACTCGAACGCGGTCCCCGAGGCTTTGCTCGCCTTGATCCGCACCGCGACTTCGGAAGAAGAACTCGAACCCATCTTCGAGAAACTACTCGGATGGATGACGCGGCCCGGACTCTCCGCGGAAGATCGCCTGCGCACGCTGCGGCTTTTCCAGGTCGCCGCGACCGAGACCAGGGGCGGCGTGCGCGAGACGATGCGCAAGCAATTTTCGGACCTGCTGATCGGACAGTTTCCGGCACAGGACGAACGCCTGAGTCGCGAACTCGCGCGGACGCTCGCCTATTGCGGTCAGCCGGAGGCAATCGCGAGAATCCTGGATGCGATACCTCGTGGCGAAGAGAATCAGCCTCTGCAGTTGCACTACGCCTACTGCCTGCGAACGATCAAGTCCGGCTGGACTCCGGAACAGAAGACCCGCCTGCTGGGTTTCTATTCGCGCGCCGCCGGTTGGCGTGGAGGAGCGTCGTTCACGGGCTTCGTCAATCTGATGTTCGATTCGTCGCTCGAGTTCTTCGACGAGGAGGAAAAGCAGGCCGCCTACAAACGGATTCCCTCGTTCGCGCCAGCTCCAGACTACAAATCGCGCATGGCGAAACAGATGCAGCAGACCGGCTGGGGCGCGCCGAGTGTCCTGGCCCGATCGAAGGGCGTGAAAGAGGTGAGTCCGCAAGAGATCTTCGAGTTCCAGATGTTCGACCCGATGACACTGCGCGCCGATGCCGCGAAGGGAAAGGACATCTATGAGAAGGAGTGCGCGAGTTGCCATCGCTTCGGCGCGCTCGGCAACGATTTCGGGCCCGATCTGACGACGCTGCGCGCGCGTTTCCAGAAAAAGGATATTCTCGAATCGATCCTGTGGCCCTCGCGAACGATTTCCGATCAATACGAGAGCACGATCGTCGAAACCAAGACCGGAGACATCATCAACGGTCTGCTGGTGAAACAAGAAGGTGGCAAGCTGCTCTTGAAGACGGCGGAGGTCGAGCGTCCGGTGGCGGTTCCGGTGAGCGAGGTGAAGTCGCGGCGGAAGTCGAAGACCTCGATCATGCCCGAGGGCTTGCTCGATGGGTACGGGCTCGATCAAATCGCAAATCTGACGGCATTCCTTCAGAAGGGCGCGGTGAAGTAGGACGCGGCGTATGGCCCGGCGCTATCCGCTCCTCTTGTTCTTCCTATTGGCGTATGCCTTCGCCTGGCCTTTCCTGTTCGCGATTGCGTTGTTCGGCGCGCCGCTCGAGACGGGATTCGCCGCGGCATTCGCACCGATGGCCGCGGCCAGGCTCGTTCACCGGCGGTCCGGCGAAAGTGGACCAACCTTCCGGTGGCATGCTGGCTGGCGCCGGACACTGCTGGGCGCACTCTCTTGCGCCGCGCTCACGCCCGGAGCGTTCGCCGTGCTGCCCGCGATTCTACTGAGCGAAGATCCGCGTCAGTTGAACTGGAGCGTGCTGATCGCCGCAGGTTCGTACAACTGGTCGACCTTGCTTGGCGGACCGCTCGGCGAGGAGCCTGGCTGGCGCGGCTACGCGTTGCCTCGGCTCGAGGAACGCTTTGGCGCATTGCGGGGGACGCTCCTGTTGGCGGTCGTGTGGACCGGTTGGCACCTGCCGGGCTTCCTCTCCGATGCCTGGCCGCATCCGCCGCTATCGATCTACTTGCCGCTGATGGTGTGCCAGTCGCTGATCCTGAGCTTCGGTACGAACCTCGCGCGCTTCGCCGTGATCCCCGCGATTCTCGGCCACGCGCTGTTCAACTCCACCGGGACCTTCATCGGAGGATTGTTCGGGAACGAACCGATGTCGGCGAACAACGCCTTTTGGAAAGGCTTCGGAAGCCTGCTGAAGTGGCTGGGCGTGCAACCGGTAGCGATGGGTCCGAGCACGGTGATTGTTGCGTGCGGAATCGGCGTGACATTCGCGTTGGTAGCCGCAACCCGGGGAAGGCTGGGCCAGCCCGCTCCGCCAGTCACTCGGGCAAATCCGGAATCGGTTCGCATATGATGATCCGTGAGCTCGCCCACTGCAAGAGGTTCAATGGAGGCAGTCATGTGGACCCTTCGTCTTGTCGGTGTCATTCTCGCGCTTTCGAGTTCGGCCGGAGAGGCCAGCCAGTTGACCGGCGCCTTGAAGCCGGTAACGCGAATCACTCTGAAGCCGGGGGGCACCCAGGTGCAGTTCCGAAGCGGAGAGCCGGTGGCCACCTGGGGATGGGGAAGGAGCGTGACGGTCGAGGCGTACCGTTCGGGTCAGCCAATCCTTCGCGAGTTCGATCTCCATGCCGGCGGCGTCAGCACCGATCTCGCATTCAGCATTCCTGGAGCCAGCATCACGGCAGTGCGAAGCGGCCGGTTCGCACGAGGCCCGGATGGCACCCTCGCGGTATCCACCGCGGCATCTTCGCAGGATTCGCCGAGCGCGAGCATCATCGCCGTGATCTCTCCGGACCGAAGGCAACGGACGATCATCCGCTCATCACCGTATGTTGCAACCGCGGTCACCATAGCTCGAGATGGCCACATCTGGGCTGCCGGGCATGAAGGTGGATTGGCGGGCGGGAAGGACTATATGATCATCCGGCGTTTCGACACGAAAGGCAGGACGGTCTCATCCCTGGTGCCACGATCGACGGTGCGCGAGTTGCCCGCTTACGTTGACCCGTCATCGCCGTCCTTTCTGTCCGCCGGAGCGGACCGAGTCGGTTGGTACTCCGAGGCCACTGAAACGTACACCGAGTTCTCCATGGACGGGAGAATACTGGGGCAGTACAAGACGCCACCATCCACGTCCGGCGTGCCCGGGCTGGCCATCTGCGACGATGGCGGTGTATTCGTCAGCAGCGAGCACAGGAAGGACGGGTCGAAGGGATGGGCGATCCACGCCTTGCGGCGCGAGACGCGCGACTGGGCCTACATCCCGATGAGTGAAAAGTGGGGGATGCTATTCGGTTGTGACGGCAAGGATCTCATTGGGACGACTGAATTCGAGAAGATCCAACGCTTCGAGGCAACGCGGTAAGGGCGCACTCGACAACAACGCGAATCGCCGATAATGGACTTGCACCAATCGCATGCCGCTTCATCGCAGAGACTTCCTGAAGGCGTCCGCGCTCGCCGCCGTTCCTGGCGCCGCCGCGACCACATCGACTGACTGGTCCTCGTACGCGGGCGACCTCGGCTCTAGCCGCTACTCCACGCTCGATCAAATCACACCCGCCAACGTGTCGCGGCTCGAGGTCGCATGGGTGCATCACAGCGCGCCCGAGGGATCGCGGTATCGCGGCTCGATCGAATGCACGCCGGTGATCGCGGGCGGGCGGATGTACATCGTGGGCGCGGGCCTTGTGATCCAGGCGCTCGATCCGGCGACGGGCAAGCTACTCTGGACCCATTCGCCACTCGGGAACACATCCGGACGGCGTGCGAGCGGCGTCACGCGCGGGGTGACGTATTGGACAGACGGCAAGTCCGAGCGGATCTATGCGCCCGTCCAATCGCGCATCTGGTGTCTCGACGCCAAGACTGGACAACCGCTCGAATCGTTCGGCGAGAAGGGCAGCATCGATGTCGAGAAGGATGTCGATCGCGACATGACCGGACTCTCGCTCGCCTCGACAACGCCCGGCGTGATCCACAAGGACGTGCTGATCATCGCGAGCCGCACCGAGGAAGGTCCGAGACCCGCCGCGCCCGGGCACATCCGCGCCTACGACATCCACACGGGCAAGCGGCGCTGGATCTTCCATACGATTCCCCATCCTGGTGAATTCGGCCATGAGACGTGGTCCAAGGATTCGTGGAAATACGCTGGCGGCGCGAACTGCTGGGGCGGAATGAGTCTCGACGAGAAGCGCGGATTGGTCTTCATCTCGACGGGCTCGCCGACATTCGATTTTTTCGGTGGAGATCGCGTGGGCGCGAATCTGTTCGGCAATTCGATCCTGTGCTTGAACGCACTCACCGGCAAGCGAGTGTGGCACTTCCAGACCGTGCATCACGACGTCTGGGACTACGACATTCCCTGCGCGCCGAACCTGATGACGATCACGCACAAGGGCCGCAAGATCGATATCGTCGCTCAGGTTTCAAAGACCGGTTGGGTCTACCTGTTCGAGCGTGCGAATGGCAAGCCGCTCTATCCGATCGAGGAGCGGAAGGTTCCGGAGTCCGATGTTCCCGGCGAGAAGACGTATCCGACGCAGCCGTTCCCCACCGCGCCGCCGCCGTTTTCACGCCAGGGGATTTCGCGCGACGATCTGACGAACATCTCGCCCGAAGCCGCCAAGCAGGTGGCCGAGCAGACTCGCGAGTTCCGCTTCGGACCGATGTTCACTCCGCCCGGAAAGGTCGAGACGATCTTCATGCCCGGATTCCACGGCGGTGCGCTGTGGGGCGGCGCGAGCTTCGATCCATCGCGCGAGTGGCTCTACGTAAATCACAACGAGATCCCGTGGAGCACGCACTTGAAGGACGCCAAGCAGGGTGCGGGCTACCAATACGATTTCAACGGTTACACGCGCAATGTGGATTCGAACGGATACCCGGTGATCCGTCCGCCATGGGGCATGATGTCGGCGATCGATTTGAAGAACGCGAAGATTGTTTGGCAGGTTCCGCACGGCGAGTTCAAGAAGCTCACCGCGCGCGGCATTCCGCGAACGGGAACCTACATTCGCGGTGGAAACATCGTCACGCGTGGCGGCGTAGTCTTCAACGGTGGCACGCTCGATAGCGTTTTCCGTGCCTACGACGCCGCGTCCGGCAAGGTGCTGTGGGAGACCTACCTCGGCGGCGGCGTGTTCGCGACGCCGAGCACCTACTCGGTGAATGGTACGCAGTACGTGGTGGTTCCGGTGAGCGACGATCTGAATCCGGAGGAGCCAGCCGAACCGGGCCCGCACAAGATCGGCGATTTCGTCGCGTTCGCGCTGAAGGGCTGAGCATGGGTCCGCTTCGCCAATTCGGACTGGTGTGCGCCGCGGCGGCGATCGCTCTGTGGGCGCAGCAACCGAACATGCCCGCACCGAAGGTGTTCGAGCCCAAGCCTCCACCGGAGCAGCCGGTCGCATTCAACCACAAGACCCATGCCGGAGCCGGAATCAAGTGCGCGGATTGTCACGCGATGCGCTCGCCGGGCGACCGCGCGGGATTTCCCGCCGTGTCCACCTGCATGGGCTGCCATACGACGATCAAGAAGGAGAGTCCGGAAATCGCGAAACTCGCCACGTTCGCGACATCGAAGCAGCAGGTGCCCTGGGTTCGTGTCTACAAGGTGCCGAAGACGGTCTACTTCTCCCACGAAGTGCATGTGAAGCAGGCGAAGGCGGAGTGCGCGGCATGCCACGGTTCTGTGGCCGAGCGGGAAGCTGTGGGCTTGGAGAAATCGATCCACATGCCCGCGTGCATGGAGTGCCATGACCGGATGAAGGCTTCCAACAAGTGCGATCTATGCCACGATTCGCACTGAGGTTTGCCGAGAGCTAGCCTCTCCCGAGGGCGCCGGCTCCGCGACATGATCCGGAATTGTTTTTGACCCTGAGTGGAATGTATGCGCAACGCATCGCTCCTCCTGCTCCTTGCCGGACCGTTTGCCACGCCGCTTCTACCGAGACTCGGGCCTCAGCGGAAGTCATCTCGTGCCGGTCCGCGACATGACCAGCCCAATGAATGAACCGCTCGGCATGGCGCCAGATGGAGAGCTGGGTGCGAATCACCGAAACACCAGACTCGGTGTTTCGTTGTCACGGGAGCGATCTTCACCGACAACGCGGAGGCCGGAGGCCGCTCATCGCAGCCGCGCGGCCAAAACAGGGCGCGGTGCTACCATAGCCAAATGCTCGAAGACGGGCTGCGGCGCGAGCTTTCGCTGCGCGATCTCGTGTTCTTCAACATAGCGGCGGTCATCGGCATCCGGTGGCTGGCTGCCGCCGCGCACGCGGGTCCAGGTTCGATCACGCTGTGGCTGCTGGCCGCGGCACTCTTCTTCGTGCCGTGCGCGTTCGTGGTCGATAGGCTTTCGCGCAACCGCCCCGATGAAGGCGGCCTCTATCTCTGGACCAAGGACGCCTTCGGCGGCTGGCACGGATTCTTGTGCGGCTACTGTTACTGGTTGAACAACCTCTTCTACTTCCCGAGCCTCGTCATCGCTGGCGTGGCAATGGCGGTTTCGCTCGCCGGTCCGGAATACGCGGCCCTCTCCGACAGCCGTCTGTTCGTCACCGCCGTGTCGATCGGCGCGATCGCGCTCGTCACCGTGGCCAACATCTTCGGATTCGGCGTCGCGAAGTGGATCGGCAACATCGGCGGAACGGCCACCTACGCCGCCTGTGCGATCCTGCTCGCGACGGGCGCGGCGGTTTGGACCGCTCACGGTCCGCGCACTCAGCTCGACATCGTGCCGAAGCTCGATTGGAGCAAGGTCAACTTTTGGCCGCAGATCGCCTTCGCATTCGGTGGGCTGGAACTCGGAGCGGTGCTCGGCGGCGAGATTCGCGACGCGGCCCGAACGATTCGACGCGCGGCGTGGATCGCGGGCGGCGCGATCGCCGCGTTCTACGTGCTCGGGACGCTCGCGATGCTCGTAATCGTGCCGTCGGATCAAGTGAGCGAGGTCACCGGACTCACACAAGCCGGCCAGGAAGCTTCGCGAATGCTCGGGACGCCGGTGCCGGGCGCGCTCCTCGGACTGTTCGTGACACTCGGCATCGCGGGTCAACTCGGCGCGTGGATGGGCGGATCCGCGCGGCTGCCGCTCGTGCTCGGCATGGACCACTACCTGCCCGCGCGATTCGCGCGGCTCGACCCTCGGTGGGGCACGCCCGTGTTCGCTCTCGTGCTGCAGGCGGTCTTCTGCGCGGCTGTGCTGGTTGCGATGATGTCGGGAGAGAGCCTGCGAGTCGGATACCAGTTGCTCGTCGACATGGCCGTGATCACCTACTTCATCCCGTTCGCTTATCTATTCCTCGCGGGCTGGCGCGCGGGAATGCGGTTCGCGGCGGTCTGCGGGCTCCTTGTCACGGCGGTGGCGATCGGATTTTCGTTCGCGCCGCCGCCGGGCACCGCCTCGGTTTGGTGGTTCGAAGCGAAGCTCGCCGGCGGCTCGGCGCTGATGATCGGGCTCGCGCGGCTCTGGTTTCAATCGCGATGATCGCCTATCCGGATTCGGTCCAGTTTCTCTACGCGCTCGGCAACGAGATCAAGACGTCGAAGCTCGGCCTCGAGCGAATCACGGCCGTTCTCGCGGCGCTCGGCAATCCGGAGCGCACCTATCGCGCCGTGCATGTCGCGGGGACGAATGGCAAGGGCTCCACCTGCGCGATGATCGCCTCGGCATTGCGCGCGGACGGACATCGAGTAGGTCTGTACACGTCTCCGCATCTGGTGGAACCCACCGAGCGGATCCGCGTGGACGGCGCCGAGATCCCGCCGGAGCGCTTCGCCGCCGTGTTCGACGGAATTCGACACGTTTCGACACAATTGCTCGACTCCGGCGCGATCGACATGCACCCGACCTATTTCGAAACCGTCACCGCGATGGCTTTCGAATACTTCCGGTCCGAGCAAATTGATTGAGCGGTTATCGAAACCGGTCTCGGCGGAAGGCTCGACGCGACCAACGTGGTGAGGCCCGAACTCAGCGTCATCACCCCAGTCGATTTCGATCACGAGGCGTGGCTCGGGTCGGACCTGCCGTCGATCGCTGGAGAAAAGGCGGGCATCATCAAGCCGGGTGTTGCAGTCGTGGTCTCGGCGCAGCGCGAGGAGGCGATGACGGTGATGCGCGCGCGGGCCGCCTCGCTCGGCTCTCCGCTCGTGGATGCCATCGCCCTCGAGCTGGCGGATTTGCGGCTGCACGCGTTCGGATGTTCGTTCCACTCAGCCGGAACGCTCATCGAGTGTCCGTTCGCGGGCGAGCATCAAGTGACGAATACGGTGACCGCGCTCGCGGCTCTCCGGCGGCTCGGGATCAGCGTATCGGCGATTGCCCGAGGCATCCGGACCGCGACATGGCCCGGCCGGCTCGAGCGCGTGGCATCGAAGCCCGATATCATCCTCGACGGCGCGCACAATCCGGCGGGCGTGCGGGCGCTTGCGGCCTATATCCGCCGATTTTTCTCCGATCGCAAGGTCTGGCTGATCTACGGCACGATGCGGGACAAGAGCGTGGAGGAAATCGGCGATCTGCTTTCGCCCGTGGCATCGGAGGTGATTCTCACCGCGCCCGATTCGCCGCGCGCGTTGCGGCCCGATGCGCTCGCACCGCTGTTCGATCATCCCTCGGTGCAAGTCGCGCCGGATCTTCGCGCCGCGCTCGAAATTGCGCGGGTTGCCGCGCCCGAAGACGTGATCTTCATCACCGGGTCGCTGTTTCTCGTGGGTGAAGCGCGCGCACTCCTCGTAAAATAGAGATTCCCATGCCGCTCCGGGTTGCCCTGCGCACCTACGTCATCACGCCGCCCTTCTCCGCGTTCTGTTTCGCGATGTTCTGGCTGTGCGGTGTGCTGGTGTACAAGTTCGACCCGCGCAAGAAGGCGATGGATCTGATCGCGCGCTTCTGGTCTTGGCTGCTGCTGTGGACCGCGGGCATCACCGTGATCACCGAAGGTCTCGATAAACTCTCGGCCACGGAACAGTACGTTTATGTTTCGAACCACCTGAGCCTCGCCGATACTCCGCTCATGTGCGCCTACCTGCCCGGACCGTTCCGCTTTCTCGCCAAGGAATCGCTGATGCGCGTGCCGATCATTGGGGGACACCTCCGGCGGGCGGGCCACATCGGCGTGAATCGCGAGGATGCACGCTCGGCAGTACGCAGCTTGGCCGAATCGATTCGTGTGATGCAGTCCGGCGCCGCGTCGATGCTGATCTTCGCCGAAGGTTCGCGATCGGAAGGCGGCGACACGCAGACGTTCAAGGGCGGGGCGGCGCACCTGGCGATCAAGTCCGGCAAGGCGGTGGTTCCGCT
>CADECY010000083.1:35329-42945 GCA_902825945.1 uncultured Acidobacteriota bacterium
GCGGAGTTCGCCAGAAAGCCGCTGGGGAAAGCCTTCCTCGGCGGGCTGCCAATTCTCGGTGGCACTGTGACCGTCCTGGTTTCTCTCGGAATCCTCCCTTACCGGGACCTTCGGCCCAATCACATCGCGGTGTTTGACGATCCGCACTCCTGGCAGGTGTTTTCGGTGGGCGTCATGTTCACTTGTTTCGGATTGGCAAATTTGATCCCGCCTCGCTTTCGATGGATTGGCAGGTGTAATGTTCTGTTGCTTGCCGCGTCGGTCCTCGCGGTTTTCGCCGGCGTTCTGCTCGAGCGGATTCGAAGATGAGCCGTTCGGACTCAATCATGGCGCTGCTATACTCGATTTCTATATGATCCGCCTCTCCGCCGGCATGGTGTTCGCCGGAGCCGCTTGTTTGGCTCAAACGCAGGGTCTCACGTTCGAAGAGTACCAACCGAAAAGCACCCTCGTCGTCCCGCAGAATCCGAAGACGAAGGCCAAGTTCCCGTTTATCGACGTCCACGGCCACCCGCGCGACATGCTGAGCGATGCCAAGCTGCCTCAACTCCTCAAGGAGATGGATGCGCTCAACATGAAGGCCATGGTAAATCTCGACGGTCGCTCAGGCGATCAGCTCAAGAACACCGTCGCGCGGCTCAAGGTCAAGGCGCCGGGCCGTTTCGTTGTGTTCGCCAATCTCGATTTCGCCAATATCGACGATCCGCAATGGGGACCGAAGGCGGCGGCGAAACTCGAGCAGGACGCGAAGAATGGCGCTTCGGGTCTCAAGATTTACAAGAACCTCGGCATGGATTTGAAGGACACCAAAGGCCAGCGAATCAAGGTAGACGACCCGCGCTTCGACCCCGTTTGGGACATGGCCGGAAAGATGAAGATTCCGGTTCTGATCCACACCGCCGAACCCGCGATCTTCTTCCAGCCGGTGGACAAGACCAACGAACGTTGGCTCGAATTGACGCAGTTCCCGAGCCGCCGCCGCCCCGCCGACAAGTACCCTTCGTGGGAAACGATCATGGGCGAGCAACAGCGCATGTTCAAGAAGCATCGCAAGACCAACTTCATCAACGCGCACCTCGGATGGCTCGGAAACAACCTCGGCGAACTCGGACGCCTGATGGACGAGATTCCGAACATGTACACCGAAATCGGCGCCGTGCTCGCCGAACTCGGACGGCAGCCGCGTTTCGCGCGCCAGTGGTTCATCCGCTATCAGGACCGCGTGATGTTCGGCAAGGACATCTACGCGCCCACCGAATACCACACCTACTTCCGCGTGCTCGAAACGGCCGACGAATACTTCGACTACTATCGCCGCCGTCACGCCTTCTGGCAGATGTACGGCATGGATCTGCCGGACGAAGTGCTCAAGAAGCTCTACTACAAGAACGCCGAAAAGCTGATTCCCGGATTCAACGGCGGGAAGTAGCGTGCTGACGCACCTTCTTGCGTAGCGACGATTCGAACGAAACGCGCGGGATCGCGATCAACCGGCGCAACTCCGGATCGCGGAGTTCCTTGCGGGTCGCGTTCGGGAGATGTTGCTGCGCGGAGTCGAATGTTCGCTCGCTCGCATTGGCGAAACCCGCGATCGCGCGATAGTATCCCGCCTGCCCCTGCACCTTGCGGCAGCCTTTCACCAACGCATCGAGCGCTTCGGCTCGCTCCTCCATGGAAAGGCTCGGATGCGTGGCGATCACCGCGCCCCAATCGTCGAGGCACGGCCCGATCGGCAGCAGCAAATCGCGCGTCCGCCGCAACGCCTTCACCGATCGCAGCGGATAGTTGCGGTGTCCTTCCGCCGACAGCCCGTCCTTGTAGAGCATCGCCGCGGCGTGGAACCAGCCGCCGTAAGCCGATACGTTCTCGTGCGCCAGCCGCGAGAATCGTTCGCGCGATTCCTGATGGCGAGACTCCCAGAAGCTGATGCCTTGATCGACATCGCCCGCGTTGTGCGTGAGCACCATCGCCAACCGCGCGGCATCGAGTTCGCGGCTCTGCGTGATCAGCGCGCGCCGGAACGCTTGGGCCTCGCGCTGCAACTCGGCCTCGACGGCATCGGCGGTCTTCCCCGCGTATTCGGTGTCGCCAACCGCCAGGAACCGCCCGTGCGCGCCGAGCAGCACGCTGAGCCACTCGCCGTTGACTCCGCTGACTGAGCCCAATTCTCCTGCATCGACATTGCGCGCCGAAACCGGCTCGAGCGGCCAGTTCGCGGCGTGAAGCGCAAAGTCGCACAACGCACGAAGCGTGTCACGGTCACGAGTCTTGCGCCAGATCAAACCCCGGATCTTGCTATCGACATCGGTGGGCACGAAGCTCGCGACTGTCGAATGATGGCAGGCAAGGCACAGCCGGAAATAGGCGATCAATTGCTCTTCGAAGCTCAGGCGCTCGTCGAGCATCGATTCCCATTGCTCGAGAATCCGCACGCATTCCAACTCGCGCGGCCCATCCTCGAACAGATAGGGAACGGCGTGATGAACCAGTTCCACCAAAGAGCCCGGAGCAATCCAGCCATCCCAGGCATTGACACGAATCCCATCGATCGGCACTTCCTTGTAAGATAGCGTCATGTCGAGGATCGTGTCCGCTGTGTTCGCGGCGTTCGTCCTGGTGGCCGCCGAGAAGGAAGAGCTCAAGCTGCCGGATTCGCCCGCCGATCTCGAGCGCGGCAAGGCTCTCTATGACGGAAGCTGCCAGTTGTGCCACGGTCCGAGGGGCGATGGCGGCAAAGGTGCGAATCTCGCGCAAGCGAAATTGCCGCGCGCGGCGACCGACGCCGACTTGGCCCGCGTGATCGAAGTCGGGATTCCGGGAACGGAAATGCCCGGCGCCTGGCACATGACGCGCCGCGAGGTCACGCAGGTTGCGGCCTACGTGAAGACTTTCGCGCGTGTGACGGCGGAAAAGATTCCGGGCAATGCAGTCTCTGGCAAGCGCATATACGAGAAGAACGGCTGCGCCTCCTGTCACACGCTGCTCGACTCCGATGGCGTCCGCGTCGGCGGACTCATGGGCCCCGACCTCTCGAACATCGGCGCCCGGCGCAGCGCCGCGCACTTGCGAGAATCGATTCTCGAACCCGCCAAGAGCGTGCCCGATGATTTCGTCGACACCACGGTCGAACTGAAGAGCGGCCGCAAGGTCACTGGCAAGCGGCTCAACGAAGATACCTTCGTCATTATCATCAATGACTACGCCGGCAGAAACCACGTGATCTCGAAGAACGATGCCCGCGACATCGCGAAGGCGCGAGACAAGTCGCCGATGCCGTCCTACACAGGCAAGATCACGGGCTCCGATCTCGACGATCTGATCGCGTTTCTCGCTTCACTCCGGGAGGCTCGCTGACATGAAGACCGCACCGTTCGCACTCGCGCTGGCCGCCTCCCTTTCGGCGCAAGTCTCCTACGAACGAATTCGCGATGCCGCGGAGAAAGAACCGCAGAGTTGGCTCACGCACTCCGGAGCCTACAACGGACAACGCTACTCGACTCTCGATCAAATCAACGCGTCGAACGTGAAGAGGCTGACAGTCGCCTGGGTTCATCAATCGGGCGCCACCGAGCCGACGCAAGCATCGCCGATCGTTGCCGACGGCGTGATGTACACGACCGAGCCGCCGAACGTCGTCAAGGCGCTCGATGCGAAAACCGGCACGCTGATCTGGACCTATCGCCGCACGATCCCCGACGATCTGCGCCTGTGCTGCGCGCGCGTCAATCGCGGCGTGGCGATCCTCGGCGACATGATCTACTACACCTCGATCGACGCTTACGCGATCGCGCTCGATGCCAAGACGGGCCGCGTGCGTTGGGAAACGAAGATGGAGGATCACAAGCTCGGCTACTCGGCGACGGCCGCTCCGCTCGCGGTCAAGGACAAAGTCGTCGTGGGTATGGCCGGCGGCGAATACGGCGTGCGCGGCTTCATCGACGCCTACGAAGCCAGGACCGGAAAGCGCGCGTGGCGCTTCTGGACCATTCCCACGGCGGGCGAACCCGGCGTCGAAACATGGGCGGGCGATTCCTACAAGACCGGTTCCGGCACCACTTGGACCACGGGCTCCTACGATCCGGGCTCGAACCTAGTGATCTGGGGAACGGGCAATCCGGGTCCGGACTGGAACGGCGATGTCCGCAAGGGCGACAATCTTTACTCCGATTCGTTCGTCGCGATCGACGCCGATACCGGCAAGCTGAAGTGGCACTTCCAATTCACGCCGCACGACACGCACGATTGGGATGCGACGCAGGTGCCGGTGATCGTGGATGCGAACTTCCGAGGCGCGAAGCGTAAGATGGTGGTGACGGCCAATCGCAACGCGTTCTACTACGTGCTCGACCGCGAGAACGGCAAGTTTCTGCAGGGCAAAGCCTACGCGAAGCAGACGTGGGCCAAGGGACTCGATGATGCGGGCCGCCCGATTCTGATGCCGAACACCGAGCCGACCGTGGAAGGCAATCTGTTGTATCCGAGCCTCGGTGGCGGCACCAACTGGTTCAGCCCGTCATGGAGCCCGAAGGAAGGGCTCATGTACGTGCCCGTGCGCGAAGAGGGTGCGTATTATTACAAGGGCGAAGCGATCTTCAAGCCGGGCGCTTTGTTCAACGGCGGCGGCCAGCGCTCGATTCCCGGCGAAGAACCGTACGGCGCGATTCGCGCATTGGTGACCGACACAGGCGCGCAGAAGTGGGAGTTCCGGATGAAGTCCACCGCGACCGCCGGTATCCTTTCGACCGCCGGCGATCTCGTGATTTCAGGCACCGGCCAAGGCGATGTGATCGCGCTGCATGCCGCGACCGGCGAACTGCTCTGGAAGTTCAAGGGCGGAAGCACGGTGATCGCCGCGCCCATCACCTATATGCTCGACGGGAAGCAGTACATCGGACTCGCGGTGGGCCGGGCCCTGTTCACCTTCACACTGCCCGACTAGGCGCCGCGATAGAAGGCGAGCCCGAGCACGATCGCGCCGAAGACGACGCGGTACAAGATGAACGGGCGGAGCGTATTCGTGCGGATGTAGTTCATCAGAAGCGCGATAGCGGCGGCACCGCTGATGGCGCTGAGCACTACGCCGATCACCATCGGCATCACCATGTCATCAGCCACACCGCCAGCCTTCCGGAGGTCGAGGAACGCCTTGCCCGCTGCGGCGACGATCGCCGGAGTCGACAGCATGAACGAGAATCGCGCGGCGGTGGCGCGATCGAGATTCTGAAACAGGCCCGCCGAAATCGTGATGCCGCTGCGCGAGGTTCCGGGAATCACCGCGATCGCCTGCGCCAGCCCGATCACGATCGCGTCGAGCAGATTCACGTGATCCATCCGCTTCTGCTGTTGACCCATGCGCTCGGCGATTTCCATGATCAAGCCGACCACCACCAGCATCGTGCCGATGACCCACGGGCTTCGCAGCGTGGTTTCGGCGTGATGTTTGAACAGCAGTCCCGCCACCCCGATCGGCAGCGATCCCACCGCCAGCAGCCAGAGCAGTCCGCGATTGCGCCGGTACTCAGGATTTCCCTCGGTGTCGAGCCCGAATCCGTGCGCGATCACCTGCACCCAGTCGCGAAAAAAGTAGGCGATGACGGCGAGCAGCGTGCCGAAATGCAGCGCGATGTCGAATGCCAGACCCTGGTCCGGCCATTTCAACAACCATGTCGCCAAGAACAAGTGACCGGAACTGCTGACGGGAATAAATTCGGTGAGACCTTGCACGATTGCTAGGATCGCCACCTGGGCGAGCGACATAATGAAGAGAGTAGCATGCGAAACACGAAGATCGTGGCTACGCTGGGGCCTGCCACGGCCACCCGCGAAGCAATCGAAAAGCTGATGGACGCGGGAGCCGACGTGTTCCGCCTGAATGCGTCCCATGGAACCGTGGAAGGCCGGGCTGATCTGATCCGGATCATCCGCGAGTTGGAAGCGCAGCGCGGACACTCGGCGGGAATCCTGCTCGACCTGCAGGGTCCGAAGATCCGCCTCGGCGAGTTCGAGAACGGCGGCTGCAACCTCGCCAACGGTTCTACCTTCACGCTCACCACGCTGCAGTGCATGGGGACCCCCGAACGCGCGAGCACCACCTACGCGGAACTCGCGAAAGACGTGAAGCCCGGCAACCGGATTCTGCTCGCCGATGGCAGCATCGAGTTGCGGGCGGTGCGCGTGACGGGTGCCGATGTCGAGACCGAAGTGGTCTCCGGCGGCTGGATCTCGAATCGCAAGGGGATCAATCTTCCCGGTGTCAACGTGAGCACGCCGTCGCTCACGAAGAAGGACATGAACGACCTGCGCGCGGCACTCGAAACAGGCATCGACATGGTGGCGATGTCGTTCGTGCGCCGAGGCCAGGACATGCTGCGCCTGCGCCACTTCCTCGAAGAGCATGACGCCGCCGGGCTACCGGTGATCGCCAAGATCGAAAAGCCGGAAGGCTGGGCCAATCTCGACGAGATCATGGAGAGCTCCGATGGCCTGATGGTGGCGCGCGGCGACCTCGGCGTCGAGATGGATCTCGAGAAGGTGCCCGCGATTCAGAAGGCGATGATCGAGCGGGCGCGTGCCCGTGGACGCTTCGTGATCACCGCGACGCAGATGCTCGAGTCGATGATCGAGAATCCGTTTCCGACGCGCGCCGAGGTCAGCGACGTGGCGAACGCCATCTTCGACGGTACCGATTGTGTGATGCTTTCGGCCGAAACATCGGCCGGCAAGTATCCGGTGGAAGCGGTGAAGATGATGCGGCGGATCGCGCGCGAAGCGGAGTCGACGCTGCCCGCTTGGCGCAAGTCGGAACTCGCGCCCGCTGCGGCGACGTCACCGGAGATCGTGGCCGACGCGGCGTTCCGCGCGAGCCGGATTCTCGGTGCCACCGCGATCGTGGTGTTCACCTCGACCGGCTCGAGCGCGCGGCTGGTGTCACGGTATCGTCCGCCGGTTCCGATTTACGCATTCACGCATTCGATCGCCGTGGCCCGTCAGTTGACGGCCATCTACGGAGTGCGCGCGGTGGAGGTCCCGGTGCTCTCGTCGACCGACGAGATGATGGATCAGATGGATACGATCCTGCTCGATCGCGGCTTGGTGAAATTGGGTGACCGCGTCGTGTTCGTGGCGGGGCAACCGATCGGCCGCCCCGGTTCAACGAACCTGATGCGAATTCACATCGTGGATTGACTCGTTTCCGGCCTCTAGCTGCTGGAATTGAGGTGGGCCCAGGGGAGCAGCATCTCGTCTTCGATCTGCGTCCGGATCGCCGCAGGGAGGCGGGCCTCGGACTCATTCATGAGGGTCATGATCAGAAGGTTGGCCTCCAGATAGTCCGCGAAGCTTTCCCATTGTTCGGTGGAAAGATCCCACTCTCGGCCGATGTTCCGATGTCGCAGCGCGATCCGGCGGAGCCGCGAGAAGGCATCGGCTTCTTCGCGAGAAGAAATCTGTTGCGGGAGCGGCTCCAGTTGACCCGCCAGTTCCTCGAGGCCCAAGCGCTTAGAGAAGGACGTCGCTTCCGTCACGAGAACTCTTGAGGCCTGCCATTGACCCAGCCTGAGTGCTACAGCGAGGCAGAGGTCCAAAGCCAAGTCGAGTTCCCCTTCGGCCACGAGGGG
>CADECY010000084.1:0-3987 GCA_902825945.1 uncultured Acidobacteriota bacterium
AATTGGTCATGACAATCTCCCCGGCCCACAGTGTGAGGAATCGCGCTGGAGGCGCGTTGCTGTTCGGGCCCGCGACCAGCCAAGATTTCTTTGGTGAAGCGAGGAGTCGAAGCCCAAAGCCACCGTGGAACCACGCTTTCACCAGTCACAAATTTTCCCCCAAAAGCGAACTTTATTTTTCCTGCATTTTCAAACCCTTAGCGGCCTCCACCCCGGAAGGGGTGCGGTTAGATTCGCGCCATGCCAACGTCATGGGCGAAAACAGAACCGGGTGGAGATCCTCCACCCAATCGAATTTCACCAGCACAAAGGAGAAGAAAATGCGAACCGAAAGGCAGCAACAAACCAGCCGCGAAAACGGCGCCAGGTCTCACGGCCCTACCACGCCCGAAGGCAAAGCCGCCTCCGCGCGCAACGCCACCAAGCACGGACTCACCGCCCGCAACCCGATCCTCCTCACTGTCGAGGACCAGCAAGCCTTCCAGCAAGTCCGCGACGAGTACGAGCAGCTCTTCCAACCGTCGAACGTAGTCGAACGCCAACTCATCGACGAAATGGTCAGCATCCAATGGCGCCGCCAGCGCGCCGAAGCCCTCGAAGCCTCCACACTCGACTTCGCCATCGATCGCATGGCCAACGACGTCGCCGCGCGCTTCACCGAAATCGATAACACCACACGTGTCGCCCTCGCCTTCAATCACGAGGCCAACGAGAGCAAGACCCTCCACAACCTGCAGCGAATCTCCCTGCAACTCTCGCGTCAGTATCTCCGCCTCCTGAAGGCCTTCCAGAATCTCCGCGCCAACCTGATCCCCGCGCCGAAACCGCCGGAGCCCGAAGCGCGCGCCCAACCCGAATCTGAAATTCGCAAAAACGAACCCGAGTCTGCGGCAAAAGTCATTCTCTTCCCGCCCCAGCCGGCACCAACGGAGCAAAACGAACAAAACGAACCCGAGCCAACGGAGCCAATCGATGGACTACCGCACAACTGAAGCCGGTCACCACCCGAGGACTTGCTGGAAGCCACATCAAATACCGGACCTGGCATGCATCCGGGCAACGAAGTCCGTCAGCGCGGACCCTGACCGGGCCACAACTCCGTCCACACAATCGGACTGGCTTCCGGTCTATCACGCGATCGTGCGCGCGCTCGCACCGTATCCACAGGCCCAACGCGATGTCGTCGAAGCCGTCAAACCCTACCGTAGCGAGCCGAAGGACTGATGCGTCTCCCTCGCGTGGCTAATTTGGCGGATGCCGTAACGGCCACACTCGAAGTGTTCCAATTCGCCCGCGAGATCCTCCACTTCCACCCGGATCCGCACCAACTCCAAGTCTCGATTCCCCCGCCCGCCGCGGCATCCTCTGCTGCAACCGCCAGTGGGGCAAGTCCACCACCGTCGCCATCAAGGCCGTTCACCACGCGCTCACTCATGACGCCGCGCTCATCCTCATCTGCTCGCCCACTCTTCGCCAATCGAACGAACTCCTCGACAAGATCCGCGAGTTCGCCCGCAACATCGAACCCGCCCGCCGTCGCGACGGCCACAACCGGCTCTCGCTCGTCTTCTCCAACAACGCGCGCATCGTCGCCGTCCCTGCCGAAGCCGACAACATCCGCGGCTTTTCGAGCGTCTCCATGGTCCTGATCGATGAGGCCGCGTGCGTACCGGACGAGGTCTATGGCGCACAGGCCGCGAAGGCGCGGCGCCAAATGTCCAGGAACACGCAGCGGGTGATGCGCCGAAGCGAGTCCGTTGTGCGCGTGTTCCTCAAAAGCGCGCTTACTCCGGTTCTCGCTCGAACGGACGGCCAGACATGGCTCATGTCCACGCCTCGCGGACGCCACGGCTTCTTCTACGAACTCTGGAACAACGGTGACCCCGCATGGCTCCGCATCCAATCCACAGTCGAGGACTGCGCCTGGATCAGTCCTGAGTTCCTCGCCCGCGAGAAGCGCGAAAAGACCGAAGCGGCATTCCTCGAAGAATACTACTGCGTCTTCCAGGACTCCCACGATCAGCTCCTTTCGAGCGATGACATCGAGGCGGCTTTCAAGCCGAACATCGAGGCGCTCGACAAGATCACCGGACTCCGCATCAACACCACGCAGTATCACTTCTACATCGGGCTCGACCTCGGCCAGGCTCGCGATCACACCGCCATCGTTGCGCTCGAACTCTACTCCACCAACACCAACCGGCTCGATCCGGTCAGCGCGCAGTGGATCATCGAGACGAAACTACAACTCCGTCACGTCGAGCAAATCCCGGTGCGCACGCCGTACGAAGAAGTCGCGAACCGCATCGCGCGCCTGATCAATCGTTATCCGATCGAAGGCCACGCAACGCTCATCGTCGATGCCACCGGCGCGGGAAGACCCGTAGTCGAAACGCTCCGCAAAGCCGGAATCCGCGCGACCATCATGCCGGTCGCGACCACCGGCACCGGCTCGGCACACTACGCCCGCGACGGCTACAACGTCCCGCGTCACGATCTCTTCGCCGCGCTCGAAGTGGTGTTCCAGAAGCACAAGCTCGGTATCGGCGCCAACCTCGCCAACTCACAAATTCTCCGGCGCGAACTCTCTGAACTCCGCGCCGGCACCGGTCACCATCCGGGCGACCTCGCGATGGCCCTCAGCCTCGCGCTCTGGGAAGCCCGCAAACACTCGCAATAGCGGCCTCTATACTGGTTAGTAAGCCGCGTTCGCAATTCGCCGGGGAGTCGTCATGTCCATTCACCGTTTTCTGCTTTCGTCCACACTACTCGCGGGTGCCGTCTGCGCTCAGACGTCCACTTCGCAGATCTCGGGCACAGTCACCGATCCGTCGGGAGCCGTCATTGGCAACGCGAACGTGACGCTGACCAACGAAGCGACCGGCGTCACGCAGCGCCAGTCCACGACAGCCGCCGGAGTCTATGCATTCCCCGCCATTCCGGTGGGCGCCTACAGCGTGAATGTCGAAGCCACCGGCTTCAAGACAGTGACGCGCACCAACAACACGGTCCAGGTTGGAACGCCGGCGGTGGTCGACCTCCGGCTCGAAGTCGGCACCGCCGCCGAGAGTGTGCAAGTCACCGCTTCCTCGGAAATTCTGCAAACCGCGACGGCCACTCTCGGCAACGTGATCGAGCAGAAATCGATCGTCTCGCTGCCGCTCAACGGGCGGAATCCGCTCAACCTGCTCATGTACGAACCGGGTGTCACGCAGCGTTCGGGCAACACGGTGAATGTCAACGGCGCGCGATCCACGGCGGTGAACGTCACGATCGACGGTATCGAGGCCAACGAGTCCACCAATCCGAATCCGACGAACAATCTCTTCCGGCTCAATCCGGACAACGTGCAAGAGTTCAAGGTCACCACCTCGAACCCCACGGCCGAAGAGGGCCGCAACTCGGGCGCCAACGTTTCGATCGCCACTCGCTCGGGCACCAATCAGTTCCACGGCACGATGTTCGAATTCTTCCGCAACACTGCGCTCAACGCCCAGGAGTTCTATTCGAACGCGCAAGGGAACTCGAAGCCGGTCATCCAACTCAACCAGTACGGTTTCGAAATCGGCGGACCGATCCGCAGGAACAAGACGTTCTTCTTCGCCAACTGGCAGGGCCAGAAGGTGAACTTCGCCGACCCGATCGACAAGGTCTTCGGCGAGTCAGTGGACCTCTACACGCCCGCCGCGCTCGGCGGACTCTTCCGCTACTGGGTGGCCGACCCGCGCAATCCACTCACCGTGAACGGCCAGCGCATCACGCAGAATTCGCCGCTGCTGGTCGACCCGCGCACCGGCCAGTACGCGGCGGGCGTCCGAGACTGCGCCGGAGCGGGCGATTCCAATTGCATCGCGACGTTCAATGTCTTTGCCAACGATCCCGCGCGAATCGGGTTCGATCCGGCGGTCAAGACCGTTCTCGGCGGCTATCCAGCGCCCAATTCCTACAACGGCGGCGATGGACTCAATACCGGCAACTATCAATGGA
>CADECY010000084.1:4087-5358 GCA_902825945.1 uncultured Acidobacteriota bacterium
GCGCCCAATTCCTACAACGGCGGCGATGGACTCAATACCGGCAACTATCAATGGAACACACCGTTCCAGATCCGTGGCCCGCAGTACATGGCGCGCATTGACCACACGATCAATGACCGGCACAACATGTTCTTCCGTTATCTGGGCGCCGAACAGCAGTCGCTGGGCGCCGACCCGGCGAACGATCGCCCGCGAGTGCTTCCCGGCTATCCACCCCGTGGCGAAGTCTTCCGCCCCGCCCAGAACTACGCTCTCGGGCTGCGTAGCGTGCTCTCCCCCCGGCTCGTCAACGAGCTGACACTCGGATACTCGCGCTGGAAGTTCCTGTTCACGCAGGGCGAAGCGAATCCCGACTTCCCGAACGCGCCCCGCTTCACCTTCGGCAATTCGGACGTCGCCTACACGGCCAATCCGCGCACCGCGCGCGCCGTCAACACGCCGCAGATCATCGAGAACCTGAGCTTCCTCTCCGGACAACACGTGATGCGCTTCGGCGGCTCGTTCCGCTTCTATCAGCACAACGACCAACGTGGCGATGTCGGCGGCACCAGTCTCACTCCCGCCATCTCGCTTTCGCGCACCACCCGTCCGCCGGTGGGCTTCAATCTTCCCGCCCTCGGCACCGCTACCGTGCCGGGCATCGCGGCGAACGATCTCAACCGTCTGCAGAGTATGGTGAACGATCTTCTCGGAATCCCCGCTAGCCTCACGCAGGTCTTCCTCGGCGATCTCCGCTCCGATACGTTCCTGCCATTCCGCTCGGGCGAGAAGGGTGTCACGCTCTGGGCGCAGGGCCAACGGACCAAGCAGTATCATTTCTACGCGCAGGATGAGTGGAAGGTCCGCCGCAACGTGACGTTGAGCCTCGGTCTCCGGTGGGAACTCAACACGCCGCCCACCGAAGCGGGCAAGCGCGTTTATGTTCCGAACAAGAACATGGATGGATCGGAAGGGCTCGTCACGTTCGTCAATGCCGATCGCTGGTATTCGAACTTCAACTGGGGCGCGCTCGCGCCGCGTTTCGGCATCACCTGGTCGCCCGGCAATTCGTCGCGGATGGTCGTCCGCGCGGGCTACGGCATCGCCTTCGATGCGTTGAACACCTTCCAGGTCACCTCGGTCGCGGCATCGGTGCCCGGACAGACCTACCGCTGCGTCAACGCCTTCTCCGGCAACAATGGCGCACTCACCACCACACCCGGGTGCGCCCCGGTGCGTGACGTGCGCCTCGGCGCCGGATTCCCGAACGAGATCGCCGCTCCCACCGTGAA
>CADECY010000084.1:5458-42347 GCA_902825945.1 uncultured Acidobacteriota bacterium
GGCGGCTGCCGTCCGGATGGAACGTTCGCCAACGGCTCGGCCTGTCCCGGGGCGGTTCCCGTTCCGCTGATCCAGCAGAGCATCATCACCTCGGCGTTCGCCAACACCGCCGCTTCCCAAAGCGATCTGCGGCAGAACGCCGCCGGTAACATGGCGGGCCGGATCGAGCAAACCACGCTCGCCGCTCGCCTCCGCCCCAACCAGCAGTTCGCCCAGATTCTGATGGTCGATAACGGCGGAGACTCGAACTATCACGCGGGCCAGTTCACGCTGCGCAAGAGGTTCGATCAGGCGGGCCTGCTGATGAACGCCGCGTACACGATCGGCAAGTCGATCGACGTACTCTCGCTCGATCCGGTGCTTTCGACCGTCGGTGGCGGACTCACCACCACCAGCGCGCGGACGCCGGCCGACGGACGTAACTACCGCAACGAGCGGGCCCGCTCGGACTTCGATCAGCGCCACGTCTTCAACATGACCGGCATCTACGAGCTTCCCTTCGGCAAGGGGAAGAAGTTCGCGTCGAGTCCGATGCCCGTAATCGAGCACCTGATCGGCGGCTGGAGCGTGAACGGGATCTACACCTATCAATCGGGCGAGCCGTTCAGTGTTCGCTCCGGCGCCCGGACCCACAACTTCACGGTTGTCTCGCGCGCCGCGCTGAAGCCGGGAGTCGCGCTGCCCGAAGCCAAGCTTCAGGACAAGGCGGGCACCACCGGGCCCGTGTTCTTCCCGAACGCGGAGGCATTCACCTTTCCGGAACCCGGCGGCGTCGGTCTCGGCCGCAACGTCTTCCAAGGTCCGAGTTTCTGGAACTTCGACGCGGGCATCACCAAGGGTTTCCAGATCCGGGAGCGGGTCCGCATGGTGTTCCGCACCGAGATCTTCAACGCGCTGAACCATTCCAATTTCCGGAATCCGCGCGATGCGAGTGTCGGCAGCCCGGACATCACCGTTCCGCTCTTCGGACAGGCGTGCTGCGTGACGCTCTCGACCGCGAGCTCGTCCACCACCAACGCGAACGGCGAGAGCTGGCGCGTGGTCCAGTTCGCACTCAAGCTCAGCTTCTGATCAGCCGATAAAAGGGGGATGGCGAAGAATGCCGCCTCTTTCTACGTCACGATCCTGATCGGCCTCGGTCTGCTCGCCGCCGCGAGCCAGCCGCTGTGGCAGCGCGGGCTCGCGGGCGAGAATGACTTCGTCGGGCTCTACGTGGGCGCACGCCTGTCGGGCACGACGGACCTGTTTTCACCTCAGGCCGCGCGCGGCGTGCAGCATGAAATCACGGAGGGCAAGGCCCACTTTCCGGCGCTGAGTTTCATCCGGCCGCCGTTCTATTCGGTGCTGATGCGTCCGCTGGGGTGGCTGCCGTATCGAACTGCGTACGCGGTCTTCACGGGGATCAACTTCGCCGCCTTCGCGCTTTTCCTCTGGCTCTACTCGCGCGCGCACCGCGACACGCTCGTGCTGGCCGCGTTTTCGGCGCCGATGCTGATGAGCTTCGCCAACGGACAGGATACGCCGCTCGTCACCGCGCTCGCCGGAATTGCGCTGTGGCTCGCGGTACGAGGGCGCGACTTCCTCGCCGGACTGCTATTGAGCCTCGCAGCGATCAAGTTTCATCTGCTGCTACTGGTGCCCGTCGCGCTGATCCTGCACCGGCGCTGGCGTTTTCTCCAGGGTGGGCTCGCGGGCGGAGCAGCGCTCACGGCCATCGCCTTCCTCGGAGAAGGGCTCGACTGGCCCGCACGGATGCTCGCCGCGCTTTCGAATCCCGAGGTGCATCCCGGCGCCGAACAGATGACCACGCTCCGCAACCTCGTCTTTCACCTGACGGGTGGCGACAACCGGACACTCGAAGCGGGGCTCGCGATCGCGGTGGCGGGCCTGTTCGCTTTCGTGGCGTCGAAGCTCGCCGACTTCCGCGCGGCATATGGCCTGGCGCTGGTGGGTGGACTGCTGATTCCGCACCATGCCTATCCGCACGACCTGCTTCTGCTGCTCGCCGCGGTGCCGATCCTCGCACTCGCCGAGTGTCCGAAACCGGTCAAGGCTCTGGCTGCCATCGCGTCCTTGCCGCCGCTTTCGATCGCGCTGCTCGCCGGATCTCCGGTGAGTGTCGCCGCGCCGGTGCTGCTGCTGGCGATCCTGGTGGCGGCCGCGCTTCCCGCCGCGCACCTATCGGCGCATCGATCACCTCAGGCTGCGGAACTGGGGCAGAGATAGTCGTGCACGATCTCGGCGAAGTGCTCCTCGTAGCTCGTTTCAAAGTAGAAAGCCTCGCCAGTTGACAGGGGCGTGAGGGCCGCGAGCGCGGGCCCGAATCGCACAACTCCCGAGCCTTTTCGCGCAACATGAATCACTTGGTTCCGGCCCGCTCCGCTGCCGTCGATCAACTGCTTGATCGCAGGTTCGGCGCGGTCAGCCCGGGGAATCAGCTTGAGCCGCCAACTCGGCGCGAGCACCGGCAGCGACTCGGGCCCGATCGTCTCCGCGCACGACGTTTCGACACTCATCCACGCATCGCCGCCGCGGATCGAAGCGAAGGTCCGCATCTCGCGTTCGCGGTGCGTGACCTCGATCCTGGCGAAGATCTTCGGAGTACCGTAGATCTCTCGCCCCGCCGCGATGCCCTCCGGTCCGTTGTGGAATACGTGCGAGCAGTAGTAACCCTCGCGTCCGCGAAAACGGCACTTCAGCAAGAGGAACGTTTCGTCGAACGCGCCGTAGGAGCTCGAGAAGGGCACTTCGAGTCCGGCGGCGAAGCCCTCGCCATCGTGTGCGGGTTCGAGCAACTCCGGCAACAGCGGTGCGATGTCGGCCGGATCGGCCGCGAATCGCACCAGTTGGAACTTGACGCCCCGATAGATCGCGGGAAGGGGCGGGTAGAAGGGGAGTCCGAGTGGAGTGGTCCAGTTCATGCATCGTTTCCATACGGTGAGCGCAAATCAGGCACTGAGCGAGGAACCACGCTCAGAAATAGACTTTCGCGCCGAATTGAATGATCCGCATCGGCTGCCGCAGCGAGCGGATCTCGCCCATCCGCGGCGCGTCCGGAATGATCGAATCGAGCGTCGTCCAACCGATACCATTCGGCTGTCCGAATTGCGGCGTGTTGAACGTATTGAAGAACTCCACGCGGAACTGCAATCTTCCCGCGTCGCCGAGCGGCGTAAGCTTCCAGTTCTTGTAGAGCGAGAGATCGAAGTTCCGCGCGCCGGGCGTATTGAGGACGCCGTCGCCCGAGTTGCCATAGCGGCACAGGTCCGGCCGGCGCGGCAGGTTGCAATCGGTGCGCGAGAAAGCCGTGGGGTCGAACCATTTCTGGCGCGCCGCCTCGCCGCCGAGGCGGCCATCGCCGATTCGATCGGGCCGCGACTCGCCGCCGTTGTTCAGGTTCCCTCCGTTCATGTTGAACGGAAATCCGCTCCGCAGCGTGACGATTCCGTTGGCCTGCCAGCCCGCCAGCACGGCACCCGCCGGCCCTTTGAAGCGGTTCAGGAACGGCATCTCGTAGACGAAGTTCATCACCGCGTTGTGCGTCACGTCGAATCCGAAGCGGGCTCGTGAAGCGCGCCGGTCGCGCGGATTCTGGTAGCCGCCGCCCACGCCAGCACCGCTTTCGTTGCGTCCGTATCCTTCGCCGAGCGCCTTGCTGTAGGTGTAGGCGAGTCCCACCGTGAGTCCGGAGCCGGTGCGCTTTTCGGCGGAGACCTGCAACCCGTGATAGAAACCGTTCGCATAGCTGTCGAGGTAGCGGATCGCGCCGAGTCCACGCGGCTGATTGCCTTCTCCTTGGCCCAGGAATGCCTGCCACGGGCGGCGGCGGTTGAAGTCGGTGTCGAGTGATGGATCGGGCGAATTGAAGTTGGAGATCGAGGTCTCGAGATGGCTCGTCTTGCTTCCCACGTATCCAACCGTCAACTGCGTCTTCCAAGGCAGCGAACGCTGGATATCGAGGCTCCACTGCACGTGGTTGGTGGTCTTGTTGTCGGGCGGCATCACGGTGAGGTTGGTGCGCGCGGGTCCCGTGCCCACGCCCGGAAATAGGTTGTCGAGTGTCAGAACCGGTGATCCGGCGCGGAAGCGGCGCGTCTGGAGATTGTAGTTCTGGCCGCCGTAGCTATACGGAATCGTTTGCGCGACGTCAGTCACCTGATTGAATCCGAACGTGCCGGATTTGGGCGGCATCAGGATCAGGATGCTGAAGTTGTTGAGCTGTTGCGCGTTCGCAAACCAGCCGAATCCGCTCCGGACCACCCACTTCTCCGTCGCTCGATACGCCAGGCCCACGCGTGGCATGAAGAAGCGGTTCTCCTTGTTGTAGAACTGGAAGTCCGCGGTGCCCGGAGTGGGAATCAGCGTCGGCAGCCTCTGGCCGTCGGAAGCCTGCGAGAGAATGTCGAGCCGCAGGGAGCGCCATCCGCCCAGGCGGTCCACGGGTGGCGCGAAATAGTCCCAGCGCAATCCAAGATTCACGGTCAGCTTCCGCGTTGCCTTCCAGTCGTCGAGGAAATACGCGCTGTAGCGATTCTGGCGTGCTTCCATGGACGCGGACCCTTCGCCGGTCGTCGAACTGGAGGGGAATCCCAGCAGCCATCCGGCCAGCGGATATCCTCCCTCGCAGCACCCGGTCGATCCGCGCTTGGTGTTGCCACCCGCGCGGTCGAGCATCACCTTTCGATACTCCACTCCCAGTTTCAAATTGTGCGACTGGCGCGCGATCGAGAAATTGTCGGCGAACTGGTGAACGGTGTTGAAATCGTAGCCGTTGCCGAGGTCGCGATCGCCGCCGATCAGCGTCGAGGGGATTCCGGTTTCGCCCGGACGCAATTTGCGGTTGCCGTCGGTCGCCACGCGATACTGGCCGATGCCGAGCGCATCGAGATCGAAGTTCGTGTTCGATCGCGGATTGGTGAACTCGTCATCCGCCTTGTTCAGGCCGTAGCGGAACTCGTTGAGCATCGTGGGCGAGAAAATGTGGACGTGCTGCACGGCCCAGTTGTTGGCGCGCGAGGAGGTGAACGTTGGAAAGTTCGGGTTGAGCGTATTGTTGGTGTACTTGGAGCGGTCACCGGCGTAGCGAACGAACATCTTGTCGTTCGACGAGAACTGGTGATCCACCCGCCAGAAGACCTGGTTCGATCCGATGACGTTCGGCACCGATCCGCGAACGTTCACGTCGAGCGGGTCGGCCGGCTGAAACTGCGGAAGCGGTTGAAAGTCGTTCACGAACTTCTGCGCGTTACGGTTGATGCGTGACGCGGGAATGAGGTTCGAGATGTTTCCGGACGCGTCGCGAAACGGTTCGCCTGTCAGAGGATCGAAGATGACGATCGGCGGACGGATCGGACGTCCATTGGCGCCGATGGGCGGAGTGAGCAGCGAGGAGAAGTCGCCGCGCCGGAACGGTTCCGGATACCAGAAGGCCTCCTGCACGCTCTCCTGTGTCTCCCGGCGCCCTTCGTAATTGAAGCTCCAGAAGGTCTTGTCGCGTCCGTCATAGACCTTCGGCGCGTACACCGGGCCGCTGGTGAAAACACCGAATTGATTTCGCCGCAGCCGGTTCTTCGGCGCCAGCCGCGTGCCCGCCGGAACCTGGAAATTGAGGAAGTAGTCCTTGGCGTCGAACGCGTCGTTCCGGACGAATTCATAGAGCGTGCCACGCAGCCGGTTCGTTCCGGTCTTCAGCGCGATCTGCACGATCGCGCCATTGTTCTGTCCATACTCGGCCGAGTAGGAAGACGTCTGCACCTTGAACTCTTCGATCGCGTCGATCGACGGTGAGAACACCATCGTGTTGATGCGCGGCTCGGTGGCGATCACGCCATCGAGCGTGATCTGCTGATTCACCTCGCGCTGGCCATTGGCGCTCACCGCCACTACCGATCCGGGAATGGGAAACGTACCCGCGCCTTGCCCGTCGAGGCCCATGCGGATTCCAAATTGCACGCCGGGAACCAGCACCGCGAGTCCGGCGACGTTGCGCCCGTTGAGCGGCAACTCCACAACACGTTTGTTGTCGATCACGCCGCCCACCGCGGCATCCTCGGTCTTGAGCGCGACGGCGTTGGCCTGCACTTCGATCCGTTCGCTGGTCTGGCCGACTTCGAGCCGGAAGTCGACACGCGCCTTCTGCTGGAGTTGGACGTGGATGTTCTTCGCATCCTCGGTCTTGAATCCGGCGAACGACACGGTCACCGTGTACTCGCCGATTTCGATGAGCGGGAACGAATAGTCTCCGGATGAGGTGGTCAGCGTCTCCCGCGTTTGCCCGGTCGCGATGCGCAGCAACACGACCTTCGCATTGGAGACAACCGCTCCGGTGGGATCGGTCACCGTTCCGAGAACCTCAGTGGAGGTGGTCTGCGCGAACAGGGGCAGCACCGCGAAAAGTGGGGCGATTGCGCCAGTGCGTTTCATGTGGGTTACGCTATCACAGTGCGGCATTACACACTTGCTCTCGTTGCGGCGGGCGCGGCATGGGCCCAGCCATACGATCTGATTCTTCGCGGAGGACACGTCATCGATCCCGCGAATCGGGTGGATGGCGTGGCCGATGTCGCGATCTCGGGTAATCGAATCGCGGCTGTCGCGCCGAATCTCGTGGCGTCACAAGCGCGCCGCTTGATCGACGTCTCCGGCCTCTACGTGACTCCCGGCCTCGTCGACCTGCACACGCACGTCTATCTGAAGGGCCGCGCTTCCACCGTGCTGCCCGACGACGCGGTTCTGCCGCACGGCACCACCACCATCGTCGACGCGGGAGTCTCCGGGTGGAAGACTTTCGACGACTTCGATCGCACGATCATCCGGAACGCGAAGACGCGCGTTCTCGCGCTGCTCAACATTGTGGGCGGCGGCATGAACGACAACATTCAGAAGGAATACGATGTCGCCGACATGGATCCCAAGGCGGCCGCGGAGAAGGTCAAGCAGCATCCCGATGTGCTCGTGGGCATCAAGACCGCGCACTTCGGACTTCCCGGCTGGGCCGCGGTCGAACGCGCGATCGAGGCGGGTAAACTCGCCGGAAAGCCGGTGATGCTCGACAGCCACGTCTATTCGAACAGCGGCCGCACGACCGAACATAAAGTGCTCCGCCTCATGCGTCCCGGCGACATCCATACACATTCCTACAATGACCACCAGGTTGAGGTGCTGGATCGCTTCAGCGGGCGCGTGCAGCCATGGATGACGCAGGCACGCCAGCGGGGTGTGTTGTTCGATCTCGGCCACGGCGGAGGCAGTTTCCTGTGGCCTGTGGCCCAGGCCGCGCTGGCGAAGGGATTCCCGGTCGACACGATCAGCACCGACCTCCATCCGTCGAGCATCCTCACCCTGCAAGTGAACATGGCCAATTCGATCTCCAAGCTGATGGCCGTGGGAATGACGCTGCCCGATGCCATTTCCCGCGCAACCGTGAATCCCGCGAAAGCCGTTCATCGCTTCCCCGAAATCGGGACTCTCGGAAAAGGGCAAATCGCTGACGTGGCCGTGTTCGAACTGCGCAACGGCGTCTTCGGCTATATCGATTCGATGAAGAAGAAGCTGACTTCGAACCGAAAACTCGAGGGGGTGCTCACGGTGCGCAATGGCGAAATCGTGTTCGATCGCGACGCGCGCGCGGCTGCCGATTCCCCGGTCGAGGCCCGAGTGGGCGCGCTTCCGCCGCCAGCCGCCCTTCGAGCCTCCTCGGGCGCCGCGAACAATACGATCCACGACATCGTGCTCAAGCACGGCTATGTGATCGATCCGGCGAACCGCCGCTCCGGACGTTTCGACATCGCGATCGACCGGAACAAGATCGCGCGAATCGCGCCGAACATCCCCACACGAAACGCCCGCCTCACCGTGGATCTCTCCGATTACTACGTGACACCCGGCCTAATCGATTCAGGCGCCGATGTCGACTTCCTGGATTCACTGACTGGGGTCCAGGCCGACCACAACTCGCTGCCCCACGGCGTAACGGCGATCGTCACGGAGCGGGCTTCGCGTGAAGTGATCCGCCGGTCGCGCACCCAGGTCCTGGTGGTGAATTCACTGCGTGCCGATCCGGTGATCCCGGTGAGCGGGCTCAATCGCAAGAGCGTGCTTTCGGAGCGGGCGAGCATGACCCGTTCGCTGACTCTCGCGCTCAACGCGGGCCGGAGCTTCGCGGATCTCATCGAAGGAGCGACCGTCCACGCCGCGCGGCTGGCCGGCCGGCCCGATCTCGGTGTGCTGAAGGAAGGCGGCCCCGCCGATATCGCGGTGTTCGCGATCGAGCCGGGGAGCTTCCCGATGGCCGGGGCTGATGGCAAGCGGATTCGCGCCAAAGCCCGGGTCCAGTGCGTGCTCACATTTCGTAACGGCGACGCGGCGTGGGACCTGCAGGGACTGACGATGCGCGAGTGGACGCAAGCGGGCGGCTACACGGCATACAAGTAGGCCATTCCTGGTCGACATTCCGGCCCTCCGACCGTCGCCCTACGGTATTGGCATTTTGGAATCGCCGTTTGTTGGCGTTGGGTGAAGGCCGGTGCCCGATGAGCGATCGAGGCTCGAAGGAAGCGCCGGGTTCGGCTCTCCAATTTGGCGAGCGACGCCGTTGGGCGGCAACATAGCGTACACGTAGGGCCATTTTTTCGTGGACATTCCGGTCCGCGGTTTCGTATTCCTCCCAGGAGAACGGAACGATGGACGAGAACGCAGCAATCACAGTCGTGCTTCCCAGCCTGTTCAGCGCGGTGAGCTTCACCGCATGGTCGGTAGCAACCAACGTGCGCCGCACCCGTGTGGCTCGCGCACTGGTCGACATGCAGGCGAAGATGCTCGAGAAGATGCCACCCGAGGAGTTGCCCGCTTATGCCGCCTCGGAAGCAGGCAAGGCGATCCTGAAGCTCGATGCCGGGCGAGCGGGATCGCCGCGGGATCGCATCCTCAACGCGATCACGGCGGGTCTGGTCATCGGACTCGTGGGAGTGGCGATGTTCGCCGTCCACCACGTACAGGTGAACGAAGAGACTCGCCGCCTGATGCAAACCCTGGGCGCTGTGGGTATGGCGGCCGGTGCCGGACTCCTGCTCTCCGCGTTCGCGTCGTACCTGCTGAGCAAGGCATGGGGACTGTTCGAGGAGAGTAAGTGACGCTCGTCCGCGCGGACGGACTGGAGGAAGAAGCCGGCGGGACCGTCTCGATGTCCGAGGACCAGTTCCTGCTCCTCTATCACCGGACCGCGCGTCCGCTGCGGGCATACCTGCTCCGCATGAGCCGCGATCCGGCGCTGGCGGATGACCTGCTGCAGGAGGCCTACCTGCGCATGCTACGCGCTGACCTGCCCGTGCAAATGCCCGAGGAACACCAGCGCAACTATCTTTACCGCATCGCCACGAACCTTCTGCGCGATCATCTGCGTAAGCCACGCGCCGAGCCACTCGACACCGCGGCTCCCCCGGCGGTCGAAGCTGGGATGCCGGACGAGATCGCACGGATGCTCGCTTTTTTGGAACCGCGCGAGCGCGAGATGATGTGGCTGGCCTACGTCGAGCGCTTCAGCCACGAAGAGATCGGCCATGCGGTGGGCGCCAATCCACGCAGCGTGCGGACCATGCTCTATCGCGCCCGCCACAAGCTTGCCGCTATTCTGAGGAGGAAGGGATGGAACCCGAAGACGAGTTCGTAGCCGAGTACTTCGCGTCAATACCCGCGGACGAACGGCCGCTTCCTTCTCCGCACCTGATCTGGTGGAGAGCCGAGATCGCGCGCCGGCGGCGTTTGGCTGAGCGGTCAGTAGCACCCGTGCGTTTCGCACAGTGGGCGTGTGGTGGCGCGATCGCTATTTTCCTCGCGGCTGGGCTGGTTCCCATGGGTCTCGGCGCCACGGTATGGCTGGGCATCGGAGCGGCGTTGTTGCTCTTGTTCGCCGCGGCCATATGCGCTACCGTGCTTGCGTAGTACGCACGGCACTCACCCCCGCGTTTCGTCGGCGATTAGAAACAGGGGCTCTCCCTCCTCCACCACGGGAAACTCACGGCGCAATCCGATGATCCCATCGCAAGGCGACCGCAACTCGACGATCGTCTCGCCGAACAAGTCCACCAGGCGCCCCAGCAACTGCCCCTTCGATACGCGATCGAACATATCCACGGCGTTCATCAGGAATCCGCGGGCTGGCGAGTTGATTCCTCTTTCGACATTTCCCTCGCCGAACAGGTGAAGTTCCAGCGGCACTTGCTCGAGATCGCCACCGAGAATCGAAAGGTGACGCAACAGATTCCGGATTCCGCGTTTCATCATCTGGAGATCGTCCGCCGCGATGCGGCCCGCTCCGCGTGCTTCCGTGTACAGGAACGGAATCCCGCGCGACTTGGCGAACGACACCGTTCGCCCCGGCGCTACTTCGGGATGCCCCCAGACGACCGGAGCGCCGAAGGCGAGCGCACCCGCCTTGCTCCGCGGGTCCGATGCGTCGTAGCCTGCCATCGATGGCATGCGCCACTTGACGCCGCCCGAGTGAAGGTCGGCATAGAAATCAGCGTGCGCGATCACGGAATGCCCGAGATGCCAGGCGATCTGCTCGCTCGGCGTGCCGTCCGGACTCCCCGGAAACACGCGCGCTAGGTTCGCGCCGTCGAGCGGACTCGTTCGCGTTCCATTCCAAAAGGCGGGTGGGTTCGCCACCGGCACCGCGATCAGGTCACCGGACATCGCCGCGGGTTCGAGTTCCGCCACGGTTTCGTGGATCGCGCGCACGCCCTCGTATTCGTCACCATGCACGTTCGCCGACACCACGAGCAGCTTGCCCGGATTGGCCCCGCGGACCAGCAGCACGGGGATTTGGGTAAAGCCCAACTCGAGCGCGGCCCGATGGCGCGCCCCTCTGGGAAAACTGGCCGGATCGAAGCTCATAGGATCCCCTGCAGATGCTGGGCCAGAGTCGTAGGATCGACCACACGGTCGGGATGGAGCGCCGCGGCCTCCGCGATCGATTCCGGGTCCTTGAATCCGTGTCCTGTCACGATGCAGGCGATCGTCTCCTCACGGCGGACGATCCGGCGCTCGAGCGCCCGGCGAACACCGGCCAGAGCGGTCGCGCCAGCAGGCTCGCAATAAATCCCCTCTTCGGCGAGCATCCACGACTGCATTTCGAAGACCTCCTCGTCTTCCACCGCGAACGCGTAGCCTCCGTTGGCGCGCAGATGTCGAAGTGCAATGCTGGCGTCGATGTCGAACGGAACCGCCAGTCCGCTGATTCTCGTGGTGCTGTGAACCGGCCGGATCTCGTCGTCGCCGCGCGCGAATGCCGCCGCGACGGTCGAGCAGCGGGCGGGCTGCACCGCGTGGACTCGCGACTTGGTCCCGGCTCCGCGCGCGACCGCGGTGTAGAGTCCGCCGCCGCCGACCGGCACGAAGATGTGATCGGCTTGTCCCGCGAGTTCATGCCCGAGCGACTCGACACCTTCCATGCCGATCGGACAGTGACGGTAGGCGGAGACTACCAGTGGCGCGTTGTAGGTGGCCGAGAAGCTGTGAAGGTCGGTGAAGACCTGTTGAGTGACGCGGGGATCGGAGACGAACTCGCGCACGCGCAGCAGCAGCGCACCGTGCGCCTGCATCTGCATCAGCTTGCCGGCCGGCGCATTCTGATTGACCACGATCGCGCAACGCATGCCGTAGCGCGCCGAGTAGGCGGCCAGCGACGATCCGGTGTTGCCCGACGAGGTCGCCACGCAGGCCTTGGCGCCGATCCGCAACAGGCGCGCGACTTCCGCAGCGATAAAGCGGTCTTTGTATGATCCGGTGGGGTTGCAGCTTTCCAGCTTGAACATCAGCCGCCGGAGTCCGAGTTCGGGACCGATTCTCGTGCTCTCGACGAGGGGAGTGTTACCTTCTCCCAGGGTGACTGTACTCACGAAGGATAGTCTATCGGATGAAGGGGGGCCAGCGCTCCGCGCCAGAGCCCGAATCGGCTACGATGGAAGGACCATGGCAGCGATCGGCGTTCTCACCATGGAGCTGCGAATCGAGACTTCGCACTCGCTGAAGGACAAACGCCACGTGGTCAAGAGCCTGAAGGATAAGTTGCGTCAGCGTCACAATATTTCGATTGCCGAGATCGATTATCAGGATCAGTGGCAGCATGCCCTGATGGCCGCTGTCACCGTGTCGTCGAGCCGACAGTTCGCCGAGCAGGTTCTGCGCGCGGTCGAGCAGGAGGCCTACGAGTTGGTCGGCGAGATTCTCACGAGCACCACGCTCGAGTGGGTGGATTGAATGGACCCGCGACGATCCGGACGCTTGGCCGAGACCCTTCGAGTGGAACTCGAAGAGTTGATCAACTACGAACTCAACGATCCGCGGATTTCCAGCGTGGCGGTGACCGAAGTTCTGCTTTCCCCCGACGGCAAGAAGGCCCACGTCCGTGTCGCGATCGGAGGCTCCCCCGAGCGGCAAAAGGAGTGCCTGGAAGCCATTGAAAAAGCGAAGGGTTACCTACGGGTTCTCCTCGCCGATCGGGTAGACGTCTTCCGCATGCCGGACCTCCGGTTCGACGCCGATCTTCCCCCGGATCTCCGCGTCAAGGCAAGCGACCTCCTCAAGCGGATTCGCAAAGGCCGTCCCCGGGACGCCGGAGCGGCGGATGCGGGCTAGTACTCGGCTCCGGGCGACAAAAATCCACCGTTTCCTATCCTTTACAATTGCCACTGTGGTACCTTTATGGGTGGCAATCGGGGCCGCCCGGGCCGCAGAACCACTGCGGATCGAATCGACCCTGGATGCCATGGGCTCCACCTACACCATCGTGGCGTACGGTGAGGACAGATTGAAGCTGGAGACTGCCGTGGAAGCAGCCTTCGACGAGGTCCGCCGGCTGGACAATCTGATATCCAACTATAAGCCCAAGAGTGAGTGGAGTCTGGTGAATCGTAATGCCGCGGCCGGGCCCGTGCGTGTAAGCCAGGAGGTCTTCGATCTGATCGCCGCCTGCCTGGAGTACAGCCGGAAGTCGGGAGGCGCGTTCGACATCACCGTAGGTCCCCTCGTGCGAACGTGGGGATTTTACAAAGGCTCGGGCCGTCTTCCCCATCGCGCCGAAATCCGGACCGCGCTCGGGAAGACCGGTTACCGTAACGTGATCCTCGATAAGGAGACCCTATCCGTGAGCTTCGCCAGACCTGGAGTCGAGATCGACCCCGGCGGTATCGGCAAAGGCTATGCGGTTGACCGCGTGGCGGCACTGCTGCGCCAAATGGGAATCCGGTCCGCGTTCGTCAACGCCGCCAATTCCAGCATGTACGCCATCGGCACTCCGCCGGGCGAAGCAGGCTGGAAGGTGAAGATCCGGCATCCGCTCGAACCGTCGAAAACAGTTGCGGAATTGACGCTCGCCGACAAGTCCATGTCGACTTCGGGGACCTCGGAGAAGTTTTTCATCTCCGGCGGCAAACGTTACAGCCATATCTTCGACCCCCGCACCGGATATCCGGCCGGGGGAATGCTTTCGGTCTCGGTGGTCGCGGAACGCACCATCGATAGCGAAGCCTGGACCAAGCCGAACTTCATTCTCGGCAAGGAATGGGCAAGGAAGAACATGCCCAAGGATTTCAACGTTTTCTTTTGCGAGGACAGGAACCCAGCAACATGCGCGTGGCTCCAATGAATAGCCGGTTTCTCGATGCTTGCCGCCGGCGGCCCACGGATTACCGCCCGGTGTGGTTCATGCGGCAAGCGGGGCGATACATGCCCCAGTATCGCGAGGTGCGGAAACACCACCACATCCTCGAGATTTGCAAAAGGCCCGATCTGGCCGCGATGGTTACGCTCCAGCCTGTTGAAGCGCTGGACGTCGACGCCGCCATCATCTTCGCCGACCTTTTGCTGCCCATCGAACCGATGGGCCTGAAACTCGATTTCGTCGCCGGAGAGGGACCGGTGATCGACAACCCCGTGCGCACATCGTCCGATGTCGATTCACTCTCGATCTCCAATACCGACGACTTGGGCTATGTCGGTGAGTCGATCCAGATGGCCGTCCGCGCGCTTGCCGGACGCGTGCCCGTGATCGGGTTCGTCGGCGCGCCGTTCACGATGGCGAGCTACATGATCGAAGGCGGGCCCTCGCGCAGCTTCCTCAAGACCAAGCAGATGATGTACCGCGACGAGACCCTCTGGCGCCGCCTGATGGGCAAACTGGTCGATGTGCTCGGGCCGTACGCGCTCATGCAGGTCGCCGCCGGAGCCCGCGTCATCCAGGTCTTCGATAGCTGGGTCGGCGCGCTCGGATCGGACGACTACGTCCGCTACGTCGCTCCCTATTCGCGGGCTCTGATCGAGCGGATTCGCTCGGCCAGTGTCCCCGTGATCCACTTCGGAACCGGCGCGGGCGGCTACTTCAAGGAACTCCACGCGGCGGGTGGCGACATCCTCGGCGTCGACTGGCGCGTCAATATCGACCAGGCGTGGATGGACATCAGCTACCGGTCGGCGATCCAGGGTAACCTCGATCCCGCCGTGCTGTTCGCTCCGCTGCCCGAACTGAAACAGCGCGTTCACGAACTGCTCAAGCGGACCGGTACCCGTCCGGGGCACATCTTCAACGTCGGCCATGGCATCCTGCCGGAGACCCCGGTGGACCACGTGAAGGCCTGCGTCGATTTCGTGCGCGAATTCAAGCCCTAGGTCCGGTGCGCCCCGTCCTCATCATCGGCGGCGGCGTCTCGGGTCTGAGCGCGGCATATTACCTCCGTCAAGCGGGCGTCGCCCCGTCGATCGTCGAAAAGCAACCCCGGCTCGGTGGCGTGATTTCCACGAGCGTCGTGGACGGTTGCGTCATCGAAGGCGGCCCCGATAGCTTTCTCTCGGCCAAACCCGCGGCGATGGATCTGATTCGCGAGGTGGGCCTCGAGTCCGAGGTGATCGGCTCGAACGATCACCTGCGTGTCACCTACATCAAGCGCGATGGCCGGCTGGTTCCACTGCCCGATGGATTGATGATGATGGTCCCCACCAAGATTTGGCCGGTCGCGGTCAGCAGCCTGCTCGGATGGGGAACCAAGGTCAGGATGGGGCTCGAGTACTTTCGCCAGCCAGCAGTCACGGCGGGCGCTGATCGCTCGGTGGCGGAATTCGTCGCCGATCACTATGGTCAGGAAGCGGTGGACTACCTGGCCGAGCCGCTGCTCTCGGGCGTCTACGGAGGAAGCCCCGCCGAGTTGAGCGTGGCGAGCGTTCTGCCACGGTTCGTCGAGATGGAAGCCAAGTACGGCTCACTGACGCGCGGAGTGCTGGCGGCGCCCAAGCCCACGGCAGGTTCGGGGACGCTGTTTCGAACCATGAAACGCGGCTTGCAACAGCTCACCGATGCGGTGGAGCGCGCGGCCGCTCCGGAGTTCCTGCGCGGCGAAGTAGAGACGATCGAGCCTGACGGTGAAACCTGGCGCGTACGCGTGAACGGCGAGTGGATCGGTGCCGCTCGGGTCATCGTCGCGTGTCCAGCGCATGCCGCCGCGGGCGTCGTCGCGGGGATCGATGGAGAACTGGCGCGCGCGCTCGGCGGCATCGTCTATTCGTCCTCGATGACAGTCGCGCTCGGCTATCGCCGCGACAAGCTCGGACACTCGCAGAATGGCTTCGGCTTCCTGATCCCCAAGCGCGAGCGCAAGCGCATGATCGCTTGCACCTGGGTCGGCACCAAGTTCAGCCATCGCGTCCCGGACACCCATGCCCTGCTGCGGTGCTTCCTCGGCGGATCGGAAGACGCCGCGATTCTGAGCGAATCCGATGAAGCCGTCACCGCGATCGTGCGCGGGGAGTTACACGAGATCATGGGCGTGACCGCTGAACCCGAGTTCGCGCGGATCAGCCGCTGGCCGCGATCGATGGCGCAGTACACGGTGGGCCACGCGAAACGCCTCGCGATCATCGAAGGGCGGACCCGCGTCCACAAAGGACTCGAACTGATCGGCAACGCCTACACCGGCATCGGCATTCCAGATTGCATCAAGATGGGCAAGGACGCCGCGCGGCGTGTCACAATAGCGGCATGAAGCGAGCGGCCCTTGTGTTTGCGTTGACCTGCGCCGGATTCTCCGAACCCATGGCCACGCCCAAGTATTCGAACGATGACAAGCTGGTGCGGCCAACGGGTTGGCGCCGCTGGATGTTCGTGGGGGCCAACTACGGAATGGGCTACGCGCCGGGCGAGAATATCGACAATCCGAAGCCGAAACCCGGAACGTTCCACAACATCTACATGCAGCCGGAAGCGTACGATCATTTCGCCAAGACCGGCGAGTTCCCCGAAAAGACAATGCTCATCATGGAAGTGGTCAAGCCGGGAACCCACGCCTCGATCAACAAGCGCGGCATGTTCCAAAGCGAGCAGGTGGGGATCGAAGTGGCGTTGAAGGATTCCAAGCGCTTCTCCGACAAGTGGGCCTACTTCAACTTCATCGGCGAAGGCGGCAAGCAGTTGAACGAGTCGAAGGCATTCGAAAAGGACGCCTGCTGGAAGTGCCACAATGCGCACGGCGCGAAAGACAACGTCTTTGCCCAGTTTTATCCGGTGCTGCGCGAGGCGCGGCCGGAAGTGGGCGAGCCGCTGAAGACCGTCAAGTCCGCGCATTGATCCCGTGAGACTCATCGCTGTTTCGCTGCTTGCGCTGGCGCCCGTGGCGGCGGTGGCGGCCGAGTTCAAGGCTTGGGCCGTGCCTACGTTCGAATCAATTGGCCTTTACTTCGACCGGCCACCCGCGGCGTCCGGTCAGATGCAAGTCCGTTATCGGCAAGCGAGCGCCGCCGATTGGAAACAAGGCTATCCGCTCGTCTACGATGCGCGCGAAAAGCAGTATCGCGGATCGCTCGTCCAGTTGCAGCCCAACACGATCTACGAGATCAAGCTCGAGGCCGATGGCGGATCCACCGATCTACATGTCCGCACGCGAAGCGAAAGCATTCCGGCCGGCAAGACTACCCTGTTACCCGCTGGCAGCACCGACAAGACGGTCTTCATCAAGGAAGGCGGAACCGAAAGCGCCTGGCACCTCTACGCGCCTCCGCCCGGCACCAAGTTCGTGAGCGATGTCTTCAATCAGTCGGACTACAACATCGTCGTCGAAGCGAACTACGTCGTCCTCCGCGGACTCGAACTCCGCAACGCGGGTATTCACTCCGTGCTGATCAAAGCGGGCGTCCAGAATGTCGTAATCGAGGATTGCCACATGATCGGCTGGGGCCGCGCGGGCGGCGCTCGCGTCTGGGGTGTGCTTACCGGCAGCGACAGCGGAGTGTTCGCCGAGAAAGGCGCCGGCGGACTCGTGATCCAGCGCAACCTCATCGAGTATCCGCGCGGCGGTGCCAACGACTGGGAGAGCGGACATCCATCCGGCCCGCAGGGGATCACGCTGATCGATTCGGCGGGCAACAACGTGATCCGCTACAACACGATCCGCTCGACCGACGATCACGGCTTCAACGACGGCATTGGAGGCGGCTCGAACTACAGCTTCCAAGGTAGCCCGAACCGCGATTCCGACATCCACGGCAACATCGTTTCCAACTGTTGGGACGATGCGATCGAGAGCGAAGGCGCCAATCGCAACGTGCGCATCTGGAGCAACTATCTCCATCACACCTTCGTGCATGTGGCGACGGCGGCGACCGCGATGGGGCCGCTGTACATCTTCCGGAACGTGTTCGGAGAAAGCCGGATCTCGCATCAGGACTTGTCCGGCGGCATGATGATCAAGACCGGCATGAACCACGTGACGATCAACGGCGAGCGCGTCAGCACCGGCCTCGGACACCGGTTCATTTTCCATAACACCGCGTTGCAGCCGCAAGGCGGGCTCGACGTGTTCAGCAACCACGAACTGCACAACGCGATGTCGCGGAACAATATTTTCCATTCGCGCGGGCGCTCGTATCCGCCCGATCGCGGCGAGCCTCGCAACGATTTCAAGAACGATCTCACCGGCGGCTACCTCGGCGGCGGATTCGTCAAGTCGATGTTTCTGCCGAGTCAGAAGCCGGAGTGGTTCCTCGCCGGTTCGGTCGACAAGATCCAATGGGGACGTGTCGAATACGAGCGCGGCGGCAAGCAGTTCGCGATCACCGACCCGGTGGTTTCGGTGAAGAATCCGGCCATCGATGCAGGTGTGGTCCTGCCGGGCTTCAACGATGACTACACCGGATCGGCGCCCGACATCGGCGCTTACGAAACCGGCCGTCCGGCCTTGCGCTTCGGCCGCGAATCCGCGCCCGGCTTCGCTCGCGCGCCCTGGGAGCTGTACTGAGCGAGCTTCGCCGCCGCCGCGGCTAGCGGGAGGAATTCCACTCCGTTCGAGCCCACGTACTCGCGCACACCGGTGTGGATCACGATTCGGCGCGCCGCGCCCACATCGTCGCAGGCGATGTGAAACCCCTTCGACGGATTCGGCGCGCTCCCATGTTTGATTTCGATCGCCCACGGCACTTCCGGTTCCACCTCGAGCAGCAGATCGATTTCGGCTCCCGCCGATGTGCGGTAGTAGAAGGGGTTCGCCTCGCGCCCGGCCGCCGCGATCAGTTGCTCGATCGCGAACCCTTCCCAACTGGTGCCCATCACGATGTGCCCGAGCAGGTCGCGCTGATTGCCGATCGAAAGCAGTGCATGGAGCACTCCGCTGTCGCGCCAGTAGACCTTGGGAGCTTTCACCAGGCGCTTGCCGACATTGACGGACCATGGCCGCAACTGCCGGACCAGCAAAAGGTCGGACAACATATCGACATGCGTGGCGACCGTCTGGCTGCTGATGCCCAGATTCGAGGCAAACGCCGACGCGTTGAAGATTCCGCCCTGGGTGCTCGCGATCATCGTCCACAGGCGGCGCAGGGTTTCCGCCGGAGTGCGAACGCCCAGCAGCGGGATGTCGCGCTCCAAGTACTGTGTGATGAAGCTGCGCCTCCAGGCGAGGCTGGCGTTGCCCGATCGCGCGAGCAGGCTCTCGGGAAATCCGCCGCGTAGCCACACGTCGTCGAGCGGCGTTCCAGGAACCTCGTCCGCCATCAACGGAGTGAGCTCATCATAGACGATGCGGCCCGCCAGGCTCTCCGCCGACTGCCGCAGCAGGTCGCGTGACGCCGATCCGAGCAGCAGGAATTGTCCGGTGCGATGGCCGGCGCGGCGGCGCTGGTCGATGACCGAGCGCAGCGCGGAGAACAGATCGGGCGCCCGCTGTACCTCGTCCAGGATGACCAGCTTCCCCACCTGGGTCTCGAGGTAGGGCACCGGATCGATCAGGATCTTGCGATCTTCCGGCCGCTCGAGATCGAGATAAACCGACGGACGGGAGTCGCCAATCTCGAAAGCGAGCGTCGTCTTGCCCACCTGACGAGGCCCGAGAATCGCCACCGCGGGGAACAGGCCGACATGCTCGATGATCTCGCGCGCAGCCCGGCGGGGGATGACATCCGGTGTCGTCACCCTTGCATTTTTACATTACTATTTTAAAATTGCAAGGTAAAAATTTCGCCACACATGCGCATTCATTGAAGAACTAGCGCTTCTCTGCCTTGGCCGGTTGCGCGTTCTCCGGCAATGGAGTCATGCTAGCCGGAGCCGTCATCGCCACCCGGAATCCCACGAAGAAGTCCTTGAAATCGGGTTGATGGAAGTTCCGGTAATCGACCTTGAGGAAGCCCTCATCGTTGGCCCACGACCCGCCGCGAACCACCCTGAACACCTTCAACTCCTCCGGAACCGGACGCCCGTTGAACACCGGCACGAACCAATCATCGACCCATTGCCAGACGTTACCCGCCATTCCGAGCAGCCCGTACGGATTCGGGGCGCCGTAGCCCGCCGGCTGCATCGTCTTCGACCCGTTCCACTTGGCCTTGTACCAGGCCTTTTCCTTGTTGATGTCGTTTCCCCAAGGATAAGCGCGACCGCCCTGCCCGCCCCGGGCGGCGACCTCCCATTCTTCTTCCGTGGGAAGGCGGAACGGTTTGCCGGTTTTCTTCTTCAGCCACTCGCAGTAGGCCACGGCATCATTCCAACTGACGTTCACGACCGGCTGCGAGGCGATCTCGGCGGGAACGGTCCGCCCTGTCCACAAATGCTCCTTGTTGCCGACCGAGTTGAACTCCGGTGCCGGATGGCCCGTGTCTTCGATGAAACGCTGATACTCTTCGTTCGAAACCGGAGTCCTCGCGATCAGAAATGGGCCAACCTGCTCTTTGTGGATCTCTTCATGGCTTACCGAAGCTCCGATCGGACACTTGCCGCCCGTCACCAGGACCATCACCGGCTCCTGGCCCAGCAGCGGAGCGATCGCGGCGAGGCTAAGCCAAGGCTTCGGCAACCGGCTTGCCTCCGTTCACCACCGCGATCGGACGGCCTTCCGCCGTATGATTCACATGATGAATATCGACACCGAGGGCGGTATACATCGTCGCCGAAAAGTCCTCGACCGTCACCGGCCGGTCAGTCACTTCCGCCGCATCCTTGTCTGTGGCGCCGATGATGATGCCACGCTTGATTCCGCCACCCGCGAGCACAGCGCTGAACGCCTTCGGCCAGTGGTCGCGGCCCGCTTGTTTGTTGATCTTCGGAGTCCGGCCGAACTCCCCAACCTGAACGACGAGCGTTGAATCGAGCATGCCGCGCTGCTCGAGATCGGCGATCAGGCTCGCGTAGCCTCGATCCATCGGTGGCAGCAGTTTCTCACGCAGCAACTTGAAATTGTCGGCATGCGTGTCCCAACCGCCCATCCAGACGCTCACGGCTTTGACTCCGTGCTCGACCAACCGGCGCGCCATCAGCAATCCCTGACCCACCGGTGTGCGCCCGTAGGTGTCGCGAACGGACTCGGGCTCTTTCGAGATGTCGAAGGCGCGCAGCACCTTCTCGGAGAAGATCATGTTGTAGGCCTGCTCGAGCGCCGGACTGTAGGAGTTGAGCTTGGCTTCCGTATCCACCTGCCGCCACGCATCGTTGAACTCTTTCAGAATCTCGCGCCGCCGGCCCAGGCGATCGAGCGTCACGCCCGGAGGCGGCATCAGATCGCGGACCTTGTAGTCCTTCTCGGAAGGATCGCCCGCCATGAACGGATCGTATTGGGGCCCGAGGAACCCGCCGCCGTATCCGCGTTCGAGGGGCCGCAGCACGCCCACGTAAGGCGGCATGTCGCCTTTGAAGCTCTTCTCCTTCATGAACACGGACCCGTATGAGGCGAACTCCATGTTCGGCACAGGAAGCACACCGGTCTGCAGATAGCGGCTCGAGCGCTCGTGGCTCCCCAGATCGACAGCGGTCATCGAGCGGATCACGCAGAGCCTGTCCGCGATCTTCGCCGTGTGGGGCATGTACTCGGAGACCTGCAGGCCGTCGAGCTTGGTCGAAATCGGCTTGAACTCGCCGCGAATCTCCTGCGCGGCTCCGGGCTTCATGTCGTAGGTCTCATGCTGCGGCGGCCCGCCGGCCAGCCACAGAAAGATCATCGCCTTCTCTTTCGCCGGATTGGCGGCGAGCAGGCTCGGGAGGGTGACACCTCCGAAGCCGAGCGTCCCGATCCGCAGGAAGTCCCTGCGTCCGATTCCATCGCAGTCGCGGAAGAAACTCATGGTCCCTCTTTCGATACACGCCAGCCAGAATACTGAAAACAGAATATGCCAGACCCGGCGCCGCCGTCAAACGGAATCGGCGGGCGCTGGCTGTACCGTCAATCGGTGGGGCGAAACGGACACGGTTGGCCCACGAAATATTCCGTCTCGCCACGACTTTCCGTGAACGGCCCGAAATCGATTGTGAACTGGCGATTTCCGCCGCATGCTGGATGTGGAATGCGGCCAGTTCCGCGTGCTGGAAGGCGAATCCGCCCATCTCCGGGGTGAACTGGTGAACACAATCTAACTACCGACTACTCGAGCAAAAGGGGTTGGGCTCTTGGAAAGGGGGCCGGCCGTTCGCGGCAAGACTCCTTGCAATCGGATTGGTTCCACATGGTTGGGGAACCGGTCCGGCTTGTGAGAAAGGGACAACCATGCTTCGAACGCGACGGCTTCTCGTCTTCACGGGAGCTCTGCTATGGGCCGCGGCAACCGCCTCCGCCCAGGAACGTTTTGGGGAACTCTACGGCTCTGTTCTCGACCCGACTCAGGCCGTCCTCCCCAACGTAACGGTCACGGTGACCAACAAGGAAACCGGACGCACCCTTACCAAGTCCACCGGTGCCGATGGTACCTGGGTGGCATCCAATCTCGAACCGGGACACTACAAGCTGCGTTGGGAGGTCAAGGGCTTCCAGATCGCGGAAGTGCCCGACGTGACACTGCTGCTCGGCAAACGCCTCAAGGTGGATAACACCCTGCAGGTGGGCACGGCATCGGAGACCGTTCAGGTTACCGAACAGCCGCCGCTGATCGATTTCAGCGGAACCACCATCTCTCACAACATCACCGCGGAAGAGTTCGACCGGCTGCCCAAACCGCGTTCGTTCCAGCAAATGGCCCTGCTCTCGCCTTCCGTCAATGCCGGTGAAGTCGAAGGCGGCTTTCAGATCAACGGTGCGAGCGGCGCCGAAAACCAATTCATCATCGACGGAATCTCGACCAACAGCCTCATAGATGGGCGTTCGCGCCAAAACGCACTCTTCGAACTGCTCCAGGAAGTGCAGGTGAAGACCGCGGGCATCGACGCCGAATACGGCGGCGCGCTCGGCGGCGTGGTGAGCGCGGTGACGAAGTCCGGCGGCAATCAGTTCCACGGCGAGTTCCACTACTATCTCTCCGGCAGCAAGCTCAATGCGTCACCGGCGCGGCGCCTGCTGCTCGATCCCTCCACGGAATTGACGGCGCGCCACGTCCAGGACTCCAAACAGAAGGACAACCGGCACGAGATCGGAGGATCGCTCGGTGGCTACATCGTCAAGAACAAGCTCTGGTTCCTCACCGCTTTCTCTCCGCAGTACCGGAATCGCACCAATGAGTACCTCTACTCCGGCGGCGTTCGCGGCACGCTCGACAACGAGATCACCTCGCACACGATGTTCCAGAAACTGTCGTGGAATCCAGTGCAGAAGGTGCGCGCCAACTTCACCTACCTTTGGACTCCGGTGGCGTCGAACGGACGCCTGCCCGCCTACAGCGCGGGCCCGAATGAGGTGACCCTGACCCGCGAGGGTGCCGAACCCAATCGCGCGATCGGGTACTTCTCGCCGCAAACCAACTACACCGGTCAGGTCGACTACACGCCCACCGCGACCAGCCTCGTCACCATTCGCGCGGGCCGCTTCTGGGACAACTACAAGACCAACGGCATCACCAGCGCCAGCGCCATCGAATACGGAAACTCGGGCATCGGGCTTCCGTTCGAGATTCCCGCCGCGCTACGTCAGGGCCTCAACTACTCGACCACGCCGCGCCAGTTGAACACCTTCCACGATCTGGCGACGCGCACCTATACGCAACTGGACTTCAGCAAGTTCAGCACATTCCTCGGTCAGCACAATTTCAAGGCCGGTTTCGGACGGACCAAGACCGTCAACAACGTGGACGAGACCTACCCGGGCGGCGGATACATCCGCATCTTCTGGAACACGTCGTTCAACAGCCCCGCGCTCGGAGCGCAACGCGGGCAATATGGCTACTACGAAGTGAACGACAGCGGCACCCGAGGCTCCACGGGCGCTTCGATGAACAACTTCTACATCCAGGATTCCTGGCGCGTGCTCCCGCGGCTCACTCTGAACCTCGGAGTGCGGTTCGAAAACGAAGTGGTGCCCTCGTTCCGGCGCGAAATCAAGGACTTCGCCTTCAACTTTGGCTATGGTGACAAGATCGCTCCGCGAATCGGCGGCACATTCGATCTTTTCGGCGATGGCCGCGTGAAGATCTACGGAAGCTATGGCCTGTTCTACGACTGGGTGAAATACGAGTTGTCCCGCGGAACCTTCGGCGGCGACGTTTGGCGGACCCGGTACCGTTCGCTCGACACGCTCGACATCCTCAGCCTCAGCGGAACCAACATGCCCGGCCGCAACATCTGGAATCCCAACTCCGATGTCCGCGACCGCCGTGTCCCTTCGTTCGATCTCATCGATCCGGCAATCAAACCCATGAGCAGCCAGATCTACAACGGCGGTGTCGAGATGACGCTCGCGGCCAATACGGTTTTCCGCGCGAGTTTCATCCGCAACGATCTTCGCCGCACGATCGAGGACCTGGGCGCACTCGACGCGCAGGGCAACGAAGTGTACCTGTACGCCAATCCGGGCGAGGGGCGGGCGCTGCTCAACCCGACGACCGGCACGACCAAGCCCTTCCCGATGCCGCGCGCCGAGCGCACCTATGACGCGATGGAACTCGTCGTCACCAAGCGCATGTCGAAGGGCTATTTCGCCAGCGCGAGCTATGTGCTGAGCCGCCTCTACGGCAACTACTCGGGCTTGGCGAACTCGGATGAGCTAACCAGTCCCTCCACGGGACTCACCTCCGCGGTGACCCAACAAAGCGGCGGAAACATCGCCCGCGCCGGCGGAAGCGCGAATCGCAACTGGGATCTCGATGAGGCGCTCTTCGATTCCAAGGGCAATATCGTCTACGGGCGTCTGGCCACGGACCGGCCTCACGTATTCAAGCTCTACGGCTCGAAAACGCTTTCCTGGAAGGGCGGTCACGCCACCGACCTGGGCATGTTCTTCTACGCGGGCAGCGGTACTCCGGTCACCACCTACGTCAACACCGTGAACCACATCCCGATGATGGTCAACGGCCGCGGCGACCTGGGCCGGACGCCGTTCCTCACTCAGACAGACTTGGTGGTGTCGCATGAGGTCGGCCTCGGTGAGCACCGCAAGCTGCGCTTCGAGATGAACTGCCAGAACCTGTTCAATCAGAAGACACCGCGCAGCCGCTTCCGCGATCTCGATCGCGGCGTGCGCGGATTGCGAGACAGCTCGGTGATCAATCTGCGCAATGTCGACCTGCAGAAGGGCTTTGATTATCGTGCGCTGCTGGCACTGACGCCCGATGCGAAGACGGCTCTCACGGCCTATGATCCGCGGTATGGGTTGGACGACATCTTCAATCCAGGATTCACCGGACGGTTCGGAGTGAAGTTCATCTTTTAGGAAACACGCGCACAACGGACTCGCTACGGCGCGCACTCGCTACGTGCTCCTGGACTTCTGGATTCTCGAGCCGCGCCCTCGCGGCCTGTGCGCTTCAATTCAAAAAGGGCGAGCTCGAAAACGAGTCACGCGGTTGGCCCCTCGGTCCAGCCGCGTGGCTCCGTACTACTTCGGCGAAACCGCCGAAACCGTCTCCTTCTTTTTCGGCAGCAGGCTGCTCAACGCTTCGCGCAGATTCGCGACCGCAGTCAAGATCGCCGCGACGATACCGAATCCCGCGGTGAGACCCGACTGCAGACCGGGCTGAGTCGTCAGAACGAAGAACGCAATCACGATGAGCACTCCGATGAGAAGCTTTCGCACGTAACGCCAACTGTGGCCCGCACTTACCTGCTCCCAATCGTGCATGCGGTCTCGAATCACCTCGTCATGGACGCGTGTCGAGAGAAAATCCGCGAGTTCCGCGGTGCGAGGCTCGAGGTCCGGATTCAGGTGCAGGAAGCCCTTGTTCACGAGGTCCTTGACGGCGTCCGCTTGCCACGGGTTCGACATGTGGTCCCGCGATATCTGCAGCAGCAGATTCTGCTGCTCGTCGGTCAGTTCGTTCCACGCACGCGCCCAATCCACCGCGCCGCTGGCTTCACCGGCTGGCTCCGGTGAATGGAGATTGGCGAGGAACAGGTGATCCGAGCTCCAATGGATCCACCACAACGCGAGCGTGAACAGCAGGGCCATCGGCAACACGGCCCACCAGCGCATCCAACCGGGCGGCCAATAGGCCGCGTCGAATTCCTGCTCTCGTAACCGCACGCCCGTTTCGGTGAGAATCGGCAGCCAGTCGCCCAGATGTTCGGCCCATTCGATGGCCCAATGCTGGAAGCCTCCACCGGTCGTCTCGGCGCTTGCGTGAAACGGCATCGGAGCCGTTACCTGGTAGTGCTGGCCGCGGATGTTAACGATCCGGGTTCCCTCGCGACCGGGCCGCTCCTCATCCCGTGTCTCCTTGCGCACAGCTTGCGCCACGTCCAGCCGCTGCTGCTCCACCCATGCGCGCTCGGTTTGCACGATCTTCCCAAATTCATGTGAGAGTGTGAGACGAAAAATCGCGACGGCGGGTCCAATCACGGCGACGATCGTGAGCAGCGCCCAATGTCCGCCGCGGAACCAGAGCGCCTCGGACCGCTCCCTCCCAGCGCCCTTTTCGTGCGTGAACCGGTAGTTGAAAATTCCGATCAGGACCACCGCGACCGGTCCGGCGAGAAAGACACTGTCGCCGTGGCCGGACATCCGGACTACCACCGCAAGCACGAGCCATGCACCCAGCAGCCAGGTCTGCCACCTGTAAAATCGATCCAGCGATTTCCGTGGCCACAACCAAGTCCCGCTCCGGCAGGCGCCATGGAGACGCGAGTTCAACTCGAGGGCGATTGCCGCCGCGGTCCAGGCGAGCACCAGCGCCAGAAGCAGCACGATACTGGACAGGAAGACGTAAGCAACGGTCGCAACTTCGGCGGAGGTGTCGCGAAAGGTGATGAGAAACAGATGGCTGGGGCGGGGCGGTCCTTCCGGCACGAAACCCGTGAAGGGCTGGACATAGAGACGGTGGTCCCGTTCCCGATAGGAAGTCCTGACATGGCCCTTCGCACCGGCCATCACCAGGGATTTGAGCCCAGCCGAATCTCCCAGCTCCGCATACAGATTCTCGCGTAGCGAGAGGCGCCGGTCGGAGTGATAGAGCACCGCGCCCTCGCGGTTCATCAGCGCGAAGCCGTAACCGGCTGGCAGCGGTTGGCGGTCGAGCGACATGATGTGGGCGCTCAAGACCGCGACCAAGTCTCCACCCTGCCGGCACCGGCTCTGAATCGACACGAATGTATAGAACTTCCCGTCCGTCAGTGATCTCGCGGGACCGATGAAGAAGGGCGGCCCCTCCGGCCCCTGGAACAAGCTCTTCTGCCGCACCGCCTGAAAATAGGATCGGATGCGGACGAGTTGGTTTCTGCCCACCGGGTCCGACGTAAGCTTGTAGACCTGCATGCCGTCCGGGCCGATCCAGGCGACTTGTTCCGCCGCGACGAGCCGGGTTTCATCCGGCGGCGGCAGCGGCGCCGTGTCTGTGCCGAGCCAATCGGCGAACGGCGTCTTGCTCTGCCCGCAATCCGGAAGGAGCGTCTCGCGGGCCTTTCGGTCGTAGTCCGCCAAGAGTTGGACTGCCTGGCTGGTCTCCTTGGCGAAGCGCTCCGCCAGTTGGGCATTCAGGTCCACCAGCCCTCGATCGGCCACCGCGCTGAAGCGGACGAACCCATCGAGCGCCAGGATCGAAAAGGCACATAACACGAGCACCGCGCCGGAGCCGAGATAGAGCAAGAACGCATCGATCAGGCGGAATCGTTCCCGGCGGTCGAGCGAGTAGAGCTTGATGAACGGCGATCCAAACAGGCCCAGGAAAAACAGAAACACGAGAAGCGTGATCGAGTACGTCTCCACTTGAAAGGCCCGGCGAAGCAGCCCGGTCTTGGGTACCAGACCGCCGACCACGAGCTTTGTCTCCGCGAGCACCACCGGCTGGAGATAGACCTCTTCCGATTGGCCGCCGAGCGAAATTCCAAACCGGGAACCTCCCGCCGTGAGCTGCTCGAAGGTAGGCTTGTCGTCCTTGGCGAAGATCTCCTTCAAATTCGTGATCGCGACTCCCTCTCCTTCGTCGGGTGTCCGTTCTCGAAAGTTCTGTTCGTGCCAACTCAGCCCTCGGCGCCAGCGGCGGCTCTGAGGCGCTTCCTGATAGATGATCTCGCCCGTACTCTTGGCGACGAAAACCAGCCGGAAGGATTCCGGGAATGCCAACTCGGCCAGAATCGCTTCGAGCAGGACCCGAAACCGCGCCGTTCCACCAACCGTGATTTTGGTGGTGATCGCCAGTCCGTCGCTGGCGTCGAGCTTGGCGTTCCTGTCGGTCTCGCCACCCTTGAATGACGCGCAGCCCTTCGGTGAAACCAACTCGAGATAGGGCTGATCTGCGTCGAACCGGCAGATGTCGGACGCCTTGTTCACCGTGTCGATCGCGTTCCGGACCACGATCGCGATCTCGCGCCCTTCGAGCGCGAGTTCATGCTGATTCAGCCGGTGCAGGTCCTCATACTGCTTGTACGCATAGAGAAGATAGGCGGATCCCAACAGCAGCGCCGCCCAGATCGGCCACCGGTACGACGGAAGTCTCGCAAGTGTCGCTGCCATCAGACCACCTCATGGATTGTATGCCATGAAGGACGTCACCCGTTAGAACGGCCGCGCGGGAGAGATCCCTTTTCGGGTCTCACCGGCCGGGCAGCGTCAATTCCCGGCGAAAATCTTGAAGATGTTGGTGAACGCCCACGGAGACTGGACGACTCCGCTGCAGGCCGGCGAAACCGTGGGGCTTCCTGAGCACTGCTGATCGCGGCCGGTGGACCACATCGCCAGCATCCCGATATTGTTCTGCTGCGCGGCGGTCAGAAGAGCACTCGCATCGGCAAGCGTGAACACTTCCGGTACCACGTCATTCAACCCGATCATCGGCGTGATGCCCACCATCAGGCGGACCTGAGCGTCCGTCCGCGACGCGCCGTACAGGCTCTTCAACTGGTTGATCGTCGCGAGCATCGCATTCACCGCGTGCGTGCCCATCTGGTAGGGATCGAAGCTCGCGCCGTAATCCATCGCCATCACGTTCACCTTGCCAATGTTGACGCCGTTCGAAATCGCGTTCTGTAACAGCGCGATGCCGCCAGAGGTGAGTCCGGAGGGCAGCACCGGCAGCGTGTACTGAACAATGAGGGTGCGGTTGGCGCTCGCCGCGGCTGCCTGCAATCCGGCGATCGCCTTGTTGCGCCGGTCTATCGAAGCGGAGTCGCCGAGGGCGGCACCCTCGACATCGAAATCGACGCGTGTCAGGCCATAGGTATCAATTACCGACTGATATTGCACCTGCAGAGCGGAGACCGTCGAGCAGGCTTGCGCGAGTTCGCTGCCCGCGGCTCCGCCGAAGCTCGCGATGACATCCCCGCCGAGCGACCGCAGCGAGGCGATGTCGCTCGCCATGAATCCCTGCGACATCGTGTAGTAGCCGCCCCAACTCGCCTGGCAGCCTGAACCCGCCACGACGAATCCGAGCGAGAAGTACTTCGAACCTGTCTGCGTCGCGATGCTGGTCAGCGAGGGCGTAGGCCACAAGGTGACGTCCGTGTACGGCGCGAAGACCCGCATGGGCCAAGAGGAGGGGGTGCCGCCTCCCGCCGTCGTCGATCCCGTGGCCGGGCTCGACGGCAACGAGCTTCCGAAGACCGTAACCGCAGCGACGGTGAACGAATAGCTCGTCGAGGGCGCCAGTCCGCTGGCCGTGTACACGGTGGTGGTCAGGCCGGCCACCACCTGAGCTCCGTCGCGAAACACGCTGTAGGTCACGCTGCATCCGGAGGGCGGAGCCACCGCGTTCCACTGCAAGCTGATCGTTGAACTCGACGAGGAGGTTACCGCGAGTCCGGCCGGCGTGGGCGGGTAAGCCGTGCAGGCTCCGCCGGGCGTGGTGGCGGTGACCGGGGTGCTCAGCGCGGACACATTGCCGGCGTTGTCGCGTGCCCTCACGGCGAATTGGTAGGCCGTCGAGGCGGCAAGGCCTCCCGCGAGAAAACTCGTCGACGCTGAGGTTCCCGCGGCAGCCCCATTGCGGAAGATGTCGTAGCCCGCGATGCCCGAGCCGTTCTTGAAGTCCGAAGACGCCGTCCAAGTCAGCGTCACGGAATTCGAAGTGATCGAACTGGCACGGAGATCACGCGGGACGGTTGGCGGCTTGGTATCCGCCGCCCAGAGGCTCATTCCCAACGAACAGATCAGGTAAACAACGCGCACAACGACATCCTCCCTTTGGGGGATCGTACGCTGTCCGTTCGGACAGTGCAATCGTACGCCAGTCCTGGAGCGCTCGTACTAAGGAGATTACGAAGCTACGCGAACAGCCCCTGGACCGGAGTGCCTTCGACCAGCGCTCGTGGCTGCTTCAAGTCGTTCAGCACCTCCATTCGCGGATTGATCCCAAGCGCGTGATAAATCGTCGCGACCAAGTCCACCGGATGAACCGCTTTGTCGGCCGGCGAGGACGCCTGCGCATCCGAGGCGCCATATTGATATCCGCGATGAGTGCCCGCGCCCGCGACAACCGCCGTGTAGCAATACGGCCAGTGATCGCGGCCATCGGGCGAATTCACGTTGCCCGAAGTCGATACTCCGAGCTTCGGCGAACGTCCGAATTCACCGGTCACCACGACGAGCGTGTCCTTGAGCAGCCCGCGCTGATCCATATCCTCGATCAAGCCCGAAAGCGCCCGGTCGAGCTTCGGGCAGTGCAGGTTCTTCAACGGCCCGAAATTGGCGGCGTGTGTATCCCAAGCATCGGTTTCCGGATTTCCGTTTGCCACCGAAGGCCAGTTCACTTGCACGAATCGCGTGCCCGCTTCGATCAGCCGGCGCGCCATCAGCATGCTCTGTCCGAAGGTGTGGCGTCCATAACGCTCGCGCATCTTTTCGGACTCTTTGTTCAGATCGAACGCGTCGCGTGCCTTACCCGAAAGCACCAGGTCGAACGCCTTCTCGTAATATTCGTTCAGCGCGTACGAGCTAACCGCCTTCTCGAGATCCTTCATCGATCCGTTGATGCCCTTGAGCAGCTCGAAGCGATCCTTCATGCGCTCGTTCGATACCTCGGGCCGCATCGTCAGGTCTTCGAGCCGCACGTCCTTGTTCGGATCCTGATAGAGGCGATACGGGTCGTGCGCTTTCCCGAGGAAACCCGCTGCGCCGCCCTTTCCGATCACGTTCGATTCCTGTAGCGGACGCGGCATCTCGACGAAAGGCAGCATCGGTCCATCGGGCGGCAGCATGCGGCCGATATGGCAGCCCATGTGCGGAAAGTCGCGCGGCGAGGGCGGTTCGAGCTGGCCGGAGGGCGACACCTTGTCCGGCGCCCAACCCGTCATCATCTGATACATCGCCGCCGTGTGATTGAACAGGCCGACTGGCGTGTAGCTCATCGAGCGGATGAGCGTCACCTTGTCCATCGCGTTGGCGAGCATCGGCATCGTCTCGCTCACCTGGATGCCATCGACTTTGGTCTTGATCGCCTTGAACTCGCCGCGAATGTTCGACGGCGCTTCCGGCTTTGGATCCCAGATGTCGATGTGGCTCGGTCCGCCTTGCAGGAAGACCATGATCACCGATTTCGCCTTCGCGTTCGGTTTCGCCTCCGCGCGCGCCGCGGGCGCGGCCTGCGCCTGCATGCGCAAAACGTCGGGTAGACTCAGGCCCATCAGCCCGATTCCGCCGACTCGCAACAATTCACGGCGTGACCAGCCGTCGCACGTGCGTCCAGGACGCCCAGGAATGGACAACATGATGGCCCTATTATACGTCCAGAACAACCTCTTTGGAGCAGCCCCGCAAATCCATCTCGTATTCGATGGTTTCGATCGGCGGCCGCGAGTAGTGCCACGTCATCCCGTGGATCTGCCCTTTGCCCGCGGGCTTGAGGATTTCGCTCACCAGATAGCTGTGAATATCGAACATCGTGTAGATCTCGCTCACGGTGACCAGATCCCAATTCACGCCGAGTCCGTTCAGACGGCCCGTCATCAAACCCATCACGAAACGCGCCTTCTCTCGCAGCGCTTCGACCGACGTTTCTCCCCGCCGCACGACGTCCTTCGGGTCGAGAGAGCCTTCGGGCAACTCGCCAGCGCCCGCCACGATGAACGTCTTGCGCTTCACCTGCGAAGGAATCGTGTAGGAGAAGGCGTAGATCGATGGCTCGGCGGGCGGATTCACCACCGGCGCGATATTGGTGCGCGCCACCGGATTCAAACCGTCGAGGAAAATGCCCCAGCCTTCGAGCACCTTGACGTAGCCCGCGTTGAACTGGCTGAAGCCGGGAAACGTGAACGGCTTCGGCGAACGAAGCTCCATCGCGCACAGCGCGGTCAGCGGACGTCCAACGGCCTTTAGCCGCGCGGCCACCAAGTCGAAGCCTTGCTTCAAGGGCACGGGCTGAAGGAAGCGGGCATGCTCCACTTCATGTCCGGCGTTTGCGACCACGCCCGCCGAGTACGGGGCGATTCCCTTGAGGAAGGAGTAGTTTCCTTTTGGATTGTTGATGAGCATCGGTATCGAGTCCAGTCGTGACGCGCAGGGCAGCCACTTCGGGCGCCGAGAGCATCCGGTATTTTCCCATCTGCAAGTCACCGATCGCGAGTGGGCCGAACCGCGTTCGCACCAGTTTCAAAACATGGCTGCCGATGGCTTCCACCATCCGCCGCACTTGACGGTTCCGTCCCTCGGTGAGGGTGATCTCGAAGAATGTGTACTTCTCACTATCTCTCACTCGCGACACTTTCGCCGGACGCGTGGGCCCATCGTCGAGCGTCACGCCCTGCCGCAGCGATTCCAGTTGTTCCTCGCTCAGACGCGTGGACGCCTTCACGAGATAGGTTTTCGGCGCGTGCCATTTTGGATCCATCAGGCGATCGGCAAGTTCGTTGTCGTTGGTGAGCAGCAGCAAACCGCTCGTGTCGAGATCCAGGCGGCCAACCGTGCCCACGAATCCCGCCACGCCCGCGAGCAAGTCGTAGACCGTCGGACGACCGTCCGGATCCTTGTACGCTGTGATGTAGCCTTTCGGCTTGTAGAGCAGGACGTAGAGCGGCGCCGCGGCGCGCAGCGGCTTGCCGTCGAGAGTGATCTTGTCGCGCTCGGGGTCGACCCAATCGTCGGCCGATTTCGCCAACGCTCCGTTGATACGGATGCGCCCCGCCTTCACCCAGTCGCGAGCTTCGGTGCGAGACCCGAGCCCCGCCTTCGAGATCACGCGGTCGATCGTCTTGAGTACCGGTTGCGGCAAGGTCGCCTATTCGAGACCGGCCAGCCGGAACCGTGCATCCGGCGCGGCCAGGGGAGCGATCTCTTCCTGCGCCTCATAGGCGGCCACGCTCTGATAGTGTCCACCGGCGGGAACCCGATGAACGATGATCCGGTTGCGCGAAACATCGGCGACCCAGTACTCCGCGATTCCGGCGCGAGCATAGAGGTCGGCCTTGACGCTCATGTCGAAGGAGAAGCTCGAATCGGCGACTTCGATTAGCAACCGGATCTCCGCTGGAATCGGATCCCGATGGCGATACTCTTTCGACGCTTCCGCCACTAGGCATAGGTCTGGCTGAGGCCAACTCGTGGGGTTGTCCTCCGGGCGGACATCGATGGGCATCTGGTTGCGCACCCGGCTCGCGCCGAATGTTCCCATGAGCCAGTCCGCGAGAAGCGTCAGGAGCCAGGAATGCGGCGGAAGAGCACCCATCTTGTCGATCAATTCTCCCTCGATGAGTTCGTACCGCTGGCCCTCGAAGACTCCGGCCTTCTCGGCGATCTCACATTCGCGGCGCGTCCATCGCTTCCGCCGCGGCAGGGAAACCGCTGGCGCGACGGGCTCGGCTGGAAGCGTCACGGGCATTTGCTTCGATTGTATCGCTCATGCCCCCGCTGGGAGCAGATCCACAGGCAGTCGCGTTCGGTAAGCGGACTGATCGGCTCCGAACATCGCAACACTTTCGGTAGCTGCCGGACTCCGGCGAGCGGTGGACTAAGACTAAGCTAAGGCCCGCTGCAGGGTGGCGTCCACGACCCAGCTACCCGCCCGAGCATAGAGCGCGGCTCTCACCGAAACGAGGAAGGCAAGCGTGGTGTCAGAGACTTCGATGAGCAAGCCGGATGCCGGCGGGCACGGGCTCACGCCGAAAAACTCGTCCTTCGATCAACTCGTGCCTCTGATCAATTCCGTTGCCGCCCCGATTGCCCTCGAACACCCCTGCCCTCTCCGCCAGCTCGCAGTCGCGGCGCGTCCAGTTCCTGCGCTGGAAAAATGCGGCCGCCGCTGCGGCCAGTTCGGGCGTGACCGCAACGATCGTAGCCCGGCCCGACATGCCATCCTATTGCATGTGACGCGCCTCAATCCCGAGCGGCTCCTCGTCGCCGGACTCACGATCGTCAGCCTCGCGGTGCTGATCCTGATCGGCGCGATGCTTTTCCAATCGAACCGCCGATGGAAGGTCGTCATAGGAGCCGGTGCCCGCGACTCGGAGAGCTTCGTCCTGATCCAGGCGTTGAAAGCCGTCGCCGAGAAGCGACACCCCCAACTCACGATCGAAGTACGCGAGACTGCCGGCACGGCGGAGAATCTCGCTCTGCTCGAAGCCAGCCGGATCCACATGGCGACCGTGCAAGCCGATGTTCCGGCGGGCCGCTGGGCGCAACCGGTGGCGGTGCTGTTTCCCGACGCGTTCCATCTGCTGGTGGCCGAAGGATCGAAAATCCGCTCGTTTCCGGATCTGGCGGGTAAGCGGATCGACCTGCCCGAGTCCGGCGGGCAGTTCCGATCCTTTCTCAGCGTGGCCGGACATTTCGGCCTGCGGCGCGAGAGCTTCCATCTCGCGGCAAACGGCGTTCCGGCCGATGCGATCTTCCGTGTCCGAACCCTCGGCAATCCCGCCATCGAGAAGATCGTGCGCGAAGGCAGGGTTCGTCTGCTGCCCATTCCCCAAGCCGAGGCGATGCGAATCCGCTATCCGGCGTTCCTTCCCGGCGTGATTCCGCAAGGAACCTACCTCGGCGAACCAGCGGCGCCCGCGCAAGATACTCCAACGGTGATGGTCCCGAGGTTCCTGGTCGCGCATTCGAGCATCCATCCCAATCCGGTCCGATGGATCACCGGCAGCCTCTTCGAAGACCGGCATGAAATCGCGCGGACCATCCCGGACCGCTTTGCCGAGGTCCGTCCGCTATTGGCCGCGATCCGCCGGCCAGGAAACGAACCCGGGCTCGCCGCAGGAGTCCATCCGGGCGCGAGCGAGTACTACGACAGAGACAAGCCGGCCTTCGTCCAGACCAATGCCGATTTCCTCGCTCTGATCCTGACGGTGACACTGTTGCTCGGCTCGTGGGTCTGGGAGTTCAAACGTTGGCTGAACAATCGTGGCAAAAACCTTGCAGACGACTACAACAAGCGGATCATCGGCATCATCGGCCGCGCCCGTGTGGATTCCACCGCGGCGGGCCTCGAGGGGCTCCACCGGGAACTGCTCGATCTCCTGGCGGGCGCGGTGAGCGATCTCGATGAGGACCGGTTGTCGAGCGAGACATTTCAGTCCACTCGCGTGATCTGGCAGATCGCGGCCGATCTGATCCGCGAACGCCGAATTAACAATTCTTAACGCGACCTCCACACGCGCTCGCCCGGATCGTTCTAGTAACCTAGCTATATGCCGATGCGCCCTATCCCTTGCGGGGCCTGCACGAAGGTCTTCGGCCACCGGCCAGGTATGCCGGATGCTCGTTGAATTCTCGCTGATTGAACGCGCGCGGAGCGGTGACGAAGCCGCCTTCAATCAGGTCGTTCAGGCGTATCGGAAGCGCATTCTCGGGACGATCTCCCGCTTGATCGGACGCCCGGAAGACGTCGAAGACGTCGCGCAAGAGGTGTTCGTACGGCTTTTCTATTCGCTCGACCAGTTGCGGTCTCCGGAAGTTTTCGAGCCGTGGCTGTATCGCCTGACGTCGAACGCGGCATACGACTATTTGCGGAGGCGCCAGAAGCGCAAGATGGAAGCGCGCATGGCCGATCTATCGGAAGAGCAGGTGGTTCTCGCCGATGCGGGGGCTGGCACCCGGCAAAACAGCCAGGACAATCAGGCCGCCGCGATCCGCGAATTCGTCCACGACCTGCTCGAGGAGGTGAGCGAGGAAGACCGGGTGTTGCTGCTGATGAAGGAAGTGGAAGGGCTCTCGCTCAAGGAACTCCAGGAGATCTATGGACTGAAGGAAAATGCCATGAAGGTCCGGTTGTTCCGGGCGCGCCAGCGGGTCTTGAAAGCGTACGAGCAGTCCAAAGAGAAGCTAGGGAGTGTATTATCATGGAAGGTGCCGAATGACTGAAGAACGCGATCCGCTCGGTCCGCTGTTCGAGCGTTACCGGTCCGCCTGCCCTTCGCCAGAAGGGGGGGCCGCGTTCATGCCCCGGATGTGGGAAAAGATCGAAGCGCGGCGCAACTGGATCTGGAAGCTGCGGGGCTATACTCGCGGTCTCGTCACTGTGGCGGCAACGCTGTGTCTTGCGTTGCTGGCGTTCGAAATGAGCCCGCTCGCCAACACCAATCCGCTCTACTTGAAGTCGTACCTGGAAGCGCTCGATGACGAGGCCGCTCCCGAGACGCTCACCTACCTCGACATCGTCACCCACGTGGATTTCGACGGAAACCTGCAATGAAACGCTCGGGCGCGATCGCGGCAGCCTACCTCTTATTGACTTTCGGCACCGGTGTCGCCGTGGGCGGGTTCGGATTCTGGCTGTACGAGACTCGCTCCGTCAAGGCCGACGTCCGCAAGGCCACTGCTGACGAGTATCGCAAGAAGTACCTCCACGAGATGCAGACGCGGCTGAAGCTCACTCCGGATCAATCGCAAAAGCTCGTGGTCATTCTCGACACCACGCGCAACACCTTCCGCGAGCTCAGCGAAAAGCATCGGCCCGAATACCAAGCCGTGCATGAGAATCAGCGCGAGCAGGTCCGCGCGATTCTGGAAGACGGTCAGCGCACCGAATACGAGAAAATGCTGAAGGAACGGGATGCCTCCCGAGCCAAGCGTACCGGGCCATCGCCGCACTGACCGTTACTAGTGTCTACTCGCAATAGTACATTTCTGTATTAGAATGTTTGGGAGATGCC
>CADECY010000085.1:0-23536 GCA_902825945.1 uncultured Acidobacteriota bacterium
CGGCGTGTCGAAGACACGGATCAGCTTTCGCTCGGGCACCGAAATCACCGCGATCTTGTCGCTGTCCTGCAAGCCAGCATACGCGATCTTGCCATCGGAGGTCATCGTCAACGAGAGCGGCTTGCCGGGGAGCGCGATGCGCGCGGTCTCCTCGAGCGTCGCGATATCGGCGAAGCCCGCGCCTTCACCAGGTTGCAAGTTGTAGACGAGAGTCTTGCGGTCAGGCGTCATGCAAAGACGGCCCGGACCCTTTCCGGTCTGGATCATGCCGATCTTTTCCTGTTTCGCCGTGTCGATCACAATGATCGAGTTGCCGTCGGAGTTAGTGAAGTAGACACGCTTGCCATCGGGCGAAAGAAGCCCGCCCTGCGGACGCTCGCCCGTGGGAATCAGCTTGACCTTGCTCGATTCGAGGTTCACGACGGCGATCGTGTGGGAGGCGGAATTGGCGACGTAGGCTTCGCGCGCACCCGGTCCAAATGTGACCATGTGAGGAGCCTTGCCCTGGACATCGTACTTGCGCAGAATCTTCTTCGTTTTCGTATCGACGAGCAGGAGTCCATACGGATTCTCGGTGGTGACCACCATGCGGCCGGTCTTTGCGTCGAGATCCATCCCGTGCGGGCGGCGATTCTCGCCAAGATCGATCACGCCGATCCGATCGCGCTTGGTGATGTCGATAATCGAGATCGTGTTTCCACCCGAGCCCGCGTCAGTCATCCAGAGGATGCCGTTGTCGGAGACGTAGAGAAGCTTCTTGTCCGCCGAACGGATCACCTCATGCGGATGGGTGCCGACTTTGGTGCCCGAGAGGCGCTTGCCATCAGGAGTGTAGAAGGCGAGTTGGCCCGCCTTTTTTTCTACGACGGCGAGGAGTCCGGTTTGGGCGAAGAGCGAAGCGGCCACGGCCACGGCGGCGATCGTGCGAATGAGCATCACTCTGACAGCATACAATCGCACGAGGGCCGCATGATTCTGGCACCGCTTCCCGCCAAGCCCGCACCGTCCGGACAAACTCGGCCTTCTGCCCGGGTGCCGCGTGCCCTTTCGGGAATGAAGAACGCGTTGCCGCTATCTCCAGCGATGAGAATGTCACCCCGAAACGATGCGATCCTGCCGACCTCTCGCCACGGGATGTTGCCCTCCAACGAACGATCCCGGTGGACGAGGCGGGGAGGGTTCGCTCAGCTGAGCCCTCGGCCCGTCGATGAGCAGGAAGCAACCCAACCCAAGCCGTAGAGCAGTATCGTGGTGCGGCAATTTGTCGATCCCAACAAGCTCTTGAAATGGTATGTGCCACGTCGGCGCGCGTCAGCGAATGGCGAATCGTGATTGAATCCCCGGGGGGGCTGACACGGAGCCTATCCTATCCGCCGGCCATTTTCGCCCCGAACGCGCGGCACTCTTCGCACGCGACTCTGGGCGTGACGCGTCCATCAAGGGCGGCGAACCACCGGACCCGCTGCCGGTGAGATCCAGACGGCAGCTCCGGTGGCGTGCTGAACTCCATTTGACAGTCCGGTGGAAGAAGGCACGAAAACGACTTCGTCAATCAACTCGGCGCAGTTTAGAATCGGGGAGCGCCCACCCGGGGCTTGCGTCACGCTGGCCAGATCCACTTAAATATTCAGAAGGAGAATTCGCAACATGACGAACCTGTTCGCATTCTTTCAAGCCGGAGCACCGGCAGCCGGTGAGGCAGCGGCGGTTGCCGCGATCGAGAAGGCCGGAGGGGCCGTCCGCAAGATCGCCCAGAACGACGAGCGCCACGAGGTGGACTTCCATCTGCAAGGTGCCGCCGTGAACGACTCGCACTTGAAGCCCGTCGCGTCGTTGAAAAAGGTAATGCGCGTCCATCTGGGAAAAACGTCTGTCACCGACGCTGGACTCGCGGCACTGAAAGGGCTCTCCGCCGATCTGGCGGAACTGCACCTCGAAGGTACGAAGATCACCGATGCTGGCTTGGCACACGTGAAGGGCCTCACGAATTTGGTCTACCTGAACCTGTACGGCACCGCCGTAACGGACGCCGGAATCCAACAACTCGCCGGACTGAAGAATCTCAAGAATCTGTACGTCTGGCAGACCAAGGTGACCGAAGAGGGCGCCAAGAAGCTGAAGGCCACGCTGCCGACCGTCAACATCGATCGCGGCTGGGAATTGCCTCCGGCGCCCCCGAAAACCGAGGAAAAGAAGGAAGAGAAGAAGTAGCGCCTAATCGCGCCGTCCCCCGCCGAGCACCCGCAACAGGATGTTCAGGGTGGCGACGAAGACGTTGAACAGACCCGAGAACAGCGCCAGCGCGCCGGGAATTGGGCTATCGGCGTCGGGGCTGTTGAGGACTCCGCTTGTCGAATAGACCAGTCCGAGGCAGCCCATGATGCCGATGCCGGCGCTGAGTGCGACGCCCAGCCATCCGATATTCATGAAGCTGTTCAGGACGATTGCCGCCGTGATTGCCACGAACATGCCGATCATCAGACCCTTCGGCGCGGCGAAGCTCCGGCCCGACATGAAGACGTAGCCGGTGATCGACAGGAACACGAGTCCGGTGATCATCAGAGCGATCACGATGAGGCCCGGTGCCATCGTCGCGGCGACATAGAGCAAAGGTGAGATCACCAGGCCGGCGAGAAATCCGTCGCCCACCAGCGCGGCTACGCCGAGCACGGGATTGTGGCGCGCAGCCATCGCGACCATCGGGATCACGTTCAACAGTACGATCGCCGCGATCCAGCCGATCGTCGACATGAAGAAGCGGACCACGGTTTCGCTGGTCGCGCCAATATAGCCGCCAGCCATCGCCGACAGGACGCTCACGCTCAGCAATACGTAGGTCTGCTTGATGACGGCCGCCCGCGACGGCGACATCGTCGTGGTCGTAGTCAGCTTATCCCAGGTGGAAAGTTCGTTCTGATACATTCAATAGCTCCTCTTGGAGTCCGAGAATCGGAACGCGGGCTCGAGCCCGCTACCAGACATGATACCTCCGGCAAAAAGCGGGCGCTTCGGAGTTACGCCAACTGGACGCCCGATTCGGTCCATTCAGCCCGCTCGGGTGTCCGCGTTACCGGCTGGACAGTCGCGCGGTACTCCACGGTCACGCTTTCTTTTGCTGGGAGCCATCGATACCCCGGCACTCCGAACATCGATCCGCGCTCGATCATTTTTCGCCGCGTTTCCGGCATTGGCGAGACGCCGAACTCCATGCCGCAGGTGATCTCGCGGTGGTTCCACGGAGCAGCGCCGCGATGGCGGTTCTCCTCCCATCGCCCGAGCCACGGGAAGTCGGCCTGCTTCCAAACATAGGCGCACGCCAATTCCGCTCCTGGATGATGCGCGATGAACCAGGAGAGATCCAGCGACGGATCCATCAGATGCGCCGTGTAGGCGGCCGAAGCGGACGCGGATGGATACACGCGTAGGTCGAATGGCTCGCCCGAGACGCCGGGTACCATCGGCCAGTCGAATTCCGCTGCGTTGACCATGTAACCGCCGCCGGCCGCGAAGTTCTCTTCGAAGACTTTCGAGCGAGTAGCCGTGATTCGGAACCGCGTCACGCCAGGCTCGACGAAGGGCGCCCCGAGCGAGACGTGCTGTGTCCAGGCGGACGGCCGGTCCCACGCGGACAGGTTCGTCACCGTCTCGCGGATGATCGCCGTCGCCTCCACCAGCCGGATCTCGCGCCGGAAATGCAGTTGCGCGTGCGGAAAAGTCGCTTCCTGTGTGAGCGCATCCGCGGTGGAACGGGTCCGATATGGATCGATCGAGGACTCTCCGTGCACGCTCATTCCGGTGGAAGCTTCCGCTCCGCTCGGACCGCCAAACAGGTCGAGGCAGAGGTTGTGCCCGAAAATTCCGGCGAGCAGCCGGGCTTCCGCGTCTCCCCCGTATCCAGTGTGAATCGCGGGATCGAACGCCGAGGGCTCGACTGAACTCCAGTGCGGAGTCCACAGCGGATTCATCTCCACGGCGGCGTGCTGGATCCGCGCGATATGGCCGCCTTCCACCGTCACGGTGAGCGTCAGGGTTCCGTTCGAAATCTCGACCGCCTTGCGGCCTCGATAGATTGTGTCAGGCATGAAATCGTAGCTTAAACTAAAGACGGATCGTCATGCACTGGGTTTTAGCACTTTTGTTCGCGGCCTTCTGGGATGCCAAGCCGCCCGAGAAATGGACCGAAACGGAAGTCGGCCAAATCATGAAGGATTCGCCGTGGGCTCGCGACGTCGGCACGGAACTCTTCCTTGCCTCCGCTCTGCCAATGGTCGAGGCGGAGAAGCAGTATCTGGTCCGTCATGGGCACAAGGCTGGCGCCACCGAGAAGCCAGGGCCGAGCGAGGACGATTGGCAGGAATATCTGGCCAACGATCGCGGCAAGCACGTGGTGCTCGCGGTCCGCGTACCCTTCCAACAATGGCTTGCTGATGCCAACGAGTCCAAGCGGATGGAAGAAGGCTGTTCGATTCGCGTGGGTAAGACCAAGGCGAAGATGGTCGGGCACTTTCCGCCGACGGCGGGCGACCCGTACCTGCGGATGCTCTTCCCGCGCATCGTCGATCCCAAGGCCAAGAGCTTCAAGTTCGTGCTCTACCTTCCCGGGGTCTCGAAGCCCTTCCGCGAAGTGGAGTTCTACTTGAACGAGATGACGTACAACGGCAAGCTGGAGTATTGACGAGCTACGGAATCAGGGCGGTCATCACGCCCACCGCTTGACGGTTGGCATTGAAGCAGACCGCCGTGACAGTGTTCCCCTTGACGTTTGCCGACAGGAAGATCGTGGGTTGCTGCTGGCCACCCGCGCCTTGCCCGCCGCCACCCGGAGCGCCACCGCCGCCGCCCGGGGGACCGCCGCCACCGCCTGGAGCTCCGCCTCCCCCACCTGCCGGTGCGGCCGCGGGCAGCGCGCCCACGAAAGCGATTCCATTCGGAAGCGGCACCTCGGTCAGATCGTTGTTCAGAAGGTCGAATACGAGCAACTGCGTTCCCGAGGCGTTTTCCTTGGTGCCGAGCGCCACCAACTTGCGCGTGGACGGGAAGATCCCCACCAGCGACATCGACTGGAATCCGGCTGGCACCGGAAAGACCGATGTCGTCTGATTCTCGAGATCGAAGTAGACCAAGCCACCATCGCCCGCCGCCTGGTTGAATCCGAGGCCCACGAGCGCGGAAAGCTCCGGCGCCCGGTACTGCTGTCCCTGCAGGGTCACTCCGCGCATGCCCTCGGGCGAGAGTGCCGCCGGTGTGGCGGACAAGCTGTCGAGGACGTAGATGGTCTCGAACAGTTGCGGGGTGGCGGTGCTCGAATTCGCGACGTAGAGAAAGTCGTTCATGTCAGCGTTGCCTGCCGGTTGTACGCGGAGATTCGCCGACCCGGCGCGCGGAAAGGCGACTGCCTGCATCGTCTGCTCCGCCGGGTTGATGACCAGATAGCCGTTGGCGTTGCAGACGGCCGATGTCTCCGCCTGCGGACTTCGTGCCCCGAAGAGGGCAAACTGGCGCGTCGTCTCGAAGTTTTGGAAATTGAGTTGGAGTGTGCACGCCGCCGCGAACCATCCCGCGGGTGTCTCGACAACTGTTGCCTGCATCGCAGGCACGGTTACGAAAATCACGCCCGTCGTGTCGCCCCTCTTGGCGAGTATCAGCACTTGGTTGGGGCCAGTCGATACGACAGCCACTCCCCGCCGTGCCTGAATTCCAGCGGCGCCACCGGCGCCTCCCGGAGGAATGATGACACCGCCTCCGCCTGGCTGTCCTGGTTGCGCCTGCTGCACCGGCCGGATCGCGGGCAGCCAGCCATTCGGAAGCTCGAGTGTCGACTGCACCGTGCCCTGGTTGGACACGATCGCGAACTTCGCTTTCGTGGGTGTCGCCGGACTATCGGCCACGACCGCGAACTGCTGCCCGCCACCGACGCCCGCGCTGAAGAGGATCTCCTTCAGGCCATCGCCAAGATCGACCGTTTGCAGGACGCCGCCCGCGCCACCTTGGCCGCCGCCCGGCAACCCACCGCCTCCCGGACCTCCGATCACTGGAGGCGGTCCAACCTCGCCGGTCTGGGGATTCACCGAAAACACTGGCTGTCCGCCCTGGACGCCCAACACCGAGCCGTCAGGAAGCACGGCGACGTTGCTGAACGATCGCGGTGTTTCGACCACCAGCGGCTCAGCTAGCTCCGGATTGAAAATCGCCAGCTTGTTCGCCACGCCTGTCGCGACCTCGCCCACGGCCGGCCCTACCATCGACAAGAGCAAGTTCTGCTCGACCGGAGCAATCACGGGCGATGCGGCGTTCGCCTGCGCGGCGATGAGGCACTCGCTCAATCTCGAAACGCGGCGCCTGCCGAGGTCGGCGATCCACGCTGGATAGCATCCATCCTCTCCCCTAGCGCCATGAGCGACCGCGAAGTTGCCACGCAGATCCGAGGGACGCACCACGCGTACCGCTTGCGGCCCATTGCCGAGCGCCATGTACTGAACCTGGGGTGTGCGAATCCGCTCGAACACCGGACGGTTGGCCGGCGCCGCTTGGCCGGCGTAGATGCTGATCAGATCGCCTGGCGAGGCTCCCTCCGGAACGTCGAGGGTGACATCGAATTCTCCGACACGCTCGGTCGAGAGCTTCGCCTCCACCGGCGCGGAGAGTCCGCCGATGTAGGCGCGAATCGCTTGGCGGGGCTTTGCCTCGCCCGTTGGCAGGTCGCCATTCGGAACCACCGGGTCGGTGGGGCCCAGTCCACTGACGGCGAGTTTCAATTTCGATCCGTCCCGTACGCCCGCCTCGCCAAACCCGGTTCCGGCCGCGGTCTTCACCGAGGGCGACAGCGGATTGATCTGTACGGTAGCGGGCCGGCTGCGCTGTTCGCCTCGCCGGACAATCACTTGCGCCAAGCCCTGCGGCATGTCGAACGGGATCTGCACGATCACGTGGTCCGGCTGCACCGAGAAAATCGGTGCAGCGCGGTTGTTCAGCATCACCTGAACTTCGGGGCTCGACAGCGTGGTCGGAAGCGGCATACCCGATGGCTGCGCTCCCTCCGCCGGACCGAGGTTGATCCCTTCGATCCGCAGCACTCCGCCCTGCGGTACCACCGCTGGCGCTGGCTGCATCGAATGCGCGTTCAGCACCCGGCGCGGACTGATCACCGGAACCTGCGCCAGGCAAGCTCCTGAAAGAATGAAAACCAGCCAGTTGCGATTCATCACCTCCCCATGTAAACACACCACGCGCGTCTTGGTTTCGCGGTAGTATCGCTAAGGAGTCCACAATGCCCGAATCAACGAAATCCCGCCGGAACATCCTGCGAGCCGCCGCCGGTGCCACCGCCGTTGCCGCTGCGTCATCCGCGTCCGCCGCCACGCCCCAGAAAAAGGTTCACCGGAAGGGCGAGAAACCGAGGAATCCGCCGCTGTTCAACGGCGCGGTTTCCTATGGAAATCTGCTGTTTGTTGCCGGAAAGGGAGCGCACACGCCGGGCGACATCAAGGCCCACACCGAGCATGTGCTGAACGAAATCAAGAAGGAACTCGAGAACGCCGGGTCGAACATGAACTGCGTGCTCAAGTGCAACGTCTACCTGCACGACCTGAAAGACTACACGGCGATGAACGAGGTCTTCAAAGGCAAGTTCGGTGACGAGCCGCCGGTGCGCACCACGATCGCGGCGGCGGGCGGTATTCCCGGAAATTCACTGGTCGAAATCGACGTGATCGCTTTCATCCCCGAAAAGTAGGGAATTCGTTCCCCGCAACTTTCGTGCGACGATTTCCGTTGCCGCTGGGGGGCTTTCGTACTAGAATCAGAAGAGGGTCCCCCCAGTACTAGCAGTAGGAGGTCGCATGCTTTCAGCCGATCTCGTCCGAACCCACTCGGTACTCCCAGAAGCACCGGGCACCGTTACTGTGCTTGTCATCACGAGCGATAACGCAGCTTATCGCCGTCTGGAATCGATCTTCGGCCACTCCAAGTGGCACCTTCACCGCGTCCGTCAGGCCTCCGAGGCTCCGTTCTTCCTGGAAGACCATCCCGCGCCCATTGTCATCACGGAGGATTGCGCTTGGCGCGAGGCGCTCGCGAGGCTCTCGCACTTTGGCGATCCCGCCCCCCGTGTCATTGTGGCTTCTCGTCTGGCGGACGATCCGCTGTGGCAGGAAGTCCTCGAACAGGGCGGCTACAATGTGATTCGAACGCCCTTCGATCCGTCGGAAGTCTACTGGGTCGTCAGCAATGCGTGGCGGGACTGGAAGGCTGCGTCGGACCGCAACGCACACGCCCCCTATCCTGTCGCCTGATCGCGCCGAACGGCGAGGATCAGTGTCGCGACCCATCCGATCGCCGTCAGCACCGCGCCGACGGCGACACTCCGTGGGCGATAGCGAATTTCGATTTCGTGCTCGCCCGCGGCCACCATCAAAGCAGGCATCACCCCGTTGGTCTCGACGATAGGCGTTGCGCGTCCGCCGATCGTCGCGGACCAGCCGGGGAAGTTCGTCATCGCGATGACCACCAGTCCATCGCAGTTCATCCGCGCCCGGACGCGGATCGAACTCGCGGAGTAGCGGATAACCTCGACGGTGCTCGTGCCGTCGCACGCTGGCAGACGCGGCGGCTGGCGATTCGGGAAGAACGCGGTGTGCCGAAAATCGGCGTGCCGCTCGTGCATCGCGACATGGAGCGCGCGGATGTCCGCCAGCCGTTCGACACGATGAACGGCCCAGGCGCGCGGCAACGCATCCGCGTCGGCGAATACCGTTAGCCCGCTCGCTCCCCGAAACACCGGAATTCGATGGAAGCCGCGCGGCTCGGTTCCAATCGCGAACTTCGTGTTGAAAATGCGATTTCCGTTGTCGCCATGCGGCCAGTCCGCCATGTTGGAGGTCATCGATGCGAGATATCCGTGTCGCATCTCGATCCCGTGCCAAGCACCCCAGTTCTCTTCGAACCGCCGATCCAGTACGGTGACGCGAAAAGGTTCGGGTTGCGACTTCAGGAACCGGGCGATGTCGCGGTTGTCGCGCATCCGGTCGATCCATTCGGTGCGGCCCTTGTCGGATCGCGGTGCAATCAGTGCCCCCGTGTTGGCGCTGGCTTCGATCAGCAGGATCGCGATGAAGGCTGGTCGCGCGTGCCTCCACCGGAGGCACGCGGCGGTGAGCCAGGCGGCGACAACGCTCAACCCGAAGCGCGGATCGAGGTCGGGCGGGCGCAGATGGATATCGATAGCGAGGATCGCTCCCAGTGCCACCAGGGCGATCGTGGCGCGGCGCAACGCACGCGAACGCGCGGGCGCCTTTCCCAGCGCATCGAGCCCGAACGCCGCCAGCACCGCCGCCGCGAGATGAAACAGATGAAGCGCCACCGCGGGCGTCCGTGCCTTTTCGGCGATTGGCACGAAGAGGTAGAAGAGTCCATGTGCGAACGTGAATCCGCCGAGAGCATAGATCCAGGCACCGCCGGCGAGGCACGCAAACAAGCGCACCTGCGGTGATCCCCACGCGAGCGCGATGCCGAGCGGAGCCAGTGTGACGAAGGCAACGCCCATGTAGGGATCGAGAGTCCGCTCTGGCAGGTTGGTGGCGAGACCGGCGATCGACTTCGGGCTGAGCGAGTACTCTTCGTGAACGGGGTAGGGAACTGCGTGGTTCCAAGCAAGCCCCTCGGGCACGCCGGCCCAGCGCTTCGCGAGCTTTCCGTACTCCTGCGCGGGCAGGATTTGGAGCGCGCCCACGAGTCCGGTGAAGACGAAGAACACGGCGGCCGCGCGCACGCGCGCACGATGGCGGATGCAAGCGTCGAGCCAGACCGCGGCCATGGCGATCGACGTGTAGAGCGGGATCTGATGATGTCCGCTCAACCAAGCCATGCCGAGCGCCGCCCCGCCGAACGCCGCCTGGCGCAATGCGGCACCATCGGACCGGATCGCGCGCAACGCGAACAGCAGAGTGAGTGGCGCCCACACGCATCCGTTGATCATCTGCGGCCAGTTGCGTGTTCCGAGGAATCCGGTGAGCGAAAACGCAAGCCCTGCGAAAACCGACGCCGCGCGCGACCGGCCGAGATCGCGGCATAGCCAGTAACAAAACAGCGCACCCATGTAGTGGATCGCGATGAAGTAGCCTTGCAGGAATCCGGGTTTAATCGCGCCGCTGCCATCGAGAGGCAACAGGAACAGCAGCCAGTTCAGCGGATACGCCGATCCGGGCTGCGCTTGTCCCAACAGCGGCTGTCCGCCCCACAGGTACGGATCCCACAACGGGAACTCGCCATTGTGCCACTGCCGCGCCTGCACATGGAACCAGGGAAGGACCTGCGTCGCGAAGTCCGGACCCCAGCCCCAATCGTACTGCCGCGTCAACGTGAGCTTCCAGTAGAAGCCCGCGATCAACGCCAGCAAGATCAGCGGCGCCATTCTAGCGCCGCCTCAGCAACACGAGTGCGGCGAGCGCGAAGGCCGCCGCGCCCACGCCGATGTAGACGCTCCTCGGACGAAAGCGCATCTCCACTCGATGCTCGCCTTTCGGTACGAAGATCGCGCGCATTCCGCCGTTCACTTCGAGGATCGGAGCGCGGACCCCGTCCACGTATCCGCGCCATCCCGGATAGAATGTCTCCGAAACCACGACGAGCCCATTGCAGGCCATCTTCGCCTGGATCTCGATCTCGGAGCCACGATGCGACTTCAGCTTGACCTCGCTCGAATCGGGACACGGTTCGATCGGAAGCGGGTGCGATCCGGTCGTGATCGCCGTATCGGCGAGTTCGCGCTGGCGGGTTCGAACAAAGTCGCGAATCGCCGCCCCGCTCGGAAGCTGGATCAGCCGGTAGGCGATCCACACCCGCGGAAACGCACCCTCGTTGAACAGCAGACGGTAGCCGTCGCCAGAGCGCATCACTTCCTTCTGATTCGCGCCCGGCACCTGTTTCGAGATCGTGAACCAGACGCCCCAGAGCGATTTCGTCTCCGGAAGATGATTTTCGTTCGCGGCAACGTTCCGCGTGACCGCGGGCACGTAGCCACCCCACGTGTCGATGCCGTGCGCTGATCCCCAGTTCTTCGCGAAGTCTTTGTCGGCGATCTCGACGCGAAACCGCTCCGGCTGCGACTTCAGGTAACTGGCCAGATCGTCATGGCCCTGCATCTCGATCAGCCACTTGTCGAGCGCGACGTTCGACCTCGGAACGAGCAGAACGCCCAAACTATTGCTGTATTCGAGGAACGCGAGCAGGACCAGGACTCCCGTGCCGTGCGCCACGCTCACCGCTCCCGCACGCATCGCGTGCAGGAGCGCGGCAGCGGCAAACGCCACCGCCGCGGTTACGCCTGATTGATCGAGCATCTCGGGCCGTTTCACGAACATCAGCGCCAGCACGATCGCCGCGCCGAGCAAGCAGAGCGCTCCGCTCGCGCGGCGCAGCCAGATGCTCTCGAGATTCCGGCTGATCGCGTCGAGACCGAATCCGGCGAGCACCGCCAGCGCGAAGTTCACTAGCGCCATCGCGGTGGCGGGGTTGCGCGCCTTCTCGAATCCGGGCGCGAGCGCGTAAAGAATCCCATGCACGAGGCTCCATCCGCCAAAGGCGATCGCGCATCCTACGAGCGCTGTCAGCGCGAACATCGGCACCGCGAAGCGTCTCCACGCCAGCGCAATTCCGAGCAGTGCGAGCGTCACCGCGACAGCGCCCATGTGCGGATCGACATGCCAGGGCGGCGCTGGAATCACGAGTGAGAACAGGGATACGGGCGAGTACGAGAAGTATTCGTGGACTCCGTAAGGAACCACGTCGCCCCAGGAAAGCGGTGGTGCGTCTCCAAGCCAGCGCAGCGACAGGCGGCCGAACTCGACCGCTGGCAGGATCTGCGGAGCCGCGGTCATTCCGGCAAAGGCGAGCAAGACAACCGGTGCGATCAGGCCGGTCACGCGCAGGTTCCACAGCCAGACCAAGCCGCACGCAACAGCAAGGAACAGCGGGATCTGGTGATGTCCGCTGAGGAACGAGACTCCCAGGCACGTTCCGGAGGCCGCGGCGTGGAAGAGCCGCCGCTCGCCCCGAATCGCACGCAACAGGAACAGGAAAACCGCAGGAGCCCACGAGGCGCCGTTGATCCATTGCGGCCAGCCCGCCGTGCCCATCACGCCGTCGAAAGCGAACGCGCCAGCGGCCAGAAGCGAGGCCGCGCGCGAAAGTCCAAGGTCGCGGCAAAGCGCGAAGCAACAGGCGAGCGCGAAGAAGTGGATCAGCACGCGATAGAACCGCAGGTATCCGCGTTGGAGCTTTCCGTCCTGGAGCGGAGAAGCGAACACGAACCAGTTCAGCGGATAGAGTGCGCCCGGTTGGGCTTGCCCAGCGGTAGGCTGTCCATTCCACAGCCGCTGATCCCACAGCGGGAAGTTGCCGGAATGCCACTGCTCGGCCTCGGACTGGAACCATCCGTACACCTGGACTCCCAGGTCCTCGCCCGTCATCCACTCATACTGGTTGGTGAGCGTGAGCTTCCAGTAGAAGGCGCAGGTGACGAGCAGGAGCACCGCCGCGGTGGCGACCGTCCGTTTCAAAAGGGGAGCCAAGCGATCATTTTAGCCGCCTGCCCGCGCCGCTAAGCGAGAATCGCCTTCACCGGATGCGCCGGTTCGACCCCAGTCAACCGCGCCTCCAAGCCCTGATGGCGATAGGTGAACCGCTCGTGATCGATCCCGAAGCAGTGCAACAGTGTCGCCTGAAAGTCCCGTACGTGCACTGGATCTTTCACGATGTTGTACGAGAATTCGTCCGTTTCGCCATGCACCACCCCACCCTTGATTCCGCCGCCCGAGGCCCAGATCGAGAAGCAGCGCGGATGATGATCGCGGCCGTAGTCGGTAGGTGTCAGCTTTCCCTGCGAGTAGATCGTACGGCCGAATTCGCCGCCGAAGATCACGAGCGTGTCGTCGAGCATCCCGCGCGACTTCAAATCCGTCAGTAAACCGTAGCAGGCCTGATCCACGTCTTTGCACATCGCGGGCAGCACTTCGGGCAGATCCTTGTGCACGTCCCAGCCGCGTTGATAAACCTGAATGAATCGCACGCCCCGTTCAGCCAGCCGCCGCGCCATCAGGCACGTGTGCGCGAACGATCCGCCCTTCCGCGCTTCGTCGCCATAGAGCTTCCAGGTGCTTTCCGGCTCTTTCGAAAGGTCCGTCAAATCCGGCACCGACGATTGCATCCGGAACGCCATCTCGTACTGTGCGATTCGGGAGCGCGTCTCCGGGTCGCCGGACTTCTCGTGCTGGATCTGGTTCATTTCGCCCACCGCGTCGAGCATCCGTCGCCGGATCTCGGGCGGAACACCCTCGGGATTGCGCAAGAACAGCACTGGATCGTTGCCGGAGCGCAACGCGACTCCCGCATATTTCGACGAGAGGAACCCCGAACTCCACAGCTTGGCCGAGATCGCCTGCACGCCCGCCTTCGGATGCGTGTGCGAAGCATTTAGCACCACGAAAGACGGAAGGTCGGCGTTCATCGATCCGAGCCCGTAAGCGATCCACGATCCTGCGCATGGCCGGCCCGCTACCTGCTGTCCGGTTTGGATGAAGGTGATCGCCGGCTCATGATTGATCGCCTCGGTATGCATCGAGCGGATGAGCGCGATATCGTCGGCCACTTTCGATGTCCACGGCAGCAGTTCCGACATCCACGCGCCGGATTTCCCGCTCTGCTTGAATCCGAACACGGAAGGCGCGATCGGAAACCGGCTTTGTCCGGAGGTCATGGTCGTGAGGCGCTGGCCCCGGCGAATCGACTCAGGCAGATCCTTGTCGAACCAATCCTTCATTCCGGGCTTGTAGTCGAACAGATCGATCTGCGGCGGCGCGCCGACCATATGCAGGTAGATCGCGCGCTTGGCCTTGGGTTTGAAATGCGGAAATCCAGGCAGTGCGCCTTGGTCCCCCCGCATCTCTTGCTGAAGGAGAGAAGCGAGCGCGACTTGTCCGAGCCCGCGCGCGCCTCTTGCAAAGAATTGCCGCCGGGTTTCGGCGAGGATGGAATCTTCGATCAGCATGGGGCGTCCTATTTCACCAATACTTCGTCGATGTTGAACAGTTGATTCGCGGTCATCGTCAGCGCCGCGAGCTCGGCCGGCGAAAGCGATGCATCCGCCTTCGACTCGCCTTCGGCGATCAGTTTGCGAGCCTGATCTGGATGGCTGTCGTAGTAGCTGAGGAAGTCCTGGTGCGCCTTGTGCGTCAGAGTCATCTCGCGATCGTCGAGGCCGCGGGCGGCAAGCCGGGCAGCCATGAACTGGATCTGCTTTTCCGCGCTTCCTGGCGCCGCGATGATCGCGCGCTGCGCGAGGTTCCGCGCCGCCTCCACGAACTGCACGTCGTTCATCGTGACCAACGCTTGCAGCGGCGTGTTGGTGCGCTCGCGCCGCACGGTGCAGTTCTCGCGCGTGGGCGCGTTCAACACCTCCATCGCCGCGGGCGGCGCGCTCCGCTTCCAGAAAGAGTAAAGCGAACGGCGATAAAGGTTCGGACCCGTGTCGCGATGATAGAAACGCGTGTTCGATCCTAGCATCGCGACCGCTTCCCAGACTCCGGACGGTTGATACGGCTTCACGGAAGGTCCGCCGATCGTGGGCGTGAGCAATCCGCTGGCCGCGAGCGCATAGTCCCGCACCATCTCGGCGTCCATGCGGAATCGCGGACCTCGCGAGAGCAGGCGGTTCTCGGGATCCTTCTCGATCTTGGCAGGCGTCGCAACGCCCGCTTGCCGATACGTGGCCGAAGTCACCATCAGCTTGTAGAACTTCTTCACGTCCCAGCCGCTCTCGCGAAACTCCACCGCGAGCCAGTCGAGCAGTTCCGGATGGGAAGGTGGTTCGCCTTGCGAGCCGAAATCGTCGGACGTCTTGACCAAGCCCGTTCCGAACAATTCCTGCCACATCCGGTTTACCGCGACCCGCGCGGTAAGCGGATGCGACGGATCGATCAGCCACTTCGCCAACCCCAGGCGGTTCCGGGGAAGGGCCGCGGACATCGGCGGCAGCACCGAAGGCGTATTCGCCACCACCTTGTCCCGCGGTTGATCGTACATGCCGCGATAGAGGATGTTGGCCGCCGCCATTCCGCTTCGTTCATGCTGGACATGCGTCACCGAGCCGCGCCGCATGATTTCGAGCTTCTCGGCGTCGAGACTCTGCAACTCTCCAGCAAGGTCCATCTGATCGGCGAATTCGCGCGCGAGGTAGTAGTGGCGCAAGCCGTCGCGCTCTGCCGAGGTGAGTTCCGCCGTCTTCTTCCCACGTGCCAACTCGATCGCAGGCCACTGCGCGAGCAGCGAGGCATCGGCTTCCGAAAGCACGCGAGCGTAGAGACGAAGAGCGGCGATCGCACCGCCATCGAAGAATCGATCGCCCATTGTGCCGACCAGGAACGGCGAGAAGTTGCGCAACTCGCCATTGAGCACACCGCCCTTGCCGCTTCCTTGCGTGCCTACGTGCTTGCCGTTGACGAACATCTTGAAGCCCTCCGCGGTCCGCTTGCCGTCATAGCTGAACGCGAGGTGATACCAGCGTGCCGCCTCGAACCGGTCGATGATCAAGTTGGTCAACGTCAACGCGCGGCCAGCTTGCCCCACCAGCCGGACGCTCGGCGAGCGGCGCGTGAGTTCGAAGCTCCAGCCGCGGCCCTTGCTCTTCGGGTCGGTCTGGCTGGCGACGATGAAGCTGTCTTCGCTCTTCGGCAGGTAGAACCACATCGAGGCGGAGAAGGGTTGATCGGCGCGAATCGCTTCGACATTCGGAAGCTCGAGGAACGACTTGCCGGAGAAGTGAATCGCCTTGCGCCCCGGGATGTGAGCGTCGCTGATCGTGATACCCTCGGGCAGCTTCAACTCCGCCGGCTTGCCCTTGATGCGCAGCAGCGGTTCGCCATTCCGCACGGTCAAGGCAACCAATTCGTCAGCGGGTTCGAGCGGCGCTTCGATCGACTTGCGGCCGCCGCCATCCAACCACTCGGCGAACGCCGGTTCCGCGGCGGCGCGAGCCGTCTTCATCCGTTCCTGGACTCGCGACTCATCCGCGCGAATCTGCTTCCAACGCTCTTCGTCGGCCGGTTTCGGAATCACCAGGATCGGCGGCGTGTCAGCGATGTTGCCATCGAGCGGCCCCTGCAATGTGTTCCGGAAGAACGCCGACATCGAATAGAAGTCGCGTTGCGAGATGGGATCGAACTTGTGGTCGTGGCAGGTGGCGCAGCCGACCGTGAGTCCGAGAAAGACCGCGCCTGTCGTATCCACGCGATCCTTAGCGTAGATCGCCTCCACTTCGTCGGCGATTGCGCCATCTTCGTTCGTGGTCGGGTTGCAGCGATGGAATCCGGTGGCGATCATCTGATCGCGGGTAGGACTCGGCAAGAGATCGCCGGCGACTTGCTCCACCACGAACTGGTCGAACGGCAGATTCCGGTTGAACGCGCTGATCACCCAATCGCGATAAGGCCACATCTCGCGATAGTTGTCGATGTGAATGCCATGCGTGTCGGCGTAGCGCGCCGCGTCGAGCCAGTATCGCGCGCGATGCTCGCCCCATTGGTTCGACGCGAGCAAACGGTCGACGTAGTCTTCATACGCTTTGGCGGACTTGTCGTTGACGAACTGTTCCACCATTTCGGGCGTGGGCGGAAGTCCGGTGAGATCGAGCGCGGCGCGTCGTGCGAGCGTGCGCCGGTCGGCTTCCGCGGCGGGCTGCAACCCGGCGGCTTCGAGGCGCGCAAGCACGAAACGGTCGATCGGGTTGCGCGCCCAACGGGCGTTTGCAACGGCGGGCGCGGCGGGCCGCGCGGGTGCAGCGAATGCCCAATGTTCCTTCCAGGGTGCTCCCTGTTCGATCCAGCGTTTGACCACGTCCTTTTGCGCCGCGGTGAGCGACTTCTTGCTGTGCACCGGGGGCATCGCGCGCGACTTGTCGTCCGTCACGATCCGCTGATAGACGAGACTGGCAGCAGGATTCCCGGGCACGATCAGCTTGCCGGACTTGCGCGCCGCGAACGCACCTTCCTTCGTGTCGAGCCGAAGATCCATCATTCGCGTGCCTTTGTCCGGGCCGTGGCACAGGAAGCAGTTGTCGGAGAGGATCGGGCGGATTTCCCGCTGAAAATCGACCAGTCTTGGTTTCGCCGGCTGCTGAGCCTGAATGGCGAACAGGGCAAGACCGCCGAGAGCGGCGGACTTTGCGAACGCCCTCTTGATATCGCGCATATATGAATCGTACCTTTCCGCTAGGCGCGGCGCAGTCCCGCGTCTTTCAATAGACCTGCGAGATTGCCGTAGGATCGCTTGGCCGAAGCCACCGGATCGTAACCCGGCTGCGTCTGCAACTGGCGGCTGATCTCGACAAGCATCCAGCCCCGGAATCGCTTTTCGGCAAGGATCGCGAAGTATTCCTTGTAGTCGATCGTGCCGTCGCCCGGCAGCAGAAACTGCACGGCGCCGTTTACCATGCGGCCATCCTTCACCGTGAGGAACGAACTGCGCGGCAGCAGCGTCTCGAGCGTTCCGCGCAACGGCAGGTTCATCAATTGGAAATGGCCGTAGTCATAGATGCCCGAGAGCGCCGGATTCTTCACCTGGTCGAGCAGCCAGATCAGCTTCTCTGGCGTGTTCGATGCGCTGCCGATGTGCGACTTCACCGCCAATGGAACTTTCGTCTCCGCCGCGACTCGCGCCCAATCGGCCAACCTCGCGGCCATCTTCTGCTTCACCTGTTCCCATTCGGCGGGCTTGCCGCCGAGTACCGTTTGCAGGATCGGCGGCTTCTTCGGCGAGACGTCATGTGCGAGCGTGGCCGCGGCACGAATCCGGTCGAGCGTGCGCGCATGATCGGCGTCGCTCACGAGCGTATTGAAGCCCTCGATCATCGTCGGGATCGGGAACTTGGCCTCGCGGATCCGGCGGCGCGCGGCCGAGTCGAGCTTCGAAGGTTCGGTCGGCCATCCGGCCATCAGGCACAACTCGGCGCCGTCATAGCCGATCTCACGAATTGTGGCGATGGCTCGATCAGGTTCGAGCGGCTGCATTCCGTAGGTGCCGATGTGAAGCTTCACCGGACCTTTCGCCGCGCCCGCGAGCGGAGCCGCCGCGGCAATCGCCAGCCACTCGCGGCGGCGCATCACGCGGCCGGTTCGCGAAGCATCTTCATGAACTCGCGCATGAACCAGGGATTGTCGTGCCATGTTCTTCCGCTCACCATATTGCCATCGCGCACGCAGCCTTCGTTGACGAAAGTACCGCCGCACACTTCGACATCGAAGCGGCACTTGGGTACAGTGGCCATCCTGCGGCCACGAATCACATCGGCCGTCGCGACGATCTCGGCGCCGTGACACACCACGGCTACGGGCTTGTTCGTCTCGAAGAACTGGCGCGTGATCCGGATCAGGTCCTGGTCATAGCGCAGGTATTCGGGAGCGCGGCCGCCGCTCAGAAAGAGCCCGGCGTACTCTTCGGGCTTCACGTCCCGGAACGCGATGTTCGATGCGAGATGATAGCTCGGCGATTCCTTGGTCACATCCCAGCCCGGCGGAATCTCGTGCATGACGAGATGGTAGACCCGCTTCTCCGGACCCGCTACGACGGCTTCGTAGTCGTCCTCTTGCACTCGCCACATCGGATAAAACGTATCGAGCGCCTCCGCGGCGTCACCGATCACGATCAGTACTTTCTTTTTCATCCAATCTCCGTTCTCAGGGTTTCCAGCGGCTCATGGCCTGTCGCAAGGCTTGTTCGGGAACCTGATAGGTGGTCATGCCCTTGCCGCCCTGATAGCCGACATCTTTGTACCCGGCGGGTGACGTGTAATAGCCATCCAGCGTCATGCGCCGCACCCAATCGAAAAACCGCGAACCCGCCTTCCAGTCCGGCGGCGTCTTCTCGCGATAGGCGATCTTTTCGAGAATCGCGATCCGTTGCGGCTCCGCCGCTTCTCGAAACGGGACTCCGTGCAGTTTGGTGCAAGCAGCGTCGAGCCACGCGAGTCCGCCGTGATAGATGCGCGCGATCTTTGCGTTGCCGCGGCACAGAAGATCGATGTACTCGGGTGCTCCCGTGGCCGACGCCGCTGGAGATGTCTCGTCGGCCGGCAGAATCAGATCGCACAGAATTCGCAGCGTCGCAAACTCGTGTGGCGCCAGGAACACCGGAAGCTTCGCCGCCGCCGGCCCGGCCGCCGTTCCGTGTCCTTCGTGTTGCGCGGCCATGGGCACCGCCATCGCGGTTCCGATCACCGCTCTTCGAGAGACGCGCTCAGACATTGCCTTTCCTCATCTCCTCGGCCAGGTATTCCGACATCCGCCATGCGAGCGCGATGATCGTCAACGTCGGATTCTTGTCCGGATTGCTGACGAACGATCCGCCGTCGGCCACGAAAAGGTTCTTCACCTCGTGCGCCTGTGAGTAGGCGTTGAGCGCGGAGGTACGCGGGTCTTTGCCCATCCGGATCGTTCCCACCTCGTGGATCACTTCTCCGCCAGTCGTGATTCCGGTGGAGGCGATGGATGTCGCACCGAGCGTTTCGAGCAGGCTCGTGAAGGTCCGCCGCATGTGCTCGGACTGCTTGATCTCATGCTCGCTCCATGCGAAGTGAAATCGCAGGACCGGAATTCCCCACTCGTCGGTCACCTCGGGATCGATCTCGCAATACGACTTTTCGTTCGGGATCATCTCGCCGCGGCCCGTGCAACTCACCGCCGTACCGTAGTCATTGCGGATCTGCTTCTTCAACTCCCTGCCGAACCCCTGGTACTTCGCGGCCACGCCGTTGAACGAGCCCACCTGCGGCGCCGCGAATCCGGTTCCACCGAGCTCGATATGGTATCCGCGCGGGAAATCGTTCTTGCGATCGTGGAGCCACCACGGCACGTAGACATGCGAACCGCGAATTCCGTCGGTGTCGTAGCGCATGAGTCCTTCGAGCGCGGGCACATGACCGCGCACCGTGAGCCCCACGGTGTCGGTGAGATAACGTCCCACCACTCCCGACGAGTTCGCGAGCCCGTTTGAGTTGAGCAAGATTCGGGCCGATTCACAGGCGCTCGCCGCGAGCACCACCGCTCGGCAACGCACGCGCTTCTCTTGCCGCGTGGTCTTGTCGACATACGAAACTTCGGCGACGCGGCCATCCTTGGCCCGGATCAACTCTCGCACCATCGCATGGTGAACGATCTTCAACCGGCCCGTCTTCAAGGCCGGAAAGATCTGCACCTGACTCGAGGAATACGCGGAGGCCGTCAGGCACCCGCGGCCGCAGTGTCCGCAATAGTGGCACGCGGCGCGGCCATTGTGCGCCTTGGTGATCATCGCTTTTCGCGCGGCGATCACCGGCAGGCCGAGCTTGGTGCCCGCGCGCTGAATCATCGTTTCATGCACGCGAAACGCGGGCGGCGGCTGAAAGACGCCGTCGGGTGCGGAGCGGATCCCTTCGCGGGTCCCATGAACCCCGATGAACAATTCGGCTTTGTCGTACCACGGAGCGAGTTCCTCGTACGAAATCGGCCAGTCTGTGCCGAGTCCGTCTGCCGAATATGGCTTGAAATCGTAGTCCGCAAAACGAAGCGAGATTCGCCCGTAGTGGTTGGTCCGCCCGCCGAGAATGCGCGAACGGAACCAGTCGAATTTGTTCCCGGGGGCGACGGTGTAGGGCTCGCCGGGAATCTCCCAGTATCCGTTCGGCGCTTCGAAGAAGCCGTATTTCATGCCGCCGAAGTAGAAGCGCCCGTCCTCACCCGCGCCGCGGTGCGGAACCTGCCACGGCATGAGATGTTCCTTGAAGTCCTTCGCCGGATTCAAGGGGTCGCCCGCTTCGAGCAAAAGCACGTTGACGCCGGCCTTGGTAAGGGTGTGAACGGCGGTGCCCCCGCCCGCACCCGACCCAATGACGACGACGTCGTGGATCGGGGCACTTCTCTGAACTTGGGCCATCAGCCTACCACTGTACCTTGAACGAGAACTGGAACTGGCGCTCGTTTCGCGTGGCCGAGATCACGCCGAAATCAGGGTTGCGAAGTGTCTGTCGCGGACCACGAATCGCTTGGAGCGCACGATGTCGTGCGCCGAGAGCGTCCAAGCATGTTAAGCCTCCCGCCCAGGTTCCCGGCCGTGAATGCCGCCGGAATCGAGAACTGCCAGGTATCGACACTCTTGCGTACTTCAGTAGGCCGAGCCTGTCGGCGGACGGTCCGCAGTGCCAGTTCGATCCGGCTGTGATGGTGCGCCGAGACCGGCAAACGGGCGCTTTGCCACCGTCCTCGGCGCACTCGCCCCAGATACCTTGCACCTGCCACCGATTTCAGCGATCCTGAGAAAAATGTCCTTCGGGACATGAGAATTGCAATCGGGGAGGTCGCCATGACCAGGGTCTACGCTAGCGCTCTGCTTTTGCTTTCCGGAGTCCGTCTCGCAACCGCGCAGACGACCACCGGCGACATTCTGGGAATCGTATCCGACGGTACGGGCGCCGTCGTCACGGGAGCCAAGATTTCGGTCAAGAATCTGTTGACCAACGCCGTCAGCTCCACGGAAACCGCCGCCAACGGAGCGTTTCGGGTCGCGCTCCTGCCGATGGGCACCTATGAGGTCACCGTCGAGAAGCCCGGCTTTGCCAAGTACCAACAGGGTCCCATCGAGTTGCGCCTCAATCAGGCGGCCGACCTGCGGATTTCGCTGAGCGTCGCCTCCGTCGCGGAGGCCGTCACGGTCAATACCGCTGCGCCTCTCATCAACACGACCAACGCGGAGATCAGCACCAGCTTCGACTCCAAGCGCATTTCGGAACTGCCTCTCTCCACCAATCGCAACATTCTCAATCTCGGTGCATCGGTCCCCGGAGTCGCGCAAGTATCGGCCGGCAACAACAACTTCGGCTCGCAGGGCAACCAGGGCACCGAAACCGCATCGCTCAGCTATTCGGTGAACGGCATGCGCCAGCGCTCGAACGCCTTCATCATCGATGGGCAAGATTCCTACTATGTGTCGACGGGCGGTCTGCAGCAGCCGATGAACAACCCCGACATCGTTGCGGAAGTGCGCTTGGTGACCAACCAGTTCTTGCCCGAATACGGCCGCGCTGGCGGGTCAATGATGAGCATCGTCACCAAGAGCGGCACCAACCAATATCACGGCAGCCTCTTCTGGTTCCACAACGACAACAAACTGAACGCGATGACCAACGCCGACAAGCGCAACGCGCGATTGGCCGCGGCGCCCTTTCGTGTCGAAAATCAGTTGGGCGGCACGTTTGGCGGAAGGGTCATCAGGGACAAGACGTTCGCCTTCGGATCCATTCAGCGATGGACCGATCGCAGGTTGGGTTCCGGCACTTCGATCAGCGGTGCCCCGAGCGAAGAGGGACGCCGTCTCCTCACCGAGGTTGCTGGTACTCGCCCCACGGTACGAGCTTTTCTCGAAAACCTCCCCGCTGGAACGCCGAACGGACAGTCTACTTCGGTAACCGTGGGAGGGCGCACCGTCACGATTCCGCTTAGCACTCTGACCGGCTTCTCCAACCAGGAGTTCAACGACTGGCAGTATTCCTATCGCATCGACCATCGTTTTAGCGACAAGCATTCATTGATGGCGCGGTACATGGATGACAACTCAACCACGACTGGGACCGGGCAGCTCACGCCGGCTGGCCTCTCCGAGGTCCGTCCGCAACGCGCCAAGTCGGCCGCTGTCAATCTCGCCTCCACACTTTCGCCGATGACGCTCAACGAGTTCCGAGTGGGCTACAGCCGCCTGGAAACCGAGACCAACGCAGCCAATCCGGCCGTCGCCGAGCGAATCCCGTCGATCGAAGTGACCCAACTGCAGTTGCGCCAGTTCAATAGCGGCGTGGCCCGAACTGGTATCGGACTCGCGGCGAACCTCCCGCAACGCGGCACCTTCAATACCTATCAGATCCAGGACACCGTGTCGCTGCTGCGAGGTTCGCACACCGTCAAGGCCGGCTTCGACTTCCGGCGTACTGAGCAGTTCTCCCTCTTCCTTCCGCAACTCCGCGGCCGCATCGAGTATGCCGATCTTCAGGCGCTCGTCGATGACTCGGCGACCGTCGCCCAGATCAACGCGCTGCTCCGCGGTGGCGAGCCGATCACCTACATGCGCTACTACGACTACTTCTTCTTCGTCCAGGATGAGTGGCGCATCAGGCCGAACTTCACTTTCAGCTACGGCGTGCGCTACGAGACGCCTGGCAATCCCGTTGATAACCTGGCAAGTCTCAGCAATCGGATCTTCCAGGCCAACGGCAGCAATCCCAGCTATCGCTTGTTCCACGTTCCGAGCCGCGACAAGAACAATTGGGCGCCCCGGCTCGGTTTCAACTATCGCTTCGGTCAGGCCCCGGGGGTCCTCGGGAAGCTGACCGGAGACGGCAAGCTCGTGCTGCGCGGCGGATATTCGCGGACATACGAGGTCGCGTTCAACAACATCGCGCTGAACATCGCCAGCTCGTTCCCGCTCGTGCTGGGCGGCTCGGCCGGCCTGCGCGCCGAGGTCCTGC
>CADECY010000085.1:23546-41335 GCA_902825945.1 uncultured Acidobacteriota bacterium
GGTAAATGCCCGAGTCCCGAATGCATTCGGGACGATCGAGTCGATTCGGGCCGGGAATCCCCCGGTCGTGGCCAATCCGGATGTGTCCCTCGTCCGTACGATCGTCTCACCGGACTTCCGTTCGCCCTACGCCGAGCAGATCTCGACGCAGTTCCAGCGTGAACTCGCTGGCGGCTGGGCCCTCACCACCGGATATGTTGGCACCAAGGGCACGGCGTTATTCCAGTCGATCGACGGCAACCCGACGGTCCCCACTACCAATGGCCTGGCGCGCGGGGTGAGGCAGAATCCCAACCGGGGTGTCATTCGTGAGCGTTGCAACTGCACGGCCTCGATCTACCATTCCTTACAGACCAGCATCGAGAAGCGCCTGTCCCGCAATTTCCTCATGGCCGGGCACTACACCTGGAGTTCATTCATCGATGGCGCGTCGGAGATCTTCAATCCGTCGGCTGCCGGCGAGATCGCTTTTCCGCAGGATCCCTACAACCGGCACGCTGAACGCTCTCGTTCCACATACGACCGCCCGCACCGCTTCAGCGTGAACGGCGTCTTCGAACTGCCGATGTTCCGCGAGCAGAGGGGAGTCGCGGGCAAACTGCTCGGAGGCTGGCAGGTGAACGGATTCCTGACGCTTCAATCGGGTGCGCCGTTCGGAGTGTTGAACGGCGTGGATCCCGGTGGAGTGGTTCTCGGCAACATCGTGGGCACGTCGATCCGGCCGTTCCTCAACACGAATCTCGATCTGTCGAAGATGAAGGTCCGCGAGATCCAGGAGGCCGGTGGCGGACGGCTGTTCCGGGGCGTCACCGCCGCCGCGCCAATCGGCGATGCGGGCCGCAATATCCTGCGTGCCGATGGCATCAACCGCCTCGATTTCGGGTTGATCAAGAACGTTCGAGTTCGCGAAGGTCACACTTTCCAGATCCACGCGAACTTTTTCAACGCCACCAACACGCGCGACTGGGGAATCCCCGACGGCGTCTTCTCCTCGGCCGGATTCCTGAACGAGGGGGCGACCGAGGTCCCGGCGCGCCGGGTCCAACTCGGGTTACGCTACGCGTTCTGAGCCGGCGTTCCACTTCTCCGGAACAGAGCCCAGAAGAGATCCTCCGCCGGGTACGGAATCGGGAGACCCGCGGGGACGATCTTCTCCGCCAGTCGGCCCGCGAACGCCAATGGCGTGGAGTCGAGCTTGTGCTGCACGAGCGACACCGCGTGATCGCTGTGGATCCACTTTGCCGGGCGCCCGCGAGCAGTGAGTTCGAACCCGCACTTGGCAGCCGCACGTGCCAGACTGCCGGGTGTGAACCAGTGCAGCACGCTGGGCGGACTGTACTCGTGCCAGTTTTGTCCGAACAGCCAGCGCGTCCAGCTATCGCGGTTCCACGTCTCGATCAGAAGATAGCCGCCCGGAGCGGTGAGCCTCGCTGCGTTCGAGAGTGCCTCGAGCGGTGAGACGAAGTGTGCCATCACCTGGATGATCGAGATGACATCGAACTGTTCGGCCGAGTTGAGCGATTCGAGCGTGCCCGTGCGGATGTCGAGGCCGAGCTTTTCTCGCCCGTGCCTCGCCATCGAATCGTTGGGCTCGACCCCGCTGACTCGCCAGCCCGATTCCGAGTATCCGCTGGCGATGAATCCGGCCGCGGCGCCCACGTCGAGCAGGCGGCCCGGCTTGGTGAACCGGGCCAGCAGCGACGCGTAGGAGCGGCCTCGATCGCGGAGCAGCGCCGACTCGGCAAGGTAGTCCGTGTAACCCGCGCCGCCTCCCTGAAAATAGCTATCGCCATAAACGCGCGACACATGCCCGGTGGCTTCACCCAATTCGGCGAATTCATGTCCACAGCCGCTACAGCGATCGATCCAATGGCCGTCGACGGAGAACTGGCGAGCGGCGGCGGCCGCGCAAAGCGGGCAGGTCACAATTGATTATCGGCAAGTTATGCTGATAGATGCATGTTGAGCCGACGCGAGTTTGGAGCCGCGCTGCTAGCCGCCGTGCCTGGCGCCGCTCAGGACTTTCCCGATATCCGGACAATCACCCCGGACTTGACCACGCCCGCCATGGTGGCCGGTGACCCCGCACCGGGCCGCCGTGTCCGGCAGACGCTGCCTGAGTGGGCGGGAACTGGCGTCCACCACGCGCTCTACCTGCCCCGCGACTGGAAGCCCGGTGAGAAATACCCTGTGATCGTCGAGTATGCCGGTAACGGAAACTATCAGAGCGCGTGGGGTGACGTCTCCACCGGCCGGGTGGATGGCAGCAATCTCGGCTATGGACTCTCGGCTGGCGAAGGCTACATTTGGCTGTGCCTGCCTTACGTCAACGCGCGTGAGCGCAGGAACGAGATCATCTGGTGGGGCGACGCCGATGCAACCGCCGCCTACTGCAAGAAGGCCGTCAAGTGGATCTGCCAGCAACATGGCGGAGATCCCTCCGCGGTGATCGTGGCCGGTTTTTCGCGCGGAGCCATTGCGTGCAACTACATTGGACTGCGCGATGACGAGATCGCGCGACTGTGGCTCGGCTTCCTCCCATACAGTCACTACGATGGCGTGATGGGCTGGGAGTACTCAGGCAGTGACCGCTACTCCGCTTTGAAGCGGCTGCGGCGTCTGAACGGGCGCGAGCAGTTCATCTGCCATGAGAAATCGGTCGATGAAACACGCCAGTACCTAACAGCCACCGGAGTGCGCGCGCCGTTCACTTTCGAACCGATCCGGTTCAGGAATCACAACGATGCCTGGACCCTGCGCGACATTCCCGAGCGCCGGCGCGCACGGCAGTGGCTGCAGGAACTGGTAGCCAAGGGCCGGGCCGCCTGATATCCGTTGGGATGGGTTCGTGAATGTTTGAAAAACTCTGAACGGCGGCGAAGCGATTGCGTTGCGGCCCGTTTTCCCAGGTTCTTATCGCACCGCGACGACCTGCACCTGGACCTGTTGCTGCTGGATCACCTGCAGCGTGGTCCGCGCCGGAGGATGGTTTGGGAAGTACTCGCGGAAGATCGTGTCCATCGCTCCCATGTGCGCGGTGTCCTTGAGGTAGACATGCGCATCGACGACATTGCGCAAGTCCATGCCCGCCAGTTTCAGGATGCCCTCGATCGAGCGGATCGAGTCGCGCATCTGCTCCTCGAAGGTCGCGCCGTTGCCGGACTTGCCGGAGGTGTAGAGCGTGTCGCTGGCCATCACGCCGCCGTTCGATGAGGTCGGGCTCGGACCCGCCGAGTCCGGCACCACACGTCCTTTGTTGGCGCGATCGCGCGTGGCGATGAACGTCAGTTCCACCGAGATCGTTCCGGGCAGCTTCGAGAGGCAGAAGCTCGCGCGGCTGGGGGCGAGTCCGAGCTTGAACGCGTCACGGTAGACCGAGTTCAGCTTTCCGTACGTCGTGCCCTGGTAGCCGTTCGGATCGAGGAAGTAGACGTTGGTGAAAACCGTGTCCTTCATCTCGAGGCCGGCGGCGGCGATCACGGCGTTCGCGTTGGCGAGCGACTGTTTGGTCTGTCCCTCGATCGTGGGGTCGAGAGTGCCACCTTTCGGATCGCGTCCGCCGGTGCCCGAGACATAGAGCGTGTCGCCGGCCCAGACGCCGGCGCGATAGGGTCCGCCGGGTTTCGGGAATGTCCCCTCGGCGGGCACCACGGGCTTGATCCTCGACTTGTCGCGATAGGCGATGCAGGTGACCTCGATGTTGGCGCCGCCGGGAAGTCCGGGGAATTCGAGGGTGGTCCGCGCCGGATACTCGCCTGGCGAGAAGAACGATCCATACGCGTCGTTCATCGCTTTGTAGTTGGCCATGTCCTTCAACTGAACGTGACAGGTGACCACGTTCGAATAGTCCATGCGGGCTGCGCGCAACACGTGGCCCATGTTCGTCATCGCGAGCCGCGTCTGGGTCTCGATTCCGGCGGGCTGCGCGCCCGTCTTCGGATCCTTGTCGACCTGGCCAGCGATGTAGAGCGTCTCGCCCACCAGCACTCCCGGACTGTACGGGCGTCCGGGTGCGAACTCCGGCGGATAGATGAACTGGCGTGCGTTCCGGACTTCGGCGAACGCGCTCGCCACGGCGAGTACGAGAACGGGAATCGTGCGTTTCATGACCGCTCAACAGGCTACCAAACCGGCGTGTTAGGATGTCAGCAGCCATGAAAAAGAGCTCTTCCCCGAATCGCCGCGACATGCTTCGCGCCACAGCGTTGGCCAGTGCGGCAGCGATGGCCACACCGGAAGCGGGTCGCGCCGCCAAGCTCGCCCGGCGCGGAAATGGACCCGATGTGTACGCCTCGTTCGGCGTGCGGCCGTTCATAAACTGCACGTCTACCTATACGATCAACGGGGGCTCGGCGATGCTGCCGGAGGTGATCGTGGCGATGGCGAGCGCCTCCTATTATCCGGTCAACCTCGACGAGTTGATGGCCGGGGCGGGGAAGCGCATCGCGGAACTGTTGCAGGTGGAAGCGGCTATGGTGAGTTCCGGCGCGGCTGGCGCGATCACGTGCGCGACGCTCGCCTGTGTCGCGGGCGGCGATCCGGAGAAGATGCAGCAGCTGCCCGATACGTCTGGCCTGAAGAACGAGGTTGTCGTGCCGAAGTGGTCCCGCAGCATCTACGATCACGCGGTCCGCTGCACTGGGGTGAAAATGGTGGAAGTCGAGACGCTCGCCGATCTCGAACATGCCTTCTCGCGACGCACGGCGATGGCCACCTCGCAGATCAATCTTGCGAACGAAGGCAACCCATTCACGCTCGAACAATTCGCCGCCGCGGCGCACAAACACGGTGTGCCGCTGGTGATGGATTGCGCCGACCGCCTGCCGCTGGTCCCGAATCCGTATCTGTCGCGCGGAGCCGATCTCGTTGCCTATTCCGGCGGCAAGATCATTCGCGGACCGCAGACTGCTGGCATGCTGCTCGGCCGCAAGGATCTGATCGCCTCCGCCTTCGCCAATAGCGCGCCGCATCACGCCTTCGCACGCATGGTGAAGGTGAGCAAGGAAGAAGTCGCGGGTATGGTCAAGGCGGTCGAAATGCTGCGCACGGGAAAGCGCAATCGCGACGCCGAGGATCAGGAATGGCGGAACTGGTTCCGCCATATCGGTGAGACGGTGTCGAAGGTTTCGGGTGTGAGCTATCACATCATCGAGCCGAAGGACAAAGCCTACTATCCGACGATGATGGTCAAGTGGGACGGGAAGAAGCTCGGCATCACGGCGGGTGAAATCGGCAAGGCCCTGCTCGACGGCGAACCGCGGATCATGACGCACGCCGGCTTGAAGGAGTCCGACGAGGCGTCCGAGATGTTGCTGCGCCCCGCGGCGATGTGGCCGGGCGAATACGAGGTCGTTGCCAGCCGGCTGCACGAGATCCTGAGCAAGTCGCCCGGGCCGCGTTCGAAGAAGAGCCTCGCCGCGCCCTCGGGCGACGTGTCGGGACTCTGGGATGCGAAGCTCGAGTTCACGTCGGGTTCCGCCCGGCATAGCTTCTATCTCGATGCGAAGGGTAACGCGGTCACTGGACAGTACAGCGGACGGGTTGTCAAGGGCGCCCTCAAGGGCCATCTCGATGGCAGCCAGGTCGAGTTCAAGTGCTCGGGCCGGATCGAAGGCGCGACACTCGGTTATACGTACCGTGGAACGATCGACGGGAACAAAATGTCGGGCGTGGTGGATCTGGGAGAGTACGGCACGGCCAAGTTTTCGGCAACGCGGAAGGCGTAGAGGTCATCCATAACAATATGCGTTTCTGGTCAACGGCGGCCGCCGCCGCAATTTCGATTTTCGGAGGCGCCGCGATGGCTGCTGATCTCTCCTCGTTTCCCGATCCCGCCGTGGACGCCAAGCCGGCCACGGGTACGCAGACCGCCGTTCTCGCGGGGGGCTGCTTCTGGTGCACGGAAGCGGTCTTCGAAATCATGGAGGGCGTCGAGGACGTGGTTTCCGGCTACTCCGGAGACACCGAGGAGTCGGCCCGCTATGATGTCGTGTCGACCGGGCGGACCAAGCATGCCGAAGCGATTTTGATCACCTACGATCCTGCCAAGGTCTCCTACGGGCAACTGCTCAAGATCTTCTTTGCGGTGGCGCACGATCCGACGACGCTGAATCGTCAGGGCAACGATGTCGGACCGCAGTACCGAAGCGCGATCTTCTATGCCAACGACGAGCAGAAACGCGTCGCCGAGGCTTACATCAAGCAGCTCGACGAGGGGCACTTGTTCCGTTCGCCGATCGTAACGCAGGTGGGCAAACTCGACAAGTTCTACACGGCTGAGAAGTACCATCAGGATTACGCTGGACGGAACCGGCAGAATCCGTACATCGTTCATGTGTCGGATCCGAAGGTGGAGAAGCTGAAGACGGCGTTTCCGGGGTGTGTCCGGAAGCGAAAGTAGCGGAAGTGACGGCGGGCAGGTACGGTCCGTTCCATCCCTCGCGCCCTGGGTCCTCGTATAGCGCCGCGATATCCGGTGGCCGTGAGCCAACATCCGAGCGATAGGCCTCCACGGCAATTTCCAGGGTATTAAGCCAAACCTCAGCGGCCGGGACTGGACAATCCGATTGATCAGCCCACCGGAATAGGACTGCCGCGACCGTAACCGCACCGATCGCTACTAGGACGCGCGGTTTGGTCATCGGTGGGTGCTGTCGCGAACAATCGGCCGCCCGTTGTTGTCGAGTCCGTAGAGGAATTGTTTGCCCCACGGGTCGAGCGGTATGGCCTTCTCCAGATAAGGGCCGCGCCAGTTCGGAACACCCGGGTTGTAGACCAGCGCTTCGAGTCCAGAGGCGACGGGCGGATACGCGCCGACATCGTTGTGGTAGCGCCCGAGGGCGTCGTGGAAAGCCTCGATCTGGACCCGCGCGACAACCTCGCGGGTCCCGCCATCGCGATTGCAGTGCACGGAGATCGACCCGAGCGCGGCTACGATGACGCCGGAAGATGCCAGATTCCAGGCGAGAGTAGTGCGCTTCACACCGGATCAGACGCGGAGCCGTGCCGAAAAGCCGGCGAGAGGCGCATCGAATCTTAGTCCGAGGATCTTCTGCTCCCGCTCTTCTCGAGCCGCCTCGATCTCGGCCACGATGTCGTAGTCTGGCGGGAGGTTCCCCGTAATCACGAGATGACAGCCCCTCTGAACCAACGGATACGCGGGCGCGGGCACAGGCTCGTGCTGGGATTCGGCGATGTCGGTCAGACGAGGCTCGAGTTTCGGGTCGTTGATCACCATACTCGAATAGATAGCCCGTGGCGCACAATCGTCACCTGCTCAACGCGAACGACAGCACGTTGCCGCCAGCGGCGATCGCCACGTATTGCTTGCCGTTGATTTGATACGTCATCGGCGACGCCTTCCATTGCTGCCCCGTCGGGAAGCTCCAAAGCGTCTTGCCGGACTTGGCGTCCACCGCCGCGAAGTCGCCGCCGGTTTCGCCGTAGAACACCAATCCGCCAGCGGTGGAGAGCACGCCTGAATAGTTGGCCTCGGGCGGGCCCACCTGCTTGATCTCCCACACGGTTTTGCCCGTCTCGATGTCGAGCGCGCGCAGGTACTTCTCCGGCGGATTCGCCGGATCGCGGAACGGCAGATAGCCGCCGAGTCCGGCCTTGCGATAGAGAGTGCAGTCCTCGACCGCCATCACATAGAAGAGCTTGGTGAAGGGATTGTAGGCGGTGGAATACCAATTCGTCGCACCGCGGACCTGCGGGCACGCGCGAACGCCGGCCGGTGTCGGCGTAGCGCTCTTTTCGAGGATCGGCCGGCCCTTCGCATCGATCGCGCTCGCCCATGTGAGGCGCTTGACGAAAGGCGTGCCGAGGAGGAACTCGCCGTTGGTCCGGTCGAGTACGTAGAAGAATCCGCTGCGATTGGCTTGCAGCATCAGCTTGCGATCGCGTCCACGATAACGCTCGTTGATGAGCACGAGCGGCTCGGTCGCGTCCCAATCGTAGAGGTCGTGGGGCGTGAACTGGAAGTGCCACTTCAGCTTTCCGGTCTTCGGATCGAGCGCGACCGCCGAGTTCGAATAGAGATTGTCGCCCGGGCGCGAATCGCCATCGGTCGCCGGGAAGGGATTTCCGGTGGGCCAGTAGAGCAGACCGGTATCGTTGTCGTAGGAACCGGTGAGCCACGTGGCGCCGCCGCCGGTTTCGAGCGCCTTGCCCGGACCCCAGGTCTCCGAGCCCGGCTCGCCTCGCGCGGGAATCGTCCAGAAGCGCCAAGCGAGTTCGCCGGTCGTGGCTTTGTACGCCGACAGGTAGCCACGCAGCGGACCGTCGCCGCCCGCGATGCCCGCCACCACCAGATCGCCCACCACGAGCGGTGCCCCAGTCGCGCCGAACTGGCCCGGTCCGGTGACGATGTCGACATCCCATATCAACGCTCCGGTCAAACGATTCAAACAAATCAGGTGCGCGTTGTCAGTAGCGAAGAACACGCGATCGCCGAGCAGCGCGGCACCGCGGTTGGCGCCTTTGGCGGCGTCGCCCGCGATCTTGCTGCCCGAAGTCCGGGGGCGAGTGTAGCACCAGATCTCGCGGCCCACACGGGCATCGAGCGCGCAGACTTGGTTCGGACCGGTCACGTACATCACGCCATCGGCGACGAGCGGGGTCATTTCGAGTCCGAAATAAGGGATCGTGTAGGACCATGCCAGTTGGAGTTTGTCCGCGTTCGAGACCCGGATCTGGTCGAGCGGGCTGTGGCGGTTGGCGTCCATGGTGCCGTTGTAGCTCGGCCATTCGCCGGGGCGCGGCTGCAGGATCGCGGATTGCTCATCGGATGAAGGCGCCTTGGGCGCGGCGCTGAGCGGACCCGCCTTGATTCCGTCGAGCGTCGCCAGATACGCGAGCAGATCGCGGCGCTCGGACGCGCTCGCCTTCAGGGGCGGCATGTACGACTTCGCCTCGCGTTCCACCTTCGTGAATTCGCCCTGCGCCAGCATGTGCAGCTTGCCGTCGAACGTTTGGATCTGGATGTCGCGTGGTCCCTGACTGCGCGCGAATCCGCGAAGCGAGGAACCCGAGACGAGCTGGACGTTGACGACGGTCCACGGCTGCTGGGGGCAGTACGCCCAGCCAGGACAGGACGAGGTGGAGCGAGTTCCGCTCTGGCCCGTGGGATCGGCGAGCATTGCCTCGATTTCCCGGACCGTCAACTGGCGTCCCACCTCGGAGAGATCCGGACCGTTCGATCCGCCGATTCCCCGGACCATGTGACAGCCCGCGCAAGTCGAGTCGAAGAAGCGCTTGCCTGCCGCGACATCGCCCGCGGGCTTTGCCTCGAAGGCCGTCATGTTCAGCGACTTTAGAAACGTCACCAGCGGACCCATCTCCGCGTCTTTCAAAGGGAATCCGGGCATGCCGCCTTGGGTGCCGTTTCGGATGATGTTGCGGAGCTGATCGCCGCTGCTACGGCGTAGCGAGCGGTTGCCGATCAGCGCGGGTCCGCGATCGGTTCCTCCGGCGTTTTCGGCGTGACATCCGGCACAGTACGTGGTGTACGGCCGGTTTGGCGACTGGGCGATCGCAATCTGTACCAGGACGGCAAGTAGAAGGGCGCGTTGCACAGATGATATTATGACAGCCATGTTCCGATCCTTGTATCGATCCTCGCTTCGTCTCGCTTCCCTGGTGGCATTCACGCTCGGAGCGTTCGCCCAGGGCAATCTGGGAGGCCTCACGGGCACCATCACTGATTCTTCGGGTTCCACGATTCCGGACGTCACCCTCACCCTTCAAAACATCCAAACGAACTCGACCACGCGTGCCACGTCCGATAATGGCGGCTATGCGTTCCGCGCGCTTCCACCCGGGCTGTACCGGCTCGAAGCTGAAAAGACAGGATTCAAGAAGTTCGTGCGCGAACAGGTTTCGATTCTCACCGCCACGACGATCGACTTGCCGATCATACTGCAGGTGGGTGCGGTGAGCGAGTCGGTGACGGTGCAGGACAACGTCATCGCGTTGCAGACCACCTCACCCGAAGTTTCGACCGTTCTCGAGCGCAAGCAGATTCTCGATCTGCCGATTCAGGTCGGTACTGGCGCGATCACCACCGCTGCCTCCGGACGCCGGCAGCCGGAAGCGTTCATCTTTCTCACTCCGGGCGTGACGGGTTCGCAGTGGTCGAAGAGCGTCAATGGTAGTCCCGAATTCACGCAGGAAATGCTCATCGACGGCATCAGCGCGCAGCTTGCGGGCAATCCCGGATTCCTCGCCCAAAGCGCCCCGCCATATGAGGCGATCGAAGAGTTCAAGATGCAGAACACGCTGTTCCCGGCCGAATACGGGCGCGGACTCGGCGTTATCAACTTCACCATGAAGTCGGGCACCAACAAGTTCCACGGCGGCGTGTTCGAGCTGTTCCGCAACGACAAGCTCGACGCGCGGCAGTTCTTCGCGGCGCGGCGCGCGATCGTGCGCTTCAACGAAACCGGTGGATCGCTGGGCGGTCCGGTGGTGATTCCGAAAATCTACAACGGCAAGGATCGAACCTTCTGGAATTTCAACTACACCCTCGTCCGGAACGCTCCGCCCATCAACGGAAATCTCGTGAGCGTGCCCACGGCCGAGTTCAAGCGCGGGGACTTTTCGCGCTACGTCGATACCGCCGGTGCGCTGATTCCGGTCTACGATCCGGCGACCACGACCGATGCTGGTGCGCGCCAGCCGTTCCCGGGCAACATCATTCCCACGTCGCGCGCCAGCCAAGTCGCGCAGCGCACCTTCCCGCTGCTTCCGAATCCCGACAATGCCGGAACCTACTTCAACAATTACGTGCATCGCGGCGCGAACTACACCGAAGACGACATCTGGTCAGTGAAGGCCGACCATCTGTTCAGCGACAAGTTCCGCGTGAGCTATTCGACATGGCATTCTCTTAACGATGGATTCGTACGGTCCGAGTTCGGCGCGGCGGGTGGTCCCCTGGGCCTGCTGTTCCTGTCGAACATCAAAGGCCACAACCATCGCGCCAACATCGACAATACGGTAAGCCCGACGCTGCTGCACCACATGGGCTTCGGCTACACCTATTCGAATCCGGTGCGGCAACTCGATACTCGCCGCGGCAACGACATCATTCAGATGCCGGGTGTGGCGCGCGATGCTCCGGGATTCCCGGCGTTTTCGATCGGCAATCCGTATGGCGGACTCACAGTCGGCAATTCGAACCAGCAGCCGAACGATCCTTCGGCCAACATCAGCTACGCCTTCCTCGACAACTGGACCTGGGTTCGCGGCAAGCACCAGATCAAGATTGGAGGCGAGTTCCGCCTGCTGCGATTCAACAACTTCGCCGGCACCGACACGGGCGGCTTGAGCGGTCTCTACAACTTCAGCGCGCTTTCGACATCGAACCTTACTGATCCGCGTTCGAACACGCTCGGCAACGGATGGGCGAGCTTCTACCTCGGGCAGATCTTCAGCGGTCAGCGGCTGATTCCGGCGCCCACGCGTGAGATGCAGCACGAGTTCTACACCTATTTCGCGGAAGATGTGTTCCGGCTGAACCGAAAGCTGACGGTGACGCTTGGCTACCGCCACGAGATCACGACGGTGGTGTTCGAGCGTAACTTCCGCCAGTCCTACCTCGATACCAGTTTGGCGAATCCCGGAGCGGGCGGACGTCCGGGCGCGCTGGCATTCCTCAAGGAAGGCCAGAGGCTGGCTCCCACATACCGGCGGGCACTCTCTCCGCGCGTTGGCCTTGCGTATCAGATCAATGCGAAGACGGTGATCCGGTCGGGCTTCGGTCTGTTCTGGTCGCCCACCAATGCGACGAGCATCGGCCGTCTCTCTCGATACTTCAACAATGGATTCTCGTTCACGCAGGATTTCCCGAACCAGACCACGGGCCGCGTTCCGGCTTTGATCCTCGACAACGGCGTACCGGCCTTCACCGGCGCGTTGCCGAACACTTCGCCGACGCTGCTCAATAACAACATCATCGACTACATGAATCCGGGCGCGAACAAGCCGGGCTACACGAATAGCTGGACGTTCAACGTGCAGCGCGAGTTGCCGCTGCAGTTCCTCGCCGATGTCGGCTACGTCGGCCAGCGCAGCGTGGGCCTTCCCGCCGGTCTCGAAAACATCAATCAGGTGTCGTCGGACCGGTTGCGCCTCGGCAATACGCTCAACGCGGGCATCACCTCGCAGGCCGCGCGTGACGCGGGTATCTCCGCGCCGTACGCGGGATTCAACGGATCGGTGGCGCAAGCGCTTCGTCCGTATCCGCAGTTCACCGACATCCGGAATCTGCTGCAACCGACGGGTTGGAACAACTACCAGTCGTTGCAGGTCCGGCTGCAGCGGCGTTTTTCGAATGGCTTTTCGATGCTCGTCGCCTACACGTTCTCGAAGAATTTCATCCACGGACCGGGATACACGGGGTGGGGTGACGATGCCTCGGCGGCGCGTCCGCTCGATACGGCCAATCGAATCGCCGAGAAGCGTCTGGCGCAGTTCGATCTCCCGCACAACTTCGTGTTGTCGTGGAACTACGAATTGCCCTTCGGCAAGGGCAAGCGATTCATGACCAATGCTCCGAAGGCGCTCGACATGGTGATCGGCGGATGGCAGCTCAACGCGATCCACGAGTACCGTTCGGGAACTCCGTTCGGCGTGGGTGGCGGCGGCCCGATTCCACTGTTCGGTGGCGGCAACCGGCCCAACCGGCTTCCGAACGCGGAACCGCTCACCGGGATCTCGCACGGCTCGTTCGATCCTGGCCGCGACCGCTACGTGAACATCAACGCGTTCTCGCAGCCGGATGCGTTCACGTTCGGAACCGCCGCGCCGAACTACGGCGACATGCGTACCTTCGGTGGGCGCAACGAGAACATCAGCCTGCTCAAGAATATTCGCTTCATGGAAGGTCACGCGATTCAGCTTCGCGCGGAGTTCTTCAACGCGTTCAACCGGGTGAACTTTGGCGGTCCGGGCGCGAACCTGAATGCTCCGGCGGCGTTCGGGCGAATCACGGGCGCCAATCCTCCGCGTAGCATCCAGCTCGTGGCGAAGTACATATTCTAAGATGGCTCGATGACTGATCCGCACCCCCCGCGACCGGCGGAATTGACGTTCAAGGCGGTCGCGCTGGGGTTGTTCCTGGCGCTCGTGTTCGGAGCGGCGAACGCCTACCTCGGGATGCGCGCCGGACAGACCGTCGCTGCCACGATTCCGGCGGCGGTGATCGCGATGGCGCTGTTCCGGTTGCCCGCCTTTCGCGGCACGATTCTCGAACAGAACATCGTCCGGACGGCGGCGAGCGTTGGTGAAGCGCTCGTTGCCGGTGCGATCTTCACGATTCCGGCGTTCATGCTCGCGGAAGTCGATGGGCAGCGGATCTGGACCGATCTCCGCGCGCACTACTGGGAGGCCGCGCTCATTCTGCTGTGCGGCGGACTGATCGGCGTCTTGTTCATCATCGCGCTGCGGCGCCCGCTGTGTGTTGACGCCGGATTGCCGTGGCCCGAAAGTGTCGCCAGCGTCGAGATCGTCAAAGCCGGCGCGGCGAAGAGCGATGCTCCGCGATACATCTTCGGCGCGATGCTGTTCGGCGGACTGATTCAACTGCTCAAGAGCGAGAAAGGCCTCCAGGTGATGGCCGAGTTCCTCGAGGGATTCTGGGCATTTCCGGAAGCTGCGATCGGACCCATCGTGGCCAAAGGCGGAATCCCCTGGTCGACTCCGGCGCTCTCACCAGCGCTGATGGGAATCGGCTACATCATCGGCCCGCGCCTGGCGTCCATCAACGTGGCGGGAGGCATCCTCGCATGGTGGGTGTTGATCCCGTTGCTGCTCGTCATCAATCCGAGCCTGTCGATGGGAAGTCCGAACGGTCCGGATCTTTGGAAGCAGGTGGTGCGGCCTGTCGCCGTGGGAACGATGCTCATCGCCGCGGGCAACACTCTTTTCGGAATGCGCAAGTCACTTTTCGAGTCGCTCCGCGGCGCCTTTCGCGCGTCCGCCGCGGCGGGACAAGTTCAGACAGACGCAGACCCCGCGGAGCAGGATATCCCGGCGCGATGGGTGCTGCTCGGCATGATCGGACTCTTGATGCCCACTACCGCGATCTATTTCTGGTTCACTGCTTCGTGGAAAGCGGCGATCGTTTCGGCGATCGTGATGACATTCACCGGATTCCTGTTGTCTGCCGCTGGCGGCTACCTCGTCGGACTCGTCGGCGGCTCCAATCAGCCGGTGTCTGGACTGACGCTGGCCGCGCTCGTGATCTCGGCGTTCGTGTTGTTGGCCGCGGGTGTGAGCGGGCGCAGCGGTGTCGCGGCCGTTCTCGGCGTCGCGTCGGTGGTCTGCTGCGCTTGCTGCGTTTCGGGTTCGCTGATTCAGGATTTGAAGGCCGGACATCTACTGGGCGGATCGCCGTGGAAGATGCAGGTGGTGGAGATCATCGCGGTAGTGATGCTCGCGTTCTTTCTCATGGTTCCGATTCTCGTGCTTCACGAAGCGAACGAAGGCGGAATCGGCGGCCGCGCGCTTCCAGCGCCCCAGGCCGGACTCATGGCTCAACTGGCCATGGGCATCATGAGCGGACAGATGGCTTGGGGACTGCTGGCGATCGGCGCCGCCTTCGGAATCGCGCTGTTGCTCGCGGGTGCGCGTGCACCGATGCTGATCGCGGTCGGGATGTACTTGCCGTTCGACACGACGAGTGCCATCTTTCTCGGCGGCGCACTCGCGTGGGTGACGAGCCGGCTGGTGGCTGGGCGGAGCGATGCCGAACGCGTCCGAGTGGAAGAGACGGGGACACTGATCGCAAGCGGAATGATCGCGGGCGAAGCCATCGTCGGAATCCTGCTCGCGGCGACCGTGGTGGTGGGCGTGCCTTCGTTCACCCATCTTCTGTTCGGCATCCACCGGTTCGGAGGGCTGGCGGCGTGGGGTGGGTGGACTTCGCTCGCGGGCTTCGCGGCGGTGGCCTGGGTGCTGGCGGTGCTGCCCGCCAGAACGGCTGCTGCGCGCGACCAGCTCTGAAACGAACAAACCCAAACCACGCGAGGATCGCCCGCCGCGTTTGTGGTACCATCTGCCCTACGGAGGCCGCCGCCTGGTCCAATTGATCCGGCGGTCTCATTGGCAAATCAAATAGGGGTGCATTCCGCTATGAAACGAACAGGACACGCTGCGTTTGCGGCTCTGGTACTAGCCGGCCTGCTACTGCCATCACTTGCATTCGGGCAGGTCTCCACCGCCACGGTTGTCGGAACGGTCACCGATCCCGCTGGAGCGGTGGTTCCGGGGGCGTCGATCGTGCTGGTCAACACTCAGACCGGTGTCGAAACCAGGAGCCAGACCAACGATGCCGGCAACTATAGAATTCAGAACATTCAGGTCGGGTCATACAGCTTGTCCGCGTCCGCCGATGGCTTCTCGATCAAACGAGTGGACCGGCTGAGACTGACCGTCAACCAGACTTCAACCATCGACTTCGTGCTGTCGGTGGGCGCGGTTTCGGAGGCCGTCAACGTGGAAGCGGCCGGTGTCGAGGTGCAGAGCTCGACCGCGGAACTCGGCCAGGTGATCGAACAAAAGCAGGTTGTCGATCTTCCGCTGAACGGACGCAACTTCACCCAGATGATGATGCTGCAGCCGGGCGTGGTGACAGTGAACCCTCCGGGAAGCCAATCGCTCAGCTACACGCGCGGGATCGGCGAGGCCACCAATCCGTCGGTCAACGGCCAGAACAACCGCTCGAACGTCTACATGCTCGACGGAGTGGCGAACTTCGAGACGTTCGGCAACGCTTGGGCGGTTCCGCCGATTATCGACGCGATTCAGGAGTTCAAACTCCAGTCGCACAACGATTCGGCCGAATTCGGTTCGGGCTCGGGCGGGACGGTGAACGTCGTGACCAAGTCCGGCACCAATGAGATCCACGGATCCGGCTTCTACTTCGGCAAGAACGACGCGTTCAACGCGCGGCAGTTCAACCAGGCGATCGTCAATCCGTTCAAACAGCACCAGTTCGGTGGTACGGCGGGCGGCCCAATCATCAAGAACAAGACGTTCATCTTCGGTGCCTATCAGGGATTCGTGTTCCGAAGTCCGGCACGGCAGTACTTCTACGTGCCCACCCAAGCGATGCTCGGCGGCGATTTCAGCGGTCCTGAGAAGCGCGGCGGCGACATCTTCGATCCTCTGACCACGCGGCAGGACGCGGGCGGAGCGTTTGTCCGGGCCGCTTTCCCTGGTAACCGGATTCCGGCCAGCCGGATCGATCAGCGGATGCTCGCATACATCAGTGGAACGGGCGTGCCTTCGCCCATCGTAACCGATCAGGCCCGCTTCAACGCACTGAATAACCGCGCGCGCATCCTCGATCAGAACGAATGGCAGGTCAAGGCCGATCACCAGTTCCGTCCGAGCGACATGGTCTGGTTCCGCTATAGCTCGCTTGCGCAAACCGACGCCGGCCCAGGTGGCCGCACCAACCTCGTCTCCACCTCCGAACAGGATTCCTACAACATGTCGGGAAGCTGGGTTCACATCCTGGATCCCACCGCCACGCTGCAGGTTCAGTTCGGTAAGTCGATCAGCGAGATTCCGAACACGGTGGCGTTCGAGAACACGCCCAGCGATCTGATTCAGAAGTCCGGCCTCGGGCCGGAATTGGTTCAGTACCGGCTCGGCACGATCGTGTCGGGTTTCGCCGTGGCCGACTATTTCGGTGGCAGCCCGATCATCCAGCCGAATCGCCCGGCGGACAACTGGCAGCTCAAGGGCAACTACACGAAGGTCAAGGGCAGCCACACGATCAAGACGGGTGCCGACTTCATGAGGGCCACCATGAGCCGGCAACAAGCATCGCACGGCGTCGACTTCACGCGCCGCGAAACCGCGGATCTGGCGAGATCGGCCACAACCGGTGACGCCATGGCATCGATGCTGCTGAATGTTCCGAACTTCTCGACCCGCCGCAACATAGTCGAGTCTCTGCGTTTCGGAGGAAACTTGGGGCTTTTCCTCCAGGATTCGTGGAAGGCAACGCAGCGGCTCACCGTGAACCTCGGCCTCCGGTTCGACTATGCATGGGTTCCCCAGTACGGCGACCGCGTCAACCTCAACATCTTTTCGGGTAACGGCAACACCGACACCGGCGAGTACCTGATCTACGACACGCCACCCGCCTGCAGTTCCTCACAGCGCGCTCCCTGCATCCCGACGCCGGACGGGCGCCTGCCCGCCAACGTCCGTTCCGCCAACGGCGGCAAGGTATTCAACGGACGCGGCGCAATGTTCGGACCTCGTGTGGGACTCGCCTACCGGCTCACCAACCGGACTGCCTTGCGCTTCTCGGCCGGCATGTTCTACGACAACTGGGCCGGCATTTATCAAAGCATGCGCGGAACCGGCGGCACTTGGCCCGACGTTTCCGTAACGCGCCTCGGCAGTTTGAACGACCCCACGCCCAGCCGGCCCTTCCCCGGCATTACGGGGCAGGACTCTTCGCTCGGTGCATCCGGCGTTCCCGAACCGACGCCCTTCAATCAGGAGTGGTGGTTCGTCGATCCAGAGTTCGAGCAGGCCTATTCGATGCAGTGGAACTTCGGCGTACAGCACCAACTCGCGCAATCCACGGTGCTCGAGGTGAACTATGTGGGTTCGGGCAGCCGCGACCTGTCGGTGGGAGGCCGCTTCAACACCGCCACGCGTCCGGGTCCGGGCGATCCGCGCGACCGGATGCGGTTCCCCTACATGAGGCCAACCTTCTTCGAGAAGTCGATCGGGCGCAGCAACTACCACAGTATGCAAATGGC